>NZ_JANMLM010000091.1:0-45596 GCF_031372575.1 Sphingomonas sp. | reverse complement strand
CGCCACGTGGTGGATCCGCCAGGCGATCACCCGCAGCATCGCCGACCAGGCCCGCACCATCCGCATCCCGGTGCACATGATCGAAACGATCAACAAACTGGTCCGCACCAGCCGCCAGTTCCTCCACGAGACCGGCCGCGAACCGACCCCCGAAGAACTCGCCGAGCGCCTCTCCATGCCGCTCGAAAAAGTCCGCAAGGTGATGAAGATCGCCAAGGAACCGATCAGCCTGGAAACCCCGATCGGCGACGAGGAAGACAGCCATTTGGGCGACTTCATCGAGGACAAGAACGCCGTCATCCCGGTCGACGCCGCGATCCAGGCGAATCTGAAGGAAACCGTTACCCGCGTGCTAGCAAGCCTGACCCCGCGCGAAGAACGAGTCCTCCGCATGCGCTTCGGCATCGGTATGAACACCGATCACACGCTGGAAGAAGTCGGCCAGCAATTCTCGGTGACCCGCGAGCGGATTCGGCAGATTGAAGCGAAGGCTTTGCGGAAGCTGAAGCATCCGTCGCGCTCGCGAAAAATGCGAAGCTTTCTCGACCAATAAGCGTCACCCCGGCCTCAAGTCGGAGTCCGCCTCCCCTTCCCGTTTGTCCCGAGCCAAGTCGAGGGATCTTCTCTAAACACGAAAGCAGGTCCTGAGCTTGTCGTGGGGCCAGCGGGTCGCCATCAGGCGAGCCGACTGACGTCACGACTGCCCGTGACGGCTTTGGCCTCATGCCAGATGGGTTGAGTTTGAAATAGCCTTTGCTTTTTCGAAATGATGTTGGTGTAAGTGCACCGCTCGGCAGAAACTGGATAGGATAGCGACATCCTCATGTCGGAAGCTGAGTAATGATACCCGAATTTGAGCTGGGAAACGTACTTCCGCCATTCATGGGCGGAGACGTGCTCGGCCAATTTCATCCTCGTTCCCCTTACGTGGCATCAATGTCTGAACTGGTTGCCAGATTTGCGACCTCTCCTGAGCGAGCAACAATTCTTCGCGGCTTAATGGATTATCGAGATGCGCTGAGGGACATTGGATTTTTGCGCGCTTTCCAATGGATTGATGGAAGCTTCGTTGAAGCTTGCGAGTTGATCAAGGGCCGGCCGCCGGGAGACGTGGATGTCATATCGGTTGTTCAACGACCCGAGGAACACGCTGACGAAAACGCTTGGGCGGCCTTCGTTGGCGCTCATGCTAATGGCTTGTTCGACTCCGACTTTTGCAAGGCTACCTACTCGTGCGATTCGTATTTCATCGACCTAGGAATCGAGCCGAGTGCGGTATCAGAACAATCTGCTTATTGGTTTGGATTGTTCAGCCATCAGCGTGATACATTCCGTTGGAAGGGATTGGTTCAAATCGATCTGCAAAGCGACGATGAAGCCGCAATGCTACAATTGGCAGAGATAGAAGCAGCATGGTGACCAAGATTCACCGAGACGCACTTCGCAGCGAAGTAGCTTCAATCCGCGCATTGCTTGAGCGCTCGGCGGGGCATGATCCTTTGGGATCTCGCTCGCTCCAAAAACGACTTGCTTCCTTGGAGGCTGAAATCGGGCAAATTGAGGACGTAGAACATAATGTTGCAAGCGTAGCGCTCGTGTTTGACGGGGAGCCCGTTCGCGGCTCGTCGGGGATTGAGGCGGACTTCGCTGGGAAAGCGCTCCAAGATTATCAGGAGTTAGTATCGAAGCATGTCGCAGCCGAAAGCGGTCCGCTGGCTGAACGTGGTCGTTTGCCAGATCAAATCCACAGGCAAGCTCGAATGAATGTAACGGCTCTGGTGCACGGGTCATTTGGTTTTGTCTTGGAAGAAGACGGCGGTGACCAGCCTGGAATGTTTGAGACCCCCGCGCAACGAGCTGTGCAATCTGTGACAAATTTACTCGAAGAAGTCGCAGCCGCTGACGGTCGGCTCTTCGATGCAAAACTTGACGAGTTGGATATTCGAATCTTTCACACTCTGAAGCGATTTATCGGAACGTTGCATAAGGCCCGTTCGACACTTCGTGTCTCAGAAGAACAGCGGGATCTAAAACTCGATGTTCCCAGCGTTGAAAGGGCCTTCGAGCGCGTATCGCAAGTCGACGTTGAAGAAATAGATGAGACCTTTGAAGGTGAATTATTAGGCCTAGTCCCCATACAGCGGCGCTTTGAATTCAAGAAGGCTGACGATGGCGATGTACTCCAAGGGCGCGTGGCAGCGAATCTCAGCGCTGATTACCTAGAACGCATTGAAAGAGAAGGACTTGTAGCAGCTGGTGGGTGGCGCGCCACAATCCGTACAAAAACCGTACTGCACCCTGATGGACGACACACATCAGTGTCACGCACACTTCTTGACTTGATACGCCCCTAGCAAAGTCCACGTCGGATTCGGCGCCAGAACCACGGGATTACGGTGGGATTACGGTGACAGTGCACTAATTACCTTTCCGCCCCAAAACCAAATCAATCCCCACCTCCGCCGACATTCCATCGACGCAAGCGCGTCGATGGAGCCTCTAAGTCGGCTTCGCCAGCACCAGCGCCAGCTTGCGCTCCGTCACCTTTCCCCTTCCGCCAGACATTCCAGCCGCGCTTCGCGCGCCCGGAGCCTTTAAGTCGGCTACGCCCGCTCGATCAGCTGATCCTTGTCCAGCGCCACGACCAGCGACACGTTGGCGACCGGGTCACCGTGCCACTCCCCTAAGCCCCCCGCTTCCCTTCTCCCCCAAACCAAGGCATCTTCCACGCCGGGCAAAGTGGGGGGAGACTGACGATGACTACCGGCGTGAACCCGGCGCTGTTTCCCTTCATCATCACCCTGGCGCAACTCTCCCTGATCGGTCTCGGCATCATCATCGGCGGAGCGACGATCGTTTATGGGGTCATGTTTTGGAAGGGCGACATGTCCGGCGCCAGCATCGCCCGCATCCTTCAGCAGACCGACGTGCCCAAGCTGGCGACCATCATCCTTATCGTGCTGGCCGCCTCGCTGCTCGGGCTCCTCGGCGTAATCGCAGGGGAAGCGGTCATCGCACTGCTCAGCGGCATTGCCGGCTACGTCCTCGGCCATCGCGCCGGGCCCAAGGATACGGCACCGGACTGAGCCGCGTGTCGGCGAACTTCACGCTGCGCCCAAACGCGCTTATGATGGTGCCTCCGCTCCTCAGGCCCGGGAAATCGCCATCATGTCTGACCATGTCTACAAGATCGTCGAGCTCGTCGGCTCCTCGCCCACCAGCATCGAGGATGCGATCCAGACCGCGATCGCCCGCGCCTCGTCGACCATCGAAAATATCCGCTGGTTCGAAGTCACCGACACCCGCGGCCATGTCGAGGGCGGCAAGGTGTCGCATTACCAGGTGACGATCAAGATCGGCTTCACCGTCAAGGGATAAGCGCGGTCTAGGTAGCCCCTTCCAATGTAGGATTTCGTCTGCCAGCCTCGGGCTGCACGACTCGATCGTGCCGGCCACAGGATCAGGATATGCGCTCAGATGCCAGCCCAACCACTCGCGATTTTCGCGCGATTTGCGGTTCGTTCGGTGCGCAATGCGGGCGATTTCCGTGTCTGTTCGACGCACCATCGGCGGATTTCCGCGAAAAATAGGAAAAATGGTCGCTGACCATGCGACTTTTGCGACCTTTGGGGCTTTACGCGCGCCTCAATGCTCGGCGATCGCGCGCTCGACCTCGCCCAGTTTGTCCTTCCCGAAGTATAATTCCGCCCCCACCACGAATGTCGGGATACCGAACGCGCCATGATCCGCGGCGGCCTGGGTATTGGCCATCAGCTTCGCCTTGACCGCCTCGTCCCGCGTCGCCTCGAGCAACGCCTCGGCATCGAGCCCGGCGGCTGCCAGCACCTTGGCCAGCGCGGCGGGGTCCGAACAATCCACCCCCTGCTCCCACATCGCGGCGAACACTGCCTCGACATAGGCCGGCAGCACCCCCTGCCCCGCTGCAGCCACCGCCCCGCGCATGGGGAGCAAGGTGTTGACCGGGAAATGCGGGTTCATCACGAATTTGGTCAGCCCATGCCGTTCGATGAAGCGAACGATCTCGCGATGCTCATAGGCCAGCTTGGCGGGAATATGGGCGAAGGCGAACATCGGCGCCTGATTCCCGGTCAGCTTGAATAATCCGCCGAGCAGCACCGGCACATAGCCGAATCTGGCCCCGGTGCGCGATTCGATCCCGGGCAGGACGCGGTGGACGAAATAGGCGTTGGGGCTGGCGAAATCGAAGTACAAGATCGGGTTGCTCACCAGCTTTCTCCAAACGGCCGCAGGTCGAGTTCGTGGGTCCACGCGTCGCGCTTCTGGCGGTGCAGCATGAGGTAGGTCTCGGCGATCGACTGCGGGTCCATCAGCGCGCCGTCGGGGATCTCGGCCTCGGGCCGGGCGGCGGCAATCCGCTCGCGAACCCAGGCGGTGTCGACCCCGGCGTCGATGATCAGATGGGCGACGTGGATGTTGTGCGGCCCAAGTTCGCGCGCCATCGATTGGGCGGTCGCCCGCAGTCCGGCCTTGGCGGCGGCGAAGGCGGCATAGCCCGACCCGCCGCGGACCGAGGCCGTCGCGCCGGTGAAGAAGATCGAGCCCTTGCCGTGGACGAGCAAGCGGCGCGCGGCTTCGCGGCCGGTGAGGAAGCCGGCGTAGCAGGCCATTTCCCACACCTTGCGGAACACCCGTTCGCTGGTGTCGAGCAACGGGAATTGGACGTTGGCGCCGATGTTGAAGATCACCGCTTCCAATGGCGCATCAGCCGGGTTGGCTGCGTCGAGGAAAGCGGCGATCGCTTCTTCCGAGCGGGCGTCGAGCGTGTGGCCGCTGAACCGCCCGCCAGCCGCTGCAATCTCAGCCTCAAGTGGCTGGAGTTGGTCGCCATTGCGTCGCCCGCCATGAACCGCATAGCCCGCCGCAGCGAAGGTCCGCGCGATCGCCGATCCGATGAAATCGCCCGCCCCGACGATCGCCACGCTGCCCAGCTTGTCCATCGGCGGATAAGGTTCGGAAAACAGGACCAGAGTCAATTGGTGCGCGGTTCAGCTGACTCTATCCAGCAGTAGCCGCCGCCTAGCGCGGGACTAATATCACGCCATCGACATTGCCGGCCGGGCGCTTAGCGGCAGACGAGCCCGAATTGGGCCAAGTCGCGGGAATAGCCTTGGGCCCGCGACACCCAGCGCGAAGGCATAACCGTCAAAAGCGTGAATCGACCGGGAGGGCGTCAGCCGTCACGCGATCGCTGGAGATAATAAGGCAGCGACTGCTTCATCCCGGCTTCGATATCGAACGCCGGGCGATAATCGAGCATCCGCTCGGCCTTGGAGATATCGGCTTCCGAATGACGCATGTCACCGGGGCGAAATTCGCCATAGTCGGGGTCACGAGCATAATGCACCTGATGCTCGGCAAGCCCGTCGCGGATCAGCTCGAACAATTGGTTGAGGCTGGTCCGCGCGCCGACCGCGACATTGTAAATCTCGCCTTGCGCCTCATCGGGCGCGAGCGCGGCGAGGATATTGGCCTGGACCGCGTTGGCGATATAGCAAAAGTCGCGGCTGGTTTCACCATCGCCATTGATCGTCACCACGTCGTCGGCGAGCATCGCGTCGGCCCATTTGGGGATCACTGCAGCATAGGCCCCGCCCGGGTTCTGCCGCGGGCCAAACACGTTGAAATAGCGCAGGCCGGTCGCCTGATAGCCGAACGCCTGCGCGTAAACCCCGGCATAAATCTCGTCGATCAATTTGGTCGCTGCATAGGGTGACAATGCGCGACCGATGCGCTCCTCGCGCTTGGGCAGTTCGGGATCGTCGCCATAGGTCGAGCTTGACGCGGCATAGACGAACCGCCCGACCCCGGCTCGTCGCGCGGCGTCGAGCAAGTTGATGAAGCCGGTGACATTGCTGTCATGGCTGGCCAGCGGATCGGCCATCGACCGCGGCACCGAGCCCAGCGCGGCCTGGTGAAGGATGACGTCGACGCCCTCGACGATCGACTGACACAGGTCGCGGTTCCGAATGTCGCCGGTGACGAATTTGAACCGATCGGATGCGCCAGGGACCGCGGCCAGCGCCTCGTCGAGATTGCGCTGGAAGCCGGTCGAAAAATTGTCGAGCCCAACCACCTGCTGCCCTTGGCGAAGCAGGGTTTCAACCAGGTTCGAGCCGATAAACCCCGCCGCGCCGGTCACCAGCCAGGTCGATGCTTTGGCCCCAAGCATCGCTGCAACCTTGTCTTCGCCCACGTTGCTCATGCAGTCCCCGTCTCGATCATCCAGCGCCCCTTCATAGAGCGACGCCAGAAGCGTGCAATGCGTTGCAATATGCCACTCGCGCTCGGCCATCGGGGCGGTTAAGCAAGGGCCAAGCAACGAGGAGCCACCATGTCCCTGCCCGCCATTTTCGACACGCTTCGGCTTCCGGTGATCGGCGCACCATTGTTCATCATTTCCCACCCGGCTTTGGTCATTGCCCAATGCAAGGCCGGTGTGGTCGGCAGTTTCCCGGCGTTGAATGCCCGCCCGCAAAGCCAGCTCGACGAATGGATCCACCAGATTACCGAGGAATTGGCCGCGTGGGACCGCGCCAACCCCGCCACGCCCGCCGCGCCGTTCGCGGTCAACCAGATCGTCCATCGGTCGAACGACCGGCTGGAAGATGACATCGCCACCTGCGCCAAGTGGAAAGTGCCAATCACGATCACCTCACTGGGCGCGCGCGAGGATCTCAACCAAGCGGTTCACGCCTGGGGCGGGATCACGTTGCACGACATTATCGACGATCGCTTTGCGCGCAAAGCGGTCGAAAAAGGTGCCGATGGGCTGATCGCGGTTGCCGCCGGGGCTGGCGGACACGCCGGCAAATGGTCGCCGTTCGCACTGGTCCAGGAAATTCGCGAATGGTTCGACGGGCCGCTGGCTTTGTCGGGTGCGATCGCGACCGGCGGTGCGGTCCTGGCGGCACAGGCGATGGGGGCCGATCTGGCCTATATCGGCTCGCCGTTCATCGCCACCGCAGAAGCCCGCGCGGAGGATGATTACAAGCAGGGGATCGTCGAGGGCGCGGCGGGTGACATCGTCAATTCCAACCTGTTCACCGGGATTAACGGCAATTATCTGCGCGGCTCGATCGCCGCGGCCGGGCTCGATCCGGACAATTTGCCGCAGGCCGGACCCGAAGCGATGAACTTCCAATCAGCAACCGGGGCCAAGGCGTGGCGCGACATCTGGGGGTCGGGCCAGGGGATTGGCGCGATCAAGCAGGTGGTGCCGACCGCCGAGATGGTCGCGCGCCTTACCAGCGAATATGAAGCGGCGAAGGCGCGGATTGCGGCATGAGCAAGCTACGCTTTGGCTTCCCGCTCGCGGCGCTTGCACTGCTTGGTGCTGCACCGCCCATGCCGCCGATCAGCGCCGAGCGGATCAAGGCTGATGTCCGAATGCTGTCATCGGACGCATTCGACGGTCGCGGCCCGGGCGAACAAGGCGAAGCCACGACGATCGCCTTCATTGCCCGCTCCTTTGCCGAGGCGGGGCTCGAACCCGGCGGGCTCGACGGCAAATGGACCCAGGAAGTGCCGGTGGTGCGGCTCGACCGGCTGCCCGGAGCACAATTGTCGGTGCGCATCGCGGGGCGGCGCAATCCGCTTCGACTGGGGGCGGATTCGACCCTGTCGTTGCGCAATGCCGGCCGGTTCGACCTTGCCGACGCGCCCTTGGTGTTCGCTGGCTGGGGGGTTGTCGATGCGGCCCGAGGGTGGGACGCCTATCGCGGGATCGACATGCGCGGCAAGGTAGCGGTGCTGCTTGCCAATGATCCAGACATGGAGGCGGGTCGCGACCTTGGATTCGGCGGACGCGCGCTGGCATATAAGGGGCGGAGCGGAACGAAGGTTGCCGCCGCCGCCAAGGCCGGGGCAGCCGGAGTGATGTTCATCCACGAAGAAGCGGCATTCAGCTGGCCCTTTGCCCAGGCGGCAAATGGCGACATGCTGCCGAGCATTGGTTTGGCGCCGCTGCAGCAGTCGGAGCTCGGGTTCAGTGCGATCGTCCGGCGCGAGGTAGCGGTGGCCCTGCTCCGCCAGGTCGGACTCGATCTTGCCAGCCTCAAGGCGCGGGCGCGCAACAAGGCGTTTCGCGCGTTCGCACTTCGCGGGGCAAGCATGTCGGTCAGCGGTGCCAACCGCGCGACAGCGTTCGTCAGCCATAACGTCATCGGCAAGTTGCGTGGCACCGAGCGCCCCGACGAGCAACTGCTGTACGGCGCGCATTGGGATGCCAATGGCCATAATGGCCCCGACCGAAGCGGCGATTCGATCCGCAACGGCGCGGTCGACAATGCCACCGGAACCGCCGAATTGATCGAGGTTGCGCGCGCCTTTGCGGCGGCCAAGCGACCGCGGCGGAGCGTGCTGTTTGCGGCATGGACATCGGAGGAAAAAGGTCTGCTCGGCGCCGAATATTATGCTGCGCACCCGCTCTATCCGCTGGCGCGGACCGCCGCGGTGATCAACCTCGATCCCCATGTCGTGTTGCCGGCATCGCGCACGCTGGAACTTATCGGGCCGGGGCAGACCGACCTCGAGGCCGAGCTGGGCCGCGCGGCGGCACGCGGTGGCCAACGGGTAGTGCCCGAGCCAAACCCCGAGGCTGGATGGTATTTCCGATCGGACCATTACCCCTTCGCACAACGCGGGGTGCCGGCGCTTGCGTTCCGCGCCGGGCGCGAACTGGTTAAAGGCGGACGGGCGCCCGGGGAGCGCATTGTCGCTGCGTATAATCGCAATTGCTACCATCAGCCATGCGACCAGTTCGACCCGCGCTGGAGTTTTGCCGGAACGGCGCAGGAAGCGACCGCTGCGTTCCGCGTCGGCCAGTCGATCGCCAACAGCAATGGCTGGCCGAAGTGGCTTGCGGGGAGCGACTTTGGCGCGATCCGGGCCGCCAGCGCGGCCGAGCGGCGTTAGGTCAACGCGGCAAGCGTCGTGCGCCATTCGGCGGGCAATGGCACCGGACGGCGCGATGACCGGCCGACGTAGACGTGGGTGAAATGGCCCTGCGCGGCGGGTGCCTCGGCCCCCGCAGCGAAGATGCCGATGCGATAGGTGACGCTCGAACCACCGAGCCGATCGACCGCGAGACCTACCTCGACGTCGCCGGGGAAGCTCAACGGCACGAAATAGGTGCAGCCGGTTTCGACCACCAGCCCGATCGGATCACCGTGAGTGATGTCGAGCAACCCCGCGCCGACCAGCACGGCGTTCACCGCGCTGTCGAACCATTGATAATAGATGGTGTTGTTGACGTGCCCATAGGCATCATTGTCCGACCAGCGGGTGGTGATGGTGGTGAAGTGGCGATAGTTGTCGCGGCCGCGCGGCTCAGGGCGGCTCACCACGCGGCCTCATACAAGCGCGCCGCATCGGCCTCATCAATCGGACAGGGATTGTTCACCAGCAACCGGGTCTGCTTCATCGCCTCGCGCGCCAGAGCCGGGATGTCGCTGCGTTCGATGCCGTGATCGCGGAGGCGGGGTTTGAGGCCGCTTTTAGTGACCATCCTGTCGAGCGCATCGATCAACGTGGCGCATTTCGATTGGCTACCCTGCCCCGCGCAATCCGGCACCAATATTTCGGCAAGTTCGGCATAAAGGTCACGCGCCGCTTCCGCATTATGCTGCAGCACATGGCGCAGCATCAGCGCATTCGACAGGCCATGCGGCAAGTGATGAAGACCGCCGAGCGGATAAGCCAAAGCATGGACCCCGGCGACCGGCGCGTTGGCAAAAGCGACGCCTGCGAGATGCGCCCCGAGCAGCATCGCTGAGCGCGCGGCGAGATCGTCGGGATGGTCGCAAGCGCGGATCAGGTTGGCCATCAGCAAGCGCAATGCCTCTCGCGCAAGGGCGTCGGAGAGAGGGTTTTTTAGCCGCGCCGAGGTGTACGCCTCGACCGCATGGACCATCGCGTCGATCCCGGTAGCAGCCGTGACATGGCGCGGGAGGCCGGTGGTCAATGTTGGGTCGAGGATCGCAATGTCGGCGGTGATCGCGCGCGCATTGACCGCGAGTTTGGTTCCGCCCTCGATGGTAATGACCGATATGGGCGTGGCTTCAGAGCCGGTGCCGGCGGTGGTCGGGACGAGCACCAAAGGGAGCTTGGTTCCGGTGGCAACTTCGACCCCCCAGATCGAGTCGAGATCGTCGCCTGAGCCGAGCAAATAGGAGGCGAGCTTGGCGACATCCATCGGGCTGCCGCCGCCGAAACCGACGACCGAGGCGACGCCCGCGGCGCGTCCTGCCTCGACCGCGGCGAGCAGGGTCGATTTCGATGGATCGGCCTCGACCGCGCTGAAAATCGTCACGATGCGCGACTGCTCCAACGCGGCAATCCACGGCTCGGCGAGGCCGAGTGCGATCAGCTGGTCGTCTGTGACCAGCAGGACGGGGCCTTCGGGCAGTAGTTGGGGAAGTTCCGCAGCGCCGGTCGACGTCGCGATGACCCGCGGGCCGTAAGTGAAAGTGAAAGGCTGCATACGGTGCAGCCTAGAGCGTCACGCGCCGCGATTCCAGATCAGGTCGCGTTCTAGGCGCCCCATCAGCGCGCGCGCCGGACTTTGGATCGGCTGATCGTCGAGTTGTCCCTCGTCGAGCCGCTGCAAGCGCGCGTAAAGATCCGAGCTCGCGCTGATCAGCCGCTGCGCCGCGTCGGGCATTTGCACCACGACCTTGGGATCGCTGGTGGTTGCATGGCCAAGTCGCCGCTCGGGCCGGCGCCCGTCGATCTGATGCAATTCGCCGGTTTCAATCGCCCGCTGGGTCAGCAGCCACGCGACGATATGCATGATCCGCGTCGTCACCTTGAGCGATTCGCATGCAAAGCCAACCCGCGCGAACGGCTCGAGTGTCAGCCGCTCATCCTTACCAATGTCGTCGAAATAAGCGCGGGCTTCATCCGCCAGCACCATCGCTTCGGTGTACAAGGCATCGACCAGGCGCGGGGTAATCCGCGCTTCAGGGCCAGAAGGGTCGAATGAGTCGTTCATAGCGGCATGTTCTGACACGTTACGGTTCAGGATCAAACGCCTGGAAAGGTTAGCCGCCCATCAAGCACGACGCGCGTCCCGATCTGGCACGGGTCAGGCAAGGATATCGGGCACCAACTTGTCGTTGAGCTGGGCAATCTCATCCTTGAGCATCAGCTTGCGCTTCTTGAGCCGCGCAATCTCCAGCTGATCGACCGAACCGCTGGCAAGCAATGCCTCAATCTCCGCATCGAGCAGCCGATGCTCGGTCTTGAGCAGTTCAAGGATTTGTCGCGGATCGTCGTCGTTCATCGGCGCGGCTTACGCGACCCCGGACGCGACGTCACGCCCGACTGCATCGGCAGTTCGCGCGCGGGCCGCGACGGATGGAGTCGGTTGGACAAGACAAGCCGGATGATTCGTGTTTTAATGTTGCGTGTCACTTTCACTGCAACCGAAAGGAACAACAAAGATGGATCAGGGTCACCTCGACTCGCTCGAGAACAAGCACGCCTCACTGGAAGCGATGATCGACGATGAGGAGCATCGCCCCCATCCCGACGACATCAAGCTCCATCAGCTCAAAAAAGAAAAATTACGCGTCAAGGACGTGATCACCGGCCACTAGAGCGCCGGTTTTTTTGTGCGCGCGTGGTGGCGGGCTGCGATGCCCGCTACCTGAAGCCGAAACTTTAGCCCAAGCCGACGCTTAGTCGTCGCGCGAGACGCGCTCGATCCGCTCATGCTTTTCCTGGGCTTCAAGGGTCATCGTGGCGATTGGCCGGGCTTCGAGCCGGGCCAGCGAAATCGGGTCGCCGGTGACGTCGCAATAGCCATATTCACCGTCGAACAAGCGACGTACCGCAGCGTCAATTTTGGCGATGAGCTTGCGCTGGCGGTCACGGGTGCGAAGTTCGATCGACCAATCAGTTTCACTCGACGCGCGATCGGCCATGTCCGGTTCGCGCAATGAGTCGACTTGAAGTTGGGCCATGGTGGCACGCGATTCATCGACAATCGCTTCCTTCCACGCCTTCAACTTGGCGAGAAAATAGGCCCGTTGTTCGATACCCATAAACTCTTCGCCGTCCGACGGACGATAATCGTCCGCCAGGACAAGCTGATCAAATGTCGATTGTTCCGACCCGTAAAGGTCCTTCAATGCGGTCGCCATACATACCTCCCCGATACGCGTCGCCGCCGTATCCGAGACCGCGCAACCGGCTTCGGTCGGAGGCAAGAAAACTAGACTTTCCCGTTACTTGACCGGGTAAGTCGGCAATCCCCAAGCGCCCTCTAGTTAAAAGGATTCAGCTTAACAAGGACTGACCGAACAACTGGCCAGTTTATTTGTGCATGTTGCCGAATGGGCGCAACAATTGTGCGGCATTGGCACGTGCGCGGCTTTCGCCCATAGGCGCGGACATGCGGATCCTGATCACCAATGACGATGGCATCGACTCGCGCGGCATTGCGCTGCTGGAGCAGGTCGCGGCCAGCCTGTCGGACGACATCTGGGTGGTGGCGCCGAGCGAGGAGCAATCGGGCACCGGCCACTCGCTGACGCTAACCCAGCCCGTGCGCCTCAGAAAGCATGGTGAACAGCGCTATTCCGTCAGCGGCACCCCGACCGACGCGGTGATGATGGCGCTTGCCCTCCTGATGAAGGACTGCCCGCCCGACCTGATCCTGTCGGGGATCAATCGCGGCGCCAACCTGGCCGAGGATGTGACCTATTCGGGAACGGTGTCGGCAGCGATGGAAGGGGCGCTGGCGGGGGTGCCGTCGATTGCGCTCAGCCAAGCCTATTCCAAGCAGGGTCTGGGAGCGAGCGTGCCATTCGCATCGGCCGAAGCGTGGGCGGGGCGCGTGCTAGCCGAACTGGTCGCGGTGAAGATGGCGCGCGGCACGTTGATCAACGTCAATTTCCCGGCGATCGAGCCGGCCGCCGTGAAGGGCGTGCGAGTCTGCCGCCAAGGGTTTCGTGATTATGGGCGATTGCGGATCATCGAACGGCAGGACCCGCGCGGCTTTCCCTATTTCTGGTTCGGGCTGGCATCGGCGGTCGAGACCCCGGGGCACATCACCGACCTGGAAAGCATTGCCGACGGCTATGTAACGGTGACCCCGCTGCACCTCGACTTGACCCACGAGGCGTCGCTCGAAGGATTGAGCGCGCGTTTCGCCTAGGATGCTTGCTCGTCGAGCCAGGCCTGGAACATCAGGATCGACCAGATGGCGGCGGTCGAATCGCGGCGACCGCAAAGATGGTCGGACCAGCGGGCAGTCACAATGGCAGGATCGAACCAGCCTTCGGCAGTGAGCCGCCGGGGATCGAGCAGACTTTCCGCCCAATCGCGTAACGGGCCCTTGATCCATTCGCCGACCGGGACGGCAAACCCAGCCTTTGGCCGATCGAACAATGAAGCGGGGGCACGCGCGAACAGGGCTTTGCGGAGGATTTGCTTGCCGGCGCCGCCGTGGACTTTCATCGACAAGGGGATCCGCGCCGCGACCGCCGCGAGGCGATGGTCGAGGAACGGGACGCGGGTTTCCAGGCTGACCGCCATCGACGCGCGGTCGACCTTGGTCAGAATGTCGTCGGGCAAATAACCGGTTGCGTCGCGGAGCATCGTCGCAATGTTGTCATCCGCGATGCCCGACATGGACCGCGCAATGGCCCCCTCGCCGCCAATCACCGGATTGGCCTCACCAGCCCATTGATCGAGGAAATCATCGTAAATATCGCCGAAGTCGCGGGCGTGGCCCGCGGTACGAAGCGCCTTGTGGAGCTTGGCGCCGAGGTTGGGCGCGGTGCGGCCAGGGATAGCCGTGATGACGGCGGTCCAGAAACTCGACGGCAGCTGGCCGAGGGTCGCGCTGGCGGCCGCGCGCAATGGGCGCGGAATGCGGCGAAGCTGACGCCACAAGGCCGGGACCGAAACGTGGCGGTTATAGCCGGCGAACAATTCGTCGCCGCCATCGCCGGTCAGAGCAACGGTTACCTGATTGCGGGCGACGCGGCTGACAATGAACGTCGGGATCTGCGAACTATCTGCGAACGGTTCGTCGTAAATACCTGGTAACAAGGGAATTATGTCGCGCGCTTCTGCGGCAGTGACGATCGCTTCGTGGTGGATAGTGCCGAGATGTTCGGCGACTGCGCGCGCATCATCGGCCTCATTGTAGGCCGCTTCCTCAAACCCGATGGTGTAAGTGTTCACCGGGGTGCTGCTGCGTTGTTGATAGAAAGCCGTCACCGCCGAACTGTCGATCCCGCCCGACAGGAAGGCACCGACCGGGACATCAGCCACCGCCTGCCCGTCGATCGCAATGTTGAGCGCGACTTCGAGCGCGGCGAGTGCGTCGGCTTCGCTGGCAATTGGATCGGCGAGCCCGGCGCGGACTACATTGGCGTAGTCATAATAGCGGCGGATTTGCTGAGCAGGCGGGGAGTCAAACGGATCGAGGTTGGCGAGGGTCAGGACGCAGCCAGGTTCGAGTTTGAACATCCGGCGGTAGATGCTGAGCGGCGCCGGGACGTTGGTGCGCGCGGCGAAGGCGTGTAGCGCACGGCGGTCGATTTGGGGGTCGAACTTGGGGTGGGCGCGGAATGCCTTCAACTCGGATGCGAAGATGAAATCGCGGCCCGCCCAGCCATAATAAAGGGGTTTCTCGCCGAACCGGTCGCGGACCAGTTGCAGCGTTCGGTCTCGGCGATCCCACAGCGCGAACGCGAACATGCCGACCGCGCGGTCGAGCGCGCTATCGAGGCCCCAGGCGGATATGGCTTCGATCAGGGTCTCGGTATCCGAATGACCGCGCCATCCGCCGTCCGGCGTGCGCCCGTCAGCATCAAGCGCGGCCCGCAAATCGCGATGATTGTAGATTTCGCCATTGTAACTGAGAGCGAAACGGTCGTCGCTCGACAGCATCGGCTGGTGACCGTGGGGCGATAGATCGACGATCGACAGGCGGCGGTGCG
Source organism: Sphingomonas sp. (assembly GCF_031372575.1). Classification (GTDB taxonomy): domain Bacteria; phylum Pseudomonadota; class Alphaproteobacteria; order Sphingomonadales; family Sphingomonadaceae; genus Sphingomicrobium. The sequence continues at coordinate 30,600 of NZ_JANMLM010000091.1, read as the reverse complement.
CCAGTCCAATCCCCGCCTCGGGATCGATCCAGAGGCCATGATCATCGGGGCCGCGATGCGCGATTGCGGTCGCCATGCGGGTGAGCAATGCCGGGTCAGGCGGTCGCTTGCTCCACAGGCCGGCAATTCCGCACAATTTCCCAGTTCCTTCGAAGCAAGCGATGTCCGCCCAATCCTTGGTGGCCGCGCTGGTCGCACGCAAGCCGAAGTTGCAGCCGGGCAGGAAATCGGCCAGCAGCCCGGCGATGCCCTTTACCAACAATGTGATGCCCGGGACGGGGCCGCGCCCCGGATCGCGAGAGATTGTCGCGATGCTCGCGGGACTAATGGCGCTCAACGCTTTTGCGATCGACGCAATGATCCCGGCGCTTCCGGCGATCGGGACAAGCCTCAACGTCGCGTCGGACAATGACCGCCAATTGGTGGTGGTCGCCTACATGTTCGGCTTCGGATCGACGCAATTGCTGTGGGGGCCGCTGGCCGACCGCTTCGGGCGCAAGCCCGTGCTTGGGATCGGCATATCACTCTACGTCGGTTTTGCGTTCCTGTGCGCATTTGCGTGGAGCTTTCCGTTGCTGATCGCGGGGCGGATCGCAATGGGCGCGAGCGCGGCGGTAACCCGCGTGCTGGTGGTGACGATGGTCCGCGACCTGTTCGACGGTGAGGCGATGGCGCGGACGATGAGCCTGGTGTTCATGGTGTTCATGTTGGTGCCGGTGCTCGCCCCGAGCGTCGGCCAGGGTATCTTGCTGGTCGGGCCGTGGCGCGCGATCTTCGGCGTGCTTGGCGCCTACGGCGTGCTGATGGCGCTTTGGTCATGGCGACGGCTGCCCGAAACACTTCACCCCGAATTTCGCCGGTCGCTGAAATTGGGCGAAATCTCACGAGCGATGGGGGCGACGCTGCGCGACCGGCAATCGCTCGGTTACACGATTGCGCTGACGGTCATATTCGGCGCGTTGACCGCTTATATCGCCTCGATCCAGCAGATCATTTTCGATGTGTTCAAGGCACCGGGCGCGATCGGGATGGTGTTCGCCGCCGTCGCCGCCCCGATGGCGTTGACCTCATGGCTCAATTCGCGGGTCGTCGGGACGTACGGGATGCGTCGGGTCGGGCATGCCGGGTCGATCGCCTTCGCCGCCATCACCTTATTACACCTTGCCGTGGCGCTTGCCGGGCTGGAAAGCCTGATCCTGTTCGTCATCCTTCAGGGGCTGGCGATGGCGGCCTTCGCCTTCACCTCGTCCAACCTCAGCACATTGGCGATGGAGCATATGGGGCCGATCGCGGGCACTGCATCGTCGGTGCAAGGGGTAATCGGGACGATCGGCGGCGCCGCGATCGGGCTCGGGATCGGGCGCGCGTTCGACGGCACCGCTTTGCCCTTCCTGATCGGGATGGCGGCCTGCGCCAGCCTCGCCTTGCTGGCGGTCGGTGTGACCGAGCCGAAGCGATTGCTCGAGCGATTGCCAAAATAAACAAGGGCCGACGCCTAAGCGCCGACCCTCCCCATTCAATTCCAACCGTCCCGGCTTATTCCGAATCATTTTCCGGATCTGGCCCGGCCATCAGCACCTCACCGACCTCGTCGGTCTTGCCGCGGATGGCGTCTTCGATCTTCTTGGCCATGTCGGGATTTTCCTTGAGCCAAGTCTTCGAATTCTCGCGCCCCTGCCCCATGCGGATCGAATCGTAGCTGAACCAGGCACCCGACTTGTCGACGATGCCGGCCTTGACGCCGAGGTCGAGGATTTCGCCGACCTTGCTGACGCCCTCACCATACATGATGTCGAATTCGACCTGCTTGAACGGCGGCGCAACCTTGTTCTTGACGACTTTAACGCGGGTCGTATTGCCGACGATATCGTCGCGATCCTTAATCTGCCCGATGCGACGGATGTCGAGCCGGACCGAGGCGTAAAATTTGAGTGCGTTGCCGCCGGTGGTAGTCTCGGGATTGCCGTACATCACGCCGATTTTCATGCGCAATTGGTTGATGAAGATGACGGTGCACTTGGAGCGGCTGATCGACCCCGTCAGCTTGCGCAGCGACTGGCTCATCAAGCGTGCCTGGAGGCCGACGTGGCTGTCGCCCATCTCGCCTTCGATCTCGGCGCGCGGCACCAGCGCGGCGACCGAGTCGATCACCAGCACGTCAACCGCGTTCGAGCGGACCAGGGTATCGACAATCTCGAGCGCCTGCTCGCCCGTATCGGGCTGCGAGACGATCAACTCATCGATATTGACCCCAAGCTTCTTGGCGTAGCCCGGATCGAGCGCATGTTCGGCATCGACGAAGGCGGCGGTTCCGCCAGTCTTCTGCGCTTCAGCAATCACATGCAGCGCAAGCGTGGTCTTGCCCGAGCTTTCCGGCCCGTACACTTCGATCACGCGGCCGCGCGGCAGGCCACCGACGCCAAGCGCGATGTCGAGCCCGAGGCTGCCGGTCGAGATGGTTTCAATCTCGATCTTCTCACGGCTGCCCAGCTTCATTGCCGAGCCCTTGCCGAACGCGCGATCGATTTGCGCCAGCGCTGCTTCCAATGCTTTCGCGCGATCCATGTTTCCCGATTCTCCGGTCGTTCCGACGACTTTCAGCTGCGCTGCCATGACCTCTGTCTCCTCGTCAATCGATCCGCTTGATGCGGACCTGATTAAGCGCGGTGTATATGGTTTGTTCCAGAAGAACAAGAGTAGAACATTTGAGGGAAACGCGGCAGTTTATAAGACGTTGCGTTCCATCGCGGCGTCGAGCGCCGGCGTTACGCGGTCAATGGTATAGGGCTTGTCGATCATCGGCACAGCAGCAAACTCAGGCGGTGGCGGATCGACATGACCGCCGCTGGCGAGCACGAATGGAATGCCGCGTTCGCGAAGCCGGGTCGCGACCGGCCAGACGCTCTCGCCCTTCAGATTGACGTCGAGGATGGCAATGTCGAAATCCGAAGTGTCGCACGCTTGGAGAGCATCGCCGACGCTTTCGCAGATTGCACTGACCTGATGCCCGAGAGACAGGAGGAAATCCTCCAGCATCATCGAGATCAATGGCTCGTCTTCGACGATCAAGATGGTACGCTGATTACCCACGCGATTGGGGATAGCAGTCGTTTCGGCTGTGACCAGCCCTATTTTGTCGCCGCCGCACCGAGCACGCTTCGCACCGCCTCGGCCAATTCGATCATCGAGAAGGGTTTGGGCAGGAAGGCGACATTGTCGATGTCGATCGATTTGCGCAATTGCTCCTCGGCGTAGCCTGACATGAACAGGATCGGCAGTTCGGGCCAATCCTTGCGCGCCGCGCGGACCATGGTCGGGCCGTCCATCACCGGCATGACGACGTCACTGATCAGCAAATCGACATGTTCGCCGCTCGCCAGCAATTCGAGCGCATCCTCGCCATTGCTGGCACTCATCACCTTGTAACCGTGACGCGTTAGGCCGCGCTCGGTCACGGTGCGCACCATATGCTCGTCCTCGACCAAAAGGATCGTGCCCGATCCCCACAATTCATTTTCCTTGGGCTTGGCCGGGAGCCGGGCCTTGGGTGCTTTCGCCTCGGCTTCATGCGCGGGAAGGTAGATGGTGAAGCACGTCCCCTCCCCGACTTTGGAATCGGCGAAGATGAACCCGCCCGATTGCTTGACGATGCCATAGACGGTCGAGAGGCCGAGCCCGGTACCCTTGCCGACTTCCTTGGTGGTGAAGAAAGGTTCGAACACCTTGCCCAGCACGCCCGGCGCGATCCCAGTGCCGCTGTCGGTGATCGACAGTGCAGCATAATCGGCGACAGGCAGGATGTCCGAGCCAAGCTCGGCGACCTGGTTAGCCTTGACCGAGTACGTCTGGATGGTGACCGTTCCGCCGCCCTTCCCCGCCATCGCATCGCGTGCGTTGACCGCGAGGTTGACGATAACCTGCTCGAGCTGGCCCGGATCAGCGCGAACCGGGAACAGGTCGCGGCCATGCTTCAACGCCAGCTGCACCGTCTCGCCGAGCAGGCGCTTGAGCAAATGCGACACTTCGCTGACCACGTCGGGCAGTTGCAGCACTTGCGGGCGCAACGTCTGCTGGCGCGAAAAGGCCAGCAACTGGCGGGTCAGGCCGGCGGCGCGGTTGGAGTTGGACTTGATCTGCTGGATATCGTCATAGTCGCTGTCGCCCGGCGTGTGGCGCATCAGCATCAGGTCGCAATGGCCGATGATCGCGGTCAAAATATTGTTGAAATCATGCGCAACACCGCCGGCGAGTTGGCCGACCGCCTGCATCTTGGTTGCCTGGGCGACCTGGCGCTTGAGCTTGGCTTCCTCGCTATTGTCCTTGAGCAGGATCAAGACGGCGGCATCGCCAAGCCCGCGCAGCCCGGCGACGGTCAGCGCGACCGGCTCGCCCGGCTGGGCGTTGAGGCGGATCGGCAGATCGCGCGACATCGCTGGGCCGCGCGCGTTACGGCGAACGGCGTCGGCAACCGCGGCCTTGTCTTCCTTGGCCACCAGATCGCCGGGATAGACGGTCGAATGATCGTCCTTGATCCCCCCGGCGATCTTGAACGCCTTGTTCATGGTCAGGAAGCGACCGTCACGATCGACCAGCGCGAGCCCGAGCGGGAGCAGTTCGAGTAATGCCTGAACGTTGGACGAATCGGGCTGCGACGGCTCAACCCGGTCGATCAGCAGCATCAGCCCCGCGCCATGGCCCTTATCGGCATCGACCGGGACATGGACCAGTCGCATCGGCGGGGCACGATCGCCCTCGCTGATCAGGTGAAGCGATTCGTCGCTTGCGGTGACGAGGTCGGCGAAATTGTGCGGCTGGTCGGCTGATGCGGCGCCGATCGCACGCTCGACGAACATCCGGTTGGCAGCGACAATCCGGCCCTTACCATCGACGGCGGCCGCAAGCACCCCGCTGCGCGCGAACAATTCGCCCTCGAGGCCCGAGATGCGTTTGACCAGAGTGGCGAGCAAATCGGGTTCGCCGCGATCAAAGCGCCACAGCAGGAGATCGCCGCGCGCCCCGACCCGCTCGACCTTGACCGGTGCCGGCTGGCCGCGCAGCACGACCCGCTCGGCATTCGCCTGCCCATCGCGCCACGCCGCCGAGCGGAGCGACTTGAGCTGAACCAAAGCGTCGTTCCCCTCGCCGACATTCTCCGGCAGGGCATCGCCGAAGCGCGTGCGATAAGACGCATTGGCCGACAGCAAGCGCCCGCTCGCATCGCTTAAGGCGGCCGCGTCGCGCGACAGGTTGAGCATTGCCGCGGCAAGCCCGAAATCGGGCACCGGAAGCGGCGGCACCGCGACCCCCGCGCGCACCGATCGCCGCTCGAGCACGAACGCCGCAACCAGCATCGCGACTACCCCGGCGAGGAACAATCCGGCGAACATCGGCTCGCCGACTGCCGCGAACAGCAGAGCGCCGCTCGCCGCTGCCGCCGCGACGAGAGCTGGCACCAGCCAGCTCAGGCCGCTTGGCGGCTCGGTCTCGAGTAAGGCGATCTGCCGATCGAGCATCCGCTACCAGACGCGAACGCGCTTGTCGGGCGCGAGGTACAAGGTTTCGCCCGATTTCGCCCCGAAGGCGCTGTACCAAGGGTCCATGTTACGAACCACGGCGACCCGCTGCTCCGACGGCGAATGCGGATCGGTGATCAGCCGCTGGCGAAGGTTGGCTTCGCGATAGTTGCGACGCCACACCTGGGCCCAGCCAAGGTAGAAGCGCTGATCGCCGGTCGTGCCATCGATTACCGGCGCATCGGTCCCGCCAAGGCTGTGCCTGTAAGCGTCATACGCAATCGTCACGCCGGCGAGGTCGCCCAGATTTTCGCCGAGCGTGAAAGCGCCTTTAACATTGGCGCCGGGGAAGACCTGATAAGTGTCATATTGGGCGACCAACTGCTTGGTTAGCGCTTCGAACGCCTTGCGATCGTCCGCAGTCCACCATTCATTGAGCCGCCCCCTTTCGTCATATTTCGCACCCTGGTCATCGAAGTGGTGACTGATTTCATGGCCGATGACCGCGCCGATGCCGCCATAATTGACCGCCGGATCGGCGTTGGGATCGAAGAATGGCGGCTGCAGGATCGCGGCCGGAAAGACGATCTCCTGCATGCCGAAATTGGCGTAGGCGTTGATCGTCATCGGGGTCATCCCCCATTCCCACCGGCGGATCGGTTGGCCGAGCTTGGAAATATTGTCGTTATAGGCCCATTCGGTCGCCCGAAGCGCATTGCCGAGCGCGTCGCCGCCGCGGATTTCAAGCGCCGAATAATCCTGCCATCGATCGGGAAAACCAATCTTGGTTGTGAAATTGGCGAGCTTGGCCCGCGCGCGCAGCTTGGTTGCCGGCGCCATCCAGGTCAGCCCGTCGATCCGCCGCCCCATCGCCGCGACGACATTGCGTACGAGCTCATCAGCCTTGGCCTTGGTCTCGGGCGGATAGTAACGGTCGACATAGATCTTGCTGACGTCATCCGCCACCGCCCCGGTGACGAAATCGACCCCGCGTTTCCACCGCGCTTCCTGCTCGGGCGTGCCAGACAGCGCGGTGCCGTAGAAAGAAAAGGCTTCCTTGTCGAAAGCGGTTGGGAGCACAGCAGCATAGGTGTCGAGCGAGCGGACCAGCATCTGGTCCTTCAACGCCTGAATCGGCGCCCGCGACACGAGGCGGGCAATACCGGTGACCGCGCTTGGCTGGGCGACGATCACTTCGCTGACATTGACCCCGCTATCGGCAAGGTAGCGCGCGAAATCGAACCCAGGGGCGATCGAGCGCAGCTTGGACACGGTCATCAAATTGTAGGTTTTGGTCGCGTCGCGGCTGTCGGTGCGGGTCCACGACACTTTGGCAATTGCCGTCTCATGGTCGAGGATCGCCTTTGCCCGCGCCGCCGAATTGGACCGGCCGGCCAGCGTCAGGACATTGGTCAAATGGGTGAGATATTGCGCGCGGGTCGCGGCGATCTTGGGATCGGCCGATAGATAATAGTCGCGGTCCGGCATGCCGAGGCCGCTCTGCCCAGCTTGCGCGACATAGCGATCGGGATCTTTGTCGTCCTGGCCAACATAGAAATAGACCGGCCCGCCAATCCCGCGCTTGCCCGCCTTGGCCACCAGCGCGGCATAAGCGGCGTTGCTTTGCAGCGCGTCAATCTCGTCCAGCCAGGGCTTGATCGGGGCCAGTCCTTTGGCCTCGATCGCGGCGGTATCGAGGAACGACGCATAGGCCAGTCCGATCTTGTTGTTCGGATCCTTGGCGGCTTCGTCGATGATCGTGCGGGTGCGCTGCTTGGACAGGTCGTCGAGCAACGTGAACATGCCATAATTGGACTTGTCCGCCGGAATGGCGGTGTTCTTGGCCCAGGTGCCATTGGCGAACCCGTAGAAATCATTGCCCGGAAGGATGGTCGTATCCATGCCGGTCTTGTCGAAGCCATAATCGCCGAGTTGTGGCTTGGGCGCAGCGGGAACCGGTACGACCTCTGCGGCCGGCAGCGTATCGGCGACCGCGACCGGCGCCGTCGCATTATTGGTCGCGCAGCCGGCAAGGATGGTAGTGGTGGCCAGGATCAGGCAGAGCTTGTTCATCGATCTCTCCAGGGTAATCAGGTCGAAACGTCGCGCGCGTTGGTGGAGACTAGACCGGCTTTGCGGCCAGCGGCAAACGACAATCTGCGGGGCCGGGGCGACGAACGGCGGGAAGTCTTAGCCCCGGTTCCGCATGATCCGGCCCTGCTCGCGCTTCCAGTCGCGTTCCTTGATCGTCTCGCGCTTGTCGTGAACCTTTTTGCCGCGCGCTAGGGCAAGCTCAATCTTGGCCCGCCCGCGCGAGTTGAAATAGATCGACAGCGGCACGAGGGTCAGCCCCTGGCGGTGGATCGCACCGTTCAACTTGTTGATTTCGCGGGTCTTGAGCAGCAAGCGACGACGACGGCGCGGCTCATGATCGGCATAGCCGCGATTGCCATATTGCGGGATCGACGAATTGATGAGGTACACCTGCTCATCCTCGACCGTGGCATAGCTTTCGGCGATCGACCCCTCGCCCGTCCGCAGCGCTTTCACTTCGGTGCCCATCAATTCGATCCCGGCCTCGAACCGTTCCTCGACGAAATAATCATACCGCGCGCGCCGGTTCTCGGCGACGACCTTGGCCTTGTCGAACGGGGATGGGAGGGGTTTCGCCATGGCGGGGCGTTAGACGAACGACTTGGCTTAGGCGAGGCCTGCATGAGCCAGCGCCGCATCAACTGCTGCCTTCGACGCGTCCGACGGGTCGGTCATCGGTGCGCGGAGTTCGGTCGGGAAGCCACGGACTTTGGACAGCGCATATTTGACCGGGCCGGGCGAGGCGTCGGTGAACATTGCCATGTGTAGCGCGTAGAGGCGGTCCTGCAGCGTCCTCGCGTCGTCCCATCGGCCCTCCCGCATCGCTTGCTGGAACTCGGCGCACAGCTTGGGCGCGACGTTGGCTGTGACCGAGATGCAGCCGACCCCTCCCATCGCGCTGAAACCGAGCGCGGTTTCGTCATTGCCCGACAATTGGATGAACTCCTCCCCGCAGGCGAGGCGCTGGGCGGTTACACGGCCGAGGTTGCCGGTCGCGTCCTTGACCCCGATGACGGCGGGGAGGTGCGACAGCTTTGCCATCGTCTCGACCGAAATGTCGGTGATCGTCCGCCCCGGGACATTGTAGAGCATGATGTCGATCCCAAGATCGGCAACCGCCGCAAGGTGGAGGGTGATGCCGTCCTGATTGGGGCGGTTGTAATAAGGCGGGACGTGGAGCGCGGCGTCGGCGCCCGCCGCCTTGGCTGCCTTGGTCAGCTCGATGGCGTGGGCGGTGTTGTTAGACCCGCAGCCGGCGATCACCGGAACCCGCCCGCGCGCGACTTCGACCGTGGCCTCGATTAGCGCGCGATGCTCGTCGGTGGTCAGCGTCGCCGCTTCCCCGGTCGTCCCGCATGGCACCAGCGCGTTCGACCCCTCGTCGATCTGCCACTCGACGAATTCACGGAATAGCGCGAGATCGACTCGTCCTGCCGCAAATGGAGTCACCAGCGCGGGTATCGAACCGAAAAACATGCTTTTTCCTTATGTTCGGCACCGATCGCCGGGCGAAGAGTTGGGGGAAAGAGGGTGCGTTCAGCGATTGATAAGGACCGAATCGTCAATATGTCTAGCATGAGACGAGTCGCTTTCCTGTTCGTGCTGCTGGCTGCGCCATCGGGGTCGGTGATCGCCCAAAGCCCTTATGCCCCCGCCTATCCCGCCCCGGCGGTGTCGCAGGTCGATATCAATTATGCGATTGCCGACTGGCGGCGGCTGCGCGCCAGCGATGGCTATGCGTTTGCCGATTACGCGCGCTTCCTCAACTCCAATCCCGACTGGCCCGACGATAACCGGCTTCGCCGAGCCGCCGAAAAGCAGATGCGCGCCGGCGAATATGGGCCGACGGTGATCGCCTTCTTCCGCACCGACAAACCGCGCACCGGCAATGGCCGCGCCCGGCTGGCCGAGGCGCTGGCCGCTGCTGGACGAACCGCCGAAGCCGCCACCCAAGCGCGCGCGGCGTGGACGTCAGGCGATCTTCCCGCCGCCGACGAAGGCACCATTGCCGCACGTTATTGGTCGTCGCTGACCGCGGCCGATCATGACGGGCGCACTGACGCGTTGCTGTTCGCCCGGAAAACCGACGATGCGGCGCGCGCTGCGGCCTATGCCAGCCCCGCGCGCCGCGCTGCCTTTGCCGCGCGGATCGCGATGCAGCGCCGGTCGGTCGATGCCGACGCGCTCTATCGGGTGGTTGATGGGCAGGTGGCGAGCGATGCCGGGCTGATGATCGACCGGGTGCGCTTTTTGCGGCTTTACAATAACGAGGCCGGTGCGCGCTATCTCGCCGCGCGGCCGCACAATTTTGTCCACAAGCCCGCCGATCCCGAACGGTTTGTCGAGACTCTGCTGAGCCTTGCCAATGGGGCCTATGCCGCCCGACAATATCAGCAGGCCTATGACATCGGCCGCCAGGTCAATGACGGCTTTGCCCCCGGCACCGATATCAGCGCGCAAAGCTATGGCTTGCGCGACGATTACACCTCATTGGTCTGGCTGGCGGGACAATCGGCACTGTCAGGCATCAACCGCCCGGGCGAGGCTGTGCAACAGTTTGTCAATTATTCGAAGGGCGGCAAGTCACTCCAAGTGACCTCGAAGGGGCTTTATTGGGCGGGCCGCGCGGCGCTTTATGCCGGGCGCGGGGCCGAGGCGAACCAATATTTCGCCGCTGCTGCGGCTTATCCCGAGCTGTTCTACGGCCAGCTTGCGCTCGAACGGCTCGGTCGTGCCGTCCCCGCCCCTACGGCAACGCCGAGCCTGCTCGTCACCCCGCCGCAGCGCGCCGCCTTCCAGCGCAACCGCCTGGCGCAGGCCACCCGCCTGCTCGGCCAGCAAGGACGACGCGACGAGCAGAGCCTATTCGTCCGGGCACTGGCCGAGAGTCTGACCGACAATGGCGATCGGGTGCTGGCGAGCGAATTCGGCCAGTCGATCGGCCGCCAGGATCTCGCCGTGTGGACCGCGCGTGCGGCGCGCAACAATGGCAGCGCCTTTTACTATCGTTCGGCCTTCCCGACCCATCCCGCCAATGCGCCGCCGGGCAAGATGTGGGCGCTGGTCCACGGTATCACGCGTCAGGAAAGCTCATTCGATCGCGGGGCAATGAGCCCGGTCGGGGCGCGCGGGATGATGCAATTGATGCCCGCCACCGCGCGCGAGGAAACCGGCAAGATGGGGATTGGCTACGACCTCGGCCGGTTGACCAGTGACCCGTCGCATAACGTCATGGTCGGAAGCAGCTATTTCCAGCGGCTGGTAAGCCAGTGGGACGGCAATTACGTCCTTGCGGTCGCGTCGTACAACGCCGGGGCGGGCAATGTCCGCAAATGGGTCGCACGCTATGGCGATCCGCGCAGCCAGAGCGTCGACACGTTGCGCTGGATCGAGCAAATCCCGTTCGCCGAGACCAAGGGCTATGTTCAACGAGTGCTGGAAAATACGGTGGTTTACGACCGGATCAACCCGACCATCGCGCCGAGCAATTCGGCGATCAGCCTGTCGACTTACCTGGGCAAGTCGCGGCCCGGCTGATGCCAGCGACCGATGACGCGGAGCCACGGTTCATCACCCGGGCGGGGTTCGCCAATGTTCGCGCGGAATATGAGCAATTGTTCGGCAGCGAGCGGCCTAAATTGGTCGAGACAATCAGCTGGGCGGCGGGCAATGGCGACCGCTCCGAAAATGGCGATTACATCTACGGCAAGAAGCGCCTGCGCGAGATCGATCGGCGATTGAGCTGGCTGGCGCGGGTGATGAAGGCCGCCAGAGTGGTCGATCCGTCGGCGCAGGAGGATCGCGGGGTGGTGCGGTTCGGCGCGACGGTCGAGCTTGCCGATGAGCAGGATGAAAGGCGCACAGTGACGATCGTTGGCGAAGACGAAAGCGATGCTTCGGCAGGGCGGATCGGGTGGAATACGCCGGTCGCCCGCGCGCTTCGCGGGGCCAGGGTCGGGGATGAGCGAATGGTCACGCTTCCAGCGGGCGAACGATCCTACGAAATCCTCGCAATCACTTATCCGGCGGGCTGAGTCCGCTCCGCCGGGAGCAGGAACGGGACCACTGAAGTGGCTTCCTCGGGCGGCGCCTGGGGAAGCGCTTTATCGAGCGCGTCGGCAATTGCGGACAGGGCGGCCACCTGCGCCGACTCGCCATCATTGGCATCGATCATCGACCAGGGCGCCCAGCGCGTGTCGGACTGGGCGAGCACCTGAGTCAGCGCGGCGCGATAGGCCGTGCGCGCGACCGCGGTGCGGAACTCCTCTGGCCCGACCAGGTGCCGCAGCCACTGGTCATCCTGCCGCGCCGAGATGCGGCGCGCCTGCGTCTCGTCGGTGACGTGGAAGAAGAGTTTGACGATCATCGTCCCATAATCGCGTTGCTGCGATTCGAATTCGTTGATCTCGTCGAAGGCGCGTTTCCACTCCTTGTCGGTGACCAGCCCGAGCAACTTATCCTCGAGCACGCGGCGGTACCAGCTGTGATAGAAAATGGCGGTGTTGCCAGCCTCGGGCAGCTGTGCCCAGAAACGCGCCAGCCAATGGCCATCGCGCGCGCGGCGGCGGTCGGGCGAGACGGTGGTCACCGCGACGTGGGTCGGGTCGAGCGCTGCACCGAGCAGTTTGACGAACGCGCGCTTGCCCCCGCCTTCGGGCCCCTCGATCACGATGATCAGGCGCTTCTGGTGGACGATCTGCGATAGCTGGGCGCGGGCGAGACGATGCTGCAGGGCCGCCAGCGCCCCGGCAACATCGCCCACATAGGGCTGACCCCGTTCAAAATCTGTTAAATCAATCGGCACGCCGCGGAGGTAACGAAAAGCGAATTGCTCCGCAATCGATCAAACCCGCGCCGTCCCCACTTGGGGCATAGCTGCGATCAAGCGGGCTTGGGTGCGCCGTCGGCAACGATCCGGATCGACAATTCCTTGAGCTGCTTAGGCGTGACCTCGGCCGGGGCGTTCATGAGGAGATCCTCGGCCTTTTGGTTCATCGGGAAGACGATCACTTCGCGGATGTTGGGTTCGTCGGCGAGCAGCATGACGATGCGGTCGATTCCCGGCGCCGAGCCACCGTGCGGCGGGGCGCCATATTTGAACGCGCCGATCATCCCGGGGAAGTTGGTGTCGACTTCCGCAGCCGAATAGCCGGCAATCTCGAACGCCTTGTACATGATGTCGGGGCGATGGTTACGGATCGCGCCGCTGCTGAGTTCGACGCCGTTGCAGACAATGTCATATTGCCAGGCAAGGATATCGAGCGGGTCCTTCGTCTCGAGCGCCTCCATGCCGCCTTGCGGCATGGAGAAAGGGTTGTGACTGAAGTCGACCTTTTTGTTTTCCTCGTCATATTCGAACATTGGGAAGTCGACGATCCAGCAGAAGCGGAAGGCATTTTTTTCGATCAGGTCGAGGGTCTCGGCGACGCGGGTCCGGGCGAGGCCGGCGAGCTTGGCGGCCTCGGCGTCCTTGCCGGCGGCGAAGAAGATGCCGTCGTCGGGGCCAATGCCGAGCTGGTCGGCGATCTTGTCCATCCCCTCGGTACCGTGATTCTTGGCAATCGGGCCGCCCCATTCGCCGGCCTTGCGGGTGGCGTAGCCGAGGCCAGCGAAGCCCTCGCCGCGCGCCCAGTCGTTCATCTCGTCGAAGAATTTGCGGCTTTTCTCGGCGGTGCCCGGCGCAGCGACCGCGCGGACGACCATTCCCTTGTCGACCAATCCGGCGAACAAGCCGAAGCCCGAGCCGACAAAATGCGCGCCGACATCATGGATCAACAACGGGTTGCGCAGGTCGGGCTTGTCGCTGCCGTACTTCAGCATCGCGTCCTTGTACGGAATGCGGACGAACTCGCCAGCGGGCGTGACGCTGCGGCCGTTGGCGAATTCCTCGAACAGGCCGGCGAGCACGGGTTCGATCGCGTTGAACACGTCGTCCTGGGTAACGAAGCTCATCTCGAAATCGAGCTGGTAGAATTCGCCGGGCGAGCGGTCGGCGCGGGCATCTTCGTCGCGGAAACAGGGAGCGATCTGAAAATAGCGGTCGAAGCCGGCGACCATTAGCAATTGCTTGAACATTTGCGGTGCCTGCGGGAGCGCGTAGAATTTGCCCGGATGGACGCGGCTTGGCACCAAATAGTCGCGCGCGCCTTCGGGCGAACTGGCGGTCAGGATCGGGGTCTGGAATTCGGTGAACCCCTGCCCGATCATCCGCTGGCGGACTGAGGCGATGACCTTCGAGCGAAGCATGATGTTGGCATGGAGCCGCTCACGCCGAAGATCGAGGTAGCGGTACTTGAGGCGGATTTCCTCGGGATATTCCTGCTCACCGGCAACCGGCATCGGCAGTTCGGCGGCGGAGGATTGGACCTCGACCGTGTCGACCACGACTTCGATATCGCCGGTCGCGAGCTTCTTGTTGACCGCCCCGCCTTCGCGATCGACGACCTTGCCCGAAATGGTCACGACCGATTCGACGCGCAGCGAATCGAGCGTCGCAAGCGCGTCAGATCCGGCGCGGCAGACCAATTGGGTCAGTCCATAATGGTCGCGAAGATCGACGAACAACACACCGCCATGGTCGCGCTTGCGGTGGATCCAGCCCGACAGGCGAACCGTTGAGCCAACATCGGCGGCGCGAAGGGCTTCGCAGCTATGGGTGCGATAAATGTGCATGAAATCCATCCGTAAAGGGGTTGCGGGCCGATTTCCCGTCCCCTCCCCTTTTGTCAACCCGCAGGCATCGCTATGGCCCGTGACAATATGAAGATTCACAAGCTGATCAACGACAGTGCGACGCTAGCCGCGCTGGTCGAACGACTCGCCCAGGCTCCGTTCGTTGCGGTCGATACCGAGTTCATGCGCGAAAATACCTATTGGCCGGAATTGTGCCTGATCCAGATCGCGAGCAGCGAGGAAGCCGCAGCGATCGACCCCAAGGCCGACGGGATCGATTTGAAGCCGCTGCTCGACCTGCTGGTTGCTAACACCGACGTGCTGAAGATTTTTCACGCCGGCGGGCAGGATCTCGAAATCGTCCACAACCTCACCGACAAGACCCCGGTGCCATTGTTCGACACCCAAGTCGCGGCGATGGCGCTCGGTTATGGCGAACAGGTCGGTTATTCGAGCCTGGTTGAATCGATGCTCGGCCATGCGCTCGACAAGGGCGCGCGCTTTACCGACTGGTCGCGCCGCCCGCTCGACAAGCGCCAGATCGATTATGCGATCGCCGACGTCACCCATCTCGCGACGATCTTCCCGATGATGGTCGAGAAATTGCGCAAGAATGGCCGTGGCGGCTGGCTCGACGAGGAAATGGAGCGGCTGGCCGATCCGTCGAGCTTTGCTTTCGCGCCTGAAGACGCATGGAAAAGGCTCAAGCTGCCGGGTCGCAATCCGCAACTTCTTGGCCGCCTGCGCGCGATCGCCGGGTGGCGCGAGACCGAGGCGCGCGGCAAGAATATCCCGCGCGGGCGGATCATCAAGGACGATACTTTGGCCGAGCTCGCCGCGCATCCGCCAAAGTCGCAGGACGATCTGGGCAAGGTACGCGGGCTGTCGGCGGGGTGGCGCAACAACGATATCGGGGGGCGATTGATGCAGGCGCTCGCCAATGCCGAGCCGGTTTCGGCCGACGAATTGCCCCAGCGCGACTTCAAGCGCCCCGGCCTGAGCAAGGATGCGGTGCTGGTCAGCGATTTGTTGAAGCTGTTGCTCAAGATTCGTTCGCGCGAAACCGGGGTCGCGCCCAAGTTGATCGGGCGGTCGGACGAACTTGAGGCGCTTGCTGCGGGCGTTCGCGACGGCCTCCACATCCTGTCGGGGTGGCGGTTCGAGCAATTCGGCAGCGACGCGCTCGACCTGGTCGAAGGGCGGGTGGCGTTCGGCGTGACCGACGGCAAGCTGACCATGACGACCACCGCGAAGGTGCTGGACAATGCCGACAAGGTCGATGCGTAACCTCGTCGCGCTCAGCCTGATTCCGCTGGCTGCCTGCACCAGCATCGAGACCGCCGATCCGGCCCCGCCGGCGATCGACGCCTGCCTGCCCGCCAATCTCGACCGTTTCGCCGGCCAGACCGCCACCAGCGAGCTTGGTTCGCGGATGCTGGTTTCGACGGGCAAGACCGCGCTGCGCTGGGTCCAGCCAGGGATGATGGTGACGATGGATTATCGCGAGGACCGGCTGACCGTCTATCTCGACGCCGCGAACAAGGTCGAACGCGCCATCTGCGGCTAGCCGATCATTATTTCCGCATTGCGACCGAGCGCCTTGGCCAATTGCTTCATTCGCTGCTCGACCGCCTCCCCGACCAACGTCGAATAGCGTTGCTGCACGTTGAGAATCACCTTGCCATCCTGCAGCATGATCGAGGTGCGGTTCAGGCTGGCTTCGGTGCCGCCCGACAGACGCTGGGCGAGGCGGATCGCCTTGCCCCACGCCGCGCAACGCTCCTCCTCGCGCGAATCGAGCAAGGCCGCGACCTTGGGATCGAACCCCTTGTCGCCGCCGAATGCCGCGCACAATGTCCGCCCGAGCACCGCACGGCCATGCGCGTCGATCCCGACCCAATTGCCGTGCAGCGCCAGATCAACTGCGCGCTCGGCGCGAAAGTCGGGGTGAGCGTTCCAGGCGAAGTCGCTCATCAGACAGGCTGCGAGCCGGAGCCGGAGCGCAGGCGGATCGTCATCGGGAAATAATGGATCAATCCACGCGTCGATCGTCGCGCCATGATCGCCGAACCGGCCGAGCCGGTCGCCGACTTCAAGCGCGGCGGCGATCAGCGGGTCCTGCGCCCGGGTCGCGGCGTCGAGCTCGCGATAAAGCAGCCCCTCGCGCAGGCCAAACGAGGAGACGATCACTTCGCCCGGCGCGAACACGTCGATCAGCGCGTCGAGGATCATGGTCGCCGCCGGAAGCGCGCCGAGCCGATTGGCGTTCAGCCCGCTGCGCTCCTTCAATTCGGCCGCCGTGGTGGAAGCGATGATTTGCTCCAGCGCCGCGACCCGCTCGACCGATAATTTGTGACCGTGGACGATCGGCAGCGGATGCTTGACCTCATGCAGATCAAGCCGCGCCAGCGCACGGAACGAACCTCCGACGAGGTGCAGGCTCGATCGCTTGAGCGAGGCGTCGAGCGCGCTGTCCTTGATCCCGTCGGCAATTTGCGTCGCAATCTTCTTGCGGGTTGGCGCGCTTCCGGTCCGGAGCACCCCGAGCGGAAGCGATACCCCCGCCCCGGTACTGCCGCCTTCGACCTGAATCAGTTCGAGGCTGCCGCCGCCAAGATCGGCGACCACGCCGCGCGCGTCAGGCATCGCCGACAGCACCCCCATCCCCGCCAGCTGCGCTTCCTCCTCCCCCGGGAGGATTCGCGGCTTGAGCCCAAGCGCCGACACTTGCCTGAGAAATGCCGCGCCATTCGACGCCTCGCGCACCGCCGCTGTCGCCACCGTGTGCACTGTCCTGAGCCCCATGTCCTTACCCAGCTGGTGGTAGCGCGCGATGGCCGCCAGCGCCCGCCGACTGCTTTGTTCATCGAGCATCCCGTCACGCTCGATCCCCCGGCCCAAGGCGGCGCTGACTTTCTCGTTGAATAAATGCGACGGCACGCGCGCCGTCCCGCCATAGGCCACGAACCGCACCGAGTTGGAGCCGATGTCGATGATCCCGACCGGACCGAAGCTCCTCGCCGGCATCAGCCGCCGCCGCGCTGGGTCAGGCGCAGCTTGGGCACTTCCTTGCCGCCGAGCGAATGGCCGCGTCCCGACAGCGACGGGTTGTTCATGAAATAGTGATGCAGGTTGAAGCGCCGCTTACCCGGCACGACGCGGCGATAGCTGCCATCGGGCTGGAGCATCCAGCTCTGTTCATTGTCGATCAGATTGGCGATCATCACCTGGTCAAGCACTTGCGCGTGAACCGTCGGATTTTCGATCGGCAGCAGATATTCGACCCGTCGGTCGAAGTTGCGCGCCATCCAGTCGGCCGAGGACATGAATACGCGCGCTTTGGTGTTCGGCAGGCGAGCCCCGTTGGCGAACACGAAAATCCGGCTATGTTCGAGGAAGCGCCCGACGATCGATTTGACCCGAATATTCGACGATAATCCCGCCACGCCGGGGCGGAGGCAGCACACCCCGCGGATGATCAGGTCGATCGACACGCCAGCCTCGCTCGCTTCGTACAATTTGTCGATAATCGCATGATCGACCAGGCTGTTCATCTTGGCCCAAATCGCCGCCGGTCGGCCCTGCTTGGCAAAGGTGATTTCGGACTCGATCAGCGACAGGAATTTCTCGCGCAAATTGTGCGGACTCAAGGTCAGCAGCTCGAGCCCTTTGGGCTGGACATAGCCGGTGGTCAGATTGAACAATTTCGCGGCATCGCGCGCCGCCCGGCGGGAGGCGGTGAAGAAGCTCAAATCGGTATAAATCTTGGCGGTGGTCGGGTGATAATTGCCGGTCCCGAAATGGGTGTAGGTGCGGATCGTCCCGCCTTCGCGGCGCAACACCATCGAGACCTTGGCGTGGGTCTTCCATTCGACGAAACCGTAGATCACCTGCACCCCGGCGCGCTCCAGCCGGCTCGCCCAGAGAAGATTCTGCTCCTCGTCGAACCGCGCCTTGAGCTCGACCACCGCCGTAACCGATTTGCCCGCCTCCGCCGCCGCCACCAGCGCATCGACGATCGCCGACTGCTTGCCCGCGCGATACAAGGTCTGCTTGATCGCCACGACCCCCGGGTCCTCCGCCGCCTGGCGCAGGAACGCGACCACCGCGTCGAAGCTTTCATACGGATGATGGATGATGAAATCCTTGGAGCGAATGGCCGCGAAGATGTCGCCGTCATGCTCGAGAATTCGCTCGGGAAAGCGCGGGGTGTAGGGCGGGAATTTGAGCGTCGGCAAATCGGTCTCGACCAGTTGCGCCAGATCGGCGATCCCGATCAGCCCGCCGCTTTCCGCCGTCAGCGCCGAATCAGCGCGCATGCCCTGGCGCACCAATAGCTCGACATCCTCGGGCGTATCGTCGTCGAATTCCAACCGGATCACGCGTCCGCGCCGCCGCCGCTGGATCGCCGAACGGAAGTAACGCACCAGATCCTCGGCTTCGTCATCGACCTCGATGTCGCTGTCGCGCAGCACGCGAAAGGCCCCGTCGGCGACTTTGGTGAAGCCGGGGAAAAGCTGGTCGAAATGGGCGGTGATGACCGCTTCGATAGCAATGAAACGGATTGTCTTGCCGGTTCCGGGAAGCTGGATGAAGCGCTGCAACGTCGACGGGATCATCAGCAATTCGGTGACCGTCTCGGCGCGTTTGCCGCGCTGCAGGCTGAACACCAGGGTAAACCCGCGATTGGGGATGAACGGGAATGGATGCGACGGGTCGATCGCCTGCGGGGTCAGCACCGGCAATATCTGCTCGCGGAAATGATCCGACAGCCACTCAGCCTCGCGCGGGGTCAATTGGTCGGCAGTGATGACCTGCAAGCACTTCTCGGACAGCGCCTCGCGCAGCAGCATCCACTCGGTCTGCTGGGCCACAATGAGCGCGTCGGCTTCAAGCGCAATTGAGTCGAGCTGCTGGGTCGGGGTCAATCCGTCTGCCGACAGATCCTCGATCCCGCGCAATTGCTGGCCCTTCAGCCCGGCCACGCGGGTCATGAAGAATTCGTCGATGTTCGAGCCCGAGATCGACAGGAACCTAAGTCGTTCGAGCAACGGGTGCGCCACGTTGGTCGCTTCCTCCAGCACGCGCCGGTTGAACGCCAGCCACGACATTTCGCGATTGAAGTAACGGCCGGCTTTCGGCTTGCCCTCACTCACGCCACACCTCGTTGATCAACTAGCCCGGCGAGCCCCAGGGCGCGGCGAATGGTCGGCAAGGTCAGGCGCGCGCGTTCGGCAAAGGCGTGACGATCGATCGCCTCGACCACCCGTTCGGCCGTCATATAATCGCGATGCACACGTTCGGTGATGAATTTGACCGCTTCGGCCGGGATGTGCAGCCCGCGGTCGGCAAACAGCAAGTCGATCAACGCGGCAAACAATGCGTCATCGGGTTCGGCGATGCGGGTGACCGGGGTGACCGCAAGCCGGGTCCTGAGGTCGGGCAGATTGACCGGCCACGGTGCCTCGCCATTGGTGATCATGACCATTGCCCGGCCAGTCTCCTGGGCTTGGTTCCAGGCGTGGAACAGCTCCTCCTCGTCATGCTCATCGGCATGGTCGAACAATCGCCCGCCGACCCGGGCGATGAAATTGCGCGCCAGCAGCGACCGGCCCGATCGGCGCGGACCGGTCAGGATCGTCGCCTTGACCGGCCACAGGCTCCAGCCCCGGAAATGATCGAACGCGGCGCGGTTGGCCTCGCTCAGGATGAAGCGCTGCTCCTCCCCGACTTGCGGCCAGTCGAGCGGGAGCGCGATCTGGTCGGCGGCCTTCATTCCTGGCCAGCGGGCGCTTGGCTGTTGTCGGCTGGCGGCTTTGGCGCAGTGGGCGCGGGCAATCCGGGATTGACTCGCAACGTCCCGCCAACATCGCTGACCGACCAGCCGCGGGCCGACATCGCGCTCGCCAGCGCCGACGGCTCACCGCGATAGGTCACGAGCAGGATTGACCAGCCACCGATCGCGGTATTGCGCGGCGACACGGCATCGACCCCGACGATACCGCGGATCGCGCCGAACGCCGACGACAGTCCTGCTTCGTCGCGAGTCAGTATCTGCAATTGGACAATCCGCGGGGCGACCGCCACCTTGACCGGCTCGGTCACTTCCTCGACCGGCGGCGGCGGTTCCGCGATGATCAGGCTGGAGTCGCGACGAAGCCGGCCATTGGCCAGCGCCAGCGTGAACAATTGGTCCATTCGCGCTACGCCCTCGGCCATCATGCGCGGTATGTCGGCGCTGTCCTTGGCCTGCAGTTCGAACCCGCCGAGAATTTCTCCGTCAGGCCCGTGCCGGCCGATGAAGCGCGCGACCGCCGGCCCGCCCGGATATTCGCGGTGCAACGAAGCTTCAGCCACCAGCACATCCGCAGCACCGTAATAATCGATGATATTGCGCCACCAACCGCGCCCCGGACGCTCCGTTTGCGCAGCATTGATCAGCAACGGATCGACCCCGGCCCCGCTGACCCGGACATAATCGATCGGGCTTTGCGAGGTGCGGAACTGCGCCCACGACCGCTGCCACACGTTGCGCTGTTCGACGCTGGTCATTGTCGCGCCGGTCACCAGCACCGGGATCAGCAACATTGGTGCGGAGCGGCGAACCACGCCCGCGACTCCGAGCATCTCGCCGGCTCGCGCGCGATCGAACAGGATGCCGAGATCGGCAATGTAGCGCGTCGGCCCGATCTGTTCGCGCTCGACAATGATCGAGCTAACCAAGGTATCGAGCACCGAATCGCTGAGGTTGGGCGATTCGCTTACCGGGCGGCCGTGCTGTTTGGCCCACAGCGCCCTGAAGCCTTCGCGCTGCGCCACCCGCCATCCCGCGTAGCGAGCGGCATTGGCGTCCTTGCCCCCGACATCGACGTGGATGCCGGTGATTTCGAGCGTGCCCGAGCTGTCGATCGGGGCAATCCCACGATCACCCGATTCCATCTGCGCGACCACGATCCCGCCAGCGACGAGCGCGGCAGCTGCGGCTGCGATATGGAAGGCAGTGCGCCGGGCCATGACCATAAGCGGGCTTTTGGCGATATGTGCGTGGAAATCCAAGCGGCTTGTGGCTAGTGGCTGCCGTCATGTCGCAAAAGCCGCTCACTTATGCCGATGCCGGGGTCTCGATTGCCGCCGGCAATGCCCTGGTCAAGGCGATCGCTCCGCTCGCCCGCGCCACCGCACGCCCCGGTGCCAATGCCGAGATTGGCGGGTTCGGCGGGTTCTTCGATTTGAAGGCGGCAGGCTATGACGATCCGCTGCTGGTCGCCGCCAATGACGGGGTCGGGACCAAGTTAAAGCTGGCGATCGACACCGGCCGCCATGACGGGGGTCGGGATCGACTTGGTCGCAATGTGTGCCAACGACCTCATCGTGCAGGGCGCCGAGCCGTTATTCTTCCTCGATTATTACGCCACCGGGAAGCTCGACCAGGCGGTCGCTGCGGAGGTGGTCGCGTCGATCGCCAATGGGTGCCGCATTGCTGGCTGTGCCTTGATCGGCGGCGAGACGGCGGAAATGCCGGGCATGTATTCGGACGGCGATTATGACCTCGCGGGCTTCTGTGTCGGCGCGGTCGATCGGGCCAAGGCGCTGACCGGCAAGGATGTACGCGTTGGTGACGTGATCCTCGGACTGGCCAGTTCGGGGGTTCACTCCAATGGCTTTTCGCTGGTCCGTAAATTGATCGAGACCAACGGCTGGAAACTCGACCGGCCGGCGTTGTTCGACCAGGAGCGCTTGCTTGGCGCGGCCTTGCTCGAGCCGACGCGAATTTATGTGAAGAGCCTGCTTCCGCTGGTCCGCGAAGGGCGGATTGGCGCTTTGGCCCACATCACTGGCGGTGGATTACTCGAGAATATTCCGCGAGTTATGCCCGAAGGCTGCCATGCGAACGTCGATGCCGACGCATGGCCGCTTCCCCGCCTGTTCGCCTTCCTCCAGGCCGGAGGGGCTATTGAACCGGGCGAATTGGCACAGACCTTCAATTGCGGGATCGGGATGGTGGCGATCGTCCGGCCCGATGCCGCCGACACCGTCGTCGCCGATCTCGAAGCGGCGGGCGAAACCGTCCATCGCATCGGCGTGATCGAGACTGGTGAGGCAGGTTGCACGGTCAGTGGCAGCGCCGAGACGTGGAGCGCGCGCGCTGACTGGTTCGCCACGCATCATGGCTGAACGCGCGCGAGTCGCGATCCTGATTTCGGGCCGCGGCTCGAATATGGCGGCGCTGATCTACGCCGCCCGCGCCGACGACTGCCCCTATGAAATTGCGCTGGTCAGCGGCGACAAGGCCGATGTGCCGGGACTGCAACTAGCCCATGCAGAAGGCGCCCCAATCCTCGCTCTCGACGCCAAGTTATTGGGCGCAAGCTACTGGAATACATTGCAAGATGCGCTCGACGCTGCGCGCATCGATACCATTGCCCTAGCCGGCTTCATGCGCATCATTCCGGCCGAATTCGTCGCGCGCTGGGCTGGCAAGATGGTCAACATTCACCCGTCGCTCCTCCCCCTTCACCCGGGCCTCCGCTCGCACGAGGCGGTGCTTGCGGCGGGCGAAACAACGACCGGCGCGACCGTCCATCTCGTGAGTGACGAGGTCGATTCGGGCGCGATCCTCGGCCAGGTCAAAGTCGCGGTTCTCCCCGGCGACACACCCGATACGCTCGCCACACGGGTGCTAATCGCTGAACATCAGCTATACCCCCGACTCCTCGCTGAATTTGTTTCGCGTCCGCTAACTGCGAGCTGGATTGAGCAGCGAATCGACGAACTCGCCAGCCACTTGCCCGAGGTCGGCCGCAAGACCAGCCACGGCTCACCGGGCTGGTCGGTCGGATCAGGCAAAACTCCCAAATTGTTCGCGATTCTCGCCGATCACCATCATGGTGAGGAAGCGATCGGGCTTCTAGTCAAGGCGAGCGGGCCGGACGAAATGGGCGGCCTGATCGAGGCCCATCCCGACGTTTATTACTGGCCCAAATATTATGGCGCTGGCGGCTGGCTGGCGATCAAGCTGAACCGCCGCGACGTCGATTGGGACCATGTCGCAGAATGGCTCGAACGAAGCTGGCGCGCCTGCGCCCCGCCCCGCCTGACCAAATTGATGTCGATTACCGAGGAGTTCTGACACGTGCCCGGACCGAAACCGATCGAAAGCAACCGCCGCCGCTGGATTAATCTCGGCGAGGGCGTGGCGGTCGTTGGCCTGATCATCTCCGGTCTCGCCTTGTGGAACAGCTGGTCGAAGGAGGATCGTCCTGCGGTCGTGGTCGAGCAGGCCCGCGCCATCCCGCTCGCACTGCGTGGCCGCGTCGAAGGGGACGGCAAGCGCCTCGCCATCGCCCCAGTCGAGGCCGGCCATGCGCTGGAGTCTTTGACCGTCGCTGCGGCGGGCAAACCGTTGCTCGACCTCGGCAACGACCCCATGCTCACCAGCGACGCGGTCGAGCGCTTGCTTCCCGAGGGCAAGAAAGACGGCATTGGCGCACTCCAGGTGACGCTCGACGCGCGCTACATCGAAGCCGGTTCCGAGCGCCGCAGCAACGCGCGCTATCGCATCCCCTATCGCTGGAGAGCCGGCGGGCTGATCGGCGGCCCAACGCTTCGGCTGACCGGTCTGACTCGCGGGTAAGGCAGCTAAAAAAGGCCGCCGGATCGCGCCGACGGCCTCTCATTTTTCAGGCGCGGTCAGCGCTTATCCAACGATTTCTTCTGGCTTGAAGAAGTAAGCGATCTCGATCGCTGCGTTCTCGTCGCTGTCCGAGCCGTGGACCGAATTGGCCTCGATCGATTCGGCGATTTCCTTGCGGATCGTGCCGGCCTCGGCGTTCTCAGGGTTGGTTGCGCCCATGATGTCGCGGTTGCGCTGCATGGCATTCTCACCCTCGAGCACCTGGACCACGACCGGCCCCGAGATCATGAACGAGACGAGGTCGTTGAAGAACGGCCGCTCCGAATGGACCGCATAAAAGCCCTCGGCCTGGTCCTTGGTCATGTGGATCCGCTTCGAGGCGACGACGCGTAGCCCGCCATCCTCAAGCATCTTGGTGACCGCGCCGGTCAGGTTGCGGTGGGTAGCGTCGGGTTTGATGATCGAAAAGGTGCGGGTAACCGCCATGGAAAGCTCCATCTGTGGGTTGGGTGGTAAGGGGTTGGCGCGCCCCTAGCTTGAGGCGGTTGGGAGAGCAAGGCTGGGTCGACCCTTCTCGCCCTTTTTCGCTTGCTCAGGTCAACGCTTGCCGAAGAATCCAACCATTGCCATCGGGATCGCTGAACATCGCGTGGCGGCCCCACGCCTGCTGCCCGATCGGGCCGACTTCGACCCCCTTGGCCATCAGCGCATCGCGATCGGCGTCAATATTGTCGCTGTTGACCATCAATCCTTGTTGCCCGCCCGGCTTGAGATTGTCGAACCAGGTGACCAGCGCAATCGTCACCGGTGATCCTTTCGGCGCGAGCTGAATCCATGTCATGTCGGGGCCCATCGGCTCCTCCCGGACCAAGGTAAATCCCATTACGTCGCGATAGAATGCCTTGGCTTTCTGGGCATCCAAAACGGGAATTGAGACGATTTCGAATGACGTAATCGTCATGATCGCTTCCTCCTGACTGCGGGCGAGGGACGCGGACAGGCTCGGCTCGGCTCGGCTCGGCACGGCACGGCACGGCACGCGACAAATAAGACGATCCCTATGCCTTCTCAACCCATTTGCCGTCGACATTGGCCCAATAATGCCGCTCGACCTCGTCGCGGCCGGCAAGGAGTTTCCAGGCGAGCCGCGCGCCTTCCAGCGTTACCGCATCGAACAGATAAAATGCCCGGTCGAAATGGAGCGCGGCGTCGCGCCATTGGCCGTCGGCGATGAGGATGTTGCGCGCGAGGTTGGGGGCATCGGTGGTGGTCGACAGCAGAATTGGCTGGCGCGGATCGTCGGCCCCGCCGGCAAGCCCGTGCGGGAGGAAGCTCGCCGGCCCCTCGTCCCATAACATCCGGTCGAGCCGCGCCAGCAGCGCTTCATCCTCGGCGACCAGCAGCAATCGCCCGTCGTCGCCCAGCACCTTGCCGGCGAGCGTCCCGATCACCCCGTCATGGCCACTGGGGCCGAGCTGGTAGAAATCGACCCGCATTGCGGCAGCTTACCTCTCGGCCGTTTCCTCAATGAACTTGTCGAGCAGCCTCACGCCATAGCCGGTCGCACCGCGATCGTAGGTTGGCTTGGGCTTGTCCGACCAAGCCATACCGGCAATGTCGAGATGCGCCCATTTGACCCCGTCGTCGACGAACCGCTGGAGGAATTGCGCGGCAGTGATCGATCCGCCTTCGCGGGGCCCGACATTCTTCACGTCGGCGATCGGCGAGTCGATCAGCCGATCATAAGCTTCGCCCAGCGGCATGCGCCACAATTGGTCGGTCGAGCTTTTGGCGGCGGCGAGCAATTGATCGGCCAAGCCGTCGTCGTTGGCGAACATCCCGGCCATCTCATGGCCCAGGCTGACCACCATCGCCCCGGTCAGCGTGGCGAGGTCGATCATCACCTTGGGTTTCACATTGGCCTGGCACCAGGTCATCACGTCGCACAGCACCAGCCGCCCCTCGGCATCGGTGTTGATCACTTCGATCGTTTGGCCCGACATTGACGTCACGACGTCACCCGGGCGCTGGGCATTGCCATCGGGCATATTCTCGACCAGCCCGCAAATGCCGACCACATTAGCCTTCGCCTTGCGCCCGGCGATCGCCTTCATCGCGCCGGCGACCGCGCCAGCGCCGCCCATGTCCCATTTCATCGATTCCATGCCCGCGGCAGGCTTGATCGAGATGCCGCCGGTGTCGAACGTCACGCCCTTGCCGAGCAGTGCGACCGGCGCGTCGCCAGCGGTGCCGCCGTTCCAGCGCATGATCAGGATCTGCGCCTCGCGTACCGAGCCTTGCGACACACCGAGCAACGAGCCCATGCCGAGCGCGGTCATCGCCGCTTCATCGAGCACCTCGATTTCCAGCCCGAGCCCGGCAACGCTGGCCTTGACCCGCGCGACGAAGCTTTCGGGGTAAATGATGTTGGCCGGCTCGGTGACCAGTTCGCGGGTCAGCGACACGCCTTCGACGACGGCGGCGTAGCGCGCGGCATAGCGATCGGCCGCGCCCGCACCGGCGCCGACGATCGTCACCGCGCCAAGCGTCGGCTTCTGCTTGTCCTTGAGTTTGGTGCGATAGACGTCGAATCGCCACGCCCGAAGCGCCGTCGCAAGCGCGACCTTGGCAGCGGCATCGGCGTCATAGCCAAGCCCGGTCAGGTCGATCACCGCCTGGGTCTCGCCCGAGATCAGCAGCCGCGCGACCGCTGCGCCACCAAGCTTCTCCGCCGCATCGGCTGGCGAAATGCTGTCTCCGGTGCCAACCGCGACAATCCGTCGACCGCCGTGAAAATGCTCGGCTGAATTGCCTGCATCGCCCTCGAACCGTTGTCGTGCGAACGACGCCTCGACCTCGCCACCGAGCGCGTGCAGAAGCTCGCTGCCATTTTTGCCCGCAACCGGGACGACCAATGCAAATTCGCCGTCTGGGCGAGTGTCGGCGAAACTGATCTTCATGCGCGGCGCAATCCTTGAAATTGGTCGAATATCCCGTTCCGCTTGGCCTTTAGGACGGAACGCCTGGGCAAGCAAAGCGTGGATGTCGGGCGATTGGCCGCAAGGCGGATTGCCGCTCGGCGGGCAAGGTGTAATAGGCTAGTCACGAAGCGTAGTGCCGGCGGGGTCGACTTGAGCGTATCAACAACAAGGTTGGGTTGGACGGCGCTGCCGATTTACCTCGCATCGCCGGGAATGGCAGCGGCTGCGCAGACTGCCCCGGCCGAAGCCCGGCCGAGCGATGGAGAAGCTTTGCCGGCGCCACTGGCCAAGACCTCAGCGCCAGCAATTGCGACCCCGGCAGCCCCTACCGAACCGCAAGTCAATTTCAGCGCCGACCAGGTGATTTACGACAGCGAAGCCGACATCGTCACGGCACAGGGGCGGGTGCGGCTCGATCGCGACGGCAATTATGTCGCCGCCGATCAATTGGTGTGGACCCGCAAGACCGGCGAAGTCGTCGCCACGGGCAATGTGGTGGTGGTCAACCCGCAAGGCGACAAATTGATCGGCGACAAGGTCACGCTGACCGACAGCCTGCGCGACGGGACGATCGACAATTTGCTCGTGGTGCTCGAAAGCGGCGGGCGGATCGCCGCCACCCGCGGGGTGCGCATCAACGGCGTCACCACGCTCGAGAATGCAGTCTACTCGCCGTGCCCGGTGACCAATTCACGCGGCTGCCCGAAGAATCCGAGCTGGAAAATTGTCGCGGCGCGCGTCGTGCAGGATCCGACGACCAATAAAATCACCTTCCGGGGCGGGCGGCTCAGCCTGTTCGGGATCACCCTGCCCTTGCTGCCGATCTTCTCGGTCGGAAGCGGCGGCAGTGGCGGTTCGGGCGGCACGTCAGGAGCATTGGTCCCGGAAATCGCTTTCTCGAGCTCGAACGGGCTTGAGCTTGCCTTGCCTTATTACTGGCGGCCGCGGAGCAATATCGACTTCACGCTCACCCCGCACATCTATTCCAAGACCTTACCCGCGATCGAAGGGCGGTTGCGCAATCTGAACGCGCTCGGCGCCTACCAAGTTGGCGCATTCCTGACCTATGGGCGGATCGACGACCCCGATCCCGATGCCATTAACCCTGCCACACGCCGCAACTTCCGTGGTTATGTCGAAGCCAATGGCAAGTTCCAGCTCAACCCTTATTGGAGCATTACCGGATCGCTCCGCGCCGCGTCGGACAAGACCGTCACCCGCCGCTACGACATCAGCCGCGACGATGTGCTTCGCAATTTCATCGATGTCGAGCGGATCGACCAGACCAGCTATATCTCGATCGCCGGCTGGGCGTTCCAAGGGCTTCGGGTGGACGATCGTCAGCGCAGCATCCCGATCGCGCTGCCGGCGATCGATGCGCGGTTCATCCTACCGGGAACCTTCGTTGGCGGGAAGGTTCAGGTCCAGGCCAACAGCCTCGCTATCCTGCGGCTCGATGGCCAGGACACGCAGCGTGCCTTCGCCAGCGCGCGCTGGGATTTGCGCAAGTTGACCCGCATGGGACAGGAAGTGACCTTCACCGCTTATGCCCGCGGCGACATTTATCACTCCTCCGACAGTGCCGACACCAACGTCGCCGCTTATGCCGGTCGCGACGGCTGGCATGCCCGCGGGATTGGGGCGCTGGCAGCGGACATGCGCTGGCCATTCATCGGCCCGGCTTTCGGCGGCACCCAGCGACTGACCCCGCGAGTGCAAATCGTGCTCACGCCGCCCACGCCTAATCTTTCAATCCCGAACGAGGACGCACGGTCGATCGACCTGGAGGACAGCAATTTGTTCGCGCTCAACCGCTTCCCCGGTTACGATCGCTGGGAAGACGGCTCGCGCATCACTTATGGCATCGAATATGCGCTCGACCGCCCCAACGTGTCGATCGACACCATCATCGGCCAAAGCTATCGCCTGACCCGCGCCGAAAGCATCTGTCCCGACGGCACCGGCCTGACCGACCGCTTTTCGGACATCGTCGGCCGGACCCGGGTTCGATTCGGCCGGTTGATCGACCTCACTCACCGCTTCCGCATCGACAAGAGTAACTTTGCGCCGCGTCGCAACGAGCTCGACCTGACCGTCGGCACCGACCAGACCTATGCCCAGATCGGCTACCTCCGGCTCAACCGGAATATCGGCAGTTCGGTCGAGGATTTGCGCGACAAGGAAGAGCTGCGCCTGGCCGGCCGGATCAAGTTTGCACGGTACTGGTCGGTGTTCGGCGCGACGGTCATCGACCTGACCGACGCCAAGGAAGATCCGCTGAGTTTGGCCGATGGCTATGAGCCTGTCCGCCATCGCCTCGGGGTGACATATGAAGACGAATGCCTTGAGCTTGGCCTGTCGTGGAAGCGCGACTATGAGCGCATTGGCGCCTTCCGCAAAGGCAGTACATTTGCATTGAGAATCGCACTGAAGGGGCTCGGTCGCTAATCTTGCGTTCAGCGAGTTTGGATGAAAGGCCTGACGACAAACGATTGAATGATAAGGAATTTGAGGGTGGGATTGAAGATGAACCGGACCAAGGCAGCGTCGCTTGTGACGCTCGTCGCGCTGATTGCGGCGGCCGCATCGGCCTCGGCCCAGGATAATGCCGTGTCGAGCACCAGCGCGTTGAACCTGCCGGAAAACCCGACAGTCTTCGGCAACAGCCTGCCGTCGGTGGTCAAGGCGACCGCAATCATCAACGGCGAAGTCATCACCCAAACCGACGTCGATCAGCGGCTTGCGCTGTTGGCGATTGCCAATGGCGGGCAAATTCCCGCGAACGAAATCGACCGGCTGCGCCAGCAAGTACTTCGCAACCTGATCGACGAGACGCTCCAGATCCAGGCTGCAACAGCGGCCGAGATCAAGGTTAGCGATGCCGATATCGATCGCACGATTGTTCGCGTTGCGGGCAACGTCAAGCAGACGCCCGAGCAGATGGGCGACTATTTGAAGTCGCGTGGCTCCTCGATTCGCTCGATCCGTCGCCAGATTCTCGGCGAAATGTCGTGGCGCCGCTTGCAGAGCGCGAAGATCGAAAGCGGGATCAACGTTGGCGACGACGAGGTCAAATCGGTAATCGACCGGATGGAAGCGTCCAAGGGCACCGAAGAATATAAGGTCAGCGAAATCTTCCTGTCGGCCAATGCGACCACGCAGCCGCAGGCGATGGCCAATGCGACCCAGATTATCGACGCGCTGCGCAAGGGCGGCTCGTTCGTCGGTTATGCCCGCCAATATAGCGAAGCTTCGACTGGTGCGGTTGGCGGCGACCTTGGCTGGGTTCGTCCCGAGCAATTGCCAGACCCGATCGCTGCCGTCGTTCGCTCGCTCCAGCCCGGCCAGGTGTCATCGCCGGTGTCGGTACCGGGCGGCGTATCGATCATCGCGCTGCAGGACACCCGCAAGGTGCTGACCGCCGATCCGCGCAACGCCGAGCTCAATCTGAAGCAGGTCTCGCTGACGTTCCCGGCCGGCACCACCAAGGCGGCCGCCGAGCCGATCGTCGCACGCTTTGCCCTGGCCGCGCAAAATGCCGGTGGCTGCGGCGGCGCGGAAAA
Organism: Sphingomonas sp.; assembly: GCF_031372575.1. GTDB lineage: Bacteria > Pseudomonadota > Alphaproteobacteria > Sphingomonadales > Sphingomonadaceae > Sphingomicrobium. The sequence continues at coordinate 143 of NZ_JANMLM010000091.1, read as the reverse complement.
GATGGCGTCCGAATTCCGTGCCGAGGTCGTCCAGTCGGACGGGGTCAAGCTCAAGGAGCTACCCGAAGCGCTGCAGACGATGATGCTGCCCATTCAGGTCGGCCAGGCAACCCGACCCTTCGGCACCTTCGAAGAAGGTGTCC
>NZ_JANMLM010000087.1:0-6592 GCF_031372575.1 Sphingomonas sp. | reverse complement strand
GTCGGAATTAAAGATCCCAAAGCGTTGCAGGAAGACGAATGGGTGCGCTTCGTCGCCTATGCAAGTGCCCTGTTTCGCCTTTATGAATCGTCGAGGGTCCAATGGCTCAACAGGCGACTGGACGAAGAACATTGGCGCACGATCGAGCGACAGGCTGCGGACTTCAGTCAGCTCCCGGGGCTGCGCAGCGCGTGGAACCTTCGCGGTCACTGGTATTCGAGCGAATTTCGCAAGTGGTTCGAGGATCTTGTGCCTGAAAAAGACACGCTTCCATATAATCGCGACTAGGGCAGCAGTGAGCGCTGCTTTCCTTTGCACTGAGGTCCGCTTTCCACCCCTTGCAGACATTGCAATGAGGTCGGGCTTTCGCCTGGTGGCGCGAGCGGCTAGCACCCGGCGCCATGAAAGCACTCCGCGATCCCGGGCAGATATTGACCGACGGCCTCGCCGCGATCCGCTTGCAGTATCAGCTCCCCGACTCCTTCCTGCCCGAGGTGTTGGCCGAGGCGGAAGCCGCGGTGCAGCGGCCGCTGTCCGATCATATCGACAAAACCGAGATGCATTTCGTCACGCTCGATCCGGCGTCGAGCATGGATCTCGACCAGGCCTTCTCGATCCAAATTCGCGGGGGCGACATCGTCCTTCACTACGCCATCGCCGATGTCGCCTGGTTCGTCGATGATGGCGGGGCGATGGACATCGAGGCGTGGGCGCGCGGCACCTCGCAATATCTCCCCGATGGCAAGGTTTCGCTTTATCCGCAAATACTTAGCGAAGGTGCGGCGAGCCTGCTGCCCGATGTTGTCCGCCCCGCGATCCTGTTCTCCACCGCGGTCGCCGCCGATGGCATTGCGACGCTCGAGGCGGTCGAGCGGGTCAAGATCCGCAGCCGCGCCAAGCTCGCCTATGAAACCGTTGATCTATCCGAATTGCCCGAAGGATTCGAGGAACTGAACCGCCGGGTCGCATTGGCCGAAGACCAGCGCGGCGCCCACCGCTCCGACCCCCCCGAGCAGGAAGTGGTGGCTCACGACGATCATTACGACCTCCGGCTGAGCCCGCAGGAGCCCGCCGAAGCGCAGAATGCGGCGCTGTCGCTGGCCAACAACCTCGCCGTCGCCGACGCCTTGCTCAAGCATCGCACCGGGCTGTTCCGGGTGATGCCCGAGCCCGAGGGCTGGGCTCTGAAGAGGCTGCGCAACACCGCCAAGGCGCTCGGCATCGACTGGCCCAAGGACCGCGAAGCCCCCGCGATGGAGCGCCTGCTCGATCCGGCGGACAAGAACCAGGCGGCGCTGCTCCTCGCCATCCGCCACGCCAGCCCCGGTGCGAGCTACGCTCCGTTCGCCGCAGGAGTCACGCCGTGGCACGCGGCGATGGCGGCAAGTTATGCCCACGCCACCGCGCCGCTGCGCCGCCTCGCCGACCGCTACGTCGTGATGGCGACCTATGCGGTGGCCAATGGCAGGCCGGTCCCGCCCGCCATCCTCGATGCCTTCGCCCGGCTGCCCAAGGTCATGGCCCGCGCCGATGCGCTGGGCGGCAACCTCCAGCGCGCAGCGATCGACCTCGCCGAAGCGATCGTCCTCAAGGACCGGATCGGCGAGATGTTCAAGGCGGTGGTCACCGACGTCGACCAGCGTGGGCCGCGGATCCAGTTGTGCGGGCTGCCGGTGGTCGGCCGGTTGAAGGACGCCGAGGTGGAGGCCGGCGCGGCGATCAGGGTGCGGCTCGACCTCGCCGACCCCGAAACGCGCAAAATCGGTTTTTCGGTCGTCGCCTAGGACAGGTGGCGTTCGACCAGCGCGATCGCGGCGGCAATCGCCTGGGCGACGTCCAGCTCGCTGGTGTCGAGCAGCATCGCATCCTCGGCCTGGACCAGGGGCGCGGCCTCACGCCCGGCGTCGCGCTCGTCGCGGGCGCGGATGTCGGCGAGGATTTCGTCGAAGTGGACGTTCATCCCCCGTGCCGTCAGCTCGGCGAGGCGGCGGCGGGCGCGGACTTCGGGAGTGGCGGTGACGAACAGTTTCGCGCTTGCGCCGGGGGCGATCACCGTCCCGATGTCGCGCCCGTCGAGCACCGCGCCGCCAGCCTGCGCGGCGAAGTTCCGCTGGCGATCGAGCAAATGCGCGCGGACGGCGGGGTAGGCCGAAATGCGCGAGGCGTAGGAGCCGACGATCTCGCTCCTGAGTTCGTCATCCTCGAACGACACCGCAGACAAGTCGCAAGCCCGCACCGCTTCTAGCTCATTGGCGGGATCGCCGCCGAAGCGGAACAGGTTGAGTGCGACGGCGCGATAAAGCAGCCCGGTGTCCATATGTGGCAGGCCGAAATGCCTGGCCAGCGCCCGGGCGATGGTCCCCTTGCCGCTCGCCGCCGGGCCATCGACGGCGATCACGAGCGGCATGTCGGGGGCGGTGGGACGGGTCACGATGCCGGGGCTTTGACAGTCGGCTGTGGCTATGGCAATGCCCCCGCCGCGTGCTTCCGGCCTTTGTGGCGAGGAAACGTTCAACCGATTAGCCGACTGGAGTATACCCATGGTGAAGCCCGAATGGGGCACCAAGCGCACTTGTCCCAAATGCGCGACCCGTTTCTACGATCTTGGCAAGGATGATCCGATTGGCTGCATCGAATGCGGCAATACGTTCGTTCCCGAGCCGGTACTGAAGTCGAAGCAGCCGATGCCGTTCGAAGTCGCAGCGCCCGCCGCTGACAAGCCCGAAGCGGTCGATGCCGATCTGGCGGCCGAGGATCTGGTGCCCGACGAGGACGAGGAAATCTCGGCCGATGACGAAGTCGATCTGGCGACCGGCGAAGACGAACTGGTCGTCACCAAGGGCGACAGCGACGAAGAACATTAAGAATCGCGGTCGGCGGTGATTTTCAGGTTTGCAGCCGGGAAGATCATCGCCTAATGGCCGCTTCCGGATGACGGGGCCGTAGCTCAGCTGGGAGAGCGCTGCAATGGCATTGCAGAGGTCAGGGGTTCGATCCCCCTCGGCTCCACCATCCAAGAAAAAGGCGCCCCGCAAGGCGCCTTTTTTATTGGCTGTTGAGCAGCTCGTCGAGCGCCTCGGCAATCTCGCGGATCGCGCGGCTGGGTTCACTCCAGCTGTCGGGAATCGGACTTTGACGATCGGGCAATTGCGGCGGCGGCGGGCGGCGCGGGCGGAACGGCAGATCGGGGCCGCGCCGGCGGTCGACCGCCACCGCGCCGGCCATGAAATTGCGCCACAGCTGCGCCGGGGCCGTACCGCCGGTCATCTTGCCGAGCGACTTGTCGTCGTCACGCCCGATCCACACCCCGACCACCAGATCGCCGGCAAAGCCGATGAACAAGGCGTCGCGGTTATTCTGGGTGGTGCCGGTCTTGCCGAAGGTCGGAATGCCGAGCGCGGCGCGGCGGCCGGTGCCCTCGTTCGCTGCCGACCACAACATGTCGAGCATCGGTGACCAGTCACGGTCGCGCGACAAGGTCCCGCCGCGGCTCGAGAAGAAACTACCGATGCCGTTATCGACCTGGGGTTGCGGCAGGCCGTGGCCACGCACCGGATAACGCCCGCTGGCAACGGCGGCATAGGCCGAGGTGAGCTCGATCAGGCTGACCCCGGCCGTGCCCAGCGCAACGCTCGGCGAATCGGGCAAGGGCGAGGTAATCCCGAGCTCGCGGGCGGCGCGCAGCACATTGCCGCGACCGACCCGTTCCGACAATCGCACGGCGGCCGCGTTGCTCGACCGGGCGAAGGCGTCGCGCAGCGTGATATCGCCGCGATAGACGCCGTCGCTATTGGCCGGGGTCCAGCCATCGACTGTTATCGGCTTGTCCTCGATCATGTCGTCAGGCGAATAACCGGCGCGCATCGCGGCGAGATAGACGAACAATTTGAACGCCGAGCCGGGCTGGCGGCGGGCCTGGGTTGCGCGGTTGAACGGGCTGGTCTTGTAGCTTCGGCCGCCAACCATCGCGACGACCCGGCCATCGGGCCGCATCGCCACCAGCGCCGCCTGCGCATCGCCGATTGCGGCATTGGCAATCGCGCGCACCGCCAGCCGCTGGAGGTCGGCATCGAGCGTGGTCGACACTTTGACCTCGCCATAATCGGCTTCAAACGCTTTTTGCGCGGACGGTGCCACCCAGTCGGCGAAATAGGTGCCGGTCGGTACTTTGCCCGACTGGCGCACCGGGACGGCGGAGACAGCCGCACGTGCGCGGGCCGGACTGATGACCTTCGTATCCGCCATTTCCTGCAGCACCAGCCGGCTTCGCTTTTGCGCCCCGGCGAGATTGCGGGTCGGGGCAAGGCGCGATGGCGCCTGAACCAGCCCGGCGAGCATGGCCGATTGCGATAATGATAGATTCTCGGGCTTGCGGTCGAAATAATGGCGGGCGGCAGCACGGAGGCCATAGACGCCATCGCCGAAATAGACCGACGACATGTAACGCGAGAGGATTTCGTCCTTGGTCAGCCAGGCTTCGAGCCAGAAGGCGATGATCACTTCCTGGGCCTTGCGCTTGTACGAGCGGTCGGACGACAGGAAGCTGGTCTTGGCGAGCTGCTGGGTGATGGTGCTGCCGCCCTGGCGGACTCCACCGGCCGAGGCATTGGCGACCATCGCGCGACCGATTGCGCGCGGATCGATCCCCCAGTGGCGGCGGAAGCGGCGGTCCTCGATCGCGATGAATGCGGCGGGGGTCAGCGGGTTGAGTTTCGCGGCCTCGACCGGCTCATCCTTGATCGCGCCGCGCCGGGCGATCGGAATCCCTTCCTGCGAGAGCAACAGGATCGCCGGATCGTCGAGCGGTTCGAGCGCGCGGCTGAGCGGCGCGGTGAAGATCAGCCACAGCAAGGTGACCAGCACCACTGCCGCGACAGCGTAAGCGACATAGCGCCAGCGGCGGCGGCGCGGTGACTTCGGCAGTTGGCTGGAATCGTCACCGGCCGACGGGTCGATCAGCGGCGGTGTAAACGGATCGGGAAGCTCCTCGATATTGCGACCGCCGCGCTGCCAGAAGGTGTCGATATCATTCACTGCCTTAGTCCAGTAAAACACTCCGACGCAGATATCCAGACGCTTGATGAACCCCGACGATACGTTAGACCACGCATCATGCGTCGCTTGATCCTCATCGCCGCCGTGATGGCGCTTGGCGGGTGCAAGCCGGCGGGCAAAGAGGCGCTGGCGGTGATCGTCATCGGCAGCGCCAGCGACAAATTGCAGCTCGCCGATCCCGCCGACGGTCCCCTGTCCGCCCCGCGCCAATTGCTGATGCAGAATGTCGCGCAGGGGCTGGTGCGGTTCGACGCGCGCGGCCAGATCGAGCCCGGGCTGGCCGAACGATGGAATGTCAGCGACGACGGGCTGAGCTACATCTTCCGGATTGGCGCCGGAAAATGGCCCGACGGACGGACGATCCATGCGCGCGACGTTGCCCGCCTGCTGACCCGGCAGCTTCGTCCCGCCAGCCGCAACAGCGTCAAGGACGCACTTGGCGCGGTGCAGGAAATTGTCGCGATGACCGACCGGGTGATCGAAATCCGGCTCGCCGCGCCACGGCCCAATCTGCTGCAATTGCTGGCCCAGCCCGAATTTGCGCTGACCCGTGAAGGGATGGGGACCGGTCCGTTCCAGCCGCAACTACGCACTGCGGCGAAGGATGTCATGCCGTTGCTGTTCGTCGAGCGGGTGGTCGGCGGTCCCGACCGGCGCGAATTGGTCGACCTGTCCGCCGCACCCGCCGCGCGCGCGATTGCCGCGTTCGGCGCAGGCAAGGCCGATCTGGTGCTGGGCGGGACATTTGCCGATTTGCCTTTGGTCGGGCGAACCAAGATCGCGCGATCGACGGTCCGCTTCGATCCGGTGGCGGGCCTGTTCGGGCTGGTCCCGACCCGGCGCAGCGGGCCTCTGGTCAATCCGGTGCTGCGCGATTTGCTCAATCGGTCGATCGACCGCGACGCTTTGATCGCCGCGTTCGGCGTCCCCGGCCTGACCCCGCGTGCCACCCTGCTCCAGTCGGGGCTCGAGGGTCTCGGCGGGCCGGTCCAGCCCGCCTGGATCGCGACTCCGCTCGCCGAGCGACGGGCGGCGCTGGCGGCGGAGGCCAAGGCCTTGGTCGGGTCGGGCGCGCCGATCAGCCTTGCCATCGCGCTTCCCGACGGCCCGGGTGCAACCATCCTGTTCGACCGGTTGGCGGCCGATTGGGGGGCGATCGGAATCGCCCTGGTTCGCGCCGGGCCCGACCGGGTGGCCGATTTGCGGCTGATCGATGCGGTCGCGCCATCCTCCTCCCCCGCCTGGTTCATCCGCTCATTCCGCTGCACGATCGTCCCTTTGTGCTCGACCGAGGCCGACAAAGCGATGGACGATGCCCGCGCGGCCTTGGTCGCCGATCAGCGCGCGGCGTTCATCAGCGAGGCCAACCGCCTGGTCGAAAAGCAGACCCTGTTCTTGCCGCTGGCTGCGCCAATCCGCTGGTCATTGGTCGGCAATCGGGTGCAGGGCTTTGCCGAGAACATCGTCGCGCGTCATCCGTTGACACGGTTGGGCGATCGATTGAGTCGCGACGGTCAGTAGGAAATACGAGGCATGC
>NZ_JANMLM010000041.1:0-3931 GCF_031372575.1 Sphingomonas sp. | reverse complement strand
ATCTTGACCGACAGCGCCTCGGGCCGGAGCCGCGCGCCGTGGCACACTTCGCACGCGTGGCTGGCCTGATAACGCGACAATTCCTCGCGCATCCACGCGCTTTCGGTCGACAGCAAGCGGCGCTCGAGATTGCCGATCACGCCTTCGAACGCTTTCTTGACCTCATAGGATTTGCGCCCGTCGACGAACCGCAGCGCAACCGCCTTGCCGCGCGTGCCGCGCAGGATGATCTGGTGGATGTCGGGCGAAAGCTCGCCCCACGGAGTGGCTAGATCGAAGTCATAGGCGCGCGCTAGGGACCCAAGCACCTGCATGTAATAAGGCGAGGGCGGCTGGCTCTTGGCCCACGGCACCACCGCGCCCTTGGCGATCGACAGCGCGTGATTGGGGACCACCAGATCGTCGTCGAACAGCATCTTTTCGCCAAGTCCATCACAGGTCGGGCAAGCGCCTTGCGGGGCGTTGAAGCTGAACAGGCGGGGTTCGATCTCGGCGATGGTGAAGCCGGAGACGGGGCAGGCGAACTTCTCCGAAAAGACGATCCGGCCGGGCGCGCCATAGTCGAGCTTCATTCCCGATTGGGTCGCGTCGAGCTCGGCCGGCGGATCGGCGGGGTCGAGAAACGCCAGCCCGTCGGCGAGTTTGAGTGCGGTCTCGAAACTGTCAGCGAGGCGGCTTTCAATCCCCGCCTTGATCCCGATCCGGTCGACCACGACCTCAATGTCATGCTTGTATTTCTTGTCGAGCGCGGGGGCATCCTCGATCGCCATCATCTCGCCGTCGATGCGGACGCGGGTGAAGCCGGCCTTCTGCCACTCGGCCAGTTCCTTGCGATATTCGCCCTTGCGGCCGCGCACCACCGGGGCGAGCAGATAGTGCCGCGACCCCTCGGGCAAGGCCATCACGCGGTCGACCATCTGGCTCACTTGCTGGGCCTCGATCGGCAAGCCCGTCGCGGGCGAGTAAGGCACGCCAACGCGCGCCCACAAAAGTCGCATATAGTCGTAAATTTCGGTCACCGTTGCGACCGTCGAGCGCGGGTTGCGGCTGGTGGTTTTCTGCTCGATCGAGATTGCCGGCGACAGCCCGTCGATATGCTCGACATCGGGCTTCTGCATCATCTCGAGGAATTGCCGCGCATAGGCCGACAGGCTCTCGACATAACACCGCTGACCCTCGGCATAGATGGTGTCGAAGGCGAGGGACGACTTGCCCGATCCCGACAGGCCGGTGATCACCGTCAGGCTCTCGCGCGGAATCTCGACGTTGACTCCCTTGAGGTTATGCTCGCGCGCACCGCGTACGCTGATGTGGGTCAGCATACGGCAGGCCTATGCTTTGAAATGTGGGTCAGCATCGGGCGTTTGTTCCATATTTGTTCGATTCGGGCAAGGCGGCCGTTCGACCGAACAACGCCTCGGTCTAGATGGGTTCCCAGCGCGCAGGATCAACCCGCCAACGGATAGCGTGCAATCGCCTCATAGGAGGATCCGTGGCGGCCGTGCTGGCTGTCGTAGAGGATCATCGCGGTCACCAGTTCGCTGCTGCTGGCAAGCCCGGCATTGCGCTCGACCCATCCCGTTGGATCGACCGCGCCTGACCGTCGGCGGGCCAGCGTGATGTGGGGGAGATAGGCGCGCCGCTCGGGTTCAAGCCCGATCCGCACCAATGCCCGGTCGAGCTTGTTATGGAGCGCCGCCAGCGGATCGGCGGGGGCGGCGCGGGCAAACAGCGCGCCGCGCGGTCGCTGGTCGAACCAGCCGACCCCATTCAAGCCAAACATCACCGGCGCGGCGTGGATCGACCCCAATGCCTCATCAACATCCTCCGCCACTGGCCGGTCGACCTCGCCGATGTAGCGCAAGGTCAGATGGAGCTGCTCATCCGCCTGCCACGCCCATCCCGGCGGGCCGTCCTCCATCGCTCCAAGGCATGCCTTACGAAGGGCTGGCGGCGGTCGGAGGGCGACGAACAAGCGATGCATCGCGCCATGCTATCGAGCGCCGGGACGAAGCGCGATCAATTTTCCTTGAAGTCGAGCCGCGAAACACCGATATTGCCGGCGTTAGGGGATGTGTCGTCGAGGCCCCCCGGAAGAGGAGAAGAAATGCAGAACCAGTTCGACCCGCGCCAAGGCTCGGGCAACGTTGGCCGCGTAGACCCGGCGATTGCCGTCGGTGTGCCAACGGTTGCCCGTGATGCGGGCCTTCGGTCCTACATGCTGTCAGTTTATAATTACATGGCGTCGGGGGTGCTGCTGACCGGCATCGTCGCATTGCTGTTCGCCAACAGCGGGATGGCCGCCCAGGTGATGGCAACGCCGCTTCGCTGGTTGATCATGCTGGCGCCGTTGGGCTTCGTCATGGTGATGAGCTTTGGTGTCAATCGGCTGTCGACTGGGACCCTGCAATTGCTGTTCTGGGCGTTCGCCACCGCGATGGGCCTGTCGATGTCGACCATTTTCCTGGTCTATACCGGCACTTCGATCGCGCAGACGTTCTTCGCGGTTTCGGCGGCGTTCATGGGGCTTAGCCTGTACGGCTATACCACCAAGAAGGATTTGTCGGGTTTCGGCACGTTCCTGATCATGGGCGTGGTCGGGCTGCTGGTAGCGATGGTGATCAACCTGTTCCTCCGGTCGCCGGCAATGCAGTTGGCAATCAGCGCGATCGGCGTGTTGTTGTTCGCCGGCCTGACCGCTTATGACACGCAGAAGATCAAGTCGATGTATGCGCATGTTGCGGGTACCGACATGATGGGCAAGACCGTCATCATGGGCGCGCTGAGCCTCTATCTCGACTTCATCAATATGTTCACGTTCCTGCTCAGCTTCATGGGCGACCGCCGCTAATCGGCGCGTTCATACGCTAGACAAAAGGCCCGGCGGAGCAATCCGTCGGGCCTTTTTTTACGCCAAATGCCGTTTGAAGGCGGCGATGGTCCGCTTCCAAGCGAGGTCGGATGCCGCCTTGTTGTAGCGCTCGGCTGACGTGTCGTTATTGAATGCGTGATTGACCCCGTCATAGCCGAAATATTTGACCGGCTTGCCCGCAGCGCGAAGCGCGGTGATCCACGGGAAGGCCGATTTGTTGACCCGATCGTCGAGGCTGGCGAGTTGGATGACCAGCGGCGCCGTCACGCGCGCTCCTTCGGCCGGGTCCGGCGCGACCCCATAATAGGACACCCCGACATTCAACTTGTCGCCCGCCGCCACCGCCAGCCGGTTGACGAACGCGCCACCCCAGCAGAATCCGATGACCCCAACCTTGCCGTTGCCACCTTTGCGCTTGGCCAGCAGATCGAGCATCGCCACCGCGTCACTCGTCGCGGCGGTCAGATCGAGCTTGCCGATCATCTCGCGCGCCTGATTTTCGTCGGCCGGGGTACCGCCCAGTGGCGACAGCCAGTCGACCGCAACCGCGTGGAAACCGGACAGCGCCAGCCGCCGCGCTACGTCACGCCCGTGATCGTTGAGCCCGCGATTTTCGTGAATCACGATCACCGATCCCTCGCGCGCGCCGTTGGCAGGCTCGGCGGTGTAAGCGGTGTACAGCGGCAGGCCATTGTTGCCGCCAAGCCTGGTGGTCATCGTGCGCAGGCGCTTGTCGGTGGCGGGGACGATGGCGGCTGCAGCGGGATTGGCGGATATCGTCGCAACCAGCGCCGATGCGGCGGCGGCGCTCCCGGCAATCGCCGTCATCCGCGTCATAAAGACGCGCCGGTCCATGCCCTCGTGCGTATAGACGTCGTATAGGTCGATCGCCTGCTGGCGCTGTTCCTGGTCCATATATTCTCCCTAACTGGCGGCGGGCTGCATCTCGGCGATCAATTGCATGTCGATCCCCTTGCCGCGCTGGTATGCCTCGCGAACGGACAGCCGCTCGCCATAATCAAGGAACGGCTGAAGCGACGGAAGAGTGCCGAATTGCGT
>NZ_JANMLM010000107.1:0-2323 GCF_031372575.1 Sphingomonas sp. | reverse complement strand
GGAAATAATCCTTAGTTTCTTTGGTGAAGCGAATGCCTGCCGACAAGCGGACATCGGGCACGACTTCATAGCTGCCATTGGCATAAGCCGCGTAGCTTTTGGTCTTCAGGCGATCGTCGATGGTGCGCAGGAAACCGCTGTTGAAAAAGGCCGCGCCGAGGAAGTCATCGGCATAAGCTTCCTGGTGCGACTTCACACGCTCGTCGAGATAATAGAGTCCCGCAACGCCGCTCAGTTTTTCCCCCGCATAAGCCAGTTGGAATTCCTGGCTGGTCTGATGCTGGCGAACCCCGACGAACACATCGCCAACTTCATATTGGGTGGCGTCGATATCGATATAATCATTTGTCTTGAGGTTGCGGTAAGCCGAGATCGACTTCAAAGTCAGCGCGTCGCTGAGGTCGACCGCAAGCGTCGCCGAAGTGCCCCAATGGGTCAGCTTGGTCGAATTGGGAAAGCCCGGCGTCGTGCGGCCGCGCCAGTTGTACTTGCCGGAATTGACGGTGTCGGACACCGGCAGCGGGACACCGAGGATGGTGGTCAGATTATTGACCGGGCGGCCGACTTGGAGCGCGGCATCGTCGTGACTATAGTCGACGGCGAGGTCGAGCCGGACCTTGTCCGAGGGGGTGAAAGCGATCGCGGTACGCGCGCCGACGCTGTCCTTGTCATTATAACGCTCGGACCGGAAACTGTCCCTGACGTAGCCGTCGCGCTTGGCGCGCATCACCGCAAAGCCGACCGCCAGCGTGTCGGTCACCGGGCCCGAGGCGGCCCCCTTGAGATCGACCTGATCGTAGTTGCCGAGCGCGATCGAGCCGGTGGCACGGAAATCCTGGCCCGGCTTGCGTGAGACGAACTTGATCGCGCCGCCGATCGTGTTCTTGCCATAAAGCGTCCCCTGCGGACCGCGCAGCACTTCGATCCGCTCGAGATCGAGCAAGTCGAGCTGATTACCGCGAATGCGCGAGAAATAGACGTCGTCGACATAGACGCCGACCGCCGGGTCGAAAGTCTGAAGCGCATCGGGCTGGCCAATGCCGCGGATGAAGATGTTGGTGGCGTTGGACGAGCCACGACCCTGGACGATGTTGAGGTTGGGGACTGCGCCCTGGAGGCCGGTAGTATCGGTCGCCTGAATGCGATCGAGCGTGCGTTCGTTGAAGGCGGAGATGGAGGAGGGCACGCGCTGGACACTTTCTTCCGTCCGGCGGGCAGTGACGATGATTTCCTGTTCCAACTTGTCGGCATCGGGCGCGGTGGTTGCGGCAGGAGTCGCGGGCTCAGCGATCGGCTGGGCTTCGGCCGCCGCCTGGACTTCGGCCGCCGATTGGGCGCTGGCTGCGGTCGGCAGCAACAATATCGCCGCGCTGGCCTTCAGGCCGTGAGTCACAAACGCCTTGGTCATCATCTATCCTCCCCCTTGCCCCGACTCGCCAATGAGCGCGGTCGTGATCTATTCGCCGGCTTGTAATGAAAGTTGAACCAACTTTCAACTTGTGAGATGATGCGTCCATCGGGGGAGTGACAATTGAGCATTTCGAGGACATCGGCCGATACAGGCGCAACGCTCGCCAGCGAGGGCAAGAGGCCGCGCACAGCGCGCGGCGAGAAGACATTGCGCAAAATCCTCGACGCGGCGCTGGGCGAATTTGGTGAACGCGGGTTCGGCGACAGCTCGATCGTCGGGATCACCAGCCGAGCAAAGGTCGCGCTCGGCACATTCTACACCTATTTCGACAGCAAGGAGGCAGTGTTTGCGGCGCTGGTCGGCGACATGTCGGGGCGGGTTCGCGACCATGTCGCGCCGGTGCTCGGACAGGCACGCGACGGGCTCGATGGTGAACGGCTAGCGCTGGAGGCCTATCTCGATTTCGTCGCCGGACATAAGGAAGTGTACCGGATCATCGACGAGGCAGAATTTGTCGATCCCGCCGGTTTTCGAGCGCATTATCAAACCACCGCATCGCGCATTGCCGCGCGGCTCCAGGCGGCGGCGCAACGCGGCGAGATTGGTGAAGGCGATGCGTTTGCAACCGAAGTCCGTGCCTGGGCGCTGATGGGGATGAACGTCTTCCTGGGATTGCGCTTTGGCGTGTGGGGTAATGAGTCGCCGGCGGCAGTGGCGGCCGAGGTCAACTCCTTGCTCCGCCACGGGCTCGAGCCCTGACAAATCAGCCCTTAGCGAAACGTCGCCGAGGGCGCAGTGGCCGGATATGGGTAGGTGACGGAAAGGAAGGAGCCGCCAGCGGGGTCGGGCCAGTAGGTGATGAAGAAGCGCTCGGTCTTGCCGCAGAAGTCGGCATCCCATTCTTCATAAGCG
>NZ_JANMLM010000100.1:0-17936 GCF_031372575.1 Sphingomonas sp. | reverse complement strand
CCCTGCCCAAGCACCACGCAGCGAGCGCGACGGAGAAGCGTGTCATCCTCGCCTCGTCGCTGGGCACGGTGTTCGAATGGTATGATTTCTACCTCTACGGGCTGCTGGCGACGGTCATTTCGGCGCAATTCTTCAGCGGGGTGGACGAGACGACGGGGTTCATCTTCGCGCTCGCCGCTTTTGCCGCCGGCTTTGCGGTGCGGCCGTTCGGGGCGTTACTGTTTGGGCGGATCGGCGATTTGGTCGGGCGCAAGAATACGTTCCTGGTGACGATGGGCATCATGGGCCTGTCGACCTTCGTCGTCGGGCTGCTGCCGAGCTACGCCTCGATCGGGATTGCGGCGCCGATCGCTTTGGTTGCACTGAGGCTGCTGCAGGGCCTCGCGCTGGGCGGCGAATATGGAGGGGCGGCGACCTATGTCGCCGAGCATGCGCCCGACGGCAAACGCGGGCTGTATACCAGCTTCATCCAGACCACCGCGACGCTCGGGCTGTTCGCGGCGTTGCTGGTGGTGATCGGCATCCGCACCTGGCTGGGCGAGGCGGCGTTCGCCGAGTGGGGCTGGCGGATCCCGTTCCTGATCTCGATCGTGCTGCTGGCGGTGTCGCTGTATATCCGGATGAAACTTGAGGAAAGCCCGGTGTTCCGCGCGATGAAGGATGCGGGCGAGGGATCGACCGCGCCGCTGACCGAAGCATTTGCACGCTGGGGCAATGCCAAAATCGTGATCATCGCGCTGGTGGGTGCGGTCGCGGGGCAGGCGGTGGTCTGGTACACCGGGCAATTCTACGCGCTCTTCTTCCTCGAGAAGACGCTCAAGGTCGATGGTGCGACCACCAACATCTTGATCGCGATTGCGCTGGCGCTGGCGACTCCATTCTTCATCCTGTTCGGCTGGCTGTCGGACAAGATCGGGCGCAAGCCGATCATCATGGCCGGCTGCGCGCTGGCGGCATTGACCTATTTCCCGTTGTTCGGGGCGCTCACCGCCGCCGCCAATCCGGCGCTGGCGCGGGCGCAGGCGAGCGCCCCGGTGACGGTCCATGCCGATCCAGCGACCTGCTCGCTGCAGTTCGACCCGATCGGCAAGACCAAGTTCGACCGCAGCGCGTGCGACATCGCCAAATCGACGCTGGCCAAGGCCGGCATTTCCTATGGCAATGCGGCGGCCGGCGCGGGCGCGGTGACGATCGGCGATCGCACGGTCGCGGTTGGCGATCTCGCCACTTACGGCAAGCGGCTCAGCGCGGCCGTGGCCGATGCGGGCTATCCCGCCAAGGCCGATCCGCAAGGTATCGACAAGCCCCGCGTGGTCGGGATATTGTTCCTGCTCGCGCTGTATGTGACGATGGTTTACGGGCCGATCGCGGCGCTGCTGGTCGAATTGTTCCCGACGCGGATCCGCTACACCTCGATGAGCCTGCCCTATCATATCGGCAACGGCTGGTTCGGCGGCTTCCTGCCGACCACCGCCTTCGCGATGGTCGCCGCGACCGGGAATATTTATTACGGCCTGTGGTACCCGGTCGTGGTGGCGCTGATCACCCTGGTCGCCGGTCTGATGTTCCTGCCCGAGACGTTCCGGCGGCGGTTGACGGATTAAGCTTCCCGCGCCAGCCAGTCGAGGATCAGTGCGTTGACGGAGGCCGGTTGTTCGCGGTGGAGGAAGTGGCCGGCGTCGGGGACTTCGACATAACGATACTCGCCGGTGAAGTGGTCGGCCTGGTGCGACATCGGCGCAGCGCGAAGGTCTTTGCTGCCGCATAAAGCAAGCGTCGCGACGGCGATCGGATTGCCGAGGCGGGCGCGCAAGGGTTCGAGCGCGGGGTCGCGGTGGGTTGGGCTGAAGGCAGCGCGATAATAGGAAATTGCGGCGGTAAAGGTGCCCGGCTGGCGGAGCATGGCCTTGATGCGGGCAATATGCGCGGCATCATCGTGGCCGGGGGACCATTCGGCCCACAGATAATCGATCAGCGCGTAATCGGCGGCGGGGACCTGGGCGTCGGCAAGCCCCTCCAGCTGGAAATACCACCAGTGAAAGGCGCGCTTGAGTTGATCGGGGTCGGCGAGGCTGGCGGCCATTGCAGCGGGGTGGGGGATCGCCATCAGTGTTGCGCGGGCGACCAGATGGGGGTGGAGCGCGAGGAAGCCGTAGCTCAACGCCGCGCCCCAATCCTGCCCGATCAGGACGGCGGGGCGACCGGGGCTCAATGCTTCGATCAGACCGCGCACATCCTCGGCCAGGGTCGCGGCATCATAATAGGCGTTGGCGGGGATCTCGCTTGGTGGATAGCCGCGCAGGAAGGGGGCGACGACGCGATAGTCGGCGGCAACGAGCGGGGCGAATTGATGCTCCCACGTCCACGCATTGTCGGGAAAGCCGTGGAGCAGGAGGGCAAGCGGCGCGGCGGGATCGCCCGCTGCCAAACAGGCGAAGCGCAGCCCGTTCGCGGTCACGAAAATCTGCTCCACCCCATTTCCCCCCGCCGCCTTGTGGCAGTTTGCCGGAGCGGATGGTAGCGATCGTCGATCGATCGCGCTTTAAGCCGAGGTTCAGTGTCCAATCTCTAGTGGAGACTCATGAAAATATCGAACAAAAGCATGGCGTTGGGCCTGATCATGGTAATCGCCGCAGTGCCCGCCGTCGCCGACCCGCGCGAATCGCGGCCGAATGACCCGACCTGCGCCAACGGCGGCGCGCCCGCCGTGCTAGTGCAGGTCGCTGGCTTGCGCAATGGCACCGGGCAGGTGCGAGTCCAGGCCTATGGCCCGGGCGCGGCGAAATATCTCAAGAAGGGGGCGTGGGCGGGTCGGGTCGATGTGCCCTTGGGCGGTCGGCGAAGCCTCGACATTTGCTTGCCGTTGCCCGCCACGGGGCAATATTCGGTCGCGGTGCGGCATGACGCCAATGCCAACAAGAAAAGCGACTGGAACGACGGCGCGGGCTTTTCGCGCAACCCCAAATTGAGCCTTCTCGGCGGCCGGCCCAGTTTTGCCGCGACCGCCGTCGCGGTGCAACGCGGGCCGACGCGGCTCCACGTCGTCATGAATTATCGCAGCGGGATGTCGGTCGGGCCGATCGGATAGGGCGGGGGCAGCGATTCCCGCGCTCCTGCGGGCATTCGAGAAGGTTTTTGCCTAGCGCCCCGTGCGCTGTGCCACTTCGTTCCTATATGCGTGGCATGACCAAGCTGATTGTCTGGCATGATGGCGGATGTCCGCTGTGTCGGCGCGAGATTGCGCTGATGCGGTGGCTCGACCGGCGCGGCGCGATCAAGTTCGTCGATGTGACTGAGGAGTCGGCGGCGGAATGCCCAATTGCGCCGGCCGACTTGCTGGCGCGCTTTCATGCCAGCGAGGATGGGCGATTGCTGTCGGGTGCCGCTGCTTTCGCTGCAATGTGGCGCGCAATCCCCTTGCTTCGACCGATCGGGCTGGCAGCGCGCGCGCCGTGGGTGCTGGCGATGCTCGAGCGATTATACGTCATGTTCCTGCGGGTTCGGCCAACGCTCCAGCGGCTGCTGGCCGATCGGCGCACCGCGTGAGGCCGCGGCCCGACCTGGTTGGTCCGGGGCAGCAGAGCGTGTGGGCGTTTCCGCGCCCCGCAATTGCCGAACCAAGCGCCGCGCATGTCCGGATCGAGCATTGCGGGCTGGTCATTGCCGACACCAAGGCCAGCGTGCGCACGGTCGAGACCAGCCATCCGCCAAGCTATTATATTCCGCCCGAGGCGATCGCGCCCGGTGTGCTGCGCCGGGCAGGGGGCGGCTCATTCTGCGAATGGAAAGGATCGGCGGTATATTGGGACGTCGTGATCTGCGATGTCGTGCTGCCGCGCGTCGGCTGGAGTTACCCCGAGCCGAGCCGGGCATTCGCACTATTGCGCGACCATGTCGCTTTCTACGCCGCACCATTCGATCGTTGTTTGGTCAATGGCGAGACGGTGGTGCCGCAACCGGGGTCATTTTACGGCGGCTGGATCACCAGCGACCTGGCCGGACCGTTCAAGGGCATCCCCGGAAGCATGGGCTGGTGAGCAAGTGAGCGACGATCCGGGAGCGCCGCGCCAGCGCGCGGTACCGAGCGGGCGGGTGGCACGCTTTGGCCAGTTTGGCCGGTTAGCTGCCGGCGTGGCCGGCGGTATGCTGAGCGAAGGTGCGCGGCGGCTGGCAGCGGGCGAACGACCGCGCATGGGCGACTTGCTGCTGACGCCGGGCAATGTCGGCAAATTGGCCGACCGCCTGTCGCATCTGCGCGGCGCGGCGATGAAGCTTGGCCAGATGATCTCGATGGATGCGGGTGATTTCCTACCCGAGGAATTGACCCAGGTCCTGGCGCGGCTGCGCGACAATGCACACCACATGCCGCCGCAGCAGCTCCAGCAGGTACTTGCCGCGCAATGGGGCAAGGATTGGCGGACGCGATTCCAGCGCTTCGAACCGCGCCCGATCGCCGCCGCGTCGATCGGCCAGGTCCATCGGGCGATGACCCACGACGGTCGGACGCTGGCGATCAAGGTGCAATATCCGGGGGTCCGCGAAAGCATCGACGCCGACGTCGACAATGTTGCTGGGCTGCTGCGCCTGTCCGGCCTGCTGCCGCGCGAACTCGATGTCGCGCCGTTGCTGGCCGAGGCCAAACGCCAGCTGGCGGAGGAGACCGATTACGCCCGCGAAGGCGCGCAGATGAGCCTGTTCGGCAAATTGCTGGCGGATGATCCGGGGATCGTCGTGCCGGTGCTTGATGCAGAGTTTTCGACCGGCAGCGTGTTGGCGATGAGTTATATCGAGGGCGACCCGATCGAATCGCTGCAAGGGGCGCCGCAGGACCGACGCGACGCGGTGATGACCGCGCTGATCCGGTTGGTGCTGCGCGAATTGTTCGAGTTTGGAGTGATGCAGACCGACCCTAATTTCGCCAATTATCGCTACCAGCCCGACAGCGGACGATTGGTGCTGCTCGATTTTGGTGCCGCGCGCGCAATCGCTGACGGTACCGTCAGGGGGTATCGTCGGCTGATCGAAGCAGGGCTCGACAGTGATCGCCCGGCGATGCGCGAGGCGGCGGTGGCGGCGGGGTTTCTGGGCAGCGGCGCGGCCGACCGGCATCAAGCGCGGGTCGATGTGATGATCGACATCATCCTGGGCGAACTCAATCGCCCGGGGCCGTTTAATTTCGGCGATCGTCGGTTCGTCGAGACGTTGCGCGACAATGGTGCGGCGATCGCGATGGACAAAGCGGCGTGGCACGTTCCGCCGGCCGAAATTCTGTTCGTCCAGCGCAAGATCAGCGGCACCGCCTTGCTTGCCGCCCGGCTTGCAGCGCGGGTCGACATTCGAACGCTTGCGCGTAACGCATTGCTAGCGGCCGACGCCAGGGGATAATGCGACCATGGCCAGAATGATCAAGAAGGCCAATTTGCCGTCGAAGATCTGCGCGGCGTGCGGCCTGCCGTTTGCCTGGCGCAAGAAATGGGCGCGCGACTGGGACCAGGTCAGATATTGCTCGGACCGCTGCCGCTCGGGAAAGGTCAAGCCGGGCTAGCGGCCTGCCGCCCTAGCGATAGGCGATCAGGCGGCCCTTGTCGTCGAGGATGTAGAGCGTGCTTCCGGCGACGACCGGCGGCAGGCTGACGCCCGCGCCGACGTTGGTCTGGCTCTGGAAGCTGCCATTGTCGGGGTTGATGTTGACCAACACGCCGTTCGATCCGGTCAGGATCAGGCGATCACCGGCGAGGATCGGGCCCGAATAATAGATCAGCCCCTTCTTGCCCTTGGGATTGTCCCACCGTGGCAGTTGGTTGATCCAGCGGACCTTGCCGGTAGCGCGGGCCATGGCGACGACCTTGGCCTCGTCAGTGACTACGAACACCCAGTCGCCGGCGACCCACGGGGTCGAGATGCCGGCGACATTCTGTTCCCAGATGCGCTGGCCGCTGTTGAGTTCGAGCGCGACCATGCGGCCACCTTTGCCAACCGCGAACACCTGATTGCCGTCGACCACCGGATCCGCGTCGATATCGGACAAGGATGCGACGCTGGTCGAGATCGAGGTACGCGACAAGGCATCCTGCCACACGATGCGGCCATTTTCGTAGCGATAGGCGTTGAGTTCGCCCGACGAGAAGCCGGCAATCACCGTCCCGCGTGCGACCGCCGGGGAGGCCGAGCCGAACACGCCGGCGATTTCGAGCGCCGCCGCGTTGGACCAGTTGCTCGCCCCGTCGGCGGCCTTGATCGAGTAAATCTGGTTATCCTGGCTCATCACATAGACCGCGCCGTCGGCGACGCTCGGGGCACCGCGCAGCAGGCTGCCGGGCTTGACGGTCCAGCTTGCGGCACCGGTCGCGGCGTCCAGAGCGGCGACATAGCCGAGGCCGTTGGCGGCGTAGACCTTACCATCGTCGAAGGCGACGCCGCCGCCATAATTGCTGTCCTTGCCGATCTTGCCGAAAGTTGCGCTCCACACCGCGCCGCCAGTGCGGGCATCGAAGGCGCGGACGGTGCCGTTGGTGTCGATGGTGTAGACCCGGCCGCCACCGACGACCGGCGCGCTGATCAACCGGCCCTTCTTGTCGCTGCCGGCACCGATCGACACGGTCCACGCCGTGCCAAGGCTGGTGCCAAGCGCGACATGGCCCATCGATTTGGACGGGCTTCCGCCCGACTGGGCCCAATCTTCATTGGCGACCGCGCCGGGGATAGCGAATGGCATGGCGGCGGTATCGGGATCGACGCTGATGTCGCTTTCCCCCGACAGCACCGCGATCCGCTCGCCGATCACCGGGGTCTTGCTGACCTTCTTGTTGAACGGGTTGCAGCCGGTGACCATCGCGGTCGCGACCAGCAGAAGGGCAAGCTTGCGAGTGTTGCTATTCATGAAAGCACATCCTGTCGGAAAGCGATTAGCGGGAAAGAGCGGGGAGCGAGCCAGTGGCATCGACCCCAAGGGTGCCGGCCATCGGCGCTGCGCGGCTGCGGATCGTGATCGGTACATTCTTGTCGGCGGCAATGGCGGCGAACAGCCGACCAGCGTCGGCCTTGCGGCCCGCCTTGATCATCGCCATCCCGGTCAACTCGCCGGCCGATCCGAACCACGGATTGTCGGGCTTGGCGAGCGGCGCGAGCCGGGCGATGACTTCCTCGGGCTTGATCGCATCAAACTCCATCGCGGTCAGGCGAAGCGTGGCAATGTCGCGGAACGGCTGCGCGGCCGAGCCGTCGGCGGCAATTGCACGGTAAATGGCGATTGCGGCGGGGCGACGGTTGTCGGAGATTGCCTGCGCTGCCAGCGTCAATTTGGCCTCGGTCGCAATGCCGTCGGACGAACTTTGCGTCAGCTTCTCGAGCTTGGGGACCGCGGCGGCGCTCTTCTTGTCGGCGATGTCACTCATCGCGTCGCTCAACGTCTCGCTATCGGTCGCGGCGGCCTTGGCCTGGCGATCCTGCCAGTACATCCAGCCACCGACGGCGGCGAGCAACAACAGAACAGCGCCAACAATCAGCGGGCCGAAGCGCCGGGCCATCGCTTGCGCCCGGTCGCGGCGCAGATTCTCGTCGACTTCGCGCAGGAAGGCTTCGCTGGTGTCGTCGGGGGTCGTCGCCAAGATTGAGCCTCATGGGTGCATTGGGTGGGTGTCCAGCGTCTTTCCCCACCCGGAAATGAACATTTGCTGGCCGGCGCACGCTCTAGCGTGGTGGGCGGCAAAGGCAAAGGGGGAAGGCTGGCCTCAGGCGGTCGGTGCCGCGCCGGAGCCGTGGCGTTCGCGCAGGGCGATCAGCGCGCCCATGATTGCCATGCCGATCATCATCGGGCCGACGAAGGCGAGAATGTCGGCGCCGGGTTGGCCGTCATGATCGCTGGCGATGTTGAGCGAGGTCAATCCGCCGATCAGTAAAGAGACGGCAAAGCTGATCCAGATCGGGCGCAGGCGCTCAGGCGTGGGCTTGCGCATGGCGACCCCGAACGCGGTGGCGAGGACGATACCGAGATCAACCAGCAACATGACGACGATGATTGGACGCATGCTCATTCCCCCTTTGGACGATAGGTTTGTTCCACGGTCGGAAAGGCGCGGGTGCGGACTTCCTCGCGGTAGGTGGTGGCGGCGGTGGTGATCCGCGCGGCGAGATCGTCATAGCGTTTGACGAACCGCGGGGTGCGCTCGAACAGGCCAAGCATATCTTCGGTGACCAAAACCTGGCCGTCGCAATTCGGCGAGGCACCGATGCCGATGGTGGGAATAGGAACCGCCTTGGTCAGGTCGTCGGCGATGCCTTCCATCACACCTTCGACCACCACGCAGAATGCACCAGCGTCGGCCACCGCCTTGGCGTCGCCGACGATCTTCTTGGCTTCGTCGGCCGATTTGCCGCGCGCGCCATAGCCGCCGAGCACATTGACCGCCTGCGGGGTGAGGCCGACGTGGCCGATCACCGGAATGCCGCGATTGGTGAGGAAGTGGATCGTCTCGGCCATCGCCGCGCCGCCCTCAAGCTTAACCGCCGCGCAGCCGGTTTCCTTCATGATCCGGGCGGCCGAGGCGAAGGCGGCCTCGGGCGAGCCCTCATAGCTGCCGAACGGCATGTCGACCGCAACCAGCGCGTGCCACGACCCGCGCACCACCGCAGCACCGTGCGCGCACATCATCTCCATCGTCACCGGCACGGTCGAGGGTAGACCGTAGATCACCTGCCCCAGGCTGTCGCCGACCAGCAGCATCTCGCAATGCGGATCGAGCAATTGCGCCATCCGCATGGTGTAAGCGGTGAGCATGACGAGCGGCTCGGCAGTCAGGCCGTTTACCTTACGCGCGCGGATCGCGGGGACGGTCATGCGCTTGCCGGGGACGGGGGTCGGGGTGGCGCGGCTGGTGCCGCTATCGATGGTGAAGGTGGACATGGATACGGTTGTAGCGAGCGCCGGTCAGCGTAGCCAGCCGGGCGTCATCAGCGGAGCCATCCGGGCGTCATTAGCGGAGCCATCCGGCTTGGCGCGACGTGCGGGCGAAGTACCAGATGGCGTAGCCAAGGATCAGGATCACGAACGGCAGGAACAGATCGTTGGAGGTGGTCAGGTTGCGCAGTTCGGGCACCACCAGCAAGGCCGAGAATTGGACGACCACCGCGATCAGCGAGATCGCCAGCAGGGTCGGGGCGAGGCGGCGGCGCATTAGCAGGAAGATCGCACCGACCAGCCCGACCCAAACCGCAATCGCATAAGCCGCGACCATCCACGTGGGTGCCGCGTCCCACATCGCGCGCTGATCGAGCGGCAACGTGGCCGGATCGACCGACACTTGCATCAGATACATCACGCAGCCGATCATTTCCCATGCCAGTGCAGCAAGCGCCGCAAGCGCGAACCAGCGCGGCACCGGGCGTCCGGCAGTGACATGAGCCATCGGTAATTCTCCCCCCCAAATATGGTGGGAGACTGCGTCGTCGCGCGGCGATGCGCAAGGGGGCGGGCGACCGCCTCATATTGACCCCGACGCGCCAAGCGGCCAAGCGCTGCCGCATGCCCCAAGCCACTGTCGCCATCGTCGGCCGCCCCAATGTCGGCAAGTCGACCCTGTTCAATCGTCTCGTCGGCAAGCGCGTCGCGCTGGTCGACGATCGCCCCGGCGTGACCCGCGACCGGCGCGAGGGTGAGGGCGAATTGCTCGGCCTTCAGTTCCGCGTGATGGATACGGCGGGTTTCGAGGATGAGGACCCCAAGTCGCTGCCGGGGCGGATGCGGGCGCAGACCGAAGCGGCGGTGCGCGAGGCCGATGTGGCTTTGTTCCTGATCGACGCGCGCGAGGGCCTGACCTCGATGGACGAGGAAATCGGGCGCTGGCTGCGGTCGGAAGACACGCCGGTGATCGTTGCTGCAAATAAGGCAGAAGGACGCGGCGGCGAGGCCGGGCGGCTGGAGGCATATAAGCTCGGGCTGGGCGATCCGTTCGCGATCTCGGCCGAGCATGGCGAAGGGCTGGTCGATCTGTTCGAGGCGCTTCGCCCGCATATCGAGCGCGAGGAATTTGCCGAGACCGAGGAGGAAGACCCCGACGGCGGGCCCTTGAAGCTGGCGATCGTCGGGCGGCCCAATGCGGGCAAGTCGACCTTGGTCAACAAGATGCTGGGCGAGGAGCGGATGATCACCGGGCCCGAAGCCGGGATCACGCGCGATTCGATCAGCATCGAATGGCTTTGGAACGACCCCGCGACGACGGAAGAGCGGGCGGTTCGTCTGATCGATACCGCGGGGCTGCGCAAGCGTGCCAAGGTCGAGGATAAACTCGAAAAGCTCTCGGTGATGGACACCAAGCGGGCGATCGATTTCGCCGAAGTGGTGGTGCTGTTGCTCGATGCCACTCGCGGGCTCGAGGTGCAGGATCTCAAGATCGCCAGCCAGGTGATTGATGAAGGCCGCGCCCTGGTCATCGCGATGAACAAATGGGACGTCGCCGAGGGCGCGTCGGCCTTGTTCAACGGGGTCAAGGCGGCGCTTGAGGAGGGGTTGAGCCAGCTCAAGGGCGTGCCGTTGCTGACCGTATCGGCGATCACCGGCAAGGGCATCGACCAGTTGCTTGGCGCGGCCTTTGACGTGCGCGAACAATGGTCGCGGCGGATCGGGACCGGTGAACTCAATCGCTGGTTCGAACGCGCGGTCGAGACCAACCCGCCGCCTGCGCCCGGCGGAAAGCGGATCAAATTGCGCTACATCACCCAGGTTAAGACGCGGCCGCCGAGTTTTGTCATCTTCGGATCGCGAGTCGACCAATTGCCGACCAGCTATGAGCGTTATTTGCTCAATTCGATGCGCCGCGATCTCGGGCTGGGCCCTGTTCCGCTCCGGCTGTCGATGCGGGCGCAGAAAAATCCGTACGTCGACCAGACGAAATAACCTGCTCTTTACCCTTTCGGGCGTAGCGAAGGGCGAGGGACAGCGCCGATGCGGCGCGACAAACGGAGCGGGCCTGTGGACGACGACGCATTTCGGGACGACGGCGACGGAATTGTCGACTGGGTGCATTTCGAGAAATCGCGGGCTGAACTTGGCCCCGGCTTCATCCGCATCCTGGGCTATTTCCGCGAAGATGGCGCCAAGAGTGTCGCCCAGATCGAGCAAGCCATGCGCGAGCAGGATACGGTTGCCTTGGTCATCCCGGCGCACACGCTGAAAGGCGAATCGCAGCAGTTCGGGGCCGATCCGCTGGCCGAAGTCGCCGAACGGATCGAGGATGTCGCGCGCTCATGCATCGAGACTCACCGCTTTCCCGATGAATTGGTTCCCGATGTGGTCGAGCTTCGCCGGATGTTCAACGTCACCGTCGAATTGTTCGACAAGGCAACCAACCCGCTGATGACCCGCGCCCAGCCGAGCGGCTTCGGACGGCGCGCATCGAACCAGGAATTCGGCCGGATCTAAGCCTTACGCATTGGCTGGACCTGGCCGCGGGCGAGGCTTCGCCACAGCCATTCGAGCGGGCCGTAGTTGAAGCGGTCGAGCCACGGCTTGGACCACAGCAAGATCAGCCCCCACATGCCCAGCACGAACGGCCACAGGCCGGCGCGGCTAACCGCGCCGAACAGGCCAAGGCCGTAGCCATAAAAAATGCTGCTCATGATGATCGAGGTGGCGAGGTAATTGGTGAACGCCATGCGCCCTGCCGCCGCGACCCGGGCCTTGAGTGTCGGCATCGGCCCGACCTTGACCCACCAGATGATCGCCGCCGCCCAGCCGACCGCGAGCAGGACATCGAACGGCACCGACAGCGCAAGGAAGGCGACAAACACGCGCACCGCATCGAAATTGGCGCTGATCTGCCACCAGGCGAGAAAAGCGAGCGGGGGGATGGCGATGAGCGCGGCGCGGATCGCCCATGTTCGATAGTGCGCAATGGTGCGGTCGCCAGTGAGGAAGCCCGAGCGAAACAGCGCCATGCCGAGCAGCATCAGTCCGACCGTCTCTAGCCCGAAGCCGAGGAGCGACTGGAACGGCTCCCACCGGCGACCGGAGAGACGCGAGTCGACGATGGACGCATAGTCGGAGCGGTAAAGGCGGAGTTCGCTGTCGACCTTGGGGCTGCCGGCGCCGAACTCGGACGACAAGACCGTGCGGGTTTCCGCAAAGCCTTGCGCTGTGGCGGCTGGCAGGCCGGGACGATCGGCGAGCGTGGCGGTCAGACCGGTCGCCGCGAAGGAAATGATCGACAGCGACAGTAAAGCGATCGCCCAACGGGTAAGCGCGCGGGGGCTGCGGTTGCGGAACAAATAGAGCAGCATTCCGCACAATGCGTAGAGCACCAGCACGTCGCCCCACCAAATGAAGTAGAAATGGACCAGGCCGAAGCCGAGCAGGACGATCATCCGCGCATAATGGGTTCGCGCCGCGCTTCGACCAGCGTCGGTGGCGCGCTCGATCACCAATAGGGTGGAGGCGCCGAACAGGATCGAGAACAAGCCGCGCATCTTGCCGTCGAACAGGATGAAGTTGAACACCCAGCTGGCCAGGTTGGCACCGCTGTCGCCACCATAAGCGGCAGGGTTGGCATAGGCCGGATAGGGCATTGCGAAGGCGGCTATGTTCATCACCAAGATGCCCATCACCGCGATCCCGCGAACGATGTCGAGCGTGTCGATGCGGTGCTTCGCGCTGCTTGCCGCGATTGTCGTCATTGCCATCCCCCCGTTACCCGATCGAACGTTAGTGCCAGCTGGCGATTTGATCGAGCGGCTTCTTGCGCGTTGCATATTCGGGAATGGTGGCGTCGGCGGCGGGCAGGCCAGCGACGATGATCATGACCGGGGTCTCGCTCGCCGGGCGGCGGCAGATGTCGCGCAGGAAGCCCATCGGCGAGGGCGTGTGGGTCAGGGTGGCGAGCCCGGCCGAATGGAGCGCCGCGAGCATCAGCCCGCAGGCGATGCCGACGCTTTCGGTGACATAGTAATTCTTCTTGTCGGCGCCGGGCTCGATCCCGCCGCGGCGCTGGCCGAACACGACGATGAGGTAGGTTGCAATATCGAGAAAGCCCTTGTCGCTGTCAGTGCCGAGCGGGGCCAGTGCCTCGAGCCATGCCTGGCCCGCCTTGCCGGCGTAGAAAGCGGCTTCCTCTTTTTCCGCCTCGATGCGGATGCGATGCTTGAGGTCGGCGCGTTCGACAACCGCGAAATGCCATGGCTGATGATTGGCACCCGACGGGGCCGAGCCGGCGGCGAGGATCGCATTCTCGATCACCGCGCGCGGGACCGGGGTGGGAGCGAACATACGGCACGTGCGGCGCGTCGAGATGTGCTCGCGGAAGGCGGTCGCCTCAGCGACGCGCGCCTCGTCGGTCAGCGCCGGGAGCGCAGTGTAGGGAAGCGCGCGGTGGGCGGGCATCAAGCTTCAGCAGCTTCCGATTGCAGCTGGATATAATTCTGGATGCCGATCTGGCGGATCAGGTCGAATTGGGTTTCGAGGAAGTCGACATGTTCTTCCTCATTCTTCAGCACCTCGGCAAACAGGTCGCGGCTGACGTAATCCTTCAACGCTTCGCATTCGCCGACGGCGTTGCGATACAGTTCCACCGCCTCATGTTCGGCGGCGAGATCGGCACGGAGGATTTCCTCGACCCCCTCGCCGATGCGCAACGGGTTGAGCGCCTGGAAATTGGGAAAACCGTCGAGGAACAGGATGCGGTCGGCAAACTTGTCCGCATGCTTCATCTCGTCGATCGATTCGTGGCGTTCGAAGTCGGCGAGCTTCTTGACGCCCATGTTGGCGAGCAGGCGGTAATGCAGCCAATATTGGTTGATTGCCGTGAGTTCCGCCCGGAGAGCCTCGTTCAGCAATTCGATAATTCGGGGATTGCCCTTCATGCCGCGACTCCTGCCTTGGTGCGGCATGCTTTAGCGTCAGCGCGAAGGCAAAGGAAGTCGCCGGTCAGGCGGCGCAGCGGTCGTCTGCGGCAGGCTGACGTCGGGCTTCATCTACGATGTCATCGGCCAGCTCCCGGCACCCGCCGCAGACGAATCCGCACCCCATCGAGCGGTACGCGGACTCGCCGTCACGGCAGCCACGCCCCGCAGCGGCGCGGATATCGCAATCCCGAATCACGTTGCAAGAGCAGATGATCATGCGACGGATTTAGCGCTAATGCGAAGCGTTCGCAAGTATTTTATAGTTCGTTCGACATCAAGGCCGGGAAGAAGTCTTCGTGCGCGGCGCGGAGGGTGGCGAGGGGGATGTCGCCAACTGCCTTGCCCGAGCATTCGATTGCGAGCGAAGTCCCGCCGGTTGTGCCAACGATGATAGGGGCTACGCCGGGCGCATTATGGGCGCGGACGAATGAAAGACCGTCGGGAACCGTTACGACATAACAGGCCTGGTCTTCGCCGAATGCCCATGCCGTGGCTCCTTGCGCGTCACCCAAGGCGATTGAAGCGCCAATTCCGCCAGCCAAGTTCATTTCCGCAACGGTCACGAGAAAGCCACCGTCAGAGACATCATGGATTGATGTAAAGACCCCGGATGAGATCCCCTCCCGGATGAACTCTCCGACTCGCCGTTCTGATATCAGATCGACTGGTGGGGGCGGTCCATCACTCCGGCCACAGATATCCCTTAGCCACATCGACTGCCCGAGGTGGCCCGCCTTG
Source organism: Sphingomonas sp. (assembly GCF_031372575.1). Taxonomy (GTDB): domain Bacteria; phylum Pseudomonadota; class Alphaproteobacteria; order Sphingomonadales; family Sphingomonadaceae; genus Sphingomicrobium. Next base: position 3,308 of record NZ_JANMLM010000100.1, on the reverse strand, counting down.
TTACCGAAGATCAGGACGATGCTCTCGCCAGCCTTCTTGAACGCAATCGTCGCGCTTTTCTCCCAATCCTCTAGTATTCCGACCGCGCCGATCGCCGGCGTGGGCAATATCGCGCTTCCGCCGCCGGTCGCCTTGCTCTCGTTGTAGAGCGACACGTTGCCGCTGACGATCGGCATGTCGAGCGCGATGCAGGCCTGGCTCATGCCGTCGAGGCAGCCGACGATTTGCGCCATGATCTCGGGCCGCTGGGGGTTGCCGAAGTTGAGGCAATTGGTGACCGCCAGCGGGCGCGCGCCGACGGCGCACAGGTTGCGATAGGCTTCGGCGATGGCTTGTTTGCCGCCTTCGACCGGGTCGGCATAGCAATAACGCGGGGTGCAATCGGTGGTCATCGCCAGCGCGCGCCGGGTGCCGTGAATGCGGACGACTGCGGCGTCGCCGCCGGTCTGAACAGTGTCCGCGCCGACCTGGCTGTCATATTGCTCCCAGATCCAGCGGCGGCTGGCGATGTTGGGACTGGCCATCAGCTTGAGGAGGTCGGCGGCGATGTCGGTCGATTCGGGGATGTCGGCCAACGGCGCGACCTTGGCCCACGCCTTATACTCGTCCTGCGACAGATAGGGGCGTTCGTAGAGCGGAGCATCGTCGGCGAGCGGGCCGAGCGGGATGTCGCAAACCACTTCGCCATTGAATTCCAACACCATGTGGCCGGTATCGGTGACTTCACCGATGACCGCGAAGTCGAGCTCCCACTTATGGAAGATCGCCTCGGCCTCGGGCTCGCGGCCGGGCTTGAGCACGATCAGCATGCGTTCCTGCGATTCGGACAGCATCATTTCGTAGGGGGTCATGCCGGTCTCGCGGCACGGGACCTTGTTCATGTCGAGGCGGATGCCCGCGCCGCCCTTGCTCGCCATTTCGACGCTGGACGAGGTCAGACCGGCGGCGCCCATATCCTGGATCGCGACGATCGCGTCGGTCGCCATCAGCTCGAGGCAGGCTTCGATCAGCAATTTCTCGGTGAACGGATCGCCGACCTGCACCGTCGGGCGCTTGTCGTCGCTATGTTCATCGAAATCGGCGCTCGCCATGGTCGCGCCGTGGATTCCGTCGCGGCCGGTCTTGGAGCCGACATAGACGATCGGATTGCCGATTCCGGTGGCGGCGGAATAGAAGATCTTATCCTGGTCTGCGATCCCGACGGTCATCGCGTTGACCAGGATATTGCCATCGTAGGCGGGGTCGAAATTGACCTCGCCGCCAACCGTGGGGACGCCGACGCAATTGCCATAGCCGCCGATCCCCGCGACTACGCCGCTGATCAGGTGACGCATCTTGGGATGGTCGGGTCGACCGAAGCGCAACGCATTGAGGTTGGCAATCGGGCGGGCGCCCATGGTGAAGACGTCACGCAGGATTCCGCCGACACCGGTCGCAGCGCCCTGATACGGCTCGATGTAGCTCGGATGGTTGTGGCTCTCCATCTTGAAGATGGCGGCCAATTTGGTGCCGTTCGGCCCTTCGCCAATGTCGATCACGCCGGCATTCTCGCCCGGGCCGCAGATTACCCACGGGGCTTCGGTGGGGAGCTTCTTGAGATGGAAGCGCGACGATTTGTAGCTGCAATGCTCGGACCACATGACCGAGAAGATGCCGAGCTCGACCATGTTCGGCTCACGCCCGAGCGCGTGCAGGACGCGGTCATATTCGTCAGTCGAGAGGCCGTGGTCGGCGACTATTTGCGGGGTGATCATGCCAGCGCCACTAGCGGTCAGGGGCGCATAAAAAAACCCCCGGCGCGGCGGCCGGGGATTCTTGGGCTTTGGTCAGGCTCGGGGGCTTAGGCTTTGCAAGCCTGTTCGCCCTTGCCGGGACGCGTTAGCGTGACGACTTTGGCGGTCGGCAAACCGATCAATGCGTAACCTTCGGCCTTCAAAGCGCCACCGGTGGCATCGGCCTTGAGCACGGTCGCGGCGCCTCCTTGTTCGGAGCGAATATCGGCGGTGGTGTCACCGGCCAACCAGTCAATGTAAACGACGCTATTATCCTTGCAGCGATAGATCTTGCTGGCGACGATCGCCGCCGGCATTTCCGCCACGACATTGGCCTGAGCGGCGGCATTGGCCTCGGCGGCAGCGGCTTCATTGGCGGCAGGGGTGGATTTGTTGCAGCCGGCTAGCGCAGCGACGGCAACCAAAACGATCGTGAGGGTCTTGTTCATGGCAATGTATTCGTAAATTGGCTGCGGCGCGTCAAGCGGAGGAATTGCATTGCGCCGAAGCGAGGCATAGGTTCGGCCAATGGCGATGGGGATCGAGGCGCAAGCCGACACACAAAACGATGGCTCGGCCGAGGCACAAGCCGAGGTTGCTGCCGAGGCGAAGGCCGAGGTCAACGAGCGCATGCAGCGTATCCGGATCGGGTTGTCCGGGCTGGCGTTCGTGTTCCTGCTGGTGCTGATCGGCGCGGCGATCAGCAATTGGGGCGATACGCCGACCAATGCCGCCAACCAGGCGATCGCCAATGCGACCCCGGCCGAACCCAATGAGCCGCTGGCGGAAATCGGTGCCGCGCCGGGCGAATCCTCTGCCGCCAACGCTGCGACCGACAACGCACAATGAGGGTTGCAATTGCGGCGGCGCTGCTGGCGCTGGCTGCCTGTCGCGCGGAAACCGCGGCACCCAAGCCCCAACTCTATGTGATGACCTCGCTGCCATTGCTGTTCGACGAAGGGTTCACGGCGGGGCCAGCCACGGGCGAGGCAGCGGTGTTTTTGCGCGCGCATTACACGCTCAAACCGATCGATTTGCCGAGCCAGTTGCCGCCGCACGCGACCCTGCTCGCCGTGCAGCCGCGCGCGCTGCCGGCGGAGGAATTGGTGGCGCTCGACGCCTGGGTGCGGGGCGGGGGCAAGATGCTGCTGCTGGCCGACCCGATGCTCGAATGGCCGAGCGAACGACCGCTGGGCGACCGGATGCGGCTGCCGGTGGCCTATGCGGATACGGGGCTGCTGGCGCATTGGGGATTGCGGCTCGATGCGCCGGATAAACTGGGCACGAAGCAGGTGATCTACGACGGTTTCGAACTGGTCTTTGTTTCACCCGGCAAGCTGGTCAATTTCGGTAGTAGCTGTAGGGTCGAACCAGATGGAACGGGTGCGACTTGCTCGTTGGGAAAGGGCCGGACTGTGATCGTCGCCGACGCCGATCTGCTCAATCAGGAAGAAGTTACGCGCCGCTTGGGTCGCAAGGTCGACAATGTCGCACTTGTCGGAATGCAGTTGGACCTGTTGCTTGGTCGCTCACCCA
>NZ_JANMLM010000013.1:0-7945 GCF_031372575.1 Sphingomonas sp. | reverse complement strand
CTCCTTGATCGCGACATAATCCAAGTCGCGGTCGATCGGCAGATACGCGTCGAGCGATTCGCCCGCCATCACCCGCGTCGCAATCTTGGCAATCGGCCGCCCGATCGCCTTGGCCACGAACGGCACCGTCCGGCTGGCGCGCGGATTGACCTCGATTAGATAGACCGCCTCATCCTTGACCGCGAACTGGATGTTCATCAGCCCTTTGACCTTGAGCGCCATCCCCAGCGCCTCGGCCTGCCGCTCGATCTCGGCGATCACGGACGGCGACAGGCTGTAGGGCGGGATCGAGCAGGCCGAATCGCCCGAATGGACCCCGGCTTCCTCGATATGCTGGAGGATCCCGGTCACCGCGACCTTGGTCCCATCGCAGATGCAGTCGACATCGACCTCGATCGCGTCGCGCAGATAGCGGTCGATCAGCACCGGCGAATTGCCCGACACCTGCACCGCCGTGGCAATATAATGGTCGAGCTGGTCGGGCCCGTCGACCACTTCCATCGCCCGCCCGCCAAGCACGTAACTCGGGCGGATCAGCACCGGATAACCGATCTTTTCGGCCACTGCGATTGCCTCGTCACGGCTGCGCGCCATGCCGTTGGCGGGCTGCTTCAAGCCCAATTTGTCGACCAATTTCGCAAACCGCTCGCGGTCCTCCGCCAGGTCGATGCTGTCGGGCGAGGTGCCAAGGATCGGCACGCCCATGTCCTGCAGCCCCGCCGCCAGCTTGAGCGGCGTCTGCCCGCCAAGCTGGACGATCACCCCGACCAATTCGCCCTGTTCGCTCTCGCGATGGATGATTTCGAGCACATCCTCCTCGGTCAGCGGCTCGAAATAGAGCCGGTCCGACGTGTCGGGGTCGGTCGACACCGTCTCGGGATTGCAATTGACCATGATCGCCTCAAACCCTGCCTCCTTGAGCGCGAAGGCGGCGTGGCAGCAGCAATAGTCGAACTCGATCCCCTGCCCGATCCGGTTCGGCCCGCCGCCCAGGATGATCACCTTGCGGCGGTCGCTGACGTCGGCCTCATCCTCGGGCTCGCCGAAGAGGGGCGCTTCGTAGGTCGAATAAAGATACGGCGTCGCGGCATCGAATTCGGCGGCGCAGCTGTCGATCCGTTTGTACACCGGTCGCACGCCCAATTTGTGCCGCGCGCGCCGCACCTCGGCCTCGGTCACGCCCCCGGTCATCGCCCGCAGCGCGTCATGGACGATCCCCGACCCGTAGGCCGCCGCTTCCGACGCATCACGGCCAACCCCCGCCGACCGCAACGCCAATTGCGCCAGCCGCGAGTCGGAAAAACCCATGCCCTTCAATCGCCGCAGCCCGGCGACATCCTGCGGGATGCCCTCGGCGCGGACTTGCTCCTCGGCCGCGACAATTTCCGCCAGTCGCCCGAGAAACCACGGGTCGAACCCGGCAATCGCGTGGATCCGGTCGATGGTGAAGCCGTGCCGCAATGCTTCCGCTGCGACCAGCAGCCGGTCGGGAGTAGCCCTAGCCAGCGCATTCTCGATCTCGGCCGGGCTGGCATGTTCCAGCGCCCGCACCCGGTCGAGCCCGCACAAGCCAGTCTCCAGCCCGCGCAACGCCTTCTGCAAACTCTCGGCGAACGACCGCCCGATCGCCATCACTTCGCCGACCGACTTCATCGCCGTCGACAGCGTGTCCGCCGCCCCCGCGAACTTCTCGAACGCGAAGCGCGGAATTTTCGTGACGACATAATCGATCGTCGGCTCGAACGACGCCGGGGTCGCGCCGCCGGTGATGTCATTCTTGATCTCGTCGAGCGTGTACCCCACCGCCAGCTTCGCCGCGACCTTGGCAATCGGGAAGCCGGTCGCCTTCGACGCCAGCGCCGAGGACCGCGAAACCCGCGGGTTCATCTCGATCACGATCATCCGCCCGGTCTTCGGATCAACGGCGAACTGGACGTTGGAACCGCCTGTTTCGACACCGATTTCGCGCAGCACCGCAATGCTCGCCGAGCGCATGCGCTGATATTCCTTGTCGGTCAGCGTCAGCGCCGGCGCGACGGTGATCGAATCCCCGGTGTGCACCCCCATCGGGTCGATATTCTCGATCGAGCAGATGATGATGCAATTGTCGGCGGTGTCGCGCACCACCTCCATCTCAAATTCTTTCCACCCGACCAGGCTCTCGTCGATCAGCACCTCGGTGGTCGGCGATGCTTCGAGCCCGGAACGGACGAAATGCTCATATTCCTGACGGTTATAGGCGATCCCCCCGCCAGTCCCGCCAAGTGTGAAGCTCGGCCGGATCACCGCCGGCAGCCCGACCTCGTCGAGCGCGGCGGCAGCCTCCTCCCAGCTATGGACGATCGCCGATCGCGGACTTTCCAGCCCGATCCGGTCCATCGCGTCGCGGAATAATTGGCGATTCTCGGCCATTTCGATCGCCGCCGCTTTGGCCCCGATCAGCTCGACCCCAAGCCGATTCAGCGACCCGTCCTGGACGAGCGCCACCGCGGTGTTGAGCGCGGTTTGCACGCCCATCGACGGCACCACGGCGTCGGGCCGCTCAAGCTCGATGATCTTGGCGACGATCTCGGGGGTGATCGGCTCGATATAGGTCGCATCAGCCAGCTCGGGATCGGTCATGATCGTCGCCGGGTTCGAATTGACCACGATCACCCGATAGCCTTCGGCCTTCAACGCCTTGACCGCCTGCGACCCCGAATAATCAAACTCCGCCGCCTGGCCGATCACGATCGGGCCAGCGCCAATGATGAGGATCGAAGATATGTCGGTGCGGCGGGGCATTAAATGGCTAGGTGCTCAATGAGGATCGCCCAGTCTTCGTCCGTTATTTCGGAAGCTTGGAATGCAAAATTTCCCTGCACTGTGATTAAGTGCTTTCTCGGGTCCGATATTCCCCTTCCCGCCGCATTCGGGATGACAGTCAAAATGTCACGGATTGATAACGAACGATCGGGATTGCCCAATGGCTTGATGCCAAAAGGTAAAACCCACGGGCTTGCCCAGATGTTTGTGATTGTTTCGCTCGGATTCGGCCGAGAATACACGACGAATGGCGTGGTGTAGGCACTTGTCTCGCTGCAATAAAGGATTCCGAAAGAGCCAATCGACATTTTAGCTGCCTTGGTAAGCCGCCCCTTCGCGTATGCCCCATCGTTAGATTGCCCAACGGCCCAACGCTGTGCACCAATGCCAGCCCAAATATTAGTCAGACTATCAGACGCGAACCCATAAATTTTCATTTCTGCATCATCCCCACAAACTTCTCGAACAGATAGAAACTGTCCATCGGCCCCGGGCTCGCCTCGGGGTGATATTGCACCGAGAACGCCGGGCGGTCGGTCAGTTCGATCCCGCAATTGCTGTCGTCGAACAGGCTGACATGCGTCTCGCGGACGTTGGCGGGGAGGCCGTCGCGCTCGACCGCGAAGCCGTGGTTCATCGAGGTAATCTCGACCGCGCCATCGGCGAGCCTTTTGACCGGATGATTGGCCCCGCGATGCCCCTGGAACATCTTGGCCGTCTTGCCTCCCACGCTAAGCGCCAGCAACTGATGCCCCAGGCAAATCCCGAACAGCGGCTTGCCGGTCGCCAGCAACTGCTTGATCAGCGGCACCGCATAAACTGCCGTCGCCGCCGGATCCCCCGGCCCGTTCGACAGGAAGAAGCCATCGGGCGCCACCGCCATCACCTCTTCGAATCGCGCCGAGGCGGGGAAGATGGTCACCCGCGCCCCGGCCTCGACCAGATTGCGGAAGATGTTGCGCTTGGCGCCATAGTCGATGGCAGCGACGTGGGGCTGACGTCCCTCGACTTCGCTCGGGACAAACGGTTTTTTTTGGGCGCCCTCCCCCGCACCGTTCGTGTCGAGCGAAGTCGAGACACCTTCTTCGTATCCACGCGAAAGCGACCACTTGCCCCCGCTCCAAGCCTCAAGCTGCCCCCGCGAAACTTCTTTCGCCAGGTCCATCCCCTCAAGCCCCGGCCACCCCGCCGCGCTCTCCCGCAACTCCTCAAGATCAAACTCGCCGCCCGCGTCATGCGCGAACGCCACCGTTGGCGGTCCCTCGCGCCGCACCAGGTGCGTCAGCGCGCGCGTGTCCACGCCAGACACCCCGATCCGCCCCGTCGCCGCCATCCAGCCCGGGAAATCCTGGGTCGAGCGGAAATTGCTCGGGCTGGTCACCGCCTCGCGCACGAAACAGCCCAGTGCATGCGCCGCGCCCGCTTCGACATCTTCCTCATTCGCGCCGACATTGCCGATGTGGGGGAAGGTAAACGCAACCACCTGCCGCGCGTAGGACGGGTCGGTCATCACTTCCTGATAGCCGGTCATCGCGGTGTTGAAGCACAACTCCCCGACGCCCGATCCTTCCGCGCCAAAGCCCCGCCCCCAGATCACCCGGCCATCCGCGAAAACGATCACGCCCGTGGCCCCGTCGGGGCGCGCAGACGTGGATCGTGGATCGGCCAAGTGGGGGCTCCTGCATCAAGAAAAACCGGCGATGTAGCTAAGCCAATGCGGCTAAGCGCGTTGGCGCTTGAGGTCAACGCTGTAAAACCGCCAATATCGCCGCTACGACTGGATTTTTCCGACCAATCGAAACGGGCAGCAGATGATTCGCGACGACATCAAGGCCGCGCTGGTGAGCGCGATGAAGAGCGGCGACAAGGCCGGCACCCAGACGATGCGGATGATCAATAGCGCGATCAAAAATCGCGACATCGAATTGCGCACCGCGAGCGTCCAGCCCGACGACGATGCCTTGGTCACCGATGTCCTCCAGAAAATGATCAAGCAGCGCCGCGAATCGGTCGAGATGTACACCAAGGGCGGCCGCGCCGAGCTGGCCGCGATCGAGACCGCCGAGATAAAGGTGATCGAACGGTTTTTGCCTGCGCAGATGAGCGAAGATGAAGCCAAAGCCGCGATCGGCGCGGTGATCGCCGAGACCGGCGCGGCGAGCATGAAGGACATGGGCCGGGTGATGGCATTGGTGAAGGAGCGCCATGCGACCAGTATTGAGCCGGCGCGGGCGAGTGCGTTGGTGAGGGCGGCGTTGGCCAACGGATAAGCCACACATGATCCGTTAGTCCCGAGCGAAGTCGAGGGACGTTTTGCAGGGAGCTGATATTGTCGTTCTGGGTCTACGTCCTGCAATGCTCAGACGGGAAATATTACACCGGCCATACCGACAATGTGGATCGCCGGGTGGCCGAACATCAAGCCGGCGGTTATTGCGATTTCACTTCCCGGAGGCGACCAGTTCGAGTGATGTGGAGCGACCATTTCCCAACCCGAATTGAGGCGCTTGAGGCCGAGCGGCGGATCAAGCCCTGGTCACGTGCCAAGAAGGAAGCCCTGTTTCGGGGGGATTGGGCCGCTGTTTCGTTCTTCGCGCGTCCACCGATAGAACGTCCCTCGACTACGCTCGGGACGAACGGGACAGGTAGTCGCCAAACAGAACCGTTTGTGTCGAGCGAAGTCGAGACACCTTCTCGAGCGGGACCGCGCAAGTGACCCTCTCCCCCATGTCACTTAGAAGGCTCACCCCGTGACCCTTACCCCCCAATTCCTCGACGAACTGCGCGTCCGAACCACGCTCTCGGCGGTCATTGCCCCCTCGGTGAAGCTGATCAAGGCGGGGCGCGAATATAAGGCTTGCTGCCCGTTCCACCAGGAGAAATCCCCCTCGTTCACGGTCAATGACGAGAAGGGATTCTACCATTGCTTCGGCTGCGGCGCGCATGGCGATGCAATCCGCTTCCTGACCGATTCGCGGGGTATGCAATTCATGGATGCGGTCAAGGAATTGGCCGGGAAAGCGGGGATGGACGTCCCCGCCCCCGACCCCCGCGCCGCCGAACGGCAGGAGCAGTCGGCCGGGCTCCACGACATCATGGCCGCCGCGCAAGCCTGGTTCGCCGAACAACTCGCGGGGATCGATGGCGCCGCCGCGCGCGCCTATCTGAAGAAGCGCGGGATCGACGACGCAGCCACCGTGCGCTTCGGGATCGGCTTCGCGCCCGACAGCCGCGGCAAATTGAAAACTGCGCTCGCCCATTTCGACGAGGACAAACTGGTCGAATCGGGAATGCTGATCCGGCCAGACGACAACAAGGACTCCGTTCATCCCGAGCGAAGCCGAGGGACTTATGACCGCTTCCGGGGCCGCCTCATGATCCCGATCCGCGATCCGCGCGGCCGCGTCATCGCGTTCGGCGGCCGGATCCTCGGCCCCGGCGAGCCAAAATACCTCAACTCGCCGGACACACCATTGTTCGACAAGGGCCGCACACTCTACAATCTCGATCTCGCCTCCCCCGCCAGCCGCAAGGCCGGTCGCGTGATCGTGGTCGAAGGCTATATGGACGTCATCGGCCTTGACCGCGCCGGGATCATCGAGGTTGTCGCCCCCAACGGCACCGCGCTGACCGAGGCGCAGCTCGAGCGGATGTGGCGGCTCGAGCCCGCGCCGATCCTGTGCTTCGACGGCGATTCGGCGGGGCAGAAAGCCTCGATCCGCGCCGCTACCCGCGCGCTGCCGCACCTCGCCCCCGAACGCACCCTGCGCTTCGTCGCATTGCCCGCCGGCCAGGACCCCGACGATGTCGTCAATTCCGGTGGCAAACCAGCCATTGAGGCCCTGCTCGCCGCCGCCGAACCCTTGGTCGAGCGCCTGTGGCGGCACGAGGTCGAGGCCGCCCCGCTCGACACCCCCGAATCCCGGGCAGGCCTTCGCCAGCGGCTCGTCGACCATGCGTCCGCAATCGCCGACCCCAACGTCCGCGCACTCTATCGCGATGAATGGCTCGGCCGCTTCAACGCCCTGGTCCGCCCGCAACAGCAGCAGCGCGGCGGCGGCGGACCCTTCACCGCCCGCACCCCGTGGAAGAAGAGTAAGGACGGTCGCTTCGTCCCGCCCCCGCCCCCCGCCAGTCAGGCCGCGCGCGCCATCGGCGCCGGGGGGATCGGCCGCGACGTCGCCCGCGCGCTGGTGCTCGGCCACGCGCTCTATCCGCTGGCGATCGGCGACCATGTCGAGGCGCTCGCGTCGCTGCCCATCGCCGATCCCCCCGCCGCCCAGGTCCGCGACCGGATGGTCGATCTCAACATGGCCGGCGAAGTCCTTGATCGCGGGCAACTTGCCACCATATTATCAGCTGAGGACATGGCCGCGCCCTGGCGCGACGTGTCGAAAGGCGGCGAGATCGGCTTTTCCTTCACGAAAGCGGGATGCGACCCCGAGGCCGCGCGGCGCGATCTCGGGCTGGCGATCGAGGCATTGGTGGCCAGGATTGAGCTCGACGCGGCGTTTGCCGAGGCCCAGCGACGGCTCTCGGACGGCGACGACACCGCCTTTGGTGAACAGCAACGGCTTCACACGCTTCGTGAGGCACTCAAGGATAGGCTGGCGTCCCTCGCCGGCAACGACTAAGCGGCGGATCATGGCGAAAAACGAAACTGCAGAACCTGAAACCGACAACGGCGATGCGCCGCTGATCGACCTCAACGACGTCGCGATCAAGAAATTGCTCGCGCGCGCCAAAAAGCGCGGCGTCATCACCTATGACGAGCTCAACGAGGCCCTGCCCCAGGACCAGATGAGCTCCGAGCAGATCGAGGATGTGATGTCCGCGATTTCGGAGATGGGGGTCAATATCGTCGAGGCGGCGGAAGCCAGCGACGACGACGAGGATGAGAAAGAGCAGGAAGACGAGGTCGATCCGCTCGACGATGGCGGCCCGCGCCCGGCGGCGGCGGTCAAGAAGGAAGCGGTCGACCGCACCGACGAACCGGTTCGCATGTATCTGCGCGAAATGGGCGCGGTCGAACTGCTCAGCCGCGAGGGCGAAATCGCCATCGCCAAGCGCATCGAGGCTGGCCGCGACACGATGATCTGGGGCCTGTGCGAAAGCCCGATCACCTTCAACGCGATCATCG
>NZ_JANMLM010000093.1:0-16651 GCF_031372575.1 Sphingomonas sp. | reverse complement strand
GCTGGATCGGCGATGGCGCGACCGCCGAGGGCGACTTCCATTCGGCGCTGACCTTCGCCGCGGTCTATCAGGCGCCGGTGATCCTCGGCGTTGTCAACAACCAGTGGGCGATCTCCAGCTTCTCGGGCATCGCCGGGTCGGAGCAGGCGACCTTCGCCAGCCGCGCGGTCGGCTATGGCATTGCCGGGCTTCGCGTCGACGGCAATGACGCGCTCGCGGTCTACGCCGCCGTGCGCTGGGCTTCGGAGCGCGCGCGGACCAATGGCGGTCCGACATTGATCGAATTCTTCACTTACCGCGCGGAAGGCCATTCGACCTCCGACGACCCGACCGGCTACCGCCCCAAGGGCGAACCCGACGCCTGGCCTTTGGGCGACCCGATCGCGCGGCTTAAGGCGCATCTGTTGGCACTTGGCGAATGGGATGATGAACGCGACGCCGCATTGGACGAGGAGATCGACGCTTCCGTCCGCGCAGCGCAGAAAGAGGCCGAGAAGCAGGGCATTCTGTCGCAGCAAGGCTTCGAAAATATCGGATCGATGTTCGAGGACGTGTTCGCGGAGGTTCCGTGGCACATCGCCGAGCAACGCGACGCCGCGCTTGACGAAGCCCGCGAATTCCTCGGTCGGGACGCATCATGAGCGCTGTAAAGTCCACTGGCCGGAACATGATCGAGGCGATCAACGACGCCCACCGCGTGATGATGGAACGCGATCCCGATATTGTCGTCTACGGCGAAGATGTCGGTTATTTCGGCGGGGTGTTCCGCGCCACCGCCGGCCTGCAGGAGCAGTTCGGCAAGACCCGCTGCTTCGACGCCCCGATTTCGGAAGGCGGGATCATCGGCACGGCGGTCGGCATGGCAGCTTATGGCCTCAAGCCGGTGGTCGAGATCCAGTTCGCCGATTATATCTATCCCGGCTACGACCAGATCGTCAGCGAAGTCGCCCGCATGCGCTATCGCACGGCGGGCGAATGGACCATGCCGATGGTCATCCGCAGTCCCTATGGCGGCGGCATCTTCGGCGGCCAGACCCACAGCCAATCACCCGAGGCGTTGTTCACCCACATCACCGGGATCAAGACGGTCATCCCGTCCAACCCCTATGACGCCAAGGGCTTGCTGATCGCGGCGATCGAGGATCCCGATCCGGTGCTCTTCTTTGAGCCCAAAAGGATCTACAACGGCCCGTTCGACGGCCATCACGACAAGCCCGTCACGCCGTGGTCGAAGCATGCTTTGAGCGAGGTACCCGACGGCCATTACACCGTTCCCCTGGGCAAGGCGAAAGTAGTGCGCGAAGGCGAGTCGTTGACGATCCTGACCTATGGCACGATGGTCCATGTCAGCCTCGCCTCGGTCGAGGAATTGGGGATCGACGCCGAAGTGATCGACCTTCGCACCCTGATCCCGCTCGACATCGAAACGATCGAGGAAAGCGTCAGGAAAACCGGCCGCTGCCTGATCGTGCAGGAAGCGACCAGGACGTCGGGCTTCGGCGCCGAACTCGCGGCGCTGGTGCAGGAGCGTTGCTTCTACCACCTCGAAGCCCCGGTCGAGCGGGTCGCGGGATGGGACACGCCCTACCCGCACGCCTATGAATGGATTTACTTCCCCGGCCCGATCCGGATGAAAAACGCCCTCAAGAAGGTCATGGCCGCATGAGCGTCTACAAGTTCAAACTCCCCGACATTGGCGAAGGCATTGCCGAGGCTGAGATCGTCGCCTGGCACGTCAAGGTCGGCGACATCATCGGCGAGGATCAGCAACTCGCCGACATGATGACTGACAAGGCGACGGTCGAAATGGAAAGTCCCGTCGCGGGCACGGTGATCAAGCTGGCCGGCGACGTCGGCGACCAGATTGCGATCGGATCGGTCTTGGTCGAGATCGAGACGGCGGGTGATGCGAGCGCTGCGGAAAGCCGCGACGAACAGCCGATGGCCGACGGCGCGGGGGTGGCGACCGAGGCGCAGGCGGAAGCAATTCCAATTGCCGCGACACAAGCCGAAGCTCCGGCCCCAACCCCGTTCGTCCCGAGCGAAGTCGAGGGGCGTGGCGCAAAGGCAGAAAAACGTGTCTCGACTTCGCTCGACACAAACGGATCGGGGGATCACTCAAAAACCCTCGCCTCTCCCGCCGTTCGTCAACGTGCGCGCGACCTCGGGATCGACCTGGCGCACGTCAAAACCACTTCTGACCGGGTCCGCCATTCGGACCTCGACGCCTATCTGCTCTACAATGGCGGCAGCCCCGGCCACGCCCCCACCGCGACCCGCCCCGACGAAACCATCAAAGTGGTCGGTCTGCGCCGCAAGATCGCCGAAAATATGCAGGAGGCGAAGCGCCGGATCCCACATTTTACCTTGGTCGAGGAATTTGATGTCACCGAGCTCGAGGACACGCGGGCGATGATGAACGCCGACCGCGGCGACAATCCCAAGCTCACCCTGCTGCCGTTCCTGATTGCCGCGATGGGCAAGGCTCTGCCCTACTGGCCGATGCTCAATGCCACGTTCGACGATGACAATATGTCGCTCACCCGCCACGGCGCGATGCACCTCGGCATGGCCACCCAAACCCCCGGCGGGCTGATGGTCCCAGTGATCCGCGACGCCCAGTCCAAGAGTGTATGGCAACTCGCCCGCGACGTAGCTCGGCTCGCCGATGCCGCCAAGTCGGGCAAGGCCAGCCGCGAGGAATTGTCCGGATCGACCATCACCTTGTCGAGCCTCGGCCCGATGGGCGGAATCACCTCGACCCCGGTCATCAACCGCCCCGAAGTCGCGATTATCGCGGTCAACAAAGTGCGCGAAATGCCGGTGATCATCGACGGCGAGCTGGAAGCGCGCAAGCTGATGAACCTGTCGCTAAGCTGCGATCACCGCGTGGTCGATGGCTGGGACGCAGCCAATTTCCTCCAGGCGATGAAGAAATTGATCGAAAACCCGCTGCGGCTGCTCAGTTAGCGAGCCGCACCGTCGATCCGGGCGATCAATTCGAGCGACTTGATCGAATAGCTTTTGGCCATTCCGGCGTGGCTCGCGAACACCCGATTATCGGTCGCGCGAATTGCGGCGACGGTTTCCTCATCGGCCCGCCGCAGCAGATATTCGACTTCGCCGAAATCCTCGCGGTCGGTCGACTGGTGGGTGTCGAACGGGGTCAGGCTCATCATAAAGTTTCTCGCTTTCAATCGCGACTGGAAGGTGGCCCCCGGTCGATGAATCCCAGGTGAAGCGGCGCGCACACGGCGCGCCGCTCGCCTCATGCTGCTAACCGTTCGACCTCTTCCAGCCCGTTGGCGATGCCAGCTTCGCGCTGCTCCGGCCCGGCCGCAATGCCGTTGGCCTGGACGAATTCCGGCTTGACCCCAATGAACCCGAACAGGCCGGCCAGATAGGTTTCGACATGTTCGAACGGGCTTGTGGTGTCGTAAAATCCACCGCGCGAAATGGCGACGATCACGCGCTTGTCGCCGACCAGTCCTTCGGGGCCATTGGCGGTGTAGCGGAAGGTCTTACCGGCCACCGCGATGCGGTCGATCCACGCCTTCAACTGGCTCGGCACGCCGAAATTATACATTGGCGCACCGATCACGATGGTGTCCGCGGCGAGGAATTCGTCGAGCACCTTGGTGTCGGCGAAGGCAGCCAGCGTGAGATGGTCGAGCGGTTCGGCCACGAGGTCGCGGGTGACGATGGTCGCGCCCGAATCCTGCGCCTTCAGTTGGTCGATGATGGCATTGGTCAACTGGCGGCTGACGCTTGCCTCGCCGGTGATGCTGCTGTCGATCTTGAGGATGGTCATGTTTTGATCCCTGGTATTGATTTGTTAGCGGACCACTTTAAATAACCGTCTATGGACCAGCTTCAAGAACGCAAAAATTTGTTACCCAGTCACAAAATTGTGCCCGCATCATATGATGCTCGCAGTGCGACTGCGGGCGGCCCCTGCCTCCAGTCGGCAGGCTGCAAGAATGTCGCGCCAGTGCTCAATCGGGTCGGCGACAAATGGAGCATGATGATCGTCATGATCCTGGCCAACGGATCGCGCCGCTTCAGCGAATTGAAGCGCGAGATCGACGGCATTTCGCAGCGTATGCTGACGCTCAGCCTGCGTGGCCTGGAGCGCGACGGCCTCGTTACGCGAACGGTCACCCCGACCATCCCGCCGCGCGTCGATTATGAACTGACCGAGCTCGGCATCTCGTTACGCGAGCCGGTCAAGGCGCTGGGCGAATGGGCGATCGAGCATATCGCCTGCATCCGCGCGGCGCAGGAACATTACGATCGGGCGAACGACCGAGTCTAATCCGCGCCGTTTGTTACCAGCGCACCAATGGTGGAACGACCAATCGGCCAAGCATCGCGCCGAGGACGAGCGGCACCATGTGCCACAGTCCGACATGGTAGAAACTGTCGAACGGGCAATGGAAGGCAAAGGCAAAAATACCGACCGCGCCCGACGACAGCCCGACTAGCAAGCCAGCGCGTTCGGGGGAGGTTGGCGCGCCGCGGCGGAGCCACCACACCAGCACCGCCGCATTGACCAGGCCGAGCGCGAGCCCCATCGCGACGCACTTCAGTTCATGGCTGGTGACCAGCACGGCTGGCATTAGCTCGGTTCGCGAGACCAGCATGATCAGCGCCGCGACCGGCAACAGGCCGAGTGCGGTGACCACCGATTTCCAACCCTGGCTGGACTGACCGACACGCGGCAGGCCCATCCGGATCGCGGCGAGGGCGGTGCCCAAGGCGACGATCAGGAACAAGCCGTTGGCGAACAGGAACAGCGGCTGGAACCGCCCGGCCGCGACATCGGGCCGAAGGCCGAGCAGCAAGATGGTCGACAGGATGACGGCCACCGCCACCATCCCCGTCAGGGCAAGGCCGGTGCGCACCTTCATGGCGCGGGCTGGCCGCAAATCGTCGACCAACGCCGCGATTTCGAAATTGGGATTAGTCGGCATGGTTCATTCCGCTTCTTCAATCAGGATCGCCAGCTTCTTCAGCCCGCGATGGATGTTGGTTTTGACCAGTGGTTCGCTCTGGCCGCACGCATGCGAGGCCTCGGCGATCGACAGTCCGTGAATCTTGACCAGCTCGATTGCCCTCGCTTGCCCGGCGGGCAAATGGGCAAATAGCCGCTCGAGGCTGAGCCGCGCGGCAAGCTGTTCGTGATCGCCATGATCGGGCAGATCGCGGTCGAGCTCGACCAGTTCGGCGCGGTAATATTGCCGCAGATGATCGACCCAGCGATAGCGCGCGATCGCTGCCAGCCACGGCAGGAACGGCCGGGTCGGGTCATAACTCGACAGCTTGCGGTGCAGCGCCAGCAACGTGTCTTGCACCAGATCATCGAGGCTCGACGGCGCTACACGGCGGCCGAAATAGCGTTTCAGCCACGAATTGCAGTTCGTCAGCAGGACCAGATAGGCCTGTCGGTCGCCGGCCTGGGCGAGCGCCATCAGGCGCGCCATGCTGGGCTCATCGGCTTTCACCGGCGACGGCCCTTGGTCAGCAGTTGATCGACCGAAAATAGTCCGCCTCCACGCGCGATCAAGATGAGCGCCATCGCCACCCATAACGAATGAACCGGCCACCACGCATCGGGAAAGACGAACAACTGGATGATAAAAGTCATTCCCAGCAGCGCCATCGCCGACAATCGCGTCGCCAGGCCGACCAATAACAAGATGGGGAACAGATGTTCCGCCGCAGTTGCCGCCACTGCCGCGAGGTCGGGCGGAAGCGGCACGCCGGCATATTCGTCGCGGAACAGGGCCTTGGTGGTGTCGCTCAGCGTGATCCAGCTGCCCTCGGCAATCTTGGTCCGTCCCGACCGCCAGAAGATACCAGCGAAGGCCACGCGCAGCACCAGCAAGGCGACGCCTTCGCTCAGCTTGCTTTCGAGCGCGCCGACGACGCGGTTATAGGCGGCGATGGCCTTGCTCACCCGATCAGGCCTTGGCGCTCAGCGAGCCATTGCCCTTGGGGGTCTTGATCGTCAGGCAGGTCCCGGCCTTGACCAGTTTCCACGCATTGCCCTGAAAATCTTTGGTCGACGTTCCGGCGCAGCTGGTGCCCGCACCGGCGGCGCAATCATTCTTGCCCGCCTTGGCAACGCCAAAGCATTTTTCGGTCGCGGGCTTCTTGACCTCGGCCGAAGCCGCGGTCGCAAGGCCGGCAGTAACCGATGCGGCGATCAGGCCGGCGAGCAAATGACGAGCGGACAATTGGGGCATCTATTCTCTCCTTGAAGGATCGGCCCGTGGTTTGATCGGGACGTCGATCATCCCATTCGCCGCCGACCAATGGATTGTTACAGGCCGACCGAAAAGAATCGTTTCGGTCAGCAGCTGTAACCATCGGCGGCAATGCAGCGAATGCCAGATGCCAATTTGGCGTAACGCATTTTCGGGAGACCATCTGATGACCAACCTTCGCACTGGAGTCCGCTTCACCAGCGCCGCCGCATTGTTCGCAATGGCGTCGATCGCCGCAGCCGCACCGGCCCCGAGCGGCAGCACGGGTGCTGCTGTCGGCGGCGCCGACACCGTTCATTGTTATGGCGTCAACAGCTGCAAGGGCACGGCCGACTGCAAGACCACGGCGAATGAATGCAAAGGCCATAACGAGTGCAAGGGTCATGGCTTCAAGGCGCTCAAGGCAAGCCAATGCCTCAGCAAGGGCGGCACGATCGGCGACTTGCAAGGCTAAGGCCAGGCGGCCCGGCTGCGCGCCCCTTGCAGCCGGGCCGTCGTCTCTTCCGACGCACCAAAGGCGAATGACCATGACGACCGAGATCGCCGCTTTTGCCGGCTTTGGCCTTGGCCTGCGCCGGCCGCATTATGCCGATTATCTGGACCGCGACGTGCCGGTCGATTTCGTCGAAATCATCTCGGAGAATTTCATGGTCGACGGCGGCCGCCCCTTGGCCACGCTCGATTCGATCCGCGAGCGCTATCCGGTCGCAATGCACGGCGTGTCGATGTCGATCGGCTCGGCCGACGGGCTCGACCATGCCTATCTTAAGCGCCTCAAGACCCTCGTCGACCGGGTTCGCCCGTTGTGGGTGTCGGATCATCTGTGCTGGACCGGGATCGGCGATCACCACACGCATGACCTGTTGCCGCTGCCCTATAGCGAGGCAGCGCTCGACACGGTCTGCGCCAATATCGCGGTGGCGCAGGATGCGCTCGAACGACCGATGCTGTTCGAAAATCCATCGAGCTACGTCCAGTTCGCCGATTGCGGCATGACCGAATGGGAATTCCTCGCCGCAATGTGCCAACGCACCGGCTGCTACCTGTTGCTCGACGTGAACAATATCTTTGTCAGCAGCCGCAACCACGGCTTCGACGCGACGACTTATCTCGACGCCATCCCCGCCGACCGCGTGCGCCAGATCCATCTCGCCGGGCACAGCCAGGGCGAAGCGATGCTGATCGATACCCATGACAGCCCGGTCGCGGATGACGTCTGGTCGCTGTACGACCTCGCCAGCCGCCGCTTCGGCCCGGTCGCGACGATGATCGAGCGCGATGATGATATCCCCCCGCTCGCCGATTTGCTCGATGAGCTGGACATTGCCCGACGCCGCGCGCCCCTCGCCGAACGCCGCGCCGCATGACCAACCTGTCGGCCATCCAGCGGCAGTTTCAGGCAACCGTGACCGGCGTCGAGGAAGCGGGCGTGCTCGACTGGCCGACCGACATGCGGGACGGGCTCGCGGTCTATCGCACCGCCTATCGCTCGCGCCTGCGCGATTGCCTGCGCAGTGCCTTCGACAAAAGCCGGCAATGGATTGGCGATGACAGCTTCGACGCCGCGGCGGCGCATCATCTGATCCTCCATCCCCCCTCCAGCTGGACGCTCGACGACCTCGGGCTGGGGTTCAGCGATACGCTGGGCGAATTATTCCCCAATGATCCGGAGATTGCGGAACTGGCCTGGCTGGAATGGGAAATGCAGCAGATTTTCACCAGTCCCGACGGGCCGGTGCTGGCCGCCGCCGATTTTGCCGACCAGGCATCGCATTACAGTGAGGACGACTGGCTCAACCTTCGGCTCGCCTTCATCCCGGGGCTAGCGACACGCATCGTCACGACCGACTGCGCCGCGCTGTGGAGCGCAATCGATTCCGCCACCGACATGCCGCCGCTCGACCTGCCGCACCACCATACAATGCTGCTCGTCTGGCGTCAGTATATGCGATCGCAATTTCGCTTGCTCGATCCGGTCGAAGCCATCGGCCTGCCCTTGATGCAAAGCGGTGCAACGTTCGAACAATTGTGCGCCGCGCTGGTCGATGCCTGCGGCGGCGACGCCGGTGTCGCCGCCGCCGGCACGATGCTCGGTCGCTGGATGACCGACGGCTTGGTCAGTGACGCCGGGCAGTCATCCGAGCCGATCAGCGGCTGATCAACTGCCGGCCCATTCCTTGGTCTTCTCGGCAATCGTCAGGTCGCGCAGCAAGGCGTCGATGCTTTCGGTCAGTTCGGGCAGGAAGCTGATCTGGTGCCGCGCGCCGCGATAGCTTTCGACCATCAGCAGCGCGTCGATCAGGATCGGAACGACCACCGATTCCGGATCGTCGAGCTCGGCCAGCCCGTGCAATTTCGTCAATATCTTCGCCCGCGCTTGCTCGGGGTCGGACAGCGCCGCCGTCCGTCCAATCATCCACGCCATGTCAGTCTCCGCAAAACGCAATAGGATAAGCGACCCGCGCCGCGAAGGAAGTTCGAGCGGGCGCGCGGAGGCATCGGCTCGGCGTTACCGGTAGTGAACGGGCGGGTTTGAGTCGGGGCAATCCCGCGCTAGGGCAGTGGCATGACGACCGACATCGACGCGCTCAAGATCCTCGACGACAAGCTTCGCTTCCTGTCGAGCTGGACGATCCATCACGCCAACCACGTCCGCGAAGCCACCGATGGCCTCAAGGTCGGGGGTCATCAGGCGAGTTGCGCGTCGATGACTGCGATCATGGCGGCGCTCTATTTCCACGCGCTCGGCCCCAATGATCGGGTCGCGGTCAAGCCGCATGCCGGGCCGGTGCTCCACGCGATCCATTATTTGCTCGGCAGCCAGACCCTCGAGCAGCTCCAGAACTTCCGCGGCTTCGGCGGAATGCAGAGTTACCCTAGCCGCACCAAGGACCAGATCCCGGTCGATTTCTCCACGGGATCGGTCGGGCTGGGCGTGGCAATCACCGCCTTCGCCAGCCTGGTGCAGGATTATCTCACCGCGCACGGCAAGATGGCCGACGAAGATCGCGGACGGTTCGTCGCTTTGATTGGCGACGCCGAATTGGACGAAGGCAATATCTACGAATGTCTAATCGAGGCCTACAAGCACGACATCCGCAACTGCTGGTGGATCGTCGATTACAACCGCCAAAGCCTCGATGCGACCTCGGCCGACCGCATGTTCGAGCGGTTCGACGAGATTTTCGCGAGTTGCGGCTGGCGAACGGTTGAGCTTCGCTACGGCAAGGAGCTGAGCGATGCGCTCGACAAGGTCCCAGCGGTTAGGGGCTGGCTCGACAACCTGCCCAACGCCGACAGCGCGGTCTTGCTCTACCAGGGCGGCGCGGCGTGGCGGGCCCGGATCGAGGGCGACCTCGGCAAGGCCGGCGCGCCGTTCCTCAAGGGCCTCGACGACGAGGCGCTGGGCGCGCTGATGAGCAACCTTGGCGGGCATTGCATGGAAACGCTCACGCAAGCGTTTGACGCGGCGATGGACGACGTCCCGACGTTGTTCGTCGCGTGGACGGTCAAAGGGTTCGGACTGCCGTTTGCGGGCCACAAGGACAATCATTCGGGGCTGATGAACCCGACCCAGGCGCATGCGATGCGCGACATGATGGGCATCGCGCAGGGTGACGAATGGATCCCGCTCGCCGGAATTGGCGGCAACGCCCGCGCCGGGGTCGAGGCACTGATCGGCTCCACCCGAATCCGCCGCGACAAGCGCAGCCGCGATTTTGGGCGGATCGCCATTCCCCCGATCCCCGCCCCAACCGGCGAGGAGCAAACCACCCAGGCGGCTTTCGGGCGCATCCTGCTCGATCTCAGCCGCGCCGGCGGCGACCTAGCCGACCGCATCGTCACCACCTCGCCCGACGTCACCGTCTCGACCAACCTCGGCGCATGGGTCAATCAGCGCGGATTGTTCAAGCGCCGCGACATGGCCGACGTTTTCGCGGCTGCAAAGGTTCCATCTGCGCAAAAGTGGTCGGCCACAAATCAGGGTCAGCACATGGAGCTTGGGATCGCAGAATCCAATCTTTTCCTGATGTTGGCCGCGCTCGGCCTGTCGGGCGATGTGTTCGGCGAGCGGCTGATTCCGATCGGGACGCTGTACGACCCGTTCATTGCCCGCGGACTCGATAGCCTCAATTATGCTTGCTATCAGGACGCTCGTTTCCTGCTCGTCGCCACGCCCAGCGGGATCACGCTCGGACCCGAAGGCGGCGCGCACCAGTCGATCAACCCGCCGCTGATCGCGCTCGGCCAACCCGGCCTGCGCCATTACGAACCGGCCTTCGCCGACGAACTGGCGGCGATGATGGAGGAAGCGTTCCGCCTGATCGACGACCCCGCCGGCGAGTCCACCTACCTGCGCCTCTCGACCCGCTCGATCGTCCAGCACGAGCGTGCCGACGACAGTTGGAAATCGGGCGCGCTCGCGGGCGGATACTGGCTGCGCGAACCCGCTACCGGGGCGGAAGCCGCGATCGTCGCGATGGGTGCGATCATGCCCGAAGCCATCGCCGCCCATGACGAACTCAGCGCCGACATCCCCGGTCTCGGCCTGCTCGCCGTCACCTCGCCCGACCTGCTCCACCGCGGCTGGACCGCGGCGCAGGCGTCACGCTGGTCGGGCACATATCACCCGAGCCACATCGAAAGCCTTCTCGCCCGCCTCGCCCCCGGCGCTGGTATCGTCACTTTGTGCGACGCCGCCCCAGCCTCGCTCAGTTGGATCGGCGGAGTCCTCGGCAATCGCGTCGCGCCGCTCGGGGTCGAACGCTTCGGCCAGACTGGCAGCCTCGCCCAACTTTATGCTGCCTATCGCCTCGACGGCGCCGCGATCACGCAGGCGGTTGCCGAGCTTCTGCTCCCCGCCTAGAGGCATCCGCATGGCCGGACGATATTTCGATCAGTGGCAGGTTGGTGACAGGATCGCGCACGAAGTCACGCGCACCGTCACCGAAACCGACAATGTGCTGATCAGCACCCTGACCCACAATCCCCAACCGCTGCACCTCGACCATGAGGCCGCCGCCGCGTCCGAATTCGGCAAGCCTTTGGTCAATTCGATTTTCACTTTCGGGCTGATGGTCGGCGTGTCGGTCGCCGACACCACGCTCGGCACGCTCATCGCCAATCTCGGCTATGACAAGCTCGTCTTCCCGAGCCCGGTGTTCATCGGCGACACCCTGCGCAGCGAAACCGAATGCATCGCACTTCGCGAATCAAACTCGCGGCCCAATGCGGGGATCGTCACCTGGGCCCACCGCAGCTTCAACCAGCGCGGCGAGAAAGTGTGCGAATGCACCCGCTCCGCACTGATCCTGAAATCGCCCGCATGAGCGACGCCGCGCCGCGTAGTTGGCTGTTCGTCCCCGCCGACAGCGAGAAGAAAATCGCGAAAGCGGTCGCGTCCGACGCCGACGCAATCATTTTCGACCTCGAAGACAGTGTTGCGCTCGGCAACAAGCAAGCTGCGCGCGACCTGCTCAAGTCGCTCAAACGCGACGGCGGCCCGCGCTGGTGGGTGCGGATCAACCCGCTGCGCACCGATCATCACAAGAAGGACCTTGAAGTCTTCGCCTCGGCCGATTTCGAAGGCGTCGTGCTGCCCAAAGCCGAAAGCGGCGCCGACGTGATCGAGCTGTCCCACACCACCGGGCACCTGCCGATCCACGCCATCGTCACCGAGACCGCCGCCAGCCTGTTCGGCCTGCTTAGCTATCGCGATGCCAAGGCCCCGCTCGTCGCCATGTGCTGGGGGGCCGAGGATCTTTCCGCCGCGCTTGGCGCCGCAAGCAAATATGATGCCGACGGCAACCTGTCATTCACTTACCGCCTCGCCCGCTCCCTGACCCTCGCCGGCGCGGTTGCCGCCGGGGTTCAGCCAGTCGATGGCGTATTCGCCGACTTCCGCGACGAGGCCGGGCTGACCGCCGAAGCACGGGCCGCCGCGCGCGAAGGCTTCACCGGCAAGCTCGCGATCCACCCCGACCAGATCGCCCCGATCAACGCCGCCTTCACCCCGTCGGCCGACGATATCGCCCACGCTCAAAAAATTGTCGCGGCGTTCGAGGCCGATCCGGCCGCTGGCGTGTTGTCGGTGGATGGTCGGATGGTCGACCGCCCCCATTTAACCCAGGCAATGGCACTGCTCGCCCGCGCCAGCTGAACCAGGAGATTTTGCATGCCGACCCAAGCCAAGGGATGGGGCACCGACGCCGCCGACCAGCCACTCAAGATGATGGAATTCGAGCGCCGCGACCTGCGGCCTGATGATGTCGCGATCGACATCACCCACGCGGGCATTTGCCATTCCGATCTCCACACCTGCCGCAATGACTGGGGCGGAACGCGCTACCCGGTCATCCCCGGCCATGAAATCGTCGGCACGGTGACTGCTGTCGGCGGCGACGTTACCGCGCACAAGGTCGGCGACATCGTTGCGGTCGGGTGCATGGTCGACAGCTGCATGCAATGCGACCAGTGCCTCGAGGGCTGGGAGATCTTCTGCCGTGAGGGCGCGGTCCAGACTTACAACAGCAAGGACCGCCACGACGCCACGATCAGCAAGGGCGGCTACACCGACCATATCGTCGTCCGCGATCATTTCGTGTGCAAGGTCCCCGCCGGCATGGACGTCGCCCGCGTCGCGCCCTTGCTTTGTGCCGGGATCACCACTTACTCGCCGCTGCGACAGTATAATGTCGGCGAAGGCAGCAAGGTCGCCGTGATCGGGCTCGGCGGGCTCGGCCATATGGGGGTCAAGCTGGCCGCCGCGATGGGGGCGCATGTCACCATCATCACCACCACTGCGAGCAAGGGCGAGGATGCGCGGGCGCTCGGCGCGCACGAAGTCATCGTCTCGACCGACGCCGAAGCGATGAAGGCCGCGTCGACCCGCTTCGACTTCATCCTCAACACGATTCCCGTCAGCCATGAGATCGATGGCTATCTCCAACTGCTCGGTCGTTCGGGCCGGATGGTGATCGTCGGCGCACTTACGCCGATGCCGGGCTTTGTCGGCGCGAACTTGATCTTTTGGAACCGCGCGGTCGGCGGATCGGCGATCGGCGGCATTCCCGAGACTCAGGAAATGCTCGATTTCTGCGCCCAGCACGACATTTACCCTGAGTGCGAGATGATCGCGATGCCCGAGGTCAACGACGCCTATGAGCGGCTGCTCAAGAATGACGTCCGCTATCGCTTCGTGATCGACATGGCGCGCGGGCTCTGATGCGCTTCGGCGGCGTTGCGGTTGGCCTGCTGGCGCTCGCTGCCTGCACCGCCGCCGCGCCGCCTGAGGCCACCCAGGCCGGGCCGGCGTTCGATCCGGTGGCGTTCTTCACCGGTCCGAGCCACGGCGACGGCAAGCTCGACCAGATCATGAAGGGAATCCGCACCGTCACGGTCGACAGCGTCGGCACGCCTAACCGCGACGGATCGCTGACCCTGACCCAACTCATCGCGATGCAGGGCGACCCGCCGCGCACCCGCGTGTGGAAATTGAAACAGGTCGCGCCGGGTCGCTATGTCGGCAGCCTGACCGACGCCAGCGGCCCGGTCGAGACGGTCGCCATCGGTCGTACGATCCGCATCCGTTACCCGATGAAGGGCGGCTTGCAGGTCGAGCAGTGGCTCATTGCGCTGCCCGGCGGCACCGTGCTCGACAACCGCATGACGGTGACCAAATGGGGCATGCGGGTGGCAACGCTGCGCGAGCGGATCGAGAAGCGCTGACCGCCGAGCCTTGCACGATCGCCCGCCGCCGCTAGGCTCCTCAAAAAAGTCGGGAGAGCATTTTGTCGGAAGCAACCAAGCCCTGGTCGATGACCCGCGTCATCGCCGCATCGTCGACCGGCACCGCGTTCGAATGGTATGATTTCTTCATCTTCGGGTCGCTGACCCCGATCATCGCCAAGACCTTCCTCGCCGGGCTCGACCCGACCTCGGCGCTGATCGCCGCGCTGGCCCTGTTCGCCGTCGGGTTCGCCTTCCGCCCGCTGGGCGCGATCATCTTCGGCGCGATGGGCGATCGGGTGGGGCGCAAGGCGACCTTCCTCACCACCGTCAGCCTGATGGGCGGCGCGACCTTCGCCATCGGCCTGCTCCCGACCTACGCCTCGGCCGGAATCGTCGCGCCGATCCTGCTGGTGTTCCTGCGCATCTGCCAGGGCACCGCGCTCGGCGGCGAATATGGCGGCGCGGCAATCTACGTCGCCGAGCATTCACCCGACCACAAGCGCGGCGCCGCCACGGGGTGGATCCAGTCCTCGGCCAGCTTCGGGCTGCTCGCCGCACTGCTGGTGATCGTCGTCACCCGCACCGCGCTCGGCGAAGACGCCTTCAACGCGTGGGGCTGGCGAATCCCGTTCCTCGCTTCGTCGATCCTGCTGGCGATTTCGGTGTGGATGCGGGTCAAGCTGTCCGAGAGTCCGACCTTCGCCAAATTGCGCGACGAGGGCGAGCTGACCAAGGCGCCGCTGCGCGAGGCGTTTGCCCGCAAGGAAAGCCTCAAGCAGGTTCTGATCGCCTTTTTCGCCATCATGTGCGCCCAGGGCGCCGTCTGGTATTTCACTTTTTTCTACCTCCAGGTGTTCCTCGAGAAATCGCTCGGCCTGCCCGCCGCGACCAAGGATTTCCTGCTGATCGCGATGACCCTGGTGTCGGCGCCGCTCTACGTCTTCTTCGGCTGGCTTAGCGATCGCGTCGGGCGCAAGCCGGTGATGCTCGGCGGGATGCTGCTCGCGCTTGCGCTTTACTTCCCCGGCTCGCACCTGATCGCCGCGTCGACCAACCCCGCGCTGGTTGAGGCACAGCGCGCCAGCCCGGTGGTGGTGGTGACCGATCCCGCAAGCTGCGCGGTCCAGTTCGATCCGACCGGCACCCGCCGGTTCGACAGCGCGTGCGACATTGCCAAAAGCCTGCTCGTTGCAAGGGGCATCGCCTATCGCACCGTCGCCGCGACCGACGGCGCTACCACGATCCGCGTCGGCAATAGCGCGCTTGGCGTCGCAGGCGGCGAAGCGCTCGACGATCCCGGCCTCAAGGCAAGCAAGAGCGCGATCGGCGACTCATTGAAGGCGCAGCTCGTCGCGGCCGGCTATCCCGCCTCTGCCGCGCCCAATGCGGTCCATTATCCGACACTGCTGACGATCCTGTTCCTGTTCGTCGTCGCCGCGACGGCGCTTTACGGCCCGCAGGCGGCGGCGCTGGTCGAGATGTTCCCGACCCGGATCCGCTACACCGCGCTGAGCCTACCCTATCATATCGGCACCGGCTGGGTCGGCGGGTTCCTGCCGGTGACCAGCTTCGCGATCGTCGCCATCACCGGCGATATCTATGCCGGGCTGTGGTACGCGGTCGGCTTCACCGCTCTGTCGGCGGTGGTGACCATCTTCTTCCTCAAGGAGACGCGCGGCAAATCGCTCGAGGCGTGCTGAGGCGTGGCCGCAAGGTCACACTCGCCCACTTTGGTTGACGCTTAGATGAGGATGATGCAGCCGAGGTTCAGCCAATGGGTTATAGTGCGCACGAGCCATCATTCGGGGAATTGCCGTGATTTCAGCGACCTGTAGACTTGC
This sequence comes from Sphingomonas sp., assembly GCF_031372575.1. GTDB lineage: Bacteria > Pseudomonadota > Alphaproteobacteria > Sphingomonadales > Sphingomonadaceae > Sphingomicrobium. The sequence continues at coordinate 810 of NZ_JANMLM010000093.1, read as the reverse complement.
CCTTATCGCCGCCGTCGTCGGCGCGACCCCGGCCTATGCCAAGAAAAAGCCGCTGCCGGTGCCCTATACCGCACCGGCCGTCGTCCGCGCGTTCACCCCGCTTGATCGTTTCTATTCGGCGCGGAAGGACGCGCCTCTGTGGATGGCGAACCGCGAGGCGCAGGTCGCGCTGATCCAGTTGCTGCGCGAAGCCCCGATCGACGGATTTGCCAACGGGCCGTCGCTGGCAGTGCAGATCGAAGCCGCGGTTACTGCCGCCCAGACCGGTAATGCAGACGCCGCCAAGACCGCAGACCGGATGATGTCGCAGGCGCTGATCGACTATGCGCAGTCGCTGTCTCAACCGATCCCGGGCATGACCTATGGCGACAATTGGGTCCGCCCGCGGCCCGCGACCGGCGAGACGATCCTGGCCCAGGCCGCGCGCGCGCCGCTGCTCGCCGACCATGTCCGGTCGATTTGGAACTTGAACCCGGTTTATGCCGGACTCCGCCAGGCCGCGCTGGTGGAGGCCGCCCTGCCCGATGGCGGACAGTCGGCCCTACTGGCGCGCAACCTGGTACGCGCCCGGTTCAAGCCGCCGTCGAACCGCTTCGTACTGGTCGACATCGTGTCGGCACGCCTGTGGATGTACGAGAATGGCGTTCCGGTCGACACGATGAAGGTCGTCGTCGGCAAGAATGAAATCGACAAGAAGACCGGCAGCGTCCTGCGCACGCCGATGATCGGCAGCGTCATGTACTACACCGTCTACAACCCCTATTGGCATATGCCCGACCATCTGACGTTTAACATGGCCAAGGCCGCGCT
>NZ_JANMLM010000081.1:0-117342 GCF_031372575.1 Sphingomonas sp. | reverse complement strand
CACAAAAGCGACAAAAACGCTTTAATTTGACGACTCGCAAATCCATGCCGCTCTGTAGCATAGTTGCTTACATGCTCTAAAGGGATAGTGTCGCGAAATGGACACAGTCAGCTGAACCGGTGTTTGCGGCGTTAACCATTTCATAGGGATCACAGGCCGACCTTGCCCTCAACGAAGTAAAAGGGGTGAAGAGATGGCGATTAGTCAAAAAGGCGCGGAGTTCCTGGTTCGGAGTCGGTTAGCCGATGCGGCGCGGGGCGACGTCGAGGCGTTGTTCGAATTGGGCGTGACCTATTCGACCGGGCGCGGCGGCATGACCGTCGACCTGATCGAAGCGCATAAATGGTTCAACCTCGGCGCGCTGTCGGGCGATACGCGATCGCAACAGTGCCGCGCCGAAATATCGGTCGAAATGTCGGCGCGGGAGATTGCCGAGGCACAGCGCCAGGCAAGAGCCTGGATCGGTTCGACGACCCAGCGTTATGCCGCGTAACGCCTAGCGTACTACCACGGTAACTGCTCGCCGGTTCTGGGCCCAGGCGCTTTCGTCCGATCCGGTCGCGACCGGGCGTTCCTTGCCCCAGCTGGTGACCAGCAGCCGCGCTGTCGGCACCCCTTGGGACACCAGATAATCGCGGGTCGCATTGGCCCGTTTCTCGCCCAGCGCCATGTTATATTCGCGGGTGCCGCGCTCGTCGGCATGGCCTTCGATCGAGGCGCGGACGCGCGGATTGGCGAGCATCCACTTGGCCTGCGCCGCGAGCGTCGCCTGCGATTGCGGATCGAGCTGATATTCGTCGGTCCCGAAATAGACCGTGTCCGAGCCCGCCTTGGCGATCAGATCGGCCTGCATCGCCGGAAGCTCGGTGAGTTCGACATCGCCGGCCACTGCGCCGTTGACGTCGGCGGGGACTTCGGTGGTTGGCGGAAGCTCGGCAGCCGGCGGGGCCTTGCGACCGCATCCGGCGAGGGTCAGCGCGAGCAACGCAACGCCGAGAGTGAGTGATTTACGCATCTGTTTTCTCCTGTCGGATCAATGAAAATTAGTTGTTGAGCGGTGACCAGCTGGGGTCCGAACCGCCTTGCGGGGTCGGCATCCGGCGCGGCGGCCCGCCGGTGATCGGCACGGCGTAGAGCGTCGCATTGCCGCTGCCTTGCGCGGTGCGATGGAACAAGACGAACTGACCATTGGGCGCCCAGCTCGGCCCTTCGTCCTGCCACGCGTCGGTCAGCAATCGCTCGCCGCCGCCCGAGGCGCTCATTAAACCAATACGGAAGCCCGCGCCGATGCGGGTGAAGGCGATCAGGTCGCCCTTGGGGCTCCATACCGGCGAGGCCGATCGCCCGCCGCCGAAGCTGATCCGCCGCTGGCCAGAACCGTCGGCATTCATCACGTAAAGCTGCTGGGTGCCGCCGCGGTCGCTTTCGAACACGATGCGGCGACCATCGGGCGAGAAACTGGGCGAGGTGTCGACCCCTGGCGCGCTCGTCAGGCGCTGGGGCGTGCCGCCATCGGCGCCGACGACGAAGATGTCGGTATTGCCGCCTTGCGCGAGCGAAAACACGATCCGACGGCCATCGGGCGAAAAGCGCGGGGCAAAGGTGATCACGCCGCCGGGAACGAGCAATCGCTCGCGGCCCGAGGCGACGTCGATGACGAACACGCGCGGCTTGCGGGCAAGGGTGCCAGTGTAGACCAATAAGCGGCCATCGGGGCTGAAGCGCGGGGTGGTGACGGTCGACTTGCCGAGCGTGAGATAGCGCAGGTTCGAGCCATCCGAATCCATCAACGCGATGCGTTTGGTTCGGTTGGTCTTGGGGCCGCTTTCGGAGACATAGACAATCCGCGTGTCGAGATAGGCGCCTTCGCCCGACAGCCGGGCATAGACGGTGTCGGCGCATTTATGCGCGGCGCGGCGCCAGTCGGCGGCGGCGACGGTGAAGCCCTGGCTGACCAATTGGCGGCCGGCAGTGACGTCGTGGAGCAGGCAGGCGACGGTCACCCGGCCATCGGCGCGGCCCTCGACATAGCCCGAGACCAACGCAGTCGCGCCCGCGCTTCGCCAGTCGCCGTACGCCGGGGCTGTCGCCTGCGCGACGCTGTAGCCGCCAATGCCGTTCGGGCCGAGCGGGGTGAACGCGCCGGTCGATCGCAGGTCGGACGCGATGACCTCGGCAATCTGGCGGCCAAGGCCCGCCGATCCACCCTCGCCCGCGGGCATGGCGGGGACGGCGATGGTGGTTGCGCCTTGCACGCCGCCGCTCACGACGCGCACTTCAACCGGCGGCGGATCATCGGTCGTCTGGGATTGGACGCCAGCCGACAAACAGATGGTACACGCTAGGGCCAATGCTAATTTGCTCATTGCCATCTCCTATCGAACATCAAAAATGATCCTAATGTTTTTCCAGCCACCTTGAGGCGTGGAATATAGTTCAGTCGGAAGGCGAAGCGGGGAGCATTGCTGATAGCTGGCGATCGCTTGATCAACGGCGAGTTCACGAAATTGGGCGTTGTCGTCGTTGATTCCGTCTACGCGAACTACATTCGGACGACCGCGCAGTTGACCATTCGGCAGGAAGCTAAGCCCCAGCACCACACTCATCGACTTTGCAGAATCGGCAACGTGTCGTTGGCGACGGGCGCAGGGTTCGATCTGGCGAGAAATCAACGACGCAACGCTTGCTTGGGCTTTGGCGTCGAAACGTGGGGCGGAGGCAGCAGCAGACCCCGCACGCGGCGCGAGGTCATCGTCGAAGCTTTTGAGGAAATCCTTGCCGAGGCCGGGGCGCTGGACCGGGCGCGCCGGAGTGGTGGTCGGGCGCTGGGGCGTGGCGGTTGGGCGTGGGGTTTGCGGGCGCTGAACGGGAGTCGGCGTTGGTGGGGCGATGGCCTCGGGCGGCGGGGCCTGCAGCGGCAGCGGCTGCTCGGGTGCTGGCGCGGCACTTGGCGGCGGCGCGGCGGACGCAATCGGGGTCGGCGCGGCCGCTTCAAGCGCGACATCGTCGACCAGTTCGACCTCCATCGACGGCGGTTCGGGCGGTTGCGTGATATGAGCGAGGCTCATCGACAGCGCCGCGATCAAGGCGATATGAAGGGCAAGTGCAGCGCCAACCCCGGTCCATTCGGCGCGGTCGGCGGTCACGGCGTATCGCCACCGACCGACACCAAAGCAACGCGGTTGAGCCCGGCGCGGTTGAGCTCGCCCATGACGGTCATGACCTGCCCGTAGTCGAGGCTTTTGTCAGCACGCAGGTAAATGCGGCGGCCTTCTGGGGGTTCGGGCTGCGCGGCAATTTCGGCGAGTTTCACGGGAAGTTCGGCTGACGTGACCACAGTGTCGTCGATGAAGATTGCGCCGTTCGCGTCGATCGAAACCTGGATTGGCTTGGCCTGCTGGTCGAGCGGTTGGGCGCGGTTCTTGGGCAGGTCGACCGGCACCCCGGCGACGAGCAATGGCGCGGTGACCATGAAAATGATCAGCAGCACCAGCATCACGTCGACCATCGGGGTGACATTGATCTCGCTCATCGGCGCGCGTCGTCCGCGACCTCTTCGGCGCGAGGGGAGGGTCGCGGACATCGCCTAAGCCTCGACCTCGAGCTCGCGGCTCAAGGTAGCGTGGAAGCGGTCGGCAAAGCGGCCGAGGCGGGCTTCCAATCGGTCGAGGCCGTGGGTTAGGCGGTTGTAGGCGATAACGGCGGGGATGGCGGCGAACAGCCCGATCGCGGTGGCGAACAAGGCTTCAGCGATGCCCGGCGCAACCACCGCGAGGCTGGTGCTGTTCGCATCGGCAATGGCGGTGAAGCTACGCATGATCCCCCATACGGTGCCGAACAGACCGACGAATGGCGCGACCGAGCCGACGGTGGCGAGGATGTTGAGACGGTCGCCAAGCTGGTCGTGTTCGGTCGCCATGGCGGTGTTCATCCGCGTGGCGAGGCGTTCGCGGGTGCCCGATCGGTCGATGGTGCGGCTCGCGGTCGAACGGCGCCACTCGTCGAGCCCGGCATTGAGGATCGCCGCGCTGGGGAGTTTCTCGGTGCCGCGCCTGGTGTGGAAGCTGTCGATATCGTCGGTCGCCCAGAAATCGGCCTCGTATTTCTCGGTGGCGCGGTTGATGCGGCGCAGGCGAAGCGAATGGGTGAAGATGATCGCCCACGTCCAGACGCTCGCCGCAAGCAATCCGAGCATGACGAACTTCACCACCACATCGGCGTGGAGGAACAAAGCCAGTGGCGACATCATATCGGTCGAGGCGGTGAAATCAGGCATTCAGGCTGTGGCCCTCGCAAATCTGGTTGAAACGGTCGACCCACGCTTTTGGCTGGCGTTTGGGCCGGTCGTCGGGGCTTAAAAAGGCGGCGGTGACGCGGGCATCGGCCAGATGTTCAGCCCCGCGCATGACCTGCTGATGAATGACCACCGACGCGGCGCGGACAGCATCGAGGGTCGAGACGATGACGAGATCGTCGCCGAGGCGGGCGGGACGGAGATAGCGGATATTGACTTCGGCCACCGCATAGACGCCCTCGCCAGCCTCCATCGCGGCGCGCTGGTCGATCCCGGCGGCACGCAGCATATCCGAGCGCGCGCGCTCCATATATTTGAGATAATTGGCGTAATAGACGATCCCTGCGGTGTCCGTATCCTCGAAATAGACGGTCAGCGCAAAGCGATGCTCGGGGCCAATGAAGCCGCCGCGATAGGGTTGGTCGAAGGGATGGTCCGCCATGAATTCGCCTTAGCGGTCGGCGGAGTCGGGGGGCAAGCCCGCAGCGACTAGCCGACGCTTGACAGCGATGTAACCTTGGCGTTACTTGTCACCTCAAGGTTACTAAAGGGGCATGACATGATTGAACTTACGATTTCCGAACAAGCCGAACATCTGAGCCACCGCCGGGCGAGGATGCTGCCATTTCTGGCGGTGCTTTACCTGACCCAGCAAGCGAGCTTTTTCGCGGCGACGCCGGCCGACCCCGATAGCGCGTTCGATTATGTCGAGATCGGTGCGTGGGTCGCTTTGTCGCTAGTCCTGCTTGCCGCGCTGACGACCACGGGGTTCTGGTGGCACCGCAAAGAGGTTCGCGACATGATCGATGATGAAGGGACGCAAGCCCATCGCGTCTCGGCGCTTGGCTGGGGGTATGTGATGGCGATCCTGAGCGCGGTCACATTGTTCCTTGCGTCGATCTTTGAGCCGGTCAGTGCGCGCGAGGCAATCCACGTTATCGTCTCGCTCGCCATCGGGGCGGCCATCATCCGCTTCGCCATGCTCGAGCACCGGGCATATCGCGATGCCTGACAAGCTCGCCAACCGGTTGAAGGACAAACGCGCGGAGCTTGGGCTGACGCAGGCCGCGCTGGCCGAGGCGGTGGATGTGACGCGCAAGACCGTCAATACGGTCGAAAATGGCATCTTCATCCCCTCGGCCTTGCTTGCGCTCAAGCTGGCGCGCGCGCTCAATTGCCCGGTCGAGACATTATTCTGGCTCACCGACGACTGAGCGTCCCGACACGCCGCACCAGATCACCCAAGACCAGGCTCATGTCGGCGAGGTGCATTCCCCAGCCGGGGATGAACATGCCGAACACCGACACTTCGCCGCCGATGCGGTCGGTGCGCTTGTCGGCTGGGTCGGCATTGGTGTGGACTGAAAAATAGCCGCGCTGGCCTTCGGCGATGCAGCGTCCCGAGGCGAGGCCGGGGGTGCGAACCCATGGCGCTGGGGCGGGGCCCTCGCTCGACCAGGCGATCGGGCCGCCGGCGACGGCATAGCCCGGACGCGCCTCCCAGACGGAGTCCAGCTTGCGCAAATCCTTCGCCCCTGGGGCGGCGGGATTGACGCAGGCGACGGTCATGCCGGGTTGGTCGGCGATCCCGAACAAGGCGCCGAGCGGGGGCGGATTCTTTTCGCGATAACTGGTCCATGTGATGACGCAGTTGAGCTGCGCTGCCGCCGTGCAGATCGGGATTTTCTTGAGGCTGCCGCCGACTGCTTTGCCTTGCGGAACGAGCAGGTTGAAGCCGGGGAGGATGGCCAGCTTCATTCGTCTGGCGAGATCGGGTTTCTTTTCGATCTCGTTGGCGATCAGCTGGATGAGGTGGAGGCTGCCTTGACTATGGCCGATGAGAACGAACGGGCGGTTGGTGCTGCGGGTGGCAATGAACTGGCGGAAAGCGGCCGCGACATCCCCATAGGACAAAGCGGCGGCAGCGCTGATATCCTGTCCGGCCGAAAAAGCGACAATCGCGCCGACCGTCATCTGGCGATATTTGGGGGCGAAGGTGCGGCAGACAGAGCCGAAACGGGCGAGTTGCGCGGCGGCGACCGACTTTTCCTCGTTCATGACGAGGTCGCTCGACAGGCCGGCGTCGCGCGAGATGGTGGGGTAGACGTAGAAGCAGTCGATCGGCGGTGCCTTGGCGGAGGTGGGAACCGTCTTCGCGCCATAGCCGGCCGGGGTGACCTCGACCGTCGATTGCGGGGCAGAGCAGACGTCGGCCCGGCCCGGGAGGCACAGCCAGTTGCTATCTTTTGCGTAGTCGACACGGGCTGGGGTTTGGGCGGCGAGCGGGGTCGCGGCAAGCAGTGCCCCGGCAGCTAGGATACGCATCACTTGGCTGAATCTCCGGTGTCGAACAGGCCGGTCTGCGCGCCGGCGGGCGGGTTGAGGCCGAGGTGGCTCCAGCCGCGACCGTTGAGACAGCGACCGCGTGCGGTGCGGGCGATGAGGCCAAGCTGAATGAGATAGGGTTCGACCACGTCTTCCAATGTGTCGCGCGGCTCGCTGAGTCCTGCGGCGAGGGTTTCGATCCCGACCGGGCCGCCGCCGTAGAGATCCGCGATCATCATGAGGTAACGGCGGTCCATCGAGTCGAGGCCTAGCTGGTCGATTTCGAGGCGGTGGAGCGCGCGGTCGGCCGAGGCGGCGTCGATGCTGTCGTGGCCAGCGGCATGGGCGAAATCGCGCACACGGCGGAGCAGGCGACCGGCGATGCGCGGGGTGCCGCGACTGCGCTTGGCGACTTCCTTCGCACCATCCTCGGTCACCGGGGCATTGAGCAGGCGCGCGGCGCGACGGACAACTTGCTCAAGTTCCTCGACCGAATAGAAATTGAGGCGAATGGGAATGCCGAAGCGATCGCGGAGCGGGGTGGTGAGCAAGCCCTGACGCGTGGTTGCGCCGACGAGGGTGAATTTGGGCAAATCGATGCGGACCGATCGGGCGGACGGGCCTTCGCCGATCATCAGGTCGAGCGCGCGATCCTCCATCGCCGGGTAAAGGATTTCCTCGACTGCCGGATTGAGCCGGTGGATCTCGTCGATGAACAAGACGTCGCCATCCTCGAGGTTGGTGAGCAAGGCGGCGAGATCGCCCGACTTGGCGATGACCGGCCCGCTGGTGGCGCGGAAGCCGACCCCCATTTCACGCGCCAGGATCGCGGCGAGCGTGGTCTTGCCGAGCCCGGGCGGGCCGAAGAACAATACATGGTCGAGCGCCTCGCCGCGTGCTTTCGCTGCATTGACGAAGATGCGGAGATTTTCGCGCGCGCCCTGCTGGCCGATGAATTCGTCGAGCGACTTTGGCCGCAACGCCGAATCGGCATCCTCGGCGGTGCGCTCGGGGGTGGTCAATCTGGCGGGGTCGGTGCTCATGCGGCGATGCTTGTGGCAAAAAGGTCCGGCCATGGCGAGCGACTTGTCGTAGCCATCGATCAACGGCACATCGGCCGAAAGGGGAGACGATAATGGAGATTTCACGACGGGCGATGCTGGGCGGGGTGGCCGCGCTGGCGGCGACGGGGCCAGCAATGGGGCAACGCCGGGGGGCTGCACCGGGCTGGTTTGACCGCGCCATCGTCATCGACGGGCTGGGCGGGGTGGCCGATCCCTATGGCGGCGAGGGCATTACCCGAATGAGCGACCGCGCCTTTGCCGAGACGATGGCGACCGGCGTGACCATGCTACGCGACACGGTTTTTCCGGTCGGCAATGTCGCCGACCCGTGGGGCGATTATCAAAAAGCGCGGGACGAAAATGCATCCTATCTTGGTGCCAACCCCGACCGATTGCTGCTGGTGCGGAGCGCGGCGGATATTCTGAAAGCCAAGCGCGAGAAGAAATTCGCGGTGATGGTCGGCACCCAGGACAGCTGCATGATCGGCGGCGAACTGGATCGCGTGGCGCAGCTCAAGAAGGACGGCGTGATGTCGGTCCAGCTGACGTACAATAATCGCAATCTGTGTGGTGACGGGGCGCTCGAGCCGGCCAATGCCGGTCTGTCCAAGCTGGGCCGGGCGACGATCGAGCGGGTCGAGGCGGAGAAATTATTGCTCGACCTGAGCCATGGCGGGGCGCGGACGATGGCGGAAGGCGCAGCGCAGGCGAAGCGACCGTTGGTCATCAGCCATACCGGCGCGCGGGCAGTGACCGACCATCCCCGCAATACCGCCGATTCGACGATCAAGGCCGTGGCCGACAAGGGCGGGGTGGTCGGGGTCTATTTCATGCCGTTCCTGCGCATCGGCAGCCCGGCGCGACTGGAAGATGTGGTCGCGCATGTCGAGCATGTTGCACGGGTCGCGGGCGAGGATCATGTCGGGATCGGCACCGACAATGGCGTGCTTCCGCAGGGCACGACGCCAGAGGCGCGCAAACGGAACGACGATTATACCGCCCAAAGGATCAAGCTGGGGATCGCCTCGCCCGGCGAAGGGGTCGGCATTTATCCGTGGATCGACGACCTCAACACTATCGACCGCTATCGGCGGTTCGCCGGCGTGTTGGCAGCGCGCGGGTGGAGTGTCGGGCGGCTGGAGAAATTATTCGGCGGCAATTTCCTGCGAGTCTATCGCGAGGCGTGGGGCGGGTAGGCGCTTAGTCGGGTGATTTGGCAAACAGCAGGCCGCCGAGCCACGCGCCGAGGCCCGCGCCGATCAGTTGGGCGACGATGAAGGCCGGGACGTCGACGGGTGCAATGCCCGAAAAGCTGTCCGACAGGCTGCGGGCGATGGTGATCGCGGGGTTGGCGAAGCTGGTCGAGGCGGTGAACCAGTAAGCCGCGACGATATAAAGAGCGACTGCAGCTGCGGCCTCGGCGGGCTTGCGACCGGCGACGCCCATTACGGTGAAGAGCAGGCCGAAGGTAGCGATCCCCTCCGCGAGCCACTGTCCAGGGCCGGTGCGGGCGTGGGCCGAGGTTTGGAACAATGGCAAATCGAACATCGCATGGACCGCTAGGACCGCGAGCAGGCCGCCGGTTAGCTGGGCGAGGATGTAGGCGAGGGCTGTGCCCGGCGTGATTTGGCGGCGGAAGGCGAGGGCGAGCGTCACCGCCGGATTGAAATGCGCGCCCGAGATGGGACCGAGCAGCGCGATCATCACGAACAGGATTGCCCCAGTGGCGATGGTGTTGGCGAGCAAGGCGACGCCGTCATTTCCGTTGGAAAGCGCGGCGGCCATGATGCCCGAGCCGATCACCCCGGCGAAGAGGAAGAACGAGCCGACGGCTTCGGCGGCGAGGGGGCGGGGGAGAGTCACTTCGCCGCCTTGCGCAACGCCCGCCTGACGAGGGCGTCGAGCGTTGCTGCGTCGCCGAGGTCCGCAAGCGCGGCGGCGACGGCGGCGCTGGCATCGGCGGGTTTGAAGCCGAGGTTGGCGAGCGCGCTAAGCGCATCCTGGGCGGCACCGCCTTTGGCGAGTGGGGTTCCGGCGGTGGCGGCGAGCGCGGGGTTGCCGAGTTTTCCGGCGAGCTCGTTGACGATCCGCATCGCGAGCTTGGGGCCGACGCCATTGGCGCGCGCGACCATGGCCTTGTCGCCGCGCGATACGGCAGCGGCGAGCTCGGCCGGGTCGAGTACCGACAGGATCGCGAGCGCGACTCGGCCGCCGACGCCTTGCACGCTGGTGAGGTGGCGGAAGCTCTCGCGCTCGCCGGCGGTGCCGAATGCGAACAAAGTCATGCTATCCTCGCGCACCTGCATTTCGGTGAGCAGCATCACCGTGCCGCCGATCGGGCCGAGCGCGTCGAGCGTGCGGGCGGAGGCGAGCACCTGATAGCCGACCCCCGCGACATCGAGCACCGCGCTGTCGGCGGTGGTTTCGGCGAGCGTTCCGGTGAGGCGGGCAATCATCCGGTGATGAGCGTCGGCGAGTTGATATTATAGCCAATCATCTTTGGCTTTGGTTTGCCCATATCGAACGTGAAGGTTTCAACGGCATCACCCTTGGTGAAGTGACTCTTATATTGGACAACGACGTTGTTGCCCGAGGTGTTGTAATTCACCCGCCAACCCTCGTTCTTCCCATGTTCGTAAGCGCCGAGCTTGGTGTGGACCGCCGTCATGAACTTGGTGAAGTCAGGCCCGGTGGCAACTGCGCGGAATTTCGGTGATGCAGTGGCATAAATCGTGTCGAAGGCTCCCTGATTGAGCTGCTGGTGGAAGACGTCGATCGCATTTTCGGATTGCTCAATCGATTCGCTGCCGCTGCAGGCGGCAAGCGCGAGCATCGTACTGGCCAGAAAAGGAAATCGCATTGCCATCAAACTCCAAAACAATCAGCGAGGAGTAAGGCCGCTTTGCGCACTCGCCAAGTGGTGGGCGTGGGTGATCGCAACCGCGAGGGCATCGGCGGCGTCGGGGCCGGCGATTGCGACTCCGGGGAGCAGGCGCTGGACCATCGCGTGAACCTGCACTTTTTCGGCCGAGCCAACACCGACGACGGCCTTCTTGACCAGCCGCGCGGCATATTCGCCGACGGTCATGCCCGAGCGTGCGGCGATCATCAGCAAGGCGCCGCGCGCCTGGGCGAGCTTGAGCGTGGTCTGGGGGTTCTTGTTGACGAATATTTCTTCCGCGGCGGCGGTGTCGGGCGAATGATCGGCAATCAATGCTTCGAGCATCGTCGCGAGATGGGCGAGACGCGCCGGGAGCGGCTCCTTCGGGTTGGTCTTGAGCTGGCCATTGGCGAGGTGGCTGAGGCGATTGCCCTCGGCGCGGATCAGGCCCCAGCCGGTGGTACCAAGCCCCGGATCAAGCCCGAGGATGATCGTCAAAGCTTGACGCCGAAGCGTGGGGCGAGGGCGATCATGGCGAGGTAGAGCAGGATGGTGAGGAGGCAGCCGAGTAACAGTGACAAGTGGAAGTTGAGGCCGGCGCGGAGCAAGGCGGGGATGACGAGGAACATTGGCAGGCTGGGGAGCACATACCAGAAGGTCGCGGCGCTATGGACCGCCATGTTGGCGCGGTCGGGCTGGTCGTTCCACAGCCACAGCATGCCGAGCACGGATACGAGCGGCAGCGAGGCAATCAGTGCGCCGGTGGTCGGATAACGGCGGGCGATTTCGGACACGGCGGCAATGATCAGGCCGGACACGAGCGCCTTGATCGCCAGCCAGCCCCACATCAACCGAGCTTTTCGAGGATGTCGTCGGCGATGTCGTAATTGCCCCATACGGTCTGGACGTCGTCGTCATCGTCGAGCGCGTCGACCAGCTTGAACAAGGTCCCGGCATCGCCTTCGCCGACGTCGATCATGACTTGCGGCCGCCACGCGAGCTTGGCACCTTCGGCCTCGCCGAGGACGGCTTCGAGCGCCTTGGCGACTTCGTGCAGGCTGCCGATCTCGGTCCAGATTTCGTGGCCGTCGTCGGACGAACTGACGTCCTCCGCGCCGGCATCCAATGCGGCTTCGAACACTTTCTCGGCGTCGCCGACGGTGGCGGGGTAGTTGATCAGGCCGACGCGGTCGAAGGCGTGGCTGACACTGCCCGAGGCGCCCAGATTGCCGCCGTTCTTGGCGAAAGCGGTGCGGACGTTGGTCGCGGTGCGGTTGCGATTGTCGGTCAACGCCTCGACGATCAACGACACGCCGCCGGGGCCGAACCCCTCGTAGCGGATTTCCTCATAGGTTTCGGCGTCGCTGGCCGAGGCCTTGTCGATCGAGCGCTGGATATTGTCCTTGGGCACCGACTGCGCCCTGGCGGCGATGACGGCAGCGCGCAGGCGCGCGTTCATGTCCGGATCGGGCAGCCCGGTCTTGGCCGCGACGGTGATTTCGCGGCATAGTTTCGAAAACAAGGTCGAGCGCTTTTTATCCTGCGCGCCCTTGCGGTACATGATGTTCTTATATTTGGAATGACCTGCCATGGTGTGACCTTATGCCAGACCCAAGGCATTGCGATAGGTGTCGAGCAATGCGTCCGCTTCCTGGCGGACATGGGCTTCCATGCGGCGCAGCGCGACAATCTTGCGCATCGTCTTGGTGTCATAGCCGTTCGACTTGGCCTCGGCGTAAACATCGCGGACATCGTCGGCCATGCTCTTTTTCTCTTCTTCGAGACGTTCAATCCGTTCGATGAACAGCCGCAGCTGGTCCGCCGCGACATTGCCTTCGGCCATAGATATTGCTCCGATTCCTGAGTTGGTTTGGCGGTGCCTTAGGCGAGGCGGCAGGCGGCCTCAAGCCGGTTGAATGAAGCCCGCGAACCTTTATGGCTGCGCTGGTGACGACCACCATTCATCCGCGCGCACGCAAGGTGCGCATCCTCGCCACGCTTGGTCCCGCAAGCAGCACACCAAAGATGATTCGCGGGCTGTTCGACTGCGGCGCCGACGCGTTCCGGATCAACATGAGCCACGGCACGCAGGCCGACAAAGCCAAGTTGATCGCCACCATCCGCGCGATGGAGGCCGAGACCAAGCGGCCGACGACGATCCTGGTCGATCTTCAGGGACCAAAGCTGCGCGTCGGCAAATTTGCCGGCGGCGAGGCGATGATCGGCAATGGCCAGATGTTCGTGATGGACCGCGACAAGAAGCCGGGCGACGAGAACCGGGTCGAATTGCCGCATCCCGAACTGTTCGCCGCAGTCAGCAAGGGCGATCGCCTGTTGATCGACGACGGCAAGGTGCGGCTGCGGGTGGTCGCGGTCGAGGCCGACAAGATCGCCTGCGTGGTCGAGGTTGGCGGCCGGGTGTCGGACAATAAGGGGGTCAATGTCCCCGACGTGCTGGTGCCGATCCCGGCGCTGACCAAGAAGGATCGCGGTGATTTGGCGTTCGCGCTGGAGCAGGGTGTCGACTGGATCGCGCTGAGCTTCGTTCAGCGGCCCGAGGATGTGGCCGAAGCGCGTGCATTGATCGGCGACAAAGCGGCGTTGCTGGCCAAGATCGAGAAGCCCGCCGCAATCACCCAATTGGACGCGATCATCGATTTGGCCGACGCGGTGATGGTCGCGCGCGGCGACCTGGGTGTCGAACTCCCGCCCGAGGACGTGCCGCCGATGCAGAACCGGATCGTCGCCGCCGCCCGCCAGCGCGGCAAGCCGGTGGTGGTCGCGACGCAGATGCTTGAATCGATGATCATCTCGCCGACCCCGACCCGCGCTGAAGTGAGCGACGTCGCGACTGCAATCTATGACGGTGCGGATGCGATCATGCTATCGGCCGAATCGGCAGCGGGGCAATATCCGCTGGAAGCGGTGGCGATGATGGACCGCATCGGGCGCAGCGCGGAAAGCGACCCGGTCTATCCGGCGCGGATCCATTTCACCGAGACCCCGGCCGAGGCGACGACCGCCGATGCCTTGTCCGAAAGTGCGGCGCAGATCGCGCGGCTGATCGATGCCAAGGCGATGGTCTGTTATACGTCGTCGGGATCGACCGCGCGGCGCATCGCGCGCGAGCGGCCGCCGGTGCCGATCATGGTGATGACTGCGTCACTGAAGGTCGCGCGGCGATTGGGGTTGCAGTGGGGGGTGCATGCGATCCACACCAAGGACGTCAATAATTTCGAGGAAATGGTCGGCAAGGCCAAGCGCATGGCCTTGCGCCACAACGTCGTCGGCGCGGGCGAGCGGATGGTGATCATGGCCGGGGTGCCATTCGCCAAGAGCGGATCGACCAACGTGATCCATGTGGTCAAACTGGAAGGCGACGAGCTCGACGACCACTAGGTCGAGGCTTAGCGCGAGCCGGTCATCGCATCGGGGGCGGAGGTCTTGGTCGCGCCGGCCTGTTCCATCGGCGCCGCGAGGTTCCAGATGGCGAGCCTGGGGCGGCCGAAGCGCGGGTCGCTGGTATCGAAATCGAACGCCGAAATGCCGCAATTCAATAATTCGCCCTGTTTGTTGAGCGCCATCAATTGCTCCTCGGTCAATTCCTCGAGAATGTAGCGCAGGCACATCACCACCACCTGATGACCGACGACCAGCACACGCTTGCCGGCATATTGCAGATTGATGGTGTTGAGCACCGACCTCAGGCGCAGGATGACGTCGGCCCAGCTCTCGCCGCCGGGCGCGCGATGGTAAAACTTGCCGAGCTTGGCGCGGTGCGCGGCTTCCTCGGGATATTTGTCGGCGATGCCGAGCGGGGTCAGCCCGTCGAAGATACCGAACTCGCGTTCGCGCAATCGCTCGTCGAGCAGAGTCGGGCGCGCACCGCCGCCAAGACCGCCAGCGGCGCAGATTGCCTCGGCGGTCTGGCGCGCGCGGAGGTACGGCGAGCTGAGCAGGACTTCGGGGCGCTGGTCGTCGGGCAAAGCGGCGAACCATGCGCCGGCCGCCTTGGCCTGGATATGACCGAGCGCGGAGAGCGGCACGTCGACGTCGCGAATGTCGAGATTGATGATCTTGGCATCGCTCGCCTCGGCCGCGACGCGCGCGAGGTTGCCTTGGCTTTCGCCATGCCGGACGATCCACAATCGCTCGGGCCAATGTTCGACGGACGGCATTCGTATGCTCCTTCGGCGAACAGATTGCCGCGTTGCCGCCATCCTCGCAATGACGAATGATTTGACGGGTGAAGCCGAGCGCCCGAAAGAGCGAGCATGGCAACGACGATCGACGAATTGGAAGCACGGCGCGCGGCGGCGCGGATGGGCGGGGGGCAGAAGCGGATCGATGCGCAGCACGCCAAGGGGCGGCTGACCGCACGCGAGCGATTGAGCATATTGCTCGACGTCGAATCGTTCGAGGAAGTCGACATGTATGTCGAGCATAATTGCGTCGACTTCGGGATGGAGGAGCAGAAGTTTCCGGGCGACGGGGTGGTCACCGGCAGCGGCACGATCAACGGGCGGCTGGTGTATGTGTTCGCGCAGGATTTCACCGTGTTCGGCGGATCCTTGTCCGAGCGGCATGCGCAGAAAATCTGCAAGGTGATGGACGCGGCGATGAAGGTCGGCGCGCCGGTGATCGGCTTGAACGACAGCGGCGGGGCGCGGATCCAGGAGGGGGTGGCGAGCCTTGGCGGCTATGCCGAAGTGTTCCAGCGCAATGTGCTGGCGAGCGGCGTAATCCCGCAACTGTCGCTGATCATGGGGCCATGCGCGGGGGGTGCGGTTTACTCCCCCGCGATGACCGACTTCATCTTCATGGTGAAGGATTCAAGCTACATGTTCGTCACCGGACCCGAGGTGGTCAAGACGGTGACCAACGAGGTAGTGACGCAGGAAGAATTGGGCGGGGCGGTGACTCATACCACCAAGTCGGGCGTGGCCGATGTGGCGTTCGAGAATGATGTCGATGCGTTGCTCGCGACGCGCGATTTCTTCGACTTTTTGCCGTCGTCGAACCGTCACGACGTGCCCGAACGGCCGACCGACGATGCGTGGGACCGGATCGAGGAAAGCCTGGATACGCTCGTGCCACCGTCTGCGGCGACGCCGTATGACATGCACGAATTGATCCGCAAGCTGGCCGACGAGGGCGACTTTTTCGAGCTGCAGCCGAACCATGCGGGCAACATCATTGTCGGTTTCTGCCGGATCGAGGGGCGCAGCGTTGGGGTGGTGGCGAACCAGCCGATGGTGCTTGCGGGGTGCCTCGACATCAATTCGTCGAAGAAGGCGGCGCGGTTCGTGCGCTTCTGCGATGCGTTCGACATTCCGATCGTGACATTGGTCGACGTGCCGGGGTTTTTGCCCGGTGTGGGGCAGGAGCATAACGGGATCATCAAGCATGGCGCTAAACTGCTGTTCGCTTATGCCGAGGCGACGGTGCCCAAGATCACGGTGATCACGCGCAAGGCCTATGGCGGGGCGTATGACGTGATGGCGAGCAAGCATTTGCGCGGCGATTTGAACTATGCCTGGCCGACTGCGGAGATTGCGGTGATGGGGGCCAAGGGCGCGGTCGAAATCATCTTCCGCGGCAAGACGGCCAAGGAAATTGCCGAGCACACCCGCGAATATGAGGAGCGCTTCGCCAACCCGTTCGTGGCGGCGAGCAAGGGCTTCATCGACGAAGTGATCATGCCGCATTCGACAAGGCGGCGGGTGGCGTTGGGGCTGCGGAAACTGCGCGACAAGCAGCTGGAAAATCCGTTTAAGAAGCACGACAACATTCCGCTTTGAGGTCGCAATTATGAAGTTTGACGTACTCAACCTTGTGATTACCTCGGTTGTCTCGTTGGTATTGGGTATTTTGATATCCCGGCACTTTGCGTCGCGGCGTAAAATTGCCTGGACCTTACGTCGTCGTAAGGTTTTAGATCCAGTGGGCGGTAAGTTTCCCACCAATGTCAAAATGTTTTTCGACAATCATGAAGTGCTAGGTCTTAGCGAATGGAAATTTGGCCTGTGGAACAGCGGAAACAGAGCAATAACCAAGGAAGAAATAACCACCGCAGGTAAATTAACTGTAAATTTTAAAAACGATAATTTACTGAAAACCACAGAGCCATCTCAGTCTAGGGAAGGCATGATTACTTCAATAGACATTGTATCACAAAGCGTTATAGAAATCATCCCTGAATTATTAGACGTCGGCGATGCGATCGCATTCACCATTTATACTACACATGACAATGCAATATCGACGAAAATTCGAGATGAGGTTAGTGTAGAAGGGCATGTATTGAACATGCCCCGCGGGTTACGTTTCGTTGGATATTCAAGGTTTGACCGCACAAATAGTGTTATATTGTTGCTGGGATTAGTGTTCTACGGTGTTTCTGGGGCTTTTCTCCTTGGAGGTGGTTTGAGAGGTTGGGGCAATCCGACTGGCGATGATGCGTATCGGTACTTGGTAACGATCTTTTTAAGCGATATCGCCTGGCTACTCACTATGGCCTTGGCGGCGGCTTTGATCGTGTTAGGCGCTTTGATGATCTTTGGCGGGCTGGCGCTTGTGGTTGTTTTTATCACGGATTGGTTCAACCAACCGCCGAAGTTCATACAGCGCAACCTTTCGCCAACCGACGACGTGAAGGGCCTGAGGACTTCGATCAGAAACTTTTTCCGATTCACGTACGGATGAGCACTTACACCGCCACGATCCGCTGGGCACGCGCCACTTCCGACGACTTCGCCAAAGGCCGCTATTCGCGCGCCCACAGCTGGTCGTTCGACGGCGGGGCGGTGGTGCCCGCCTCCTCATCACCGCATGTCGTGCCGCTGCCGTTTTCCGATCCTGCCGGGGTTGATCCGGAGGAGGCGTTTGTGGCGTCGCTGTCGTCTTGCCACATGCTGTTCTTCCTCGATTTCGCGCGGCGGGCAGGGCTGGTGGTGGAGGGATATGAGGATGTTGCCGAGGGGGTGATGGCCAAACGCGAAGACGGGCGGATGGCGATGACTCTGATAACGTTGCGGCCCAAGGTGAAGTGGGGCGGGGAGGCGCCGGATGCGGAGGCGCTCGCGGTCCTGCACCACAAGGCGCATGAGGCGTGCTTCATTGCCAATAGCGTGACGTGTGAAGTGAGGATCGAACAATGAAACTGGGGCGTTTGAACCATGTCGGGGTCGCGACGCCGTCGATCGAGGCGTCGGTGGCGCATTATCGCGACGTGATGGGGGCCGAGGTGGTGCGGGAGGCGCTCAATCTCCCCGCGCAGGGGGTGCGGGTGTGTTTTGTCGATACGCCTAATTCGCAGATCGAATTGATCGAGCCGCTTGGGGACGCCTCGCCTATAGCGGCGTTCCTGGCGAAGAACCCGCTCGGCGGGCAGCACCATGTTTGTTTCGAGGTGCCTGATATCAACGCGGCCAAGGCGTGGTTCGAGGCCAAGGGCGCGCGGGTGCTTGGCGAGCCGCGGATCGGTGCGCACGGGACGATGATCTTCTTTCTCCACCCCAAGGACATGGGCGGCGTGCTGACCGAGATCATGGAATCGCCGAAGCAGGCGCATTGATTGGCAAGGCGGCGGGGCCGCGCTAGGGCCGTTGCCATGAATGACGTCGATAAGAAAACCGCCTGGAAAGCCCTTGCCGACAAGGAATCGAAGGGCCGCGACCTGAGCCGCGAAACGCTTGAGGGGATCACGCTCAAGACGGTCTACGGGCCGGAAGATGTTGCGGGGATCGACAGCGGCTACCCCGGCGTCGCGCCCTACACGCGGGGGCCCTATGCGACGATGTTTGCGGGGCGGCCGTGGACCATTCGCCAATATGCGGGCTTCTCGACCGCCGAGGAATCGAACGCTTTTTACCGGCGCAACCTGGCGGCGGGGCAAAAGGGGCTCTCCGTCGCGTTCGATCTGGCGACGCACCGGGGATACGACTCGGACCACCCCCGCGTCACCGGCGATGTCGGCAAGGCCGGGGTAGCGATCAACAGCGTCGAGGACATGAAATTGCTGTTCGACGGAATCCCGCTCGGCGAGATGTCGGTCAGCATGACGATGAACGGCGCGGTGCTGCCGATCCTGGCGTTCTACATTGTCGCGGGGGAGGAGCAGGGGGTGTCGCGCGCCGACCTGACGGGGACGATCCAGAACGATATCCTCAAGGAGTTTGCGGTCCGCAACACCTATATTTACCCGCCCGAACCGTCGATGCGGATCGTGTCCGACATTATCGCTTTCACATCGCGCGAAATGCCCAAGTTCAACTCGATTTCGATCTCGGGCTATCACATGCACGAGGCC
This sequence comes from Sphingomonas sp., assembly GCF_031372575.1. Classification (GTDB taxonomy): domain Bacteria; phylum Pseudomonadota; class Alphaproteobacteria; order Sphingomonadales; family Sphingomonadaceae; genus Sphingomicrobium. The sequence goes on along the minus strand of NZ_JANMLM010000081.1, from coordinate 98,467 downwards.
GGGGCGACCGCGGTGCAGGAGCTGGCGTACACGCTGGCCGACGGCATGGCGTACGTCCGCGCGGCGAAGGAAGCGGGGCTCGATGTCGATGCGTTCGCGCCGCGCCTGAGCTTCTTCTTCGGGATCGGGATGAACCTGTTCATGGAGGTCGCCAAGCTGCGCGCGGCGCGGACGTTGTGGGCGCGGATCATGACCGGGTTGGGCGCGAAGTCGGAGAAATCGAAGCTGCTGCGGACGCACTGCCAGACCAGCGGCGTGAGCCTCACCGAGCAGGACCCGTATAACAATATCGTCCGCACGACGGTCGAGGCGCTGGCGGCGGTGCTTGGCGGGACGCAGTCGCTGCACACCAACAGCTTCGACGAAGCGATGGCGCTGCCGACCGATTTCTCGGCGCGGATCGCGCGCAATACGCAGCTGATCCTGGCGGAGGAAAGCGGGGTGACCGCGGTCGCCGATCCGTTGGGCGGAAGTTATTATGTCGAGGCGCTGACCCGCGAACTGGAGGACAAGGCGCAGGCGCTGATCGACGAGGTCGAAGCGCATGGCGGGATGGTCAAAGCGGTCGCCGACGGCCTGCCCAAGACGCGGATCGAGGAAGCCGCAGCGGCACGCGCGGCCAAGGTCGATGTCGGCGAGACAGTGATCGTCGGGGTCAACAAGTATCGGCTGGAGCAAGAGGCCGAGATGGATATCCTCGAGGTCGATAATGCAAAGGTGCGCGCGGGACAGATTGCGCGGCTGGGGACGATGCGTAGCGCGCGGGACGAGGGGGCGGTGAAGGCTGCGCTGGATGCGTTGGAGGAAGCAGCACGAAACCCCCAACCCGAGCATCCCGAGCCCATCGACTTCGCTCAGGATAAACTACGACGAGGGACTAGTTCGAGCGAAGCCGAGAACCAACGAGCACAAGAGCCTCGGCTGCGCTCGGCAGAGTCCCTCGTCTTCGCTCGGGAAAGCGGAAATCTCCTCGCCCTCGCCGTCGACGCCGCCCGCGCCCGCGCGTCACTCGGCGAAATATCCGACGCGCTGGAGCGCGTGTTCGGGCGTTATTCGACCCACCCCGAGCCGGTCAGCGGAATCTATGGCCAGCGCGATGACCAGCGCTGGCGCGAGGCGGTGGCGGGGACGCTGGCGGTGGCCGAGCGGATGGGACGCAGGCCACGCATGCTGGTCGCCAAGATGGGGCAGGACGGGCATGATCGCGGCGCCAATCTGGTGAGCAGCGCGTTCGGCGATCTGGGGTTCGAGATCATCCCCGGCCCCCTGTTCCAGACCCCGCGCGAGGCGGCCGAACTGGCGGTGGCTAAGGAGGTCGACGTGGTTGGCGCATCGTCCCTGGCGGCGGGGCACAAGACGCTCATTCCCGAACTGATCGGCGCGCTGAAGGATCTCGGCGCGGCGGACATCAAGGTGGTCGCGGGCGGGGTCATCCCGGCGCAGGATTACGCGATGCTCCGCGCCGCCGGTGTGCAGGCGATCTTCGGGCCGGGCACCAACCTTGCCGACGCGGCGGACGAGGTGCTGCGGCTGCTCGGGCACAACAAGCCGCCGGTTGGGGGCGAATGAGTCGTCGTACGATCTTGATAGTTTCAGTTGGCACGATGCTTGTGGTCGCGCTTATGGTTTACAATGGCTGGCTCATGAAGGGGGATCGTGACGTAGAATGCCTCTCCTATGCTGACTGCTCCGCTGCGAAAGAAGAGGCTCAATAGTGTTCTCCAAAATCCTGATCGCCAATCGGGGCGAAATTGCTTGTCGGGTGATCCGCACGGCGCGGAGCATGGGTATCAAAACCGTTGCGGTTTATTCGGATGCCGATGCTCGCGCGCCGCATGTGCGGATGGCTGACGAGAGCGTTCGCCTCGGCCCCGCGCCGGCGGCGGAGAGCTATCTCAAGGCCGAGCTGATCATCGATGCGTGCAAGGCGACGGGGGCGGAGGCGGTGCATCCGGGTTATGGGTTCCTATCCGAGCGGGCGAGCTTCGTCGAGGCGCTGACCGGCGCGGGGATCGCGTTCATCGGGCCGCCCGCCAGCGCGATCGCGGCGATGGGGGACAAGATCGAGTCCAAGAAACTGGCCAAGGCGGCGGGCGTGTCGGTTGTTCCGGGCTATCTCGGCGAGATTGCCGACACCGATGAGGCGGTCAGGATCGCAAGCGAGATCGGCTATCCGGTGATGATGAAGGCCTCGGCCGGCGGCGGCGGCAAGGGGATGCGGCTGGCGTACTCCGAGAAGGATGTCCGCGAAGGGTTTGAGGCGACCAAGCGCGAGGGGCTCAGTAGCTTCGGCGACGACCGCGTGTTCATCGAGAAATTCATCGAGGATCCGCGCCATATCGAGATCCAGGTGCTCGGCGACAGCCACGGCACGGTGCTCTATTTGAACGAGCGCGAATGCTCGATCCAGCGGCGGCACCAGAAGGTGATCGAGGAAGCGCCGTCGCCATTCGTCACGCCCGAAATGCGGCGCGCAATGGGCGAGCAGGCGGTCGCGCTGGCGGCGGCGGTTGGCTACACCAGCGCGGGGACGGTCGAGCTGATCGTCGGCGCGGATCGCAGCTTCTACTTTCTCGAGATGAACACAAGGCTGCAGGTCGAGCATCCGGTGACCGAGGAGATTACCGGGCTCGATCTGGTCGAACAGATGATCCGCGTCGCGGCGGGGGAGAAGCTGAGCTTCGGTCAGGCGGATGTGAAAATCGACGGTTGGGCAATCGAGAGCCGGGTTTATGCCGAGGATCCGTATCGCGGGTTTTTGCCGAGTACCGGGCGGTTGAGTGTGTATCGGCCGCCTGCTGTCGATGCTGAAGGCGAGGTTCGAACCCGCGTTGATGACGGCGTGGTCGAGGGCGGCGAGGTCAGCATGTTCTACGACCCGATGATCGCCAAACTGGTGACCTGGGCACCAACCCGCGAAGGGGCGATTGCGGCGCAGGTCGAGGCTTTGGACTCGTTCCAGATCGACGGGGTCAGCGACAATATCGACTTCCTCTCGGCGCTGATGCAGCACCCGCGGTTCGCCGCCGGGACGCTGACGACGGGGTTCATTGCCGAGGAATATCCCGACGGTTTCCACGGCGCGCCGGCGGACGAGGAATTGCTCGGCGACCTGGCGGCGATTGCGGCAATTGTCGAGCTGACGGTGGATACCCGCGCGGCGCTGATCGACGGGCAATTGGGCGAGCCGCAATTCCCGGAAGCGACGCAAATCGTTCGGCTGGCGGGGCGCGATTACGAAGCGACCGTGACGCCGCATGAAGATGGCAATCTGGTCAGCATCGACGATGGCGAGGAAATGGCGGTGGTCGGCGACTGGGCGCCGGGCGAGCGGTTGCTGACGGCGGAAATCGACGGACGGGGGCGCGTGGTGCAGGTGGCGCGCAAGGGTCGCGGCTGGGTGCTGACGACGCGCGGGGCGGCGCATCAGGTGACGGTGATGGCGCCGCACATTGCAGCGCTGACCCGGCACATGATCGCCAAGGTCGCGCCCGACCTGTCGCGCTTCCTGCTCGCGCCGATGCCGGGGCTGCTGACACGGCTCGAGGTGAAGGCCGGCGACACGGTCGAGCTCGGCCAGCCGGTCGCGGTGGTCGAAGCAATGAAGATGGAGAATATCCTGCGCGCCGAGAAAGGCGCGACGGTCAAGGCGGTGGCGGCGGGGGTCGGGGACAGCCTGGCAGTTGATCAGGTGATTGTGGAGTTCGAGTGATCTAGCGGTTGCGCAATTCCACGCGGCGGAGTTTGCCCGTCGCGGTCTTGGGGAGTTCGTCGATGAACTCGATCTCGCGGGGATATTTGTAGGGTGCGATCTGGTCTTTGACGAAGGCTTTCAATTTGTCGGCCAGTTCGTCGCTGGCCTCCGCGAAATCGGCGAGCACGACGAACGCTTTGACCTTCTGCCCGCGCTCGGGGCAGGGCACGCCGATGACGGCGCATTCGGCGACGGCGGGGTGGGCCAGGAGGGCGGATTCCACTTCGGGCGCGCCGATGTTGTAGCCCGAGCTGACGATCATGTCGTCGGAGCGCGCGATATACCAAAAATAGCCATCGGCATCGCGGCGGAAGGTGTCGCCGGTGATGTTCCAGCCGTCCGCTACATAATCGGCCTGGCGCGGATCGTTGAGATAGCGGCAGCCGGTTGGTCCCTTAACCGCGAGGCGGCCTTCGCCTTCTGCATCGGGATCGAGAATCGTTGCCTCATAGCCGGGAACCACACGGCCGGTTGAACCGGGGCGGATCGCGGGGCCGTTTTCGGAAATGAAGATGTGCATCATCTCGGTCGCGCCAATGCCGTCGACGATAGCGATGCCAGTGCGGTCCTGCCATTGCTGCCACACCGATTGCGGAAGATGTTCGCCGGCCGAGACGCAGGCCTTGAGCGTCAACAAAGCAGAATCAAGTTCCGCCTTATAAGGGAGCATTGCCTTATAAGCCGTGGGAGCGGTGGCGAGATGAGTCACTTTAAAGCGGGCAATCGCGTCGAGCATTTTGTCGGGGCTGGCTTGTTCGAGCGTTGCGGTGGCGGCACCGAAACGCAGCGGGAACAAAAGGGTCGCGCCGAGTCCGAAGGTAAACGCGATCGGGGCCGAGGTGAGGATGATGTCGCCGGGCTTCATCGGCAAATGCGTTTTGGCAAAGGTGTCGCACGGGCTGAGGATATCGCGGTGGAAATGGACGCAGCCCTTGGGCGTGCCGGTGGTGCCGCTGGTAAAGGCGATGATCGCGGGATCGTCGGCGGCGGTGTCGACCGGGCCCGAAGGCTCAAGATCGGCGATGCGGCTCTCGATCGCGCCGTGACCATAGTCGCCGTCATATTTCAGCACCGTCTTGACTAAGCGGGTCTGGTCGATCGCGTCGCGCAGGTCGCCGATGAAGCGGCTGTCGCAAATCGCGTGGGAGATTTGCGCCGCGTCAATGATCGCAGCGAGCTCGCCGGGGCGGAGCAATGGCATGGTGGTGACCGCGACTCCGCCGGCTTTGAGGACGCCCAACCACGCTGCGAGCATCATATGGCTGTTGGGACCGCGGAGCAGGATGCGGGTGCCGGGAATGACCCCCTCCTCGACCAACAGGCGGGCTATTTTCCCTGATGTTTGAGATAGTTGTGCGTAGGTCCAGCGGCCATGGTCGTTGACGATGGCGAGATCGTCGGGCTTGCCGCCGTTGAGCAATTCGGCCGCGGCATTGAGGCGCGCCGGATAGTCGAGCAGCAGGAAATCGGGGAGCTGGTCCGCGCCCGGCAGGTGCTCCTCGACAAAGCGGTCCCTCATTCCGGGACGACCGCCGTTGCCTCGATTTCGACCAATGCCGAACTTTCGACCAAGGCCTTGACCTCGACCAGCGCCATCGCCGGGAAATGCGCCCCCATGATACTTTTCCAGATCGGGGCCAGCTCGTCGCGGAGTTTGAGATATTGGGGGCGGTCGGTGATGTAGATCGTCAGGCGGACGATATGCTCGGGCCTAGCGCCGCCCTCGGCGAGCACCGCGACAACGTTGCGCAGCGCTTGGCCGAATTGCAGGTCAAGCCGGTGCGAGACGATCATCTCCTTCTCGTCCCAGCCGATCATCCCGGCGGTGTAGATCGTCCGCCCGGTGGCGCTGATGCCGTTGGAATAGCCCTTGGGTCGCGGCCAGCCGGGGGGTTGGAGGATATTCATCGGCAATGCTCCTTCAACAAATCGCGGGCGATGATCACGCGCTGGACCTCGGACGCGCCTTCGTAAATGCGCAGCGCGCGAATCTCGCGATAGAGGCTTTCGACGATCGCGCCTTTGGTCACGCCCATGCCGCCGTGAAGCTGGACCGCCATGTCGATCACCTTCTGCGCGGATTCGGTGGCATGGAGCTTGGCCATTGCAGCGGCGCGGCGATTGTCGTCGCCGGCAATTTCGGGCTTGTCCTGCGCCCAGGCGGCGCGCGCGATGAGCAACGCCGAGGCGTCGATCGCGAGTGCCATTTCGGCGAGATTGGCCTGAGTCACGGCATTGTCGGCGAGCGTGCCATGGCCGAGCTTCCGGCCGGTCGAGAAGGCGATCGCCTCGTCAAGAGCGCGGCGGGCAAAGCCGAGTGCGGCGGCACCGACGGTGACGCGGAACAGGGTCAGGGTCTGCATCGCCACCTTGAAGCCTTCGCCGGGGTGCCCAAGCATCGCCGATGCGGGAAGGCGGACGTCGGTCAGGGTCAGGCGCGCGAGCGGGTGCGGGGCGATCGCCTCGATCCGTTCGGCGACCTTAAGGCCAGCGGTGCCACCGGGCAGGATGAAGGCCGAGATTCCGCGCGCGCCTTCGGCTTCGCCAGTGCGGGCGAAGAGGGTGATGACGTCGGCGATCTGGCCGTTGGAGATATAGGTTTTCTCGCCATTGATGACGTAATCGTCACCGTCACGAGTGGCTGTGGTGGAAATGTTGGCGGCGTCCGATCCGGTGGCGGGCTCGGTCATGGCGAAGGCGGCGATCGACTGGCCGCTGGCGACTTGCGACAGATATTGGGCGCGCTGGCGGGCGGTGCCGAACAGGCTGATCGCGCCCGATCCAAGACCCTGCATGGCGAAAGCGAAATCGGCGAGGCCCGAATGATAGGCAAGGGTGGCGCGGGCGATGGCAAGGCTGCGCACGTCCAATGCGCCGTCGGCGATGGTCAGGCCGAGGAACCCCGCCGCGCCGAGCTTGGCGACGAGGGCGCGGACTTCGGCTTCGACGTCGTCGGTGTGGGCCGGGGTGAGGTTGGCGGCGGACCAGTCTTCCAGGTCACGGGCGAGCTGGCGATGGCGGGTGTCGAAGAAGGGCCAGTCGAGATCGAGACCCGATTTAGTCACCCTTGAATTCCGGGCGGCGCTTGTTGGCGAAGGCGTCGTAGGCGCGGCGGAAGTCGTTGGTTTTCATCAGCTCGGCCTGGACCTCGGCCTCCATGTCGAGCGCAGTTTCGATCGATTCGTGCCACTCGGCATCGAGCTGCTGCTTGGTCACGGCGTGCGCCAGCGACGGGCCGCTGGCGATTTCGCGCGCGAGGACCAAAGCATCGGCCAGCGGATCGTTGGCAAGGCGGTTCCAGAAGCCCCAGCGTTCGCCCTCAATCGCGGTCATCGACCGGCCGGTGAACAGCAATTCGGCGGCGCGGCCGTGGCCGATGATCCGCGGCAGGATCGCGCAGGCGCCCATGTCCGCGCCGGACAGGCCGACACGACTGAACAGGAAAGCGGTGTTGGCCGAGGGCGAGGCCAGGCGAATATCGCTGGCCATGGCGAGGATCGCGCCCGCGCCGGCGCACACGCCATCGACCGCGGCGATCACCGGCTGCGGGCAGGCGCGGATCGCGCGGACGAGATCGCCGGTCATGCGGGTGAACTGGATCAGCCCGCTATCGTCCATCTTGGTCAGCGGTCCGATGATCTCATGAACATCGCCGCCCGAACAGAAATTGCCGCCAGCGCCGGTCAGCACGATACATTTGACCGACGGTGTCTGGCCAAGCTCGAAAAACAGGTCGCGAAGCTCGGCATAAGAGTGAAACGTCAGCGGATTCTTGCGTTCGGGCCGGTTGAGCGTGATGGTGCCGACGCCATCCTCGAAATCCCACAGGAAGTGCGATGGGGTGAGCGAATAAGGATCAATGCTCATGCGCTGGTTCCTCCATCGATGGCGACGCTCGCGCCGTTAATCGAGCCGCTCAGGGGATGGCACAGGTTGAGGATCGAAGCAGCGACTTCCTCGGCCGTGATCAGCCGGCCGTGGGCGTTCAAGGCGGCCAGTGCAGCGCGCGATTCGTCATCGCTGCGCTTGGTCACGCGGCTGATCCGCGTCGCGCTGTCGTCGACCATCGGGGTGGCGACGAACGACGGGCAGATGGCGTTGACCGTCATCCCGGTCTTGGCGAATTCGAGCGCCAGGCTTTTGACCAGGCCGATCACGCCATGCTTCGACGCCACATAAGGCGCGGCGTAGGCGCCGCCCTGAAGTCCGGCGACCGAGGCGATGACGATCAGTCGTTTGTCCTGCCCGTCGAGCAGGTCGGGACTGGCGAGCTGGGCGCCGTCGAACACGGCGGTGAGGTTGGTGGCGATGATTGCATCGAAGGTGGCGCGCGGGGTGCGGAGGAAGGGCGCGCTGTCGCCGATCCCGGCGTTGAGGATGACATAATCGAACGGGCCATTGGCGGCGCGGGCGGCGGCGAAGGCAGCTTCCATCGCGGCGCGGTCTGTGAGGTCGCAGGGGATTGCGGTGCCGCGGGTTTCGGCTGCGATGGCGTCGAGTGGCTCGCGGCGGCGGCCGAGCAGGCTGAGCCTGGCGCCCTCGGCGGCCAGCATCCGCGCTGCCGCCGCGCCGATGCCGGTGCCGCCGCCCGTGATCAGTGCATGTTTTCCCGACGCAAAACCCATACAATATCCCCTTTACGCCGCAGCTTGGCGGAGCGCGCTGGCCGAGGCAACCGCCAAGACGGCGCATTCAGTTTATGCTAGGTAATGATCGAAGCGAAGAGGCGCACATCGACATGAACGCGAACAAGCAATTGTGGGAAAAGGGCGACTTCACCAAGCTGGCCGATTGCATGCGCCAGAGCGGCGACGAACTGGTCGAGCGGATCGGGGTCGCGGCGGGCGAGCAGGTTCTTGACCTGGGCTGCGGCGATGGAACCACGGCGCTTCCCGCCGCGACCCGCGGGGCCGATGTCACCGGGGTCGATATCGCTGCCAATCTGGTGGCTGCGGGACAGGGCCGGGCGCAAGCGGCGGGCCTTAACAATATCACGTTCGAGGAAGGCGATGCGAGCGACCTGGCGGGGATCGCCGATGACCGCTTCGACCGGGTGGTGAGCGTCTTCGGCGCAATGTTCGCGCCGCGCCCCGACGATGTGGCGCGCGAGATGGTGCGGGTGACGAAGCCGGGGGGCACCATCGTGATGGGCAACTGGATCCCCGGCGACCCGACGTTGGTCGCGCAGATTCTCAAGACCAGCGCGGCTTATACGCCGCCGCCGCCCGAGGGATTTGTAAGCCCGATGCTGTGGGGCAATGAAGATAAAGTCCGCGAGCGCTTCGCCGCTGCTGGCATCCCCGATGACCATGTTGCCTGCGAGCGGGACATCTTCACCTTTCGACGCGATTGCCCGCCGGGAGACTTCCTCGACCTGTTCCTCAACTTCTACGGCCTGACGATGAATGCGGTCGAAGCCGCCGACCGGGAGGGCAAAGGCGAAGCGTTGCGCGCGGAGCTAAGCTTTTTGTTCGACAGTCAGAACGTCAGCAGCGATCCGAGCACGACTGAGATCCCGGCAGCATTCCTGCGGGTGACGGTGAAAAAGCCGGGGTGAGCGCTATCTCGTAAATGCGAATTGTGTGACGCAATCCATTTGCCTCATTTGGGCTGGATTGCCGCGAGCGATGTAAGGATGCTCGCCTCGCCGGATTGCGCTATGGCCGCAACTGGAAACGGGGGAAGATGCGATGCTTCGAATCGTATTGACGACGATCATGGCAATGGGCTTGGCGACGGCGTCGGTCGGCGCGGAGGCCAAAGCTGGGCAATATCTGTATGTCTTTGCAGGCGACCAGGCGGGCAAGGCAAACGACTTCCTGGCGGTGATCGATGCCGATCCGGCTTCGCCCGGCTATGGCAAATTACGCGCCAGCGTAGCGACGGACCAAGTCAGCATCCGGCCGCATCATACCGAATATGAAATGCCCGCCAGCGGGGTGCTGTTCGCCAACGATCATAATGCCAATCGAAGCTTCATTTTCGACTTGCGCGATCCGCTCCACCCCAAGGTAGCGACGAAGTTTGGCGACATGGGCGGATTTGCCATGCCGCACAGTTTCCTGCGGCTCCCCAACGGCAACGTGCTGGCGAGCTTCCAGCAGCGGCGCGGGATGGAGCATGACATGACCGCTGCGCACGACATGGGCGGGATGAACGGCAAGTTGCTGACCGGCGGGCTGGTCGAAATCGACGATGCGGGCAAGGTGATCCGCGCGGTCAGCAATGCCGATCCGGCGCACCCCGACTGGCCTTTGCTGCCTTACTCGCTGATGCCGCTGCCGAAGATCGACCGGGTGCTGGTGACCAACTCGCCGATGCAGGAAGAGCATCTGCTGCAGAGCGTGACCTATCAATTGTTCCGACTGTCGGACCTCAAGTTGCTGGGCACTTACCAGTTCGACCCCGGCCCGTCGCTGAGCGGGCACATCGATCCCGAAGAGGTTCGTATCGGCCCCGACGGCGCGGCCTACGTCCAGACGCTGAGCTGCGGCTTACAGCGGGTGACGGGCATGGATAGCGCCGCGCCAAAGGCGGTAATGGTCCATCAGTTTCCCGGGACATTCTGCGGCGTGCCGACCATTGCCGGCCATTATCTGATCCAGGCTGTCGAAAGCATCGGCGGTTACGTGGTACTCGACATCGCCGACGGAGCGAAACCGGTCGAAGTGTCGCGGCTGACCATCGCGCCGGACTATGCGTCGCACTGGACGGCGTGGGACCCGTCGAGCGGGCGGTTGGTGGTGACGTCGGGCAAGGCGGGCGACCGGCTATATGTGCTCAAGCTCGACATGAAGGACGGGAAGCTGACCATCGACGCGGGGTTCCGCGATGCGGACGGCAGGCCCGGCTTCAGCATGGCGGGCAAGACTTGGCCGCACGGGTGGACCGGTGACGGCAAGCCGCACGGCGCGGTGTTTTCGCGCTAATCGACTTGGCGCGACTGCGCGGCCATGCAAAGCGCGTGGCCTGAGGAGAATGACTCGATGAAGAGCCGTGCTGCCGTTGCGTTCGAGGCCAAGCGCCCGCTGGAGATTGTCGAGGTCGATCTGGATGGACCGCGTGACGGCGAGGTGCTGGTCGAGATCATGGCGACCGGGATTTGCCACACCGATGCGTACACGCTCGATGGGCTCGACAGCGAGGGGCTGTTTCCGTCGATCCTGGGGCATGAAGGTGCAGGCGTGGTGCGCGAGATTGGCGCGGGCGTGACCAGCGTCGCGGTCGGCGACCATGTCATTCCGCTCTACACCCCCGAATGCGGCAAGTGTAAAAGCTGCCTTTCGGGCAAAACCAACTTGTGCACCGCGATCCGCGCCACGCAGGGCAAGGGTCTGATGCCCGACGGGACCAGCCGTTTCTCGTACAAGGGGCAGATGCTGCACCATTATATGGGCTGCTCGACCTTCTCCAACTTCACCGTTTTGCCCGAAATAGCGGTGGCGAAGATTCGCAGCGACGCGCCGTTCCAGTCGAGCTGTTACATCGGCTGCGGGGTCACCACCGGGGTCGGCGCGGTGACCAAGACCGCGAACGTGCAGGCGGGCGACAATGTCGTAGTGTTCGGGCTGGGCGGGATCGGGCTCAACGTCATCCAGGGGGCGCGGCTGGTCGGGGCGAACCGGATCATCGGGGTCGATATAAACCCGGCGCGCGAGGAATGGGGGCGGCGGTTCGGCATGACCGACTTCGTCAATTCGAAGGGCATGAGCCGCGACGAGACCGTGGCGAAGATCGTCGCGCTGACCGATGGCGGGGCCGATTACAGTTTCGATGCGACGGGCAATACCGAGGTCATGCGCACCGCGCTGGAATGCTGCCATCGCGGCTGGGGGACGTCGATCATCATCGGGGTCGCGGAAGCAGGCAAGGAGATTGCGACGCGGCCGTTCCAGCTGGTGACGGGGCGCAACTGGCGCGGGACGGCGTTCGGCGGCGCGAAGGGCCGAAGCGACGTGCCGGGGATCGTCGACATGTATATGGACGGCAAGATCGAGATCGACCCGATGATCACGCATGTGCTCTCGCTCGACGAGATCAATCGCGGGTTCGAGCTGATGCACGCGGGGGAGAGCATCCGCGCGGTGGTGGTTTATTAAGGAGAGCGAATATGTTCAGTCACGTGATGGTCGGGTCGAATGACCTTGATGCGTCGAAGAAGTTTTACGATGCGATTTTCACCGCAACCGGCGGACGTGAGGGCAAGCTCGATCCCAAGGGACGGCTGGTTTACGTGAATAATGGCGGGGTTTTCCTCGTCACCCCGCCGATCGACGGCCAGCCCGCGACCCACGGCAATGGCACGACGATCGGCTTTGCGGTCGACGGGCCCGAGCAGGCGCAGGCGTGGGAAAAGGCCGGGGTTGCGGCTGGCGGCACCGCGATCGAGGATCCACCGGGGGTGCGATCGGGGATGGGCGTGAATTTGTATCTCGCCTATCTGCGCGATCCGTCGGGCAACAAATTATGCGCGCTGCATCGGCTCCCCGCCGACGCATGATCGAAACGCTCAGCGAGGTGCGGGCGTACGGCGGGGTGCAGGGCGTCTATCGCCATGCCTCCGCCGTGACCCACACCGACATGATTTTCAGCGCGTTCGTTCCGGGCGGCGCAAGCGGGCCGATACCGGTTTTATGGTATCTGTCGGGCCTGACCTGCACCCACGCCAATGTGACCGAGAAAGGCGAGTTTCGCGCGGCTTGTGCGGAAGCCGGCGTGATCTTCATCGCGCCCGACACGTCGCCGCGCGGGGACGAGGTGCCTGACGACCCCGATGGCCTGTGGGACTTTGGCCAGGGCGCGGGCTTTTACGTCGATGCGACCGAGGCGCCGTGGGACCAGCATTTCAACATGTGGTCGTACCTCGCCGACGAGCTTCCGGCATTGGTCGGTGAGCATTTCCCAGCCGACATGGAGCGGCAGTCGATCTGCGGTCATTCGATGGGCGGGCATGGCGCGCTGACGCTGGCGCTCGGGCTGCCGGGGCGGTTCAAGTCGGTCAGTGCATTCGCGCCGATCGTCGCGCCGAGCCAGGTGCCGTGGGGCCGCAAGGCGCTCAAGCATTATCTCGGCGAGGGTCAGGCGGCGTGGCGCAAGCATGATGCGGTCTTGGCGATCGAGGATGGCGCGCGGGTGGCCGAAATATTGGTCGATATCGGCGATGCCGACCCGTTCCTGGACAAGGAATTGCGGCCCGAATTGCTCGAGGCGGCGTGCGCGGACGCCGGGATCCCACTGACGCTGCGGCGGCAGGCTGGGTATGATCATAGCTATTATTTCATCTCCAGCTTCATGGCCGATCATGTGCGGTGGCATGCGGAGCGACTGGCCGAATGATCGACGGCCTCGACCCGTGGGCGCAGCAGGGATTGCGGGTCGGTGTCGGGCTGGTGGTCGGAATATTGGTCGGGCTGGAGCGCGGGTTCAAGCTGAAGGACGAAGCCGACGGCCGTCGCGTGGCGGGGGTGCGGACTTTTTCGTTGCTCGGACTTGGCGGCGGGATAGCGGGGCTGATCGGGTCGTTGGGCCAAGGGATCGTTGCGGCGGTACTGATGCTTGGCGCGATCGGGATGCTCGCCATCGCTTATTCGCCGAGGCTCAAAGCCAAGGGCGATGCGACCAGTCCGGTGGCGGCGGTCGCGACGCTGGGGATTGCCTATCTCGCTGGGTTTGGCCTTATCGGGCTGGCGCTGGCAGCTAGCGCGATCGTGGTGTTGATCCTCGCGATGCGCGACGAAGTCCATGGGTTCGTCGACCGGCTGGATGAGCGTGACATCAAGTCACTGGCGCGGTTCGCGGTGATCGCGCTGGCGGTGCTGCCGTTCCTGCCCAGCGAATCGTTCGGACCCTATGACGCGTGGAACCCGTTCAAATTATGGTGGGTGGTGGTGCTGGTCACCGGCTTCAGTTTCGTCGGGTACATCGCCAATCGCATTTTCGGGGCGCGCCACGGGACGATTGCCACCGCGCTGATCGGCGGTGCCTATAGCTCGACCGCAGTGACCCAATCCTTGGCGCAACGACTTGGGACCGATGACGCGGGCGGCGCCGAGCCAGCCGGGATCGCGCTCGCATCCGCCGTGATGTATTTGCGTGTGCTGGTGCTGGTCGCGGTGCTTGCCAACCGAATGCTGGTGCCGCTGGCGATCATCATCGCCCCGGCGTTGGTGGTTGCGTGGGCAGCGGGTTGGTGGCTGTATCGGCGCGCGCCGGACAGCAAGCACAGCGTTCCACCGGGCAATCCGATCGCGCTGCTTCCGGCCCTAACCTTCCTGGCGTTCGTGGCTGGCGCGGCGGTCGCAGCGCGCTGGGCGCAGGGGCAATTTGGCGAACAGGGCATTGCGTTGCTGCTATTCCTGATGGGGTCGATGGACGTCGATGCCTCGATCGTCACTGCGGGTGGGTTGCCCGAGCAATCGATCGGAGCGGCGCTTGCGGCGATCGCGATCGGCGGAACGGTGGTCGCCAACATGGCGGTCAAGATCGGCGTGACGCTGGCTTATGCGCGCGCCAAGGGCAGGAGTTCGGCAATCGCGCTAGGCGCGAGTTCATTGACGCTGATGGCGTCGCTAGCGGTGGCCTGGCTGAGCATGTGAAAAAGGCGGCCCGCGCGATGCGGACCGCCTTTTCCGCGGTGAGTCGAGCCCTATTTGACGCCAATCACGTCCGGATTGCCGTCGGGATCGCCGGTCACGTTGCCGCCACTGCGCACTGCGCCAGCGAGCAACAGTCCGGCCAGATGCGGGGTCGCCATCGAGGTGCCGCTGATAGTGTTGTAGCCACCGTTCAACCAGGTCGACTTCACGCCCACACCAGGCTCGGCATAATCGATTGGCGGATTGCCGAAGTTGGAGAAGCTCGCCCACTTGTCGCCGACCGAGAAGGCCGAGACGGTGAAGACGTTGGTGCCGTTGGCACGGGCCGGCGAATGGTTGTTGGCATTGTCGGTTTCGTTACCGGCGGCGAGCGCGAAGCGGACACCGCTGGAGGCGGCGGCATTGATCACTGCCGTGTCGAGCGCGGCCGAAACCCCGCCGCCGAGGCTCATGTTGGCGACGTCACCCGGACGGCCGTTGGCGGCGACATAATCGACCCCCGCGATCACGCCCGAGTTGGAGCCGCTGCCACGACGATCGAGCACGCGCACCGCAACCACGAGCGCGCCCGGCGCGACGCCGATCACGCCAATGGCATTGTCACGCGCGGCGATGGTGCCGGAGACGTGGGTGCCGTGGCCGTTACCGTCGACCGGCGACGTATCGCGGATGAAACTGCGGCTGCGCGCGGTATCGACGTTGAGATCGGGATGGGTGAAATCGATCCCGGTATCGATGATCCACGCAGTGGCGAAGGTGCCCGCCGCGCCACCATTGACCCGGGCGATACCCCACGGCGTTTCCTGCGCCGGCTGGGTTCCGCCGCCGCCGCTCGGGGGCGCTGCGGCCTGGATCGGGCCGGTAGTGACGATCTGGTCCTGCTCGCAATAAGCGATGTTGGGGTTGTTGGCCTGCATCCGCTCGACCGCTTGCTGCGGAAGATCGGCGGCGAAACCGCGCAGCGCGACCGAATAGACATGTTTGGCGCGGGCACCGACGGCCTGAAGCGAACGATTGGCCTCCGACTGGGCTTGGCCACGCGACACACTTGCCTTGAACACGCAGATATAGCTGTTGGCGATCTTGTCGCCCGGGCGTTCGGCCTGTGCCGGCGTTACGGCGACAAGCGGCAGTACCGCAGTAGCGGCCAAGAGCAGTTTCTTCATGTCAGCATTCTCCCCAATTCGCGCGATGACCGTCGTTAGTGACGAACGTCTGGAATTAAGACCATGCTAAGCAAGGCGACCTGATTGTCGATAGTAAAACGCATCGCTGCTGAAATTAAATTCCAAGTTAATTCTGTGCCTTAACGGGAATCACCGGCGCGGCGACTCTGACGGTGCAAGCGGGCTTCCAAGTGGCAGGTTGATCGTCGGTGTGGGCAGCGGCGCCGGGATTGCATCGGGCAGCGGCGGCGGCGTTCCAGTTTCAAACCGGCGGTGACGCACGATGTGCGGCGTGATCACGATATAGAGTTCGGTCTTGGACCGGGTCGAGCGCTCGACCCGGAACAATTGCCCGGCGAGCGGGATGTCACCGAGGATAGGCACCTTGCTCTTGGTGGACAGGACATTGTCCTGCGTCAGGCCGCCGATCACGAACGTCTCTCCGTCGCGCACCGAAGCCGAGGTTTCGGCTTCGCGCTGGCTGATGGTCGGATAGCCTTGGCTGGTGCCGGTGACCGACGACACGACGCCATAAATTTGCGAGGTAACGAAGCCGTCCGAGCTGACCCGCGGCGCAATCTGCAGGGTCACGCCGACGTTTACATATTGCACCTGTTGCGACACGCCATTGACGCCCGACAAGGTGATGTTGGTGAGGATCGGTATCGCGTCGCCGGTGATGATCTTAGCGGTCGAGCCCGATTGCGCGGCGATGCGCGGGCGCGACACGATGCGGCCCTCGCCGCGCTGAACCTGGGCGTAGATGGCGGCCTGCAACTGTCCCGACGGAAGGATGCGATTGGGATCGAGCCCGAACGGCAGGTTGGAGCCGGTATTGATGGTACCAACCGCAAGCTGGCCGTTGGCATTGTTGAAATCGACTCCGAGATTGCGCGCACCATTTTCGGTCAGTTCGACGAATTGGGTTTCGAGAATCACCGAATCGACCGGGATGTCGATCAACGCAATCTGCTGTTTGACGCGGGCGATGCGATCGGGGCTGCCAGTGACCCAGATCGCGTTGAGGCGGCGATCGATGGCGAGGCCATTGCCGAACGACTGGCCGAGGGGAAGCTGCTGCTGCTGGGCCTGGCTCTGCGCGCTGACATAATTGGGCTGCGAGGTGGTCGCGAGTGACCCGAAGCCGGGTTCGCGACGAATGAAGATATTGTTCGGCTGAATCGTTTCGCCCTGGGTGAGGAGGCCGATGATCTCGCTGACGTCGGCATATTTGAGCGGGATCAGTTCGTAGGAATCGCCTGGATTATAATCGACATAGGTTGGCAGGTTGGTAGCCGGAACCACCGCCTCGCCGCTCGAGCCGAGCGGGCGGCTGCCCAGCGCCTCGGCCTCTGTCAGCTTAGTGATGGTGATCTGGATGCTCTTGTCGCCGGCCGGTTCGACGGTCGCTTTCGCAGGGGCGGCGGTTTCGAAATAGAGGGTCAGCCCTGAGTCACTGCTTGCGAAATTGGTCGAGCGGACGATCCCCCTCCACGGTGCGCGCTGGCCCACGCGGGGCGCACGAAGTGTCCCGCGCATGATCACTTCGGGGCGGGTCGGATTGGCGTTGACCGCGGCATATTGTGGCTCGGCCGGGGAGAAGCGGATGATGAACGACGCGCGGCTGTCGTCGGCAGTGACCAGCTTGATTTCCTCGACCACCGCCGGAACCTGGGCAGTCGCCGGGGAGGCCACAGCAACCAGCAGAGGCATCAGGCACAGGAAGAGGCAGCGTAAGTCCGCCAATCGCAATTTCAGCAAATCAATTCCTTTGGCGCAGCTACCGCGCGGCACCAGTCGGGCAGGAGTCTTAAGCCGCGAACACCGGATTGCAAGGGGCGGCAGCGGGAGTGGAACGGGCGATCACCTGGGCTTTGTAGCGTGATTGCAACAGCTTGCCTGATGGCGACTTCCAGTAACAGGCAGCGGGACGAGGGTGGGGGCGTTGCCCGGGGACCAAGGCTCGACCGGCAGCATGATCGAGTGGAAAAGATCGGCGCGAAGATAATCTTCGAGCCACGGCCGCAGGTGCGGCAGCGGTTGGGCGTTGAACCACGGCGGGTCGACCGCTGCAAACTGCCGAACGAACGGCACGATGGCGGCGTCGGTAAGCCCGAGCGCCCGCCCGCCAAGCTGCTTGCCGGCTGAAACCAAAAAGTCGATTTGCCGCAGGAACGCCAATCCGGATTCGCGGTGGACCAGCGGATCGACCGCATGTTGCTGCGGATATTTGTAGCGATCGAGATCTTGCTTGAAGGGCCCGTCATTGGCCGCGATCAAGGCCGCGTCGTTGCGCTCCAGCCAGGCGTCGGGATCGCATCTAGCCAGCGCCCAGCGCATGATGTCGAGGCTTTCGTCGATGACCTCGCCGTTGGGCAGGACGAGCACGGGCACGGTGGCCTTGGCCGAGGCCGCCAGCATCGCGGCCGGTTTCGCGGTGAGCTTCACTTCGCGCAGTTCGACCCGCGTCCCGCTGACCGCCAGTGCCAGCCTGGCGCGCATTGCGTAGGGACAACGGCGGAAACTGTAGAGGATGGGGTCAGGCGGTCGGGTCATCGGCTGGCTCCGTCCGTACGTGGCCGATGTGGGTGCGCCCGTGTTCCAAGGCGAGCGCCTCCTGACGATGGCGTTCGCGGTACGACGCGCGCTGGTCGTCACTGCGCATGGCATGGCAGGCGCCACAACTTGCGCCCGCCTCATAATGCGGCGAGGCCTGGTCCTGCTTGCTCAGGGGACGGCGGCAGGCGCGGCACAGTTCGTGGGTGCCGCGCACGAGGCCATGGCCGATCGCGACCCTTTCGTCGAACACGAAGCACTCGCCGCGCCACAGGCTCTCCTCCTCGGGCACGACCTCCAGATAGGTGAGAATCCCGCCCTTGAGATGATGCACGTCATCGACCCCCTCCTGTTTGAGGAAGGCGGTCGATTTCTCGCAGCGGATGCCGCCGGTGCAGAACATGGCGACCCGTGGCTGGCGACCGCTGCCCAGCAGTTCAGCCCGCGCATTTCGAAACCAGCCGGGAAAGTCGCGAAAGCTGGCGGTGTTGGGGTTGATCGCACCGGCGAACGTGCCGACCGAAACTTCATAATCATTGCGCGTATCGATGACGATCGTGTCGGGGTCCGAAATCAACGCGTTCCAATCCTCCGCCTCGACATAGGTCCCGGCGCTTGCCGTGGGATCGAGCTTTGGCTCGCCCATTGTCACGATCTCGCGCTTGAGGCGCACCTTCATCCGAAGAAACGGCATCG
Organism: Sphingomonas sp.; assembly: GCF_031372575.1. GTDB lineage: Bacteria > Pseudomonadota > Alphaproteobacteria > Sphingomonadales > Sphingomonadaceae > Sphingomicrobium. The sequence goes on along the minus strand of NZ_JANMLM010000081.1, from coordinate 79,700 downwards.
CGTCGGCGTTCGACCATTTCACGTCAAGCTCAGCGCATCCGGGTAGCTCGCGGATATACGCCACGACGCTGGCAATCCCGCTGCGAGGTCCCGCAATGGTGCCGTTGATACCCTCGGGCGCGAGCAACAAGGTGCCACGGACGCCATGCTCGCGGCAGATCGCCTCGAGCGGCGCGCGCATCGCCGTACAATCGGTAAAGGGCGTAAAACGGTACAACGCCGCTACGCTCAGGGGTTCAACAAAGCAGTCAGTCATGCCACCCGCCATAACGCCGCGCGCGCGGCGCGTCAGCATGGATGCTTCCAAGTGGAGAGAATCGCCATATTGCCGGCAAGAGCATTGGCTCGATGATGCACAACTTGGTGACCCCTACGGGATTCGAACCCGTATTTCAGCCGTGAAAGGGCCGCGTCCTAACCCTTAGACGAAGGGGCCAATTGGTGCCGTGGCGCGACTAGGGGATGCGCGCGACAGGGTCAAGCAGGCGCGGCGTCTTCGACGTGCATTTCTGCCGCATTGCCGCCGGTCCACTCGTCGCGCTTGATCGTCCCCGCCAGCCACCAGCGCGTATCGGGGGCGGACGCGAGCAACGCTGCCCCAAGCGGGGTGTCGGCGGCGCGGAAGGCGATCCACTTGAAGCTTTTGCCATCGTCGCCGGCCGCGATCCCGCGCACATGGCCGTTACCGACGATGGTGGTGCGGATCAGCCGCGCGGGGCCGGCGGCGATTCGCGGGGCGGGCCAGCCGGCACCATATGGCCCGCCAGCGTCGAGCTCGTCGCACAGGCCGCCCGCGACTCCGCCGGGGGAGAGCAAGGCGTCGAGGGTCAGCGCACGGCCACCGCGCGCGGTCTCGATCGTGGTGGCAAGGCGGTCGTGGAGGAAGGCGCGCAACGGTTCGAGCCCGCCCGGCGCAATGGTGACGCCCGCCGCCATTGCGTGGCCGCCGCCTGCAACCAGCAGGCCATTGTCTTTGGCAGCGAGAATCGCGGCGCCGAGGTCGACGCCCGAGATAGAGCGGCCCGAGCCTTTGCCGACGCCGGTTTCATCTTCAGCAATGACGATCGCCGGGCGGCCGTACTTTTCCTTGAGGCGGCTGGCGACGATCCCGACCACGCCGGGGTGCCAGCCAGCGCCCGAGACGATGATCAAGGGCGCGTCGGCCTGGGCGAGCGCCTGGGCTGCCGCTTCGTCGGTGACCAATTGTTCGATCCCGCGACGTTCTTCGTTGAGCCGGTCGAGCTCGATCGCGATGGTCCGCGCTTCTTCCGGGTCGGTGGCGGTGAGCAAGCGCACGCCGAGGTCGGACTTGCCGACGCGGCCACCGGCGTTGATCCGCGGGCCGAGCGCAAAGCCGAGGTCGCGGCTGGTCGGGCTTTTGACGAGCCGTGCGGCATCGGCGAGCGCGGCGAGGCCGATGTTCTGGCGCCCGGCCATGACCTTCAGGCCTTGCGTGACGAAGGCGCGGTTGAGGGTCTTGAGCTTGGCGACATCGGCGACCGTGCCGAGCGCGACAATGTCGATCAGGTCCAGGATCTTGGGTTCGGCAATGCCATTGACGAAGCGCCCGCGTTTACGGAGCTCGCGGAGCAGGGCAACCCCGAGCAGGAAGGCCATGCCGACCGCGGCGAGATGGCCGTGGGCCGCGCCCTCGTCGCTTTCGTCGAGCCGGTTGGGATTGATCATCGCCACGGCGATCGGCAGCGCGGCCGAGCATTGGTGATGGTCGCAGACGATCACCTCGAGCCCGGCCGCCGCAGCCTCGGCCAGCGCGTCGAACGCCTGCGCGCCGCAATCGACCGTGATGGCGAGGCTCGCGCCTTTGTCCTTCAACTCGACCAACGCTTTCCCGCTCGGGCCATAGCCTTCCATCAGCCGGTCGGGGATGTAGATCATCGGGTCGTTGCCGAGGCGGCGCAAGAGCAACACGAGCAACGCCGCCGAAGTTGCGCCGTCGACATCATAATCACCGAAGATCGCGATATTTTCCTTCGCCTCGACCGCATCGGCGAGGCGGCTGGCGGCCTTGTCCATGTCGGTGAAGACCGACGGATCGGGGAGGAAATCGCGCAGGGTCGGGGCGCGGTGGCGGTCGAGATCGGCCGGCGCGACCCCGCGCGCGAGCAATAACTGGTCGATCAGGGCGATGCCGAGATCGTCGCCGCCATCGCGCCGCGCGCGCCACGGTTGGCCGCTGACCGCGCGGAAGGAAGCGAAACTGCTCATCCACCGGACTTAGAGTGCCGCAGCAGCGCGAACAAGATGAGTACGCCACCGGACAGAGCGCGGGCGGTGAACCTGCTTATTGCAGGGTCGGGGGGTCGTTGTATGACCGAATCGAGTTTAGACTATTTGCGACGGCGGGCGGGCGAAGAAAAACAGCGCGCCGAGCAGTGCACCGAGCCGAGAGTCGCGGCAATTCATGCGCGACTGGCGGTGCTCTATGCCGATCGCGTCGCGGTGATGACCGACAATCCCGAGTTCGACCCGATCATCCAGACCCGGATCGTGCGCGATTAATCGCCGATCAGGTCGCGATAATTGGCTTCGGGGACGCCGTAATTATCGCCGGCGCGTTTTTCCAGTGCGCGCCGGTCGAGGATGGTGATCTGCCCGCGACTGGTGCCGATCAGGCCCGAGCCCGCGAGATTGTTGAGCGCATCGGTCACGCCCGCGCGGCGAACGCCAAGCATCAGCGACAGAAATTCGTGGGTCACCGGGAAAGTATCGCTTTCCGACCGGTCGCAGCTCATCAACAGCCAGCGGGCCAGGCGGTCCTCGATATTAAGCGCCACCTTGGCAAGCGCGGTGTGCGACACCTGGATCAGGAAGCTGTGCGCGAAGCCCAACAGCAGGCGCCTGAAATCACGGCTTTCGTCGAGGATTATTGTGAGTTCGCCGGTCGGGATGGCAAAGGCCTCGCCCGGCATCTGGATGAACACTTCCAGCGGGCTGCTCGCGCCGCCCATCACCGCCGCGACATCGACCATGCCCTCGCGGCCGATAATCCCGATCTCGGCCTGCTTGCCGTCGGCGGTGCTTGAGACCACGGAGGCGACGCCCGATTCGAAGAAATAACAACGCTCGATGATCTGCCCCGGCCTGACCAGCGACATGCGCTGGGTGAGCGTAACAAGCGACAGATGGGGCACGATCCGCGCGCGGTCGGCAAGCGACAGCTTGGCCAATAATTGATTTCGGAATTTGGCAGTCGATTGCTGCACGATTACGCCCCAAACTAGCTTGGGGCGAGAGTGCCTTAGCCTCTCTGCCCGCCGCGCCCACAAAGCTCTGCGGCGGATGCCGAGGAGTTACTCGGTTCGGATTGACGGTGCAATCGTTACGCGTCTGTACACTAACGTAGGCAACCGAAATGAACTCAGCTAAGCAATTGGCGACGAAGATTTTCTGCGCTCGCCCGCGACAAAGCAGGTACCAGATGTCCGGCGAATCCGCCCCCGCCTGCGACGCCGAGACGAAGCGTGCAAAAGCCGAACCGGCGCGTCCAGAAACTCTCCGTCAGCTCAACGCTCTGGACCTTGGCGGCGGGCAGGATGACGCGTTTCTGACGCCACCAGCCATTCTCGACAAACAGGATGTCGCCCGACAAGGCGTAGCGTGCGTGGCGCCATTCGAGCCAACGGGTAAGCGCGGCGATGGCGAGCAACGGGAGCCCGAGCAAGGCCGACGGCGCGACCAGCCACGAGGCCACCACTGCGATCACGCCAAGCCCGGCGAGGAACGCCGTGAGCGACGCGAAATAGCCGCGCGCGAGCGGCCGCCATTGATCGGTATCGGGAGATGCAGGCCAGCCGAGTGAGGCGAGGATCGATACGGCCTCGTCCGGGTGCGCGAGCGGCGCGACGACATGGTCGCCCTTGGCCCCATCCATCGCCAGGCTCTGCAGCTTGAGCGCGCACCAGCCAAAAGCGCGGCGCACCGGGCCCGACCCGATGATCGCGGCCTGGACGCGTTTCGCGGGGATGGTGACGTCGGTCAGCGTCGCAAGCCCGCGGCGGCGGCGGAACCCGGTTGCGGTACGGTCGAGCCGAAAGCCATGTTCGCGAAGCGCGGTCCGGACGATGCCGGTGGCGGCGCCAAGGACGATCAGCAAGATCGATCCGGCAATGGCGGCCAGATATTGGTGGGCGAGCATCAGGTCGCGCGCCGGCTCGGACCGCGACAAAAGATCGATCCAGAAGGTGCGGCGGAACGGGTCGAACCCGATCACACTGCCCAAGGTCTGGCTAATCCCGAACAGGCCGGCGAGGACCGCGAGCGAAAAATTGAACAATCCGGCAGTGGCCACGCGGCGGCGGTCCATCGCGAAGATCGGCGGCGGCTCGACCTGATCGACGAGCGGCGCGACGGCAATTCTCCGGCGGCCTCTAATATGATCGCGCAGCGCCTCAGCGCGATCGAGCGCAATCGCATCGAGCACGCCATCTTCGGACTTGGCGCCGGCCGATGCCCCGGTTTCGAGCCGCACGCGGGCGAGCCCGAACAGGCGGTGCAGCGGCCCTTGTTCGAGATCGACATCGGTCACCCGGTCAAACGGGATCGCGCGGCTGGTGCGATTGACGAACCCGCTGTCGATCCGCAGCTCATCGGCACCGACCCGATATTCGAGCTTCAGCCACTTGAGGAGCAGCGAACCGACCGACAGGATGACGAACCCGATGCCAAGGGCGGCCGCCAGCCACCAGCGCCCCTGAGTGACGAACACCGCGGTGCCGGCGACCAGCCCCCACGCTCCGCGCACCGCCTTGCCGAGGCCGGTGATGAGATACAAAGGATGGAGCCGCTCGGGCGGGCCGAGGCCGGCAGCGGTCATTCGACGTCGGTGGGAATCGAACCGCGGATGAGCTCGCGCAGTTCGGCAGCCCGATCGGGCGACAGGCCGGGCAAGGTAACGATGCTGTTGTGCGTGCCGGCGGTGTGAACGACCAGGCTGGCGGTCCCGAACACTTTGTCGAGTGGGCCGCGATTGACGTCGATATGCTGGACGCGAACGAACGGGACGATCGTGTCGCTGTGGAACAGCCAGCCGCGAACGACGCGCAGGAAGTCGCCATCGACCGAATAACCAAGGCGGCGGTAGATGCGGTTGGGGGCGATGACGATCGCACCGAGCGCGAGCAACCCCGCCAGCGCGGGCAGCAGGCCGGCGAACGGGAATTCGTGGAGGATCAGCCGGTCAACCACCAATGCGCCAAGCGATGCCGGCACCCAGAACGCCGCCGCAGCAAGCCTCAGGCCGTTGCGATAGCTGGGCTCAACCGGCTGGATCGGAGCGGCGAGTGGTTCAGCTGTCATGCGCGCACAATACAGTGAAGCCGGGGCTCCACAAGGATTAAGAGGCGACCCCGTGACGATGTTCGGTGAACACCCGGCGAATGGTGCCCGAACTGGCGCGCATGACGATCGTCTCGCTGGTTACGCAACCGCCCTTGCGGCGCCGGATGCCCTTGAGCAGCGAGCCGTCGGTGACCCCGGTGGCGGCAAAGATGCAATCGCCCATGGCCATGTCCTCAAGCGCGTATACCCGGTCGAGATCGGTGATCCCCCAGCGCTTGGCGCGAGCGCGTTCATCGTCGTTGCGGAACAGCAAGCGGCCCTGAATCTGGCCGCCGATACACGCCAGTGCGGCGGCCGCAAGCACACCCTCGGGCGCGCCGCCGGTGCCAAGATAGACGTCGATCCCGGTGTCGGGATCGGTGGTTGCAATGACGCCTGCGACATCGCCGTCGGAGATCAAATGGATCGCGCACCCGATCGCTCGAAGCTCGGCAATGATCCCAGCATGGCGATCACGATCGAGCACGCAGGCGGTGATGTCGACCGGATCGACGCCCTTTGCGGCGGCGATGGCGCTGATGTTGTCGGCGACCGATTTGTCGAGGTCGATCGTCCCGGGGGGATAGCCCGGGCCGATAGCGAGCTTTTCCATATAGACGTCGGGGGCGTTGAGCAGTCCGCCGCCCTCGGCAATCGCCAGTACGGCGAGCGAATTGGGGCCGGCCTTGGCGGTGATGGTGGTGCCTTCGAGCGGGTCGAGGGCGATGTCGATCTTGGGGCCGCCGTCCTGCGCATTGCCGACCTTTTCGCCAATGTAGAGCATCGGCGCTTCGTCGCGCTCGCCCTCGCCGATGACGATCGTGCCGTCCATCGGCAATTGGTTGAGCGCGGTACGCATGGCGTCGACCGCAGCGGCATCGGCCGCTTTCTCGTCCCCGCGCCCGACCATCCGCGCCGCAGCGATTGCCGCAGCTTCGGTCACCCGGACCATTTCGAGAACGAGGACTCGGTCGAGGATCGAGGAAGCGCGGATCATGGCGGGAATGAACTTTCGAAAGAGGCTGAGGAAGGACGGCCTCGCGTTACCGGGCGGGCCGATGCTTGTCGCCTATTTCCTCGTCTTCTTCTTGGCCGGGGCGGCTTTCTTGACCTCGACCTTCTTGGGCCACGGATATTGCTTGTCGATCGCCGCGAACCGCGCCGCCGATTGCGGCATGGCCCGCATCAGGTCGGGCATTGCAGCGACCATCCCGCGGACCACGTCGCCGTCGATGAACATCAGCATCATGTCCTGCCCAAAGGCGCGGCCGGTATCGGTGGCGAAAAAGCGATTGAGGTCGGTCAGTTGATTGGCATCGAAGCGGCGGGCCATGGCGCGCGCCATGCCTTCGCGAAGCTTGGGCTCCATGATGCTCATAGTCTGCTTCATTTCGTCCTTGAAGGCGGTGGCATAGGCCTTGATCCGGGCGTCAAACAACGGGTCGTTCCTGGTCGCCTGCTGGCGCAACGTCAGTCCTGCGTTGGGGCCATTGGCGATGGGCAGCCCGATCGAGTTGGACAAATCGGTCCCGGTCATCGCCATCAACCGGTCATAGACTCCATTCATCAGATTGTCGGTCATGACATTGGTCATCCGGCTGTAGCTGCCGGCGGGCATGAACCCGTCCATCGTGGTCCGGGCGATCGCGAGGCGGGCGGGCTCCGGATCGGCCTGCGGCGGCAGGATCCGGTCGAGCGCCTTGATTGCCATTTCGGCGACCATCGACATGGACGCGGCCTGGTTGGCGGCCTTGGTGGCTTCGCTCGCGACCGACTTGGCGGCCGGCGCTGCAGTCGTTTGCTTCTCGACGACGATGACCGGCGGTGGCGGCACTGCGGGCGCAGGCGCGGTCGTGGCGGCAGCAAGCGCGAGAACGAACGGTAATGACATGATGATATCCCCCTGTTGAGCGCATTTTTATGAGGCGAAACGGGGACTTGCAAGCGCCGCGTGACGGTCAATCGTCGTCGGGATCGGCCTCATGATCGAGGATTGAGGTGCGCACCCTGACCGAGCGGGTGCCAAGCCGCGTTTCATGGAGGAAGATTGCGAAACCAAGCCCGGTGCAGATCATCGAGGCGATGAACAGCAAGGCAATCAGGGTGCCGAATTTCAAGCCCGAAAGGAAAGCGGAGAATAACAGGATCACGACCGCGGAGATGAGCAAGGCGGCCGTCACGGTGAAGAATATCGCCAGATTGACGATCCGGATGCGGCGGTCGAGCAACCGGACTTCGCGGATCAGCCGGTCATGTTCATCGCCGCGACTGCCAAGGATGCGCGGCTCAAGCGTGCGTGCCCGGTCGACGATCCGGGCGAGGCGACCGGCACAGACGTTGAGGAAGGCACCAAGACCGGCAAGCAGGAACACCGGCGCCACCGCAAGCTGGATGATCTGCGCCAGCTGGGTAAGTTCGGGCGAGGGGGTCGGTAGCGGGGCTGACATCGGTCAGACATCCTCGGAAGCGCGGGCGGAGGCCGCGACTTCGAGCAACAGCATCGCGGTGGCGATGAAGCTCGCCGCAAGGATCCAGGCGAAGCTGGCAATCATCGGCGGGGTCGCGCCGAACAGGCTGACGATCAGGGTCGCGATCGACAGGCCGACGGCGAGGATCAGCGCGAGCACCAGATCGGTCGCTGCGGCGATCCCGGTCCAGGTGCGGACCGACCCGCGTTCGAGCCAAGCGGCGCGGATCAGCACCAAGGAGCGAAGGAACAGCCAGCCGGCGATGATCGAGATGGTCGACAGGAAATGGGTGGCATTGTCGGTAGCGAACAGCACGCCGGCCACCGTGGTCAGCACACCTGCGAGGATCGCCAGGCGACGCGTTTCATGGCGCAACGTGCCGGCAAAAATCTCGGTTAGACCCGCAAGCACCAGCAAGCTGCCGATGATCAGCGAACTGTGCGCCTTGCCATAAAGCGGGAGCAAAGCCGATCCGGCGCTCAGCAACAGGATGAACCAGCCGGCTGTGGCGATCCACTTGGCGCGACCGGAAAGGTCGGTGGCGATGTCCGGGAGCGTGGTCACGAGCAGGAGACTAGAGCATCGCGCCGGGTCAGGCCACCGCGATTGCGACGATGGTGATCGCGCCGCCGGGGCCGGGGGGATCGACTTCCTCGCCGACTTCATTGCCGATCAGAACCTTGGCCAGCGGGGCGGTGAACGCGATCCGCCCTGCCGCAGGGTCGCTTTCGTCATGGCCGACGATGGCGAGCGTCCGGGCCTTGCCGTCCTGTTCGATCGTCACCGCCGTGCCGAAGGCGACAATCTCACCCGATGCGGGCGGCGCTAGCTGGGCGGTCGCGAGCCGAGCGCGCCAGTAACGCAGGTCGCGCTGAAGCTCGGGCAGCGCCTCGGCGGACGCGGCGGCAACTGCGGCCTCAAGCTCGGCATTGCGCGCCTCGATCAGTTCGAGACCGCGCGGGGTGACGAGATTGGGGCCGAGCGGGATCGGCAGCTCGAACTTGGGCTCGAGATGCTCCTCATCGCTCTCGCGGCGGAAGGCGACACTCATGCTTGGCCCATGATTTTTTTGATCCCTCGCGCGGCCTGGCGGAGGCGTTGTTCGATTTCGACCAATGCCAGGCGCACGCAGCCTTCGCCTTCCTCGCCGAAACCGACCCCCGGTGCGACCGCGACTCCGGCTTCGGTCATCAGTTTCTTGGCAAACTCGACGCTTCCCAGATGGCGGAAGGGCTCGGGAATCGGGCTCCACGCGAACATGCTCGCCATTGGTGCCGGCACGTCCCAACCGGCGCGGGCGAAGCTGTCGATCATCACGTCGCGGCGGCCTTTGTAGAGCTTGCGATTGAAGTCGATGATGTCCTGCGGGCCGTTGAGCGCAGCGGTGGCGGCGGCCTGGATCGGGGTGAAGGCGCCATAATCGAGATAGCTCTTCACCCGGGTCAGCGCGCCGATCAACCGCGCGTTGCCGACCGCAAACCCCATCCGCCACCCGGCCATCGAATAGGTCTTGGACATTGAGGTGAATTCGACTGCGACATCCTTCGCGCCATCGACTTGCAGGATCGACGGGGTGGGCACGTCACCAAAGTAGATTTCGGCATAAGCGAGGTCGGAAATGACGATCAGCCCTGCTTCGCGCGCGAACGCGACGAGTTTCTCGTAGAACGCCAGATCGACGGTTTGCGCGGTCGGATTGCTCGGGTAGCCGATCACCAGCACCTTGGGCCGCGGCACGGTGTAGCGCATCGCTTTCTCCAACCGGTCGAAGAAATCGGGGCCGGGGACGGCGGGGATCGAGCGGATCGCGGCTCCGGCGATAATGAAGCCGAAGTGGTGGATCGGGTAACTCGGGTTGGGGGTCAGCACGACATCGCCCGGCGCGGTGATCGCCTGCGCGAGATTGGCGAGGCCTTCCTTGCTGCCGAGGGTGACGATGATTTCGCTGTCGGGGTCGAGTGCGACGTTGAACCGGCGCTGATAATAAGCCGCCTGGGCCTTGCGCAGGCCGGGGATGCCCTTGGAGGCCGAGTAACGATGCGAGGTTGGCTTGGCGGCGACCTCACACAATTTCGCGATGACATGCGGCGGCGGCGCGCCGTCGGGATTGCCCATGCCGAGATCGACAATATCCTCCCCGCGTGCGCGGGCGGCGGCCTTCATCGCATTGACTTCGGCGAAGACGTAGGGCGGCAGGCGCTGGATGCGGTAGAAATCGTCGGTCATCGGGCGATCTTAACGGTCATAAGCGGGCAGGCTCAATCCCCGTGCAATTGCCGCACCGCGCAAACTGAAACCGGCGAGGCCTGCCACCAGCGCCGCAAGTCCCGGCGGGGCACCGAACAGGGTGAGGGCGACGAACAGGCCCGAGGCGAGCGCGGCGGCGGTGACGTAGAGTTCGGGGCGCATCAGGATCGATGGTTCATTGGCGAGCACGTCACGGATGATGCCGCCGACACAGGCGGTCATTACCCCCATCGCAAAGGCCGGGACCGGGGCGACGCCATAATTGAGCGCCTTGGCCGCGCCATAAGTGGCGTAAGCGGCCAGGCCGACCGCGTCGAACCACAGCAAGGCCTTCTCGGCGATGGTGGTGCGTGACAGGAACCAGACAAGAAAAGCAGCGGCGATACAGATCAGCAGGGTGCTGTTGGTCGATACCCAGAATACCGGCGCCCCGATCAGCAGGTCGCGTACGGTGCCACCGCCGACCCCGGTGACCACTGCGAAGAAGATGAAGGTGACCAGGGTCTGTTTCTTTTCCGCCGCCAGCAGCGCGCCCGACATGGCGAACACCGCAATGCCGACATAATCGAGCAGGACGAGCGCATCGACGGGGAGGATAACAGGCGTGGTCATGACGGCGCGCTATGGATTGCTTCGCATTCGCTCGCAATGACGCTTATGAAAGCGCGATGACCGACGATACGACAACCACCACGCCGCCGCTGCCCGGGTTCGAGGACGTCCAGCACTGGACGTTGCTGATGGGCAAGGCGCAGCAGATGGTAATGGAAGCGTGGGCGGAAAATCTGTCGAAGGCGAGCGCCATGCCGGGGTTCGGCCTTCCCACGCCGCCAGCCACCAATGCCGATCCGATGCAGTGGATGAGTGCCGGTGCCGAGGCGTGGTCGAAGGGCATGGAGGCATGGAGCCAGATGATCGACCAGGCGACCGCGGCCGGCGAGCAGCGCGACCGCCGCTTTTCGGGCGAAGGCTGGCAGGACCCGGTGTTTGATACCGTCAAGCAAAGCTATCTCGCCATTGCCGACCGGTTGATGGGGACGGTCGATAAGATCGACGGGATCGACGATGACGCGCGCAGCCGCTTGCGCTTCGCGACCAAGGAATTCGTCGATGCGATGAGCCCGACGAATTTCGCCTTGCTCAACCCCGAGGTGATGAAGCGCACTGCCGAGACCAAGGGCGAGAACCTCCTGTCCGGGCTCAAGAACATGCTCGGCGATATTTCGCGCGGGCAGGTGACGCAGAGCCCCGAAGGTGCGTTCGAGCTTGGCCGCAATCTCGCGACCACGCCGGGCAAGGTCATCCACGAGACCCGGTTGTTCCAGCTGATCCATTATGCGCCGACCACCGAGGATGTGCTGGCAACGCCGCTGGTGATCTTTCCGCCGTGGATCAACCGCTTTTACATTCTCGACCTCACGCCCGAGAAAAGCTTCGTCAAATGGGCGGTCAAGCAGGGCGTCAGCCTGTTCATGGTCAGCTGGAAATCGGCCGACGAGACAATCGCTGACGTGACGATGGACGATTATGTCGCGGCGCAGGTCGAGGCGATTGACGTGATCCGCGACGTGCTGGGTGCGAAATCGGTTCACACGATCGGATATTGCGTGGCCGGGACAACGCTCGCGGCGACCCTGGCAATGCTCGCGGCGAAAGGCGACGCCGACAAGGTCGCCAGCGTGACCTTTTTCACCGCGCAGGTCGATTTCGAAGATGCCGGCGACCTCAAGATGTTCATCGGCGACGACACGATAGGGACCCTGCAGAAGCTGACCGCGGAAACCGGCGTGCTCGACGGGCGGGTGATGGCAGCGACCTTCAACCTGCTGCGCGGGCGCGACCTGGTGTGGAATTACGTCGTCAATAATTATTTGATGGGCAATGACCCGCCGCCGTTCGACCTGCTCCACTGGAACAGCGATGTGACCAATCTGCCGGGCGAATGGCACCGCGATTATCTGACCCGATTGTACCGCCAGAATCTGCTCGTCCAGCCGGGGGGGATCAGCATCGACGGGGTGCCGATCGACCTGACGAAGATCGCGACCCCGGCCTATATCCAGGCTGGCCGCGAGGATCATATCGCCCCTTTGGCAAGTGTGTGGAAATTGATGCGTATCTTGTCAGGGTCGAAGCGCTTCGTGCTCGCCGGATCGGGCCATATCGCCGGGGTGGTCAATCCGCCCGCGGCTGGCAAATATCAATATTGGACCAACGACAAGAAGGTCGCGAGCCTCGACGAGTTCGTCGCCGGCGCGACCGAACATAAGGGCAGCTGGTGGCCTGATTGGATCGAGTGGCTGAAAGCGCGGGACCCGAAGACGGTCAAGGCCGAGGGCGCGCGCGTGCCGGGCAAAGGCAAGAAAAAGGCCATTGAGGAGGCGCCGGGGCGTTACGTCAGGACGCGCTGATCACTTGCGCAGGCGGTTGACCACATCATCGAACACCGCCGGATGGAACGGCTGGTCGAACTTCACCCCGACCTTCCATTGCTCGATCCACGCGACGCGGCCGTGAACCGCCTCGAGATCGCCGAAACGCAGGAAAATCCGCTCGCCAAGCTCGACCTTGACCGGCGGCGTTATGCAGCAGCCATCGGGCGAGAAATCGACCAGCTCAATTCGATAGCGTGCGTCGCCGTGGCGGCGGAACCCGATCTCGCACTGCAGTGGCACACGCTCCGCGCGTCGCGCTTGTTCCGTCAATTTGCCCTCCCCGGCAGGGTACGCAGCACAATAGACGACAGCTCCCCACTGGATAGGAGGGATCGGCCCGCAATGGACCTACCCCTTTTCTAGCATCGGCACGGTTTCCAAATCCTTACTGGCGATGGCACGATCAGAAAAAGCCGCCGGTCAGCATTAGCCGCAGGACGCCCACGACAATCACGAACAGGTTCAGGTTGCGCCCGGCATTGCTCGACGACGCCGCACCGATCACCGCGCCGATGATCGCCAACGGGATGATCAGATAATAAGCGAGCGCCAACACCGGCAGAAACGCCGGGATTGCGAACAGCAAGGCAACGAGGCCGATAATTATCGAAACGACATTGAGCATGAGGAGCTTCCTATCACGGGGGTCAGGCTTCGCCCAATTCGGTCGCATCACCGGCTTTGCGGCGCGCCCCGATCAGGGAGGAGGCGTAGAGCGCGAGCGCGATCCAGATCGCACCGAACGCAATGGCATGGGGAACAGTGAATGGCTCGCCATAAAGGCCGACGGCAAGCGCGAATTGCAGCGTAGGGGCGAGGAACTGGAGCATCCCGACGGTCGAATAAGGCAAGCGGCGCGCGGCGGCGGTGAAGCATAGCAATGGTACGGTCGAGACGATCCCGGCGGCGATGAGATAGGCATTCACGGTGGCGGAATGCGCGAACATATGTTGACCGGTTGCGCCGCCGAGCAGCAGGAAGCCGAGTGCTAGCGGGGACAGCAAGGCGGTCTCGATCGACAGCCCGGCCAGCGAATCGACCGCAATGACCTTGCGCAGCAGGCCGTAGGTGGCGAAGCTGAAACACAGGATCAAGCTGATCCACAATGTCCCGCCAGCCCCCGCCGCAAGCACGGCGATTCCCGCGCCGGCGATACCGACCGCGGCCCATTGCCGTTTCGCCAGCTGTTCGCCGAGCACGAACCGGCCAAGCAGGATGTTGGCCAGCGGATTGAGATAATAGCCCAGGCTGCCAGCGAGAATGTGTCCACTGTTGATCGCGTAAACGTAGAGCAGCCAGTTGGTGCCGACCAGCAGTGACGTGACGAGCAGGGTCAACATCACCTTGCGATTGCGCAAGGCAGCGAGAACCTCGCCCCAGGCGCGGGCAATGGTCAGGAGGCCCGCGAGGACCAGCATCGACCAGATGATGCGGTGGGCAACAATGTCGAGTGAGGCGACGCTAGCGATTTGCTTGAAGTAGATCGGCATCACGCCCCACAGGGCATAGGCGACCACGCCATAGGCCAGCCCGGCACGCCACTGTCGGTCGCTTGGCGCGGGGGCTGACCGGGATGCGTTCATCCTGGGTGCGCCTAGCCGGACTGCACCCCAAGTCAACGGACATGCTCAACCGGTTGTTAGTTGAAAGCGGCGCGCGGTAGTGCCACCTTGGCCGGCCCGATAACTGAAAGTTTCCGCTTTGCCGTCGATCCGCCAGATCCTGCCGCTAATCATTGCCGTTACGACGGTCGGCGGCTGCGTTCCGGTCAAGGACAAGCCGCGTGCCGTGATCAGCGTCGGCGAACCGCTCAAGGCCGAGGTGTGGCAGGGCATCGCCAGCGCCGCCGACAAGGGCCGACTGGCCAACGTCAGCGGCGCCTGGGCGGCGGGGCTGGCCGATGCACGCAAGGCCGGCTTCGGCAGCGCGATTCGCGAAGAGAGCGAATTGGTGAAATCCAATGCCGCGCTTTCTCGGCCGGCACCTACCCCGGGCAGCTATCGCTGCCGACTGGTCAAGCTTGGCGGCAAGCCGGCGTTCGAGAAATTCAAACCCTTTTTCTGCTACGTGGAAGTCGACGGCAATCTGCTGACGATCGTCAAGCAGACCGGCAGCCAGCGGCCCGCCGGCCGATTGTGGGAAGATGATGATCCGAAACGGCTTATTTTCCTCGGCAGCCTGGCGCTAGGCGACGAGGAAGCGCCGATCGCCTATGGCGACAATCCCAAGCGCGACATGGCCGGGATCCTTGAACGGACTGGCCCGTTCCGCTGGCGGCTGGTGATCCCATGGCCGCAGGACGGCTCCAAGCTCCATGCTTACGAACTGACGCCGGTCGCCGACCAGCCGAAGTGACCGGCAGCAACGCGAACCTGCTGGCCGACCCGGCCGAAGTCCGCGCGCATCTGATCGCCTCGGCCAAGGCCGGATCGTCAATCACTTATTCGGCCATGCTCGGCCACCTCGGCTTCGCTTTCTCGCGCCCCAAGATGCGGGCGCTGTGCGCCGTGCTCGGGAGCGTCGATCGCGAGGCCAACGCGCTGGGCGAACCCGAGCTTGCGGTATTGGTCGTGCGCCAGTCGGACGGGCTTCCGGGGCAGGGCTGGTGGGTCGCTGGCGGGGCGGACAATCACGGCCATGTCGGGACTTGGGATGGCCCCGCTGCACGCCGTCTGGTCGAGCGATTGCAAGCCGAGGCGTTTGAATATTGGTCGGGAGCGGATCGCTAGGCTAAGGGGCCGCATGACCTCCCCCAATGAATCACGCAATTTCATCGTCGCCGATGACGATGACGGCATTCGCCTCGACCGCTGGTTCAAGCGGCATTTGGCCGATGTCAGCTTCAACCAGGTGTCGCGCTGGGCGCGCACCGGGCAAATCCGCATCGACGGCAAGCGCGCCTCCCCGGGCGACCGCATCGAATCGGGCCAGTCGATCCGCGTGCCCCCCGCCGAAGCCAAGGATGAGGAAGAATTGCGCCCCAGGCGCGCCGCAATTGTCCTGACCGACGACGAGGCCGAGCTGGTCCAGTCGATGAAGATCGATCATGGCCGCGACTGGTTTTTGCTCAACAAGCCGCCTGGCTTGGCGACTCAGGGCGGGACGAAGACCAGCCAGCATCTCGACCGATTGCTCGGCGGACTGGCGGGGGAGAATGAACAGCGGCCCAAGCTGGTCCATCGGCTAGACAAGGATACCAGCGGCGTGTTGCTGGTGGCGCGTTCGGCGCGGGCGGCCGCGCATTTCTCCAAATCGTTCAGCGGCCGCACCGCGCGCAAGGTGTATTGGGCGATCATCACCGGCGTGCCGAGCCTCGATCAGGGGTTGATCGACGCCCCGCTCGCCAAGCAGCCCGGCAGTGGCGGCGAGAAGATGCACGTCGACGAGAAGGACGGCCAGACCGCCAAGACCCGCTATCGGATGATCGACCGGGTCGGCAATCGCGCCGCCTGGGTTGAGCTCCAGCCGCTGACCGGACGCACGCACCAGCTGCGGGCGCACATGGCGGCGATTGGCCACCCGATCGTCGGCGATGCCAAATATGGCGGTGCAGAAGCGTTCCTGACCGGCGGGGTCAGCCGCAAGATGCACTTGCATGCGCGGCGGCTCAGGATCGACGGCCCCGACGGGGTGGTGATCGACGGTACCGCCGAACTTCCGGTCCATTTCGCTGAGACATTGAAGATGCTCGGCTTCGACCCGCTGGCGGGCGATGCGCTGCCGCTCGACACCTTCGATTACAAGACCGACCCCGAGGTGAAGGCGCGGCGCGAGGCGGCGGCGGCCAAGTCCCGCCGGCGTGAGCGCAAGGGCGAGCGACGCGGGCGCGGCGAGCGGGGGGACGACAAGAAAGCGACCGGCAAGCCTTCTGGCAAACCTGCGGGCAAAGCGACTGGCAAACCAACCCGCAAGCCCGCCGGAAAACCGCCTTCAAGAGCGGAACGGTCAAGCGGCAAACCTCCGGCACGGCCGGTCAGGTCAGCGCCCCGCAAGCCTGGCGGAAAGCCCGCCACGCGCAAATGATCAAGCTGGCGATTTTCGACTGCGACGGAACCCTGGTCGACAGCGGCGGGAGCATCGATCGCGCGCTGCGCACGACGTTTTCGGCGCACAACATCGACTGCCCGCCGCGCTCCGTCACCAAGCGAGTGATCGGGCTGAGCCTCGACGAAGCCTTTGCCGAGCTGGTCCCCGATGGTGATCACCGGGCGCTGTCCGCCACCTACCGCGAGGCATTCATTGCGATGCGCGGGGCGGGTTCGGTCGAGGAACCGCTCTATGACGGCATGGTCGAGGCGCTCGACGCCTTGCGCGCCGACGGCTGGGCGCTTGGCGTCGCAACCGGCAAAAGCGACCGCGGGCTCGCCCACTGTCTCGCCGCACATGGAATCGCCGACAAGTTCGTCACCCTCCAGACTGCCGATCGCCACCCCTCCAAGCCGCACCCGGCAATGGTGCTTGCGGCGATTGACGAAGCGGGCGCGACCCCCGGATCGACTATTTTCATCGGTGACACCTCGTGGGACATGGGTGCCGCGCGCGCCGCACTTTGCGGTGCGATCGGGGCCGCCTGGGGCTATCACGATGAAGCTGAGTTGCGCGACGCCGGGGCGCACCACGTCGCCAAAGACCCCGCCGAGCTACCGGATATGGCCAATCAATGGGTGCACGCATGAGCCAAGAAGATGATGCAATGTGGAAGAAGCGCTTTCATCTGTTCGCCTTGATGAGGATCGTCGGGCTGGCGATTTTTCTGCTCGGGATCGCCATTGCGTCCACCGGGCTGATTCGACCAGGCGGCTGGCCGGCGCTGGGCGCGATCATCGCGATCGTCGGCGCGATCGATGCGATCGTCATGCCGCGCTTGCTGAAACGGTCGTGGGACAAGAAGTGAAGCGTTTCTGGAAAGAAGCGGCTGCCGCGCCGGTCGATGGCGGCTTTGGCATCACCCTTGACGGTAAACCGCTCAAGACCCCCGCCCGGACTGCGCTGGTCGTCCCGACCCGCGCGTTGGCCGACGCAATCGCCGCCGAATGGAATGCGTCCGGCGAGACAATCGACCCGCGTGCGATGCCGATGACCGGCCTCGCCAACGCAGCAATCGACCGCGCCGGGGGCGAGATTGCGACCGGCCTCGCCAGGTTCGGCGAGAGCGACCTTACTTGCTACCGCGCCGCCGATCCGGAGCCACTCGTCGATCGCCAGACCAAGGCGTGGGATGCGTTGCTGGGCTGGGCGCGGCGGCGATACGACGTCGACTTCGCGACCTGCAGCGGGATCATCCACGTCCCCCAGCCGCCCGAGACGATTCGCCACCTCGGCCAAGCGGTTCATTCGCTCGATCCGTTCAGGCTCGCCGCGCTGGCACCGTTAGTAACGATCAGCGGTTCACTGGTCGCGGGCCTCGCAGTGGTCGAGCAAGCGATACCGGCCGACGCGGTGTGGGATGCGGTGACCATCGACGAGCAATGGCAGCTCGAACAATGGGGATCAGACGCGGAGGCCGAGGCGATGATCGAGGCGCGGCGGATCGAGTTCCTCGCCGCGTCCCGCTTCGTCGAATTGCTTAATTAGGCTGCATTTTCAGTTAGGTCGGGCGACCAGTTCGCGGACGAATTGCATCAGATAGGGCTGGCGTTCGCGGTGGAGCCGCTCGGCAGTGACGATCGCCTGGACATCCTTCGAACAGCGCTCGACGTCGTCGTTGATCAGGACATAATCATATTCCGCCCAATGGCCGATCTCCTGCGCCGCGCGGCGCATGCGGAAGTCGATCACTTCTTCGCTGTCGGTGCCGCGATCGTTGAGCCGCTGGGCCAGCTCGGGCATTGACGGCGGCAGGATGAAGATCCGCACGAGGTCGGTGCGGAAGGCATATTCGAGTTGCTGCGTGCCTTGCCAGTCGATGTCGAACAGAATGTCGCGCCCGTCCTTGAGCGCTTCCTTGATCGGCTCCTTCGGGCTGCCGTAGCGATGATCGAAGACGTAGGCCCATTCGGCCAGTTCGTCGTCGGCAACCAGTTTCTCGAACGCTGCATCGGTGACGAAATGATAATCTTTCCCGTCGACTTCGCCGGGGCGCATCGGCCGGGTGGTGGCACTGACCGACATGGTGATCGACGGGTCGACCTCCATCAGCTTGCGGCTGATCGTGGTCTTGCCCGCGCCCGATGGCGACGACAGGACGATCAGCAGGCCGCGGCGGCGGCGGTCAGGGGAGGGAGTTTCGATCGCGGGATCCATGGCCGCACTTGCCTTGGCGATGCGCCCCGCGTCAAGGCGCGTAGCCGAAATGGTGCAGTGCAACAAAATGCTTGTATTCCTCGCTGCAACGCACTATTGTGCACTGCAGCAAAGGAATTTCACATGGCTAATGACACCATCATCGCAAACACCGAACCTACCACCGACAAGGCCGTCGAGGCCGTCACCGCTCCGGCGAAGGCAGTCGCTGCCAAGGTCGAGAAGATCGCCGCCAAGCCGGTCCGCAAGGCCCGCGCCGTGGTTGCCAAGCGTCGTTCGCGCAAGGCTCCGGCCAAGCTCAATGCGACGGTCAAGAAAATCAACAAGCGTGCGGTCAAGTCGACCAAGCGCATTGCCAAGGCGACCATCGCTGCGGTCACCACCCAGATCGAAAGGAATTCACCCATGGCTTATGATTTCACCAAGATGTTCGCTGGTTTCGAACTTCCCGCCGTCGACCGTTTCCAGACCATTTTTGCCGGTGCCGGCGAGCGTGGCCAGGATCTGGTTCGCAAGTCGCAGGAAGCAGCCAGCGAAATGACCGAGATCGCCAAGGCGAACCTCGAAGCGATCACCGAGGCCGGCCGTATCGCCGCCACCGGCGTTCGCTCGCTCGGCCAGGACGCGCTTGCCAGCAGCCGTGACGGCTTCGAGCAGGCATCGACTTCGCTCAAGACCCTCGCCGACGCCAAGTCGCCGACCGAGTTCTTCCAGCTTCAGTCGGAACTGGCCCGCACCTCGTTCGACCGTCTGGTCGCCGAAGGTTCGAAGTTCACCGAAGCGATGGTCAAGCTCGCCGGTGAAGCGGTTCAGCCGCTGTCGAACCGCGCGTCGATCAACGCCGAGCGTATCAACGAGCTTGCTGCCTAACACTCCCTCCTCCTTGTTAGGCAGTGATGCGGCCGTCCCTTGATGGGGCGGCCGCATTTTTTCATGGGGTTTGCGGACCGTCCGGGGGTTGCGGCGCGTTCGCGGCATGCCATATTCTAGAGCGACATGATGATCCACGATGTAACCATGGCCGACCCGCCCCAACGCGACGGCACCGACGACGATTTCGAAACTGGAGTCGTTACCCGCACGCGCCCCAAGACCAAGCAGCCGTCGAATTACAAGGTGCTGCTGCTTAATGACGATTACACGCCGATGGAGTTCGTCGTGCTCGTCCTGCAGCGCTATTTTTCGATGGGGATCGAAGATGCTACGCGGGTGATGCTCGCGGTGCACCAGAAGGGCGTCGGGGTGTGCGGCGTGTTCACCTATGAAGTGGCCGAGACGAAGGTCAGCCAGATCATCGACTTCGCCCGCGAGAACCAGCACCCGCTGCAGGCGACGCTCGAGAAAGCGTGACAGCTTGTGACTCGCAGCGCTTTCGCTAAAGCGCGGCATGGATTCCATTCGTATCACTGGCGGCAAACGCCTTGAAGGCAAAATCCCGATTTCGGGCGCGAAGAATAGCGCGCTGACCCTATTGCCCTGCGCCTTGCTCACTGCGGGCAAGCTGACGCTCGGCAATCTGCCGCGACTCGCCGACGTCGATAATTTCTCGCATTTGCTCAACGGGCTTGGCGTCTCGACCAAGGTCGCGGGGGTCAAGAAAGGCGAATTCGGGCGCAAGATGACGCTCGAGGCCAAGGATATCGCCTCGACCGTCGCGCCCTATGACATGGTGCGCAAGATGCGCGCCTCGATCCTGGTGCTCGGGCCGATGCTCGCCCGCGCTGGCGAATCGACCGTGTCACTGCCCGGCGGCTGCGCGATTGGCGACCGGCCGATCGACCTGCATTTGAAGGCCCTGGAAGCACTCGGCGCCGATATCGACCTGGCGGCGGGCTATGTGAAGGCGACCGCGCCCAAGGGTCGTCTACCCGGGGGCGATTACACGTTCCCCGTGGTGTCGGTCGGGGCGACCGAAAATGCGCTGATGGCGGCGGTGCTGGCTACCGGCAAAAGCCAATTGTTCAATGCCGCGCGCGAGCCCGAGATTGTCGATCTGTGCAATCTGCTGGTGGCGATGGGCGGCAAGATCGACGGCATCGGTTCGTCGCATCTCACCATCGACGGGGTCGAGGGGCTCGACGGCTGCACTTATGACGTGATGCCCGACCGGATCGAGGCGGGCAGCTATGCCTGCGCCGCCGGGATCACCGGCGGGTCGATCGAATTGGTCGGCGCGCGCCCGGCCGATATGCTGGCGATCACCAACGCCATTGCGGCCTCAGGCCTGACGATCGAATTCACCGACAACGGGATGAAGGTTTCGGCGCACCAGCCGCTCAAGCCGCTCGCGGTATCAACAGCGCCATACCCCGGCTTCCCGACCGACATGCAGGCGCAGTTCATGGCGATGCTGACCGTCGCCGAGGGGCAAAGCTTCCTTGAAGAAACGATCTTCGAAAATCGCTACATGCACGTCCCCGAATTGCGCCGCATGGGCGCCGAAATCGAGGTCCACGGACGCTCGGCGATCGTCAAGGGCGGGGCGCATTTGACCGGCGCGCAGGTCATGGCAACCGATTTGCGCGCGTCGATGAGCCTGGTGCTCGCCGGGCTTGCAGCCGAGGGCGAGACCGAAGTGCTGCGGGTTTACCACCTCGATCGCGGCTATGAGCGGCTCGAAGAAAAGCTCCAGGCAGTCGGCGCGACGATTGAGCGGGTCAGCGCGGGCTAATCTGCGCTGGTCAATTGGCGCTGGCCGCCGACCTTGTGGACCCGGCCCGATTTCATCAAAAAGCCGACCTGTTCGAGCAGCCGGACGTTCTGCGTGGGATCGCCGTCGACAGCGATGATGTCGGCGTCCTTGCCGGCTTCGATCGTCCCCGCGCGCGCAGTGATCCCGAGCAGTTCGGCCGCGTCGACTGTGGCCGAGCGGATCGCCAGCGTCGGGCTCATGCCATTTTTGACCATCAGCGCGAATTCCTCGGCATTGCGGCCATGCGGCGACACACCCGTATCGGTGCCGAAGGCGATCTTGACCCCGCGACGGATTGCTTCGGCGAAGCTTTTCTCGGCATTGCCAGCGGCGGCGCGCGCCTTGTCATATTGCGCCTGAGTGAGCGCCCCGCGCACCCCGTCGGCAAGCGCTGCGGCGGGGGCGAGCAGGGTCGGGACGTAATAGGCCCCGGTCTGCTTGTAGAGGCGGAAGCTCTCCTCGTTGGTGAAGGTGCCATGCTCAATCGAATCGACCCCGGCGCGGAGTGCGGCGTTCACGCCTTCGACCCCGTGGGCGTGGGCCGCGACCTTGCGGCCGAACGTGCGCGCGGTGGTCACCACAGCGCGCATTTCGTCGTCCATCATCTGCTGGTTGAGCCCGCCGGGCACATTGCTCAGCACCCCGCCAGTGGCGGCGAACTTGATCACGTCGGCCCCGGCACTAACCTGCTCGCGGGTGGCGCGGCGGCAGTCGTCGGCGCCGTTGCAGGTGTTGCCCGGCCGCTCGACCAGGCTGGCAAGGCCGCGATTGGCGCCGTTGCGGCCGTCGCCATGGCCGCCCGAGACCGACACCATCCGCGCCGCTGCAAGGATTGTCGGGCCGGAGAATTGCCCGGCATTGATCGAATCGCGCAACGACAGGACGAGCCGTGGGTCGCCACCGAGATCGCGCACCGTGGTGAAACCGGCGAGCAATGTCTTGCGGGCGTTGAGGATGGCGGTGAAGGTTTCGTCTTCATTGTCGCGCCCCGAAGCCTGGAGCCGCGCCTGAAGCCGGTCATCGAGCCCGGACAAGTGGACGTGGCTGTCGATCAGGCCGGGCAGGACGGTCGCGTTTCGCAGGTCGACGACGCGGGCGCCTGGCACATCGACGAACCCGTCGCGCACCTCGGCAATGGTCCGGCCGCGAATAATGATCGAGGCGTTGCGGCGGGCGGGCTTGCCGGCCTCGGCAATCAACGTGCCGGCATGGATGACGGTTACCGGATCGGCGATGGGGGTGACCGTGACAGGGGCTTGCCCGAACGCAGGAGCAGCGGTGCCGAGTGCGAGCGCGATGACGAATTTTTTCATATAATGTTCCCTGTTCAGATCGTGTCTAATGCGTGAAGTATGAGGCCGACCAGCCCACCGACCAAGGTGCCGTTGATGCGAATATATTGCAGATCGCGCCCGACGGCGGCTTCAAGGCGGTTGGTGATGGTTCGAGCGTCCCATCCGCGCACAGTCTCGCTGACCAATTTGACGATCGAGCTGCCGTAACTTGCCGCCATCCCGGCCACCGCGCGCCGCGCGAACTGGTTGATGGCGTTGCGGATGCGCACGTCCTTCTCGAGGCTCTGACCCATCGATTTGAGCACATCGCCAAGCTTGCCGGCCATTGCCGCATCGGGGTTACGTGCGGCGCGAATCATCGCCTCGCGACCTTTTTGCCATAGCGTATCGAGCCATAATCCGACCGACTGATTGTCGAGCAATTGCAACTTGAGATCCTCGACCTTGCCCTGGGTTTCGGGATTGGTCTGGAGGTCGTTAGCTAGGTCGGCCAGCGCCTGCTCAATCCGGATTCGCACCGGGTGCGCGGGGTCGGTGTGCATGTCGACGGTGAGCTTTTTCAGCCCGTCGATGATCGAGTCCGACAGTCGTGAATCGACCCCGGCGAGCTTAAGCACCCAATTGGTGCGTTTCTTGACCATCTCACGGATCAGGCTCTCGTTGGCGTCTAGCGCGCGGGCAGTCCAGCGGATCGCGGCCTCGAGCATCGGGACGTGGCGATCGTCATTGATCGAGCTCGCCAGCGCATGGCCAAGTAATGGCGCCACTTCCGCCTGCCGAAGTCGGCCCGAGATCGCACCTTTGACCAGTCCGCCTAAGCGTTCGTCATCGAGGCTCTCGAACAGATCCGCTATCAGCCGGCTTGCGCCCTGCCGAATACGGGTCGCTTCGCCTTGCGGCGTCTGGAGGAAACGTCCTGCAGCGCCCGCCAGGTCGATATGCTTCATCCGGCGGGCAACCACCGGGGCGATGAGGAAATTTTCCTTGAGGAAATTGGCCAGCGCCTCGCCGATGCGATCCTTGTTGCGTGGGATGATCGCGGTATGCGGGATCGGCAGCCCGAGCGGGTGGCGGAACAAAGCAGTCACCGCGAACCAGTCGGCCAGCCCACCGACCATCCCCGCCTCAGCGAACGCCTTGACCCAGGCCAGCCAAGGATAGTCGGGCTCGAACCCCCGCGCGATGATAAAGGTGACCGCCATCACCACCAGCAATCCGGTGGCGACGAGCTTCATCCCGCGCGTTCCGGGCTGCGACGGGTTGAATCGGGCAAGGTCCGGCGCGCGGGTCATGATCGGCACCTTAACCGGTCGCCAATCGATGTCACTCCGCCGGAAGCGGCTCAGTACCCGATGTGGGTGACGAATCTGACTCGAGCAGCCGGCCGAACTTTCTTCCCACCCATTTTTCGAGGTCGATGGCGATCGAGAAATAGGCCGGGACCAGCAGCAACGTCAGGGCGGTGGAGAAGATCAGTCCGCCGATCACGGTCACCCCCATCGGCGCGCGCCAGCTTCCGTCGCCGTTGAGCGACAAGGCGGTTGGAACCATGCCTGCGACCATCGCGACGGTGGTCATCACGATGGGTTGCGCGCGTTTGTGTCCGGCTTCGTAGATCGCCTCGTCCTTGGACATTCCGTGATCCATCATCTCGACCGCAAAATCGACCAGCAGGATCGAGTTCTTGGCAACGATACCGAGCAACATTAGCAGACCAATGAACACCGGCAGTGATACGGGCATTCCGGCGATGTGCAGGGCAATCCCGGCGCCGAGCGGTGCAAGCACGAGCGAAGCCATGTTGACGAATGGCGCAAGGAAACGGCGATAAAGCAGCACGAGCACTGCAAACACGAGCAGGATTCCGGCTATGACCGCGATGGCAAAGCTCTGGATCAACTCGCCCTGCCATTTCTGATCACCAAGCTGCAGCCTGGTGACGCCTTCGGGCATATTTTTGACCGAGGGCAGCTGGTCGATCTTCTTCCAGGCGTCGCTCGATACCAGTCCGGAGGCCAAGTCGGCGCCGATCGCGATCCGTCGCACCTGGTTAGTGCGCTGGACGGTCACCGGGCCAGAACCGAAACTGATTTCGGCCACGGACTTGAGCGGCACCGAACCACCGCTGGTCGTCGGTACCGGCAGATTGGCCAAGATCGAGAGGTCGGCGCGCGCGCTCTTGGGCAGGCTGACTATGATTGGCACCTGGCGATCCGATAGCGAGAATTTGGCGCTGTTCTGGTCGATATCGCCAATCGTTGCGATGCGGATCGTCTGGCTGAGCGCGGCGGTCGTGACACCCAGTTCGGCAGCCAGATCGAAGCGCGGCGTAACCAGGATTTCGGGCCGGACATTGTCGCCCTGGACGCGCGGCGCGATGACCTCGGGAAGGCGCTCCATCTCGGCTGAGACCTGGTTGGCAACCTTTTCAAGAAGGACCGGATCGTCACTACCCAGGAACATGGTAATCGCTCGGCCGCCGCCGCCTGGGCCACCACCACCCTGGCTGAGGAAATTGACCTGGGCGTCGGGGATCTGCGCCAGCCTCGGGTTGAGCTCGCGCTCGATCTCGAAGCTCTTTTTCTCGCGATCCTTCTTATATTTCACATTGACGAAGCCAGCACTGGTAAAAACTCGTTCGAATACCTTGTCGACGTCGGGGTGTTTGGCAATGATCGCGGCGGCTTCGCCGGCAACCCGCCGGGTCTGCGCAAGGGTCGTCCCGGGCGGCATGCCAATGCGGACGCGTGAGGTGTCGACATCCTGCTCGGGCTGGAAGGTCATCGACAAAGTTCCGAAAGCGACGACCGTCAGCACCAGTGCGCCGATGCCGCCGACAACTGCCGCCCAGCGGTGACGCAGGGTCCAGCGCAGCACGTCGAGATACTTGCGCATGGTCGGGCCCTCTGCGTGGGCCTGCTCGCCATGAGCGCGGAGGAAATAGGCGGCCATCAGTGGCGTGATCATGCGCGCCACGAACAGGCTCATCAGCACTGCGAGAACCACGGTGTAGCCGAAATTGCGGAAAAATTGGCCCGAAATGCCGGGCATCAACGCCACCGGCAGGAAGACGGCGACGATCGCCATGGTCGTTGCCAGCACCGCCAGGCCAATCTCGTCGGCGGCATCCATCGATGCCTGATAGGCCGATTTGCCCATGCGCATGTGCCTGACGATATTCTCGATCTCGACGATCGCATCGTCGACCAACACGCCCGCGACCAGCGCCAGGGCAAGCAGCGACAGGAAGTTGAGGTTGATCCCCATCAAATCCATGAAATAAAACGCCGGGATCGCCGATAACGGGATGGCGACCGCCGAAATCAGCGTGGCGCGGCCGTCGCGCAGGAACAGAAAGACCACGATCACCGCGAGCACCGCGCCCTCGATCAATGCCCAAACTGACGAGCTATATTGGGATTTTGTGTAGTCGGTGCTGTTGTTGATCTCGACGAAACGGACTCGCGGATCGTCCTGTTCGAGCTTCCGCAGCGTCTTCCACGCTTCGTCATAGACCGTGACTTCGGACGATCCGCGCGCGCGCTGCAGGTTGAAACTGACCACCGGACGACCGTCGAGCAACGCCGCCGTACGGTCTTCGGACGTCCCGTCGCGAATCGACCCCAGGTCCGCCAGCCGAACGACCCGCCCACCTGGAACGATGATCTGCTGTTGAGAGAGGTCGAAGGCCGTTTGACTATTACCGAGCACCCTGACGGTCTGCTCGGACCCGGCGATCTCGGCCCGACCGCCCGCCGCATTGATATTGAGCTGGCGTAGTTGCTGGTTAACCTGCGCCGCAGTGATGCCCTGGGCCTGAAGCGCCGCCGGATCGAGCTCGACGCGGATCTGGCGGTCGGTACCCCCCTCGCGCGTGACGGTCGCCATGCCGGGGACGGAAAGCACCGTCCGCGCGACCTTGTTGTCGACATACCAGCTCAGTTGTTCGAGAGTCATTTCGGTCGTTTCCGCAGCGACGTACGAAAACTCACCGCCGCCATTGGCGACGATGCGTTGCACCTGCGGCTCAAGGATGCCGTCGGGCAAATCGCTGCGAATTTGGGATACGGCGTCGCGCATGTCGGTCACGGCACGGTCCAGCGGTGTGCCAATGACAAAGGACACCTGGGTCGTGCTGCTACCTTCGCGAACGGTGCTGTTGATCTCCTCGATTCCCTCAAGTCCGCGCATCGCTGCTTCGACGCGACGCGTTACCTGGGTCTCCAGTTCGCTCGGCGCGGCACCGGGCTGGGAAATACTGACAAACGCTGCAGGAAATTCAACGTCGGGAAAATTATTAACGTCCATTCTCGCGAACGCGACGACGCCGGCCAGCAACAGGCCGATGAACAGCACGATCGGCGGAACTGGGTTGCGAATGCACCAGGACGAAATGTTGCGAAAGTTCACGGAGAAAAATTCCTATTTCGCGGTGGAAGCGACTGTTCTTGGGGCGACTTTTTGCCCGGGATTGAGGAACGGGCCCGCCGATTCGACAATTCGTTCCTGACCGTTGAGGCCCTCCGATATGCCAATTCCGCGATCACCGACGTCACCGAGCTTAATGGCGCGTCGCTCAACCATGTTACGAGCGTTGACGACATAGACGTAATTGCCCTTCGAATCGCTCAACACCGCGCTTTGCGGAAGCAGCGGCGCCGTCGTGATGCCGGCGGCGATGCGCGCTTCAGCGAAGCCGCCCGGGCGGATCGATGAATCGTAGGGGATGGAGATTCGCACTTCACCCTGCCGGCTTTGCGGGTTGATTACTGGCGAGACCTGCCAGATCGTTCCGGAAAACGTACGATCCGTGCCGATTGGCTTGACCGATGCCGCCATGCCCGAGCGAACCAGCGCCAAATCCTGTTGGGAAAGCGCGGCGCGCATTTCCATTTCGCCACCCTTGGCAAGACGGAACAAGCCACCAGCGCCGCCGGTCACCATCTGACCGACTTCGATGCTCCGGGCCAGGATCAGACCCGACGTTGGAGCACGAATGTCGAGTCGGCCGATTTGCGCCTGGGCAGCACCAAGTTGCGCCTGGGCGACCCGAACGCGCGCGTTGGCGGCATCACGCGCAGCCTTTTTGCGGTCGAGGTCTGCCTTCGACACGAAGCCGCGACTGACCAGCGCGGCACTGCGGTCAAATTCATTCTGGGCAAGGGCCGCGTCGGCGCGCGCGACCTGGATCGAGGCAGCGAGTTGCGCTGCGGTTTGCGACTGAACCGATCGATCAATCGATGCCAGCACCTGGCCCTGGCGGACCCAGCTTCCGGCATCAACATAGACTGCGCGAACCACCCCGCCTTCGCCAGCCACCCCGACCGGCTGGTCGCGGCGGGCAGCCAGCGCGCCAGATGCAGTTACCGTCCGGGCAACCTCAGTCCGGCCGGGAACAATCACCGTCACCGTCGGAACCTGTCCGCCGCGGCCACCACCCGCCGCTCGGGTACCAGCAGCACCCGCCGGAGCGGCGGAGTCCCCGCCGCCGCGGAACATCGCGAATGCGATCGCCAGCGCTATTACGATGACCACCGCCGCGACGATGATCCAGCGTTTGCGCCCCGGCCGATCGATGACGATCAACGAATCCGATGCCTGGAAACGGCTTTCTTGGTTCATGTCTGTCATTCTCTCGCCTTGATCGCGTTGTCACGCAGCTACCATCTTGCAGCTGTATTACGCGAATAACTCACTGGCTGCAACACAAGCCGTGGCGCGGGGCTCCGCCAAGCCATTTTCGACCAACGGTGCCGGTTGCTCCGCAAAGCGACGTTGGAGTTGACTGTGGCGCGCCGCGCGGACAGCATGGCGGCTGGAAAACAAGGGAGGCGACTGTGGGTTATCTTGAATCACACGGCTGGATTGCATGGATCATCATCGGTGGAATCGCGGGCGCCATCGCCAAGCTGCTGATGCCGGGCAAGGATCCGGGCGGCTGCATCGTCACCGTCCTGCTCGGCATTGCCGGGGCGTTGCTGGCCGGTTTCATTGGCCAACAGGTCGGCCTGACCAGCGCGTCCAACGGTGCCGGATTCATCGGCGCAATCGTCGGCGCGTTCGTGATCCTGTTCGTCTATCGATTGATCCTTCGCCGCCGCTAAGGCGCGCTTACGGCTCATTCAGCATCGATTTATCGCCGGGCGGCTATGGTCGCCCGGCGATTTCGTTCGCAGTGGAGAGTTTATGACCAAGATGCTTTTTCTAAGCCTTGCTGCCGCGACCGCGATGGCGACCCCGGCCGCGCTTCCGGCGCAGGCCGCCGCGATCATCCAGCCGGTGGCCGGCACCCGGCTCGATATCAATGCCACCGGCACCGTCAGCCGGGTCCCTGATCTGGCGATCATTTCGGCTGGGGTGGTGACCAAGTCGCCCACTGCAACCGGGGCGATCGGCGACAATGCGATGCGGATGGATCGGGTGCGTGCAGCGCTTCGGCGCGCCGGGATCGCCGGCAAGGACATTCAGACAAGTTCAATCAGCCTCAACCCCGATTATCGTTATGAAAACAACCAGACGCCGGTGCTGACCGGCTATCAGGCGTCGAACAATGTCTCGGTCAAATTTCGCGACATCCGCAATTCGGGCAAGATCCTCGATGCTTTGGTCGTCGAGGGGGCCAACCAGATCAGCGGGCCGAGCCTGACGATCGACAAGCCCGAGGCGGCCTATGACGAAGCGCGGACCAAGGCGCTTGTCGCCGGCCGAGCCCGGGCCGAGCTTTACGCCCGGTCACTGGGGATGCGGGTAGTGAAATTGCTGTCGGTCAGCGAAGCGGGCGGCTTCTCGCGCGCGCCAATGCCTTATGCGCGGGATGCGATGGCATCGTCGGCGGCCAAGACCGAGATCGATCCCGGCAGCCAGGACCTTGAGGTCACGCTGGCGATGAGCTTCGAGCTGCAATAACAAAAGGGCCGCGCGGACATGTGTCAGCGCGGCCCTCATTTCTTGGCGGCGACCGCTTAGCGGACCGAACCGCGACGGATCAGGTTGACGATCCCGAGCAGGATGATCGCGCCGACCAGCGACACCAGGATGTTGGTGATGTCGAGCGGGTTGCTGGTGTTGATATTGCCCTTGCTGATGATGAGGCTGGCAATGAACGCGCCAACGATGCCGACGACGATGTTCAGCAGGATGCCCTGCTGGCCGTCAGTGCGCATCACCAGGCTGGCAAGCCAACCAACGATACCACCGATGACGATCCAAATAATGAAACCCATGTGCAATTCCCTCCTGTTCGTGGCCGCTTTGCGCGAACCTTCCGGCATCAAGACGCGTGATGCTTGCGTCTTGTTCCGTATAAACAACAGGCTGTCCAGTCGGACCCGAAATGAAAAGGCCGCGGAACGATGTCCGCGGCCTCCTTCTGGTCGTCCATATTAAATAGCGATCAATAGCGCTGCTGGCGCTCATATTGTTCGCGATAATGTTTGATCCGGGTGACCCGCAGCCCCGGCATTCCGGACCGGTCAACCGCGCGCTGCCAGCTAGTGAATTCTTCCAGGCTCAAGGTGTAACGAGCGCAGGCTTCATCGACGCTGAGCAGTCCTCCGGCCACTGCGGCCACGACTTCGGCCTTGCGCCTGACGACCCACCGGGTGGTCCCCGCCGCGGGCAGCGAGTCGAGGGTCAATGGCTCGCCGAGCGGACCGATCACCTGGGCTGGCCGAATTTTCTGATTCTCGAGCATTTTATTCCTCAATCAAATTCGTGACGGTCGATGACCCTGATTAACGCGAGCCATTGAAGATATTCTGAAATGTGCTGGTAAATCGGATCGTCATCATTCCTTACCGTCGGTTAACCCTGTTTCACTGGCGATGGGGGCGAAGGCACCGCCCAGCCGGGCTGCGGCATCGCGCCATCCGTCTTGCCCGGAGAGGCAATTGGCGATCGCTTCGCTGCGGTTGACCAAATTGGCCGCAACTGGCCGGCGCAGCGCGTCGAGCAGCTCGCGGACGCCAAGCGACGCTTCCCCCGCTGCTTCGAATTCGCTCTCATGCCTGGCCAAACCCATGCCCCACTATTTTCTACCTTTGGTTTAGCCTCTCTATGCGGACAGGGTGAATTTCGGGTAAAGACGCAAATCATGTCCTCCATTTTCGACCTTGTTCGCCCCGCCGGCGACACCCGGATCGTCGTCGCCATGTCCGGCGGGGTCGATTCGTCGGTTGTCGCGGCGATGGCAGCGCGCAGCGGCGCGGAGGTGATCGGGGTCACGCTCCAGCTGTACGATCATGGCGAAGCGGTGAAGCGCACCGGCTCCTGTTGCGCGGGACAGGACATTTACGATGCCAAGACCGTCTGCGACCGGCTGGGGGTCGCGCATTATGTGCTCGATTATGAAAGCCGCTTCCGCACCGGGGTGATCGACAAGTTCGCCGACGAATATGCCGCCGGGCGCACCCCGGTGCCGTGCAGTCTGTGCAACCAAGGCGTAAAATTCGTCGATCTGGTGGCGTTCGCGCGGGAGCTTGGGGCGGACTGCCTCGCCACCGGCCATTATGTCCGCCGCGTGGTGGGCGCGGACGGCAAGCCGCAATTGTGGAAGGGCCGCGAC
Source organism: Sphingomonas sp. (assembly GCF_031372575.1). Taxonomy (GTDB): domain Bacteria; phylum Pseudomonadota; class Alphaproteobacteria; order Sphingomonadales; family Sphingomonadaceae; genus Sphingomicrobium. Next base: position 48,420 of record NZ_JANMLM010000081.1, on the reverse strand, counting down.
CCGGCGCGCGACCAGAGCTATTTCCTCTACGGCACCTCGGCCGACCAGCTCGATTACCTCCGCTTCCCGTTGGGCGACATGCCCAAGAGCGAAGTCCGCAAGCTGGCCGAGGCCGAAGGGCTGGTGGTCGCCAACAAGCCCGACAGCCAGGACATCTGTTTCGTCCCCGACGGCGATTACGCCACTTTGGTCAAGAAGCTCCGCCCCGAAACCGCCGCGCCGGGCGAGATCGTCGACTTGAACGGCGAATTGCTCGGCCGGCATGAAGGCGTGGTCCATTTCACCATCGGCCAGCGCCGGGGGATCGACATCGGCGGTCAGGCCCAGCCGCTGTACGTGGTGCGGATCGAGCCCGACACGCGGCGGCTGGTGGTCGGCCCGCGCCGCGCGCTGGCGGTGGCATCGGCTGAGGTCGAAGGGCTCAACTGGCTGGCCGAGGATCAGATCGCGGTCGAGGCCAAGGTCCGCAGTCTCGCCCGTCCGGTCCCGGCGCGGTGGGAAGACGGCACATTGACCTTCGCCATGCCCGAATATGGAGTTGCGCCGGGCCAGTCGGCGGTATTCTACGACGGCGAGCGATTGCTCGGCGGCGGGACGATCGCGACGACGCAAGCGGCAGCAATGGACGAGGCGGTCGCGGCGTAACGCAGCTCGAGTCCGGCAGCGGTTTCGTAACCTATTGCCGGTTTGCTGCGAACCATGCCTTGCGGACGGTCGTTGTCAGTCCCAAGTGCCAAATGAACTTTGTCGGGGAAAATGATGACCGCGTCGCTGGCCATTTTGTACGAGCATCCCGCGTGGTTCGAGCCGTTGTTTGCCGCGCTCGACCGGCGCGGGGTGGATTTTGTGAAGGTCCATAGCAGCGATCATCGGTTCGATCCGGCGGGGTCGCCGCCGCCGGCGCCGTTGATCTTCAACCGGGTGGCGATGTCGTCATTCCTGCGCGATGCGGATCATTCGATCTTCTACACCATGGCGCTGCTCGATCATTGGCGAGGCGCGGGAGCGCGGGTCATCAACGGGCCCGAGGCGATGGCGATCGACGCATCGAAAGCGCGGCAATTGTCGCTGATCGAGCGGCTCGGATTTGCCACGCCGCGCACCCGCGCCGTCCACCGCGCGCGCGATGTTGTGGCGGCGGCGCAGGAAATTGGCTTCCCGTTGCTGGTCAAGGCCAATGTCGGCGGATCGGGCGCGGGGATCACGCGCTTCTCGTCGCTCGCCGAGCTCGAGGCTGCGGCAGCTGACACGATGCTCCCGACCAGCATCGACAACGTCCTCTTGGTCCAGGCTTATGCCACCGCGCGCGGCGGCAAGATCACACGGGTCGAGACGCTGGCGGGGAAATTTCTCTACGCGATCGACATCAATGTTGATGACAGCGGGTTCGACCTGTGCCCGGCCGATGCGTGCCAAATCCCCGGGCGGTCGCTGACGATGACCTCGGTGACTCCGCCCGCTGAGCAAATCGCCGCTGCCGAGGCGATTGTCCAGGCGGCAGGAATCGACATCGGCGGGGTCGAATATGTGATTGACGATGCCGACGGCATGGCACGTTTTTACGACATCAACGGCCTGTCCAACTTCGTCGCCAAGCCGCTCGACGTGCTCGGCTGGGACCCGCACGAGCGGCTGGTCGATCATCTCGAGACGCTGATCCGACAAAAGGAAATCGCATGAGGTTCGGTTACTGGATGCCGGTATTCGGCGGTTGGCTACGCAACATCGACGATGAAGGGATGGAAGCGAGTTGGGACTATGTCCGCCGCCTGACCCAACGCAGTGAGCAGACCGGCTGGGACTTGAGCCTGATTGCCGAACTCAATCTCAACGACATTAAGGGTATCGACCAACCCGCGCTCGACGCCTGGTCGACCGCCGCCGCGCTGGCGGCCGTGACCGAATCGATCGAGCTAATGGTCGCAGTGCGGCCCAATTTTCACCAGCCGGCCCTGTTCGCCAAGGCGGCGGCGAATATCGACAATATCGCCGGCGGGCGGCTCGCGCTTAACGTGGTGTCGAGCTGGTGGGCCGACGAAGCGACCCAATACGGGCTGACGTTCGACGCCCATGACGATCGCTATGCGCGGACCAGCGAATGGCTGCAGGTGGTCGACGGGCTGTGGAACAAGGACCGCTTCAGCTTCGACGGCGAGCGCTACACACTCAAGGATGCGATTTGCGAACCCAAGCCGGTGGCACGCCCGCGCCCGACCATCTATGCCGGGGGCGAGAGCGAGGCGGCGAAACAGCTGATCGTCACCCAATGCGACGCTTATGTGATGCACGGTGACAGTGTCGCGGCGATCGGCCCCAAGATCGCCAACATGGCGGCGCGGCGGGCGGCGACCGGGCTGGGGCCGATGCAATACGGGATGGCCGCCTATGCCATCGTCCGCGATACCGAGGAGGAAGCGCTGGCCGAGCAGGCGCGGATCACCGCGATGCCGGCGGTGCCGCCCAAGGGCTATGACAATTTCGAGCAATGGCTGTCGGGCACCCAGCTTGAGCGCGAGATCAAGCTGCGCGATTATTCGGTCAGCAATCGCGGGCTGATGCCGGGGCTGGTCGGAACCCCGGCGCAGGTGCGCGAGCGGATCGAGGCCTATGAGGCGGCGGGGCTGACCTTGCTGCTGCTCCAGATGAGCCCGCAGGCCGAGGAAATGGATCGCTTCGCCGAACAGGTCATCACGCCCATGAATGCAGCGCGGGGCTAGGGGCGCTTCCCTTCGTCGCCGTCTTCGCTAAACAGCCGCGCATGAACAAACTTGCTTTCGCCGTCATCGGCCTGTCGCTCCTGTCCGCCTGCGCCACCACCCCGCCGCTTCCCCCCGCTCCGCCGGTCACTGCGCCGGGGGCGGATTTCCTGGTTCGCAACGGGGTCGCCAAGGGGGTGGTGACGACCGCCTCAGGCCTGCAATATTTCATCGTCAAATCGGGACCGGTGACCGGCGCGATGCCGGTTGCTGGCAGCGAGGTGACGTTCGATTATGAAGGCAAGCTCACCACCGGCGAGACGTTCGACAGCAGCTTTGCCCGCGGCGTACCGCTATCGGGCGATGTCGACGGCTTTGTTCCCGGGTTTGCCGAGGCGTTGAAGCTGATGCGGCCGGGCGACGAGTGGGTCGTGTGGATCCCGCCCGCGTTGGGTTATGGCGCGGAAGCGTCGGGGCCGATCCCGGCCAACAGCGTGCTCCGCTTCCGGTTGGCGCTGCACAAGGTTGCGCCGGCGGTGGCAGGCTGACGCGCCGCAATGGCTGATTTCTGTCTGGTCGACGTGTTCGGGACGGGGCGCTTTTCGGGCAACCCGCTGCCGGTGCTGTTCGATGCCGACGACCTGTCCGATGCCGAGATGCAGCGAATCACGCGCTGGTTCGGATTTTCCGAAACCGCCTTCCTGGTCACGCCGACCGAGGAGGCAGCCGATTATCGGGTGCGGATCTTCACGCTCGATCGGGAGCTGCCGTTTGCGGGACATCCGACGCTGGGCGCATGCCATGCGTGGCGCTCGCATGGCGGCACGGCGAAGGGCGGCACCATTGTCCAGCAATGCGGCGCTGGGCTGATCGAAATTCGCACGACGGAGGGCACACTGGCATTCGCCGCGCCCCCGTTGATCCGCAGCGGCCCGGTCGACGAGGCCGAGGTGGTGGAGATCGCCACGTTTCTCGGCATCGAGCGCGGATCGATCGTTGATTCGCAATGGGTCGATAATGGGCCCGGCTGGGTCGCGGTGCTGCTCGCCAGTGCGGCGGACGCGTTGGCGATCAATCCGCCCGCCAGCGCCGCCAGACGGTTCGAGGTCGGCGTGGTCGGGCCGCATTCGTCAGGAGGCGCGGCTTATGAAGTGCGGTCGCTGTTCAGCGACCATCGCGGCGCGATCATCGAGGATCCGATCACCGGCAGCCTCAATGCGTCGCTGGCGCAGTGGCTGATCGCAAGCGGTCGATTCACCCCGCCTTATGTTGCGCGGCAGGGGACCGCTTTGGGCCGCGACGGGCGGATCATGATCGACTGTGACGACGCAGGGCAAATCTGGATCGGCGGGCAAACGATGACGATCGCGTCGGGGACCGTCGAAATCTAGATCCGCTCTGTCAGACTCGACGGAAGCATCGTCTCGCGGTCGGTGTGACCCTCGGGGTCGAGGTGGATCAATATTTCGGTGCCGGGGAAGCGATCCTGCAGCGCTTCCTCGACCGCATCCATCCGTTCATGCGCCGCCTCGACGGTCCAGTCGCCGGGCACCCAGACGTGGAACTGGACGAAATCATAGGCGCCGCTGGTGCGGGTTCGCAGATCGTGGAGACCGGCGAGCTCGGGATAATCGGCGGTTGCGGCAAGGAACGACTGGCGTTTGTCGGCCGGCCATTCCTTGTCCATCAGCTGATCGATCGAATGGCTCGCCGCGCGCCACGCACCGAACAATAGCCAGGCCGCAATCGCGATTCCGAACAAGGGATCGGCCATCCGCCAACCGAACCACTGGTCGAGCAAAAGCGCGATGATCACCGAGGCGTTGAGCAATAAGTCGGACTTGTAGTGGAGATGATCGGTCTGGATCGCGACCGAACCGGTCTGGCGGATGACGTGGCGCTGGTAAGCGAGCAGGGCGAAGGTCGCGGCGATGGCGATGATCGATACCGTCAGGCCAAGCTCGAGCCCCTCGGTCGCCGCCTTGCTGTTGAGCCGGTCGATGGCGCGCCACCCGATGGCGAGCGCGGAGATCGAGATAAGCACCACCTGGATCAAAGCTGCCAGCGCCTCCGCCTTGCTGTGGCCGAAGCGATGATCGTCATCGGCGGGCATCGCTGCCCAGCGCACCCCGACCAGGGTGACGATGCTGGCGATCAGGTCGAGCGCGGTGTCGGCGAGGCTGCCGAGCATCGCCACTGACCCAGTGTGCCACGCGGCGTAGCTTTTGAGCGCAACGAGAAAGACCGCCATCGTGATGCTGGCCAGCGCGGCGCGAGTGGTCAGGGTCGCGCGCGTTTTGGCGCGAGTAGCGAGATCGGTCACGGGTAGAGCATGCCTTCGCTCCAGCCCGCGCCGTCGCGGACAAACAAGCGGCGTTCGTGGAGGCGATGTGCGCGGTCGGCCCAGAATTCGATTCGGCCCGGGATCACCCGGAATCCCGACCAGCGCGGCGGGCGGGTGACCGGCTCATTCTCGAACCGCGCCTTCATTTCGTCGAACCGCGCTTCGAAGGTGGCGCGGTCGGCGAGCGGGCGCGACTGGTCCGACGCCCACGCCCCGAGCCGCGAATCGCGGCCGCGCGAGGCGAAGTAAATGTCGGCCTCTTCGTCGCTGACCGCTTCGACCGGGCCTTCGATCCGCACCTGGCGGCGCAGGCTCTTCCAGTGGAACAGCAAGGAAGCGTGAGGGTTGGCGGCGAGCTCATTGCCCTTGCGGCTGTCGAGGTTGGTGTAAAATACGAACCCGCGCTGATCATGCCCCTTTAAAAGCACCATCCGCACCGACGGTTTGCCATCGGCATCGGCGGTGGCGAGCGCCATGCCGTCGGGGTCGTTGGGCTCGCTCGCCTTGGCTTCGGCGAACCAGGCATCGAACAGGTTGATCGGATCGTCGCGCATCACGGGGCCGCTCTAGGCGTCCCGATGCTTGCCCTGCAAGGCACCCTGTTGCAGGAGGCGTCCCCATGGACCTTTATCAACGCCTGGGGATCAAGCGCGACGCGAGCGAAGCGGAGGTCAAGAAGGCCTATCGAAGCCTCGCCAAGCAGCTCCACCCCGATCGAAACCAGGATAATCCCAAGGCCGGCGAGCGCTTCAACCAGGTGACTCAGGCGTATGACATATTGTCCGACAAGGACAAACGCGCGCGCTACGATCGCGGCGAGCTGGACGAGGAGGGCAATCCCAAATTCGGTGGCTTTGGCGGCGGGAGCGGTGGCGGCTTCGGTGGCGGCGGCGGGCGACCGCGCAGCGCGCCGGATGGTTTTCCCGGCGGGTTCGACGAAGCGGCGACTGCCGATCTCAGCGATTTGTTCGAAGGCCTGTTCAGCGGCAGCCGGCGTGGAAATGCTGGCGGCGGCTTCGGCAACCGGGCGCGCCCTCCGCAAAAGGGCGGCGACATTGCCTATCGATTGAAGGTGCCGTTCCTCGACGCGGCAATTCTTAGCCCGCAACGGGTGACGCTAGCGGGGGGCAAGACGATTGACGTCAAGCTTCCCAACGGGGTTGAGGAGGGGAGCAAGATTCGCCTTGCCGGTCAGGGGCAGCCGGGGCCGGGCGGCAAGGGCGACGCAATCATCGCGATCGAGATCGCAGCCCATCCGCACTTCACTCGCGAGGGCAAGGACATCCGCCTGTCGCTGCCGATCAGCCTCAAGGAGGCCGTCCTTGGCGCCAAAATCAAGGCACCGACCCCCGAAGGCGCGGTGATGCTGACCGTCCCCAAGGGCGCATCGTCGGGCAAGGTTCTCCGGCTGAAAGGGCGGGGCTTCACCGACAAAACGGGCAAACGCGGCGATTTGCTGGTCACGCTGGCGATCGACATTCCGGCCGATGACACGGCGCTCGAGGAGTTTGCGAAGCAGTGGGACGGCGGCGGCAACCCGCGCGCCCCGCTCGGCGTCTGATGCAAGACCAGCACGCTTTATCGCCCGAAGGCCGGCGCAAGCGGCAAGCGGCTGAAACCGCCGCTTATGGCCCGCAAGTGGCCGAAGCGATCAAGGCCCCGCCGACCCCGTGGGAGATCACCAAGCGAGTGTCGATCGGGGTTTATAATGACGGCTTCATCCACGCCGGCAATCTCGCCTTCTTGTCGATCCTTGCGCTATTTCCATTCTTCATCCTGGCCACAGCCGTGGCGCAATTGCTCGGCCAGGGGGCGGACGGACAGAAGACCGTCGCCACCGTCCTCGCCAAATTGCCGCCGCAAGTCGCGAACGTCCTCGCCGGTCCGGTCAACGAAGTGCTGACGGTGCGCACGGGCACCTTGCTGTGGCTTGGCGCGATCGTCGGCCTGTGGACGGCGGCGAGCTTCATCGAGACGATCCGCGACATTTTGCGCCGCGCTTATGGCGTGACCTTCAGCGCGCCCTTCTGGACCTATCGCCTAAGCTCGATCGCGCTGATCCTGGCGGCGGTGCTGGTGCTGATGGCGGCGTTCGGCGCGAGCGTGGTGCTTAGCTCGGTCCAGCATGTGGTGGTCGAGCGAATTCCAGGGTGGAGCGGGGTCGCGACCCGGCTCGGCTTTTACCGGATCGCACCGGCGATCGCGTTGTTCGTGACCTTTTACTTCCTGTTCCTCGCGCTGACCCCGTCGCGGTACCGCAAGATCGGCTGCCGCAAATGGCCGGGCGCGCTAATGGTCACCGTGTGGTGGGTGCTGACGGCCGAATTGTTGCCGCTCGCGCTTGGCATGGTCGGTGGCTACGAGATTACCTACGGCAGCCTCGCCGGGGTGATGATCGCGCTGATCTTCTTTTTCATCATCGGGCTGGGGGTCGTCACCGGGGCCGAGCTTAACGCGGCGCTGGCGGATGCCGGGGGCCACGCGCTAAAAGGCGAGCATTATAGCGGGCCGTTCGTCAGGGAACTCGAAGTCGACGAGCCCGCGCCAGACGAAGAAGAACCAGAGTTGCAGGGGGTGCAGATATGACCGGAATCATGGCCGGAAAGCGCGGGCTGATCATGGGCTTGGCCAATGACAAGTCGCTGGCGTGGGGTATTTCCAAGCAGCTTGCAGGCGCGGGTGCGGAGCTTGCGTTCAGCTATCAGGGCGAGGCGCTGGGCAAGCGCGTTCATCCGCTGGCCGAGCAATTGGGCAGCAATTTCGTATTCGACTGCGACGTCAGCGACCCGGCCGCGCTTGATCAGGCGTTCGCCAATGTCGCGGAACGCTGGGACGGGATCGATTTTGTCGTCCACGCGATCGGCTTTTCCGACAAGAATGAACTTCGCGGCGGCTATGTCGACACCAGTCTCGACAATTTCCTGATGACGATGAACATCTCGGTCTACAGCTTCTGCGCCGTGGCCGCGCGGGCGAGGCGGATGATGAAGCCCGGCGGGTCGCTGCTGACGCTGAGCTATTACGGTGCCGAGAAAGTCATCCCGCATTACAATGTCATGGGCGTCGCCAAGGCCGCGCTCGAGACGTCGGTCAAATATCTCGCCGCCGATCTTGGTCCGGAGGGTCTGCGCGTCAACGCGATCAGCGCGGGCCCGATCAAGACGCTGGCAGCAAGCGGTATCGGCGACTTCCGCTACATCATGAAGTGGAACGAATATAACGCCCCGCTGCGCCGCAACGTGACAATCGAGGATGTCGGCGGGGCGGGGCTGTATTTGTGCAGCGACCTGGCAAGCGGCGTAACCGGCGAGATCCACCACGTCGACGCGGGCTATAATGTGGTCGGCATGAAAGCCGAAGACGCCCCGGACATTGCGACGGTCTGAGCGTGGCCAAACCGGCGGCGCGGCGGCTCCGCGACTTCGGTTCTTACGGTAATCTTGAGGCGCTCAATGCCTTGTTGTTGCCGGCGCTCGCCATTTATTACGGCTGGCCGACCGATCGCGGCGGCGTGATATTGCTGGCCGTTGCCAATGTTGCGCTGATTATCGGCCTGGTGATCGGTGCCTTTTATTGGTGGGGGGTCGCGGCGCGGCTCAAGCGCAACCGTCGGCCGATGGTGCGCGCGCTGCGCCTCGCCGATCTCGCCCAGCGCCCTATGCTGGTCGCGACGTTGGCCGCAATCGCGCTGTGCTTGTGGCAGATCGCCGCCGAAGGCATGACGTGGACCAATATCGTCGCAATCCTCCTGACGACCCTCGCCGCGCTCGAATATGTCAATTATTACCATGTCCAGTTGCAGTATTTCGACAATCGCGCGGACTTCACGAAGATGCGGCGCGGCGCGGGTTTTAAGCGCGCGCACATGGCGAGGGATCTGGCAGCGTTTCGGGCTGAGAAGCCTTAGTCCAACCGTCCCGCAATCGCCCGCAACACGTCGGCCAGCGCGTCGCGCCGTGCGGGGTCGTTGGGGGCGGCTTTCACCGCACCGGCCAGCGCGCGCAATTCGCCCGCCAGCGGCTTTACCTTGGCGCGCGCATCGAGCGGTGCCTGCGCCGCCGCAAGCGCTGCGCCAAGCTGCTGATCGAGCCCCGCGTCGAGCTGCCCCGCCCGCCGCAATTGATCCATATAGGCCCGCGCGACGACTGGCTCGGCGGGCCAGACAACCGGATATTGCTGCTGCGGGTTGAAAGTCTGGCCGGGGTTGGCGAGCGCCGCCGCCGCAATCTCGTTGGCGCTGAGCATCGCGCTCGGCTTCAACGCGAACACATCGATCCCGCGCGCAATCTCGGTCCCGTAAATCCGCCCGCGATAATAATAGGTCGACCAGTAACCGCCCAGCGTCGGGCGCTTGGCGTCGATCGGGCCACGGTCGAAGTAAGCGATTTCGCTCGGCGTGGCGCTATTGCTGAAATCGAACACCGACAGCCCGCCCTGATACCATGCCTGGACCATGATATCGCGCCCCGGCACCGGCACCATCGAGCCATTATGCGCGACGCAATTCTCCTGCTCGGACTGTGAGGCGGGCAATTTATACGTCCCCTTGCGCGCTAGCTTGCCGTTCTGGATGTCGTAAATCGCATCGGCTCCCCAGTCGCGCCGGTCATAGCTGCGGCAGCGCGGCCGCGATCCGCCGCCCCATTCGTCGGTGAACAGCACCTTGGTGCCGTCATTGTTGAAGGTCGCCGAATGCCAGTAGGCGAAGCCCGGATCGCTGACGACGTCGATGCGTTTGGGTTCGCGCGGGTTGGCGATGTCGAAGATGATGCCATTGCCCGAGCACGCCCCGGCGGCGAGCTTGCGGGTCGGGAAAACGGTGATGTCGTGGCACTGGTTGGTGACGCTGGTTTCCTGGCCTTCGTCGACCAGTTTGCCGCCCTTGCCCAAGCCCGCCATGCTGCCGCTTTGCTCGTCGGCGAACACCGCCGGGCTGGCGATGATCCGCGATTCGACGGGGTTGGCGACCGGGATTTCGATGATGTCGATGCGGAACAAGGCGGTGCGCGGATCGCCCGCGACATCGCCGATGCAACCCGGCAATTCCTCGGTCTTGCGCACGCCTGCGGTGCCTGAATTATAGACTAATATCCGGCCGTCGCCCTCCGGCCCCTTGACCACCGAATGGGTGTGACTGCCGCGACAGGTCTGGACCTGCCCGACCTGGCGCGGGCGCGCGATGTCCGAAATATCGAAAATGCGCAGGCCGCGGAAGCGATCTGGGGTGATGTCGCGCGCATTGCCCTGCAACCCGCAGTCGGTCCGCCCGCGGCCTTGTTCGACCGACATCAACAGCAGATTGCCGACCACCGACACGTCGCCCTGGCCGCCCGGGCACACCACCGAGCTGACCTGCACCGGGACCCCGTCAGTGCCGAGCCGATAGATGTTGAAGCCGTGATAATTGCCGACGAACAAGCGGTTGCCGTCGAACGCCATGTCGGTCTGGGCAAAGCTTAGCAACGGGTTGCGCTCGGACCATTCGGCATCCTTGGACTTGGCGTCGCCGGGGCGCGGATCGTCGCCCGGCTTGGCACCCTTCTTGGCCTTGGGCTTGGGCAAATCGGCCGGGTTGGCGGGGTCGAAGAAACCCGCCGGGCGCGGCAGCGAGGCGATCTTTTCGATGTTGAGGATCGCTTGGCCGGCATCGGCGAAGCCCGGCTTGAGGTCGCTTCGCGGGTCGGTCGAGAAGGTCGCGCGCAGCGTGTCCATCTTCTTGATTTCGGCGGTCTGTTCGTTGCTGACGTCGTTGCTGAACTGGTACAAGATCGGGTCGGCGGCGGTGCCGGGATGCTTGGTCAGCGCCTCGACCATGTCGACCGCGCCGCGATGGTGGGCGATCATCAGGTCGAGAAACTGGCGATCGAACGCGACCCCCTTGGCGGCGGCGAGCGCGGCCAGTTGCGCTGGTGTCGCCATGCCCTTCATCATCGGGCCCGAATGATCCATCGCATGGCCCGGCATCATCATCGCCGCATGGTCCGCCGCCGCCATCACCAGCGGCGCGCGGCGCTCGGTCAGCCAGTCGCGCATGAACTTCATCTCGTCCTTCTGCGATGCGGTGATTCGCCCGGCGATGGTCAGCACCATCGGATGATTGGTGCGCGACGGGGCCAGCGCCGACATCTCGACCGCCTGGTTATGATGGACGATCATCATCTGCATGAACTCGACGTCGGCGCCGATGAAACTGGTGTTGGCGATCCGCGCGGCTTCGGCCGGAGTGATGACCCTGACCGCCGCGCCGGGCGGCCCGGGCTGGATGATGCTGACCTGCGCCGCCGCTGGGGCGGCAAGGGCGATGACGGTAGTGAGAAATAGGCCGCGCTTGGTCATGAGGACTCCCCGGAAAATATTGCGGGAGCCTAGCCAGATCGGCGGGGATGGGAAGGGGGGTTCAGCCCGCGAACGGATCGCGCACCAAAATCGTATCCTCGCGATCGGGCGAGGTCGAAACCAGCGCTACTGGGCAGCGGATCAATTCCTCGATCCGGCGGACATATTTGATCGCCTGCGCGGGCAGGTCGGCCCAGCTGCGCGCGCCCGCCGTAGTGCCTTCCCAGCCGGGCATTTCCTCATAGATCGGCTCGACCGCGGCCTGGTCGGCGGCGTGCGGCGGAAGGTAGTCGTAGATCGTCTCGCCAATCCGGTAGCCGGTGCACATCTTCACCGTCTCGAACCCGTCGAGCACGTCGATCTTGGTCAGCGCGATCCCGGTGATTCCGCTGACCGCCGCCGACTGACGCACCAGCACCGCATCGAACCAGCCGCAGCGGCGCTTGCGCCCGGTGACGGTGCCGAATTCGCGGCCCCGCTCGCCCAGTCGCTGGCCGGTCTCGTCGTCGAGCTCGGTCGGGAAGGGGCCGCTGCCGACCCGCGTGGTGTAGGCCTTGACGATGCCGAGCACGAAGCCCGCCGATCCGGGACCGGTGCCGCTGCCAGCGCCAGTGGTCCCGGCAACGGTGTTGGACGAGGTGACGAACGGGTAAGTCCCATGATCGACGTCGAGCAGCACGCCCTGCGCACCCTCGAACAGGATCCTCCGCCCGCGCCGTCCGGCCTCGTCGAGGTCGCGCCACACTGGCCGCGCGAACGACAGCACGAAGTCGGCGATTTCCGACAGATCATTCTTGAGCCGCTGGCGGTCGACCGGGGGTTCGTTGAACCCGGCGCGGAGCGCATCATGGTGCGCGCAGAGGCGGTCGAGCAACGGGTCGATCTGGTCGAGATGCGCCAGGTCGCAGACGCGGATCGCGCGGCGGCCGACCTTGTCTTCATAGGCCGGGCCGATCCCGCGCCTCGTGGTGCCGATCTTTCCTGCGCCGCTGGCATCTTCGCGCAGCGCGTCGAGATCGCGGTGGATTGGCAGGATCAATGGGCAGGTCTCGGCGATCATCAACAGTTTGGGATTGATCTCGACCCCCTGGCCGCGCAATTTTTCGACTTCGGACTTGAGCGCCCACGGGTCGAGCACCACGCCATTGCCGATGATCAACGGCGTGCCGGTGACGATCCCCGACGGCAGCAGCGACAATTTGTAGACATTGTCGCCGACCACCAATGTGTGCCCGGCATTATGCCCGCCCTGGAAGCGGACCACCATGTCGGCTTTGGCGGCAAGCCAGTCGACGATCTTGCCCTTGCCCTCGTCGCCCCATTGCGCGCCGATGACGGTGACGTTGCCCAAGCGTAATTCCTTAACCCTAAGTGGTCAGCCGCGGTTCAGCGCGCCTCCTATTGAATGCGGACCTTAGCGTCCAGTGGAGAGGTCGGATGAGCAAATTGATTGCGAGCGCCGGGGTCGCGACCCTGCTGGCGGGGAGCATGGTGGTGGCGCAGCAGCGCGAACGCCTGCCTGCCGAATGCCGTCAGGAGATCGCCGAACTGTGTCGCGGCGCGGAGGGCGGTTTTCGCTCGTGCATCCGATCGGCCCTGCCCAAATTGAGCGACAATTGCCGCAAGGCGATCGGTGAGCGCGGGTCGTCGGCGCCGCCGCCAGCCGGGACTCGCGAACTGGCCTATGGCGCGGACCCGAAGCAGCGCCTCGACTTGCTGGTTCCCGCCAACGTCCCGCGCGCGCCCTTGCTGATGTTCGTCCACGGTGGCGGCTGGTCGATCGGCGACAAGCGCACCGGCGCGGGGGTCAAGGCCGCGCATTTTACCGCACAGGGCTGGGCCTTCGCCTCGGCCAATTACCGGCTGGTGCCGACCGCCACGGTTGAACAGCAAGCCGCCGACATCGCCAGCGCGATCGCTTTCGCTCGTGCGCATGCCGCCGAGCAGGGGCTCGACCCCGACCGGATCGTGCTGATGGGCCATAGCGCCGGAGCGCATCTTGTCGCCCTGGTCGGGACCGATCCGCGCTACCTCGCCGCCGCGGGCGTTCCCCAAAGCGTGGTCAAGGGCGTCATCCTGCTTGACGGTGCGGGCTACGACATTGCCGGTCAGATGGCGCGTCCGGGCAATCCCGTCGGGTTGATGTACGATGCCGCCTTCGGCAAGGATGTGGCGCGGCAGAAGGCATTGTCGCCAACCCTCCACGCCGCCGCGCCCAATGTCGCCAATTGGCTGATCCTGCCAATCGACCGGCGCGACGATTCGAAGGCGCAATCCGAAGGCCTCGCTGCGGCGCTGCGCCCGGCAGGGGCCGTGGCCGAGGTCGTGCGGGTGCCCGGGGAGAGCCACGGCAGCCTCAACAAGGGGCTCGGCGAAGCGGGCGATTTCGCCACCGGCGAAGTTGACAGATTTCTCGCCCAACTACCTCGCTAGAAGCGCAGCGGGACCACTTTCCGCACCCCGTCGAGCTCGCACAGGGTCTTGACCACCTCGGGGCCGATCAAGCCATCGACCGCGAGCAGCGCCGCGGCATCGTCGCGGGCCTTGCGGCGGCCGAGGTTAAAGGTCGCGATATTGATCCCGGCTTCGCCCAGCGCGGTACCGAGCTTGCCGATGAATCCGGGCGTGTCGGTGTTGACGATGTACAGCATCGCCCCGTCGAGTTCGGCCTCGATCTCGATCCCGAACAGTTCGACCAATCGCGGGCTGTTGTTGCCGAACAGGGTCCCGGCCACCCGCCGCACGCCCTTTGACGTGGTCGCCTCGACCGCTACCAGGGTCTGGTAATCGCCCTCGCGGTCATGGCGCACTTCGCGCACGTCGAGCCCGCGTTCCTTGGCCAGCACCGGCGCGTTGACCATGTTCACGGTCTGCGAATAAGTGCCCATCAGGCCGGCCAGGACGGCGCCTGTGATCGGCTTCTGGTTGAGCTGAGCGGCAGCACCCTCGACCTCGATCGCGACCGACTTGATGTCCTCGCCCAATATCTGCCCAACCAGCTTGCCGAGATTTTCGGCCAGCGCCATGTACGGCCTCAGCCGCGGCGCTTCCTCGGCGGTCAGGCTCGGCATGTTCATCGCATTGGTCACCCCGCCGAGCAGCAGGAAATCGCTCATCTGCTCGGCAACCTGGATCGCGACATTGACCTGCGCTTCGCTGGTCGATGCGCCAAGATGCGGGGTCGAAATGAAGTTGGGGGTGCCAAACAACGGCGACTCTTTGGCCGGCTCCGACGCGAATACATCGAGCGCCGCACCGCCGACCTGGCCGCTATCGAGCGCCGCCTTGAGTGCTGCCTCATCGATCAACCCGCCACGCGCGCAATTGACGATCCGGACACCCTTTTTGGTCTTGGCAATGTTTTCCGCTGACAAAATGTTGCGGGTCTGATCTGTCAGCGGCGTATGCAGCGTGATAAAGTCGGCGCGACGCAGCAGATCGTCGAGTTCGACCTTCTCGACCCCGATCTCGACGCTGCGTTCGGGCGACAGGAACGGGTCGAACGCGACCACCTTCATCTTCAGCCCGAGCGCCCGGCTGGCGACGATCGACCCGATATTCCCGGCCCCGATCAGGCCCAGAACCTTGCCGGTCACCTCGACCCCCATGAATCGGTTCTTCTCCCACTTGCCGGCCTGGGTCGATGCGTCGGCTTCGGGCAATTGGCGGGCGAGCGCGAAGATCAATGCAATGGCATGTTCGGCAGTGGTGATCGAATTACCGAACGGCGTGTTCATCACGACCACGCCGCGCTGCGTGGCGGCGGGGATATCGACATTGTCGACCCCGATGCCCGCGCGCCCGACGACCTTGAGGTTGGTCGCCGCGGCGAGGATCGCGGACGTGACCTTGGTCGAGCTACGAATCGCCAGCCCGTCATAATCGCCAATGATCGCGGCGAGTTCGTCGGGCGTATTGCCGGTGATCTCATCCACCTCAATGCCCCGCTCGCGGAAAATGGCGGCGGCGCGGGGGTCCATGGAGTCGGAGATGAGGACTTTGGTCATTGCAATGTTCCTTGGATGAATTGCGCTCCTGCACAGGCAGGAGCCTTGGCGGCCAGGGCTCCGGCATCCGCCGGAGCGCGCGATTTACGAAATGCGGCTCTCGGCAAATGCCCAATCAAGCCACGGCCCGAGTGCTGCGACATCGGCTGCATCGACCGTCGGCCCGCACCAGATCCGAAGCCCCGGCGGGGCATCGCGGTAGCCGGCGATGTCGTAGGCGACATCCTCGGCCTCGAGCAGGTTGACCATCCGCTTGATCCGGTCGGCATCGGCCCCGGCGAGCGTCAGGCACACGCTGGTGATCGAGCGGCTCGCGGGGTCGGCGGCGAGATAGCCGAGCCACTCGCGCCCCGCGACGATTGCATCGAGCGCAGCCGCATTGGCCTGTGCCCGCCCAATCATCGCATCGAGCCCGCCGATCGACTTGGCCCACTCCAACGCAAAAATCGCATCCTCGACGGCCAGCATCGACGGCGTATTGATCGTCTCGCCGGTGAAGATGCCCTCGATCAATTTGCCGCTTTTCACCATCCGGAACAGTTTGGGCAGCGGGCGGTCGGGGGCGTAATTCTCGAGCCGCTCGACCGCGCGCGGGCCAAGGATCAGCACCCCGTGCGCGCCTTCGCCGCCAAGCGCTTTCTGCCAACTGAAGGTCGCGACATCGATCTTCGCCCAGTCGATATCATAAGCGAACACCGCGCTGGTCGCGTCGGCGAAACTCAGGCCTGCGCGGTCGGCGGGGATCCAGTCGGCATCGGGCACGCGCACGCCCGAGGTCGTGCCGTTCCAGGTGAACAACACGTCGTCGTTCCAGTCGACGGCGCTCAGATCCGGGAGCGCGCCATAATCCGCGCGGATGATGGTCGGATCGAGCTTCAACTGCTTGGCCGCGTCGGTCACCCAGCCTTCGCCGAAGCTTTCCCACGCCATCGCCGTGACGCCGCGCTGCCCGAGCATCGCCCACATCGCCATTTCGAACGCGCCGGTGTCCGACCCGGCGACGATGCCGATGCGGTGGCTGTCGGGCAGGCCCAGGCCTTCGCGCATCAAATCGATGCAATAGTGCAGGCGCTTCTTGCCCAGCCCGCTGCGATGCGACCGGCCGAGCAATTGGGTGTCGAGTTTTTCAGGAGCCCACCCCGGCGGCTTGGCGCAGGGTCCGGACGAGAAATAGGGGCGCTGAGGGCGCAATTCAGGTTTCATTATCTTCTCTCTCCTCACAGAGAGCGCGCGCCGCGTTGGGACGGCGTGGCCCGCCGCCGCCAATAGCGCAAAGCAGGTGGCACGCAAGCCGGCGTGAAATTTTCGTGGGGACGATCGCGTCGCGCATTGACCCTTGCTCCACGGCCATGGAATAGGGGGGCTTGACCGCATTTTGGGGAAGGCCGAGCTGAATCCGCACTGGAGGGATGCGCTGCTTGAGGCGTCATTCGTCCGATGCCACGGCAAGTATCCGGCCTGAATCGGGAGACGATCATGAAGCTTGCAATCCACGGCGCGGCCGCACTGCTGTCGCTGTCCGCCTGCACCACGCCTTCGGGTCGGTTGTCGGCTGCGGCACCGGTGCCAACTGCTGCGGTGATCGACGCCACCGTCGCGCATGCAATGGCGTCTACCGGTGCCAAGGGGCTCGCACTGGCGGTGATCGACGATGGCCGGCCGGTCTATGTAAAAAGCTTCGGGATCCGCAATCCGAAGGGCGATCCGTTGCGCACCGACACGATCATGTACGGTGCGTCGCTGACCAAGGCGCTGTTCGCCTTCATCGTGATGCAATTGGTCGATGAGGGAAAGCTTAATCTCGACACGCCGATCGAGCGCTACCTGGCCAACCCCTTGCCAGCCTATTCCGAGCCGGACGTAGAGGACCGCTATGCCCGCTGGAGCGACCTGGCCGGCGATGATCGGTGGCGCAAGCTGACCCCGCGGATCCTGCTGACCCACAGTCCGGGTTTCGCCAATTTCGGATTCCTCGAGCCCGACGGCAAGCTCCGTTTTCATTTCGATCCGGGCGCGCGTTACGCTTATTCGGGTGACGGCATCATCCTCCTCCAGTTCGTAATCGAGCGTGGCCTCGGCCTTGATTTAGGCCGCGAGATGCAGCGCCGGATTTTCGACCGCTTTGGGATGGCCAACACCAGCATGATCTGGCGGCCCGACTTTCGCGCCAATCTGGCCGATGGCTGGGACATGCAGGGCAAGGTCGAACCGCATGACGAACGCAGTGCGGTGCGGGCGGCCGGTTCGATGGATACCAGCATCGCCGATTTCGCCCGCTTCGCCGCCGCCTTTGCACGCGGCGAGGGGCTCACCGCTCGCTCGCGGGCGGAGATCACCCGCGGCCAGCTTCCGATCACGACCCGAACCCAGTTCCCGACGTTGCAGCCCGAATTGCCATCCGCCGAGCGCCGGCCGGACCTCGCGGCGGGCCTCGGCGTGATCACATTCACCGGACCCCAAGGACCCGGGTTCGAGAAGGGGGGCCACAACGACGTCACTGGCAATTCATGGGTCTGCGTCGAACGTCGCCGAAGCTGTGTCGTCCTGCTGTCCAACGACGTCCGGGCGGAGGCGGCCTTCCCCGACATCGTCCGCGCCATCCTGGGCGAAACCGGCGCGCCTTATGCATGGACCAAAAGCCTGCCCTGAATACCAGCTTTTAGTGGGTACATTTGCTTGCGGAATCGGTCGACCTCAGGCGATCTCAAACATCGAAATTCGCTGCATTGGCGTCACAAAGTCGCCATTTTTCCTAATGCAAAGCAACATAAATTCTCACTTCGTCCCACACCTCATGCCGTTCATCCTTAACCACGGAACAAGAGGTTGAATTGCTTAACCATTCGGGGACAAGTCTTCGCTCCGACCAAACGTGGGCAAACGCGTGGTTGGAGTAAGGGGCTGGGGAGCTCCGGTTTGAAAGATTACCCCACGCTGCGCGGCTTCGGTCGACGCGGTGTCTGGTAGGGTTTTGGGAGCGAGCGACAATGACGAACATCTTGGCAGCATCGGGCGCGTTGTTCCGCGACCGCGACCTGTTCGTCCATGACGGCAAGCAACTTCGCCGCCTTCGTATTTCGAGCGATGTGCAGATGTTGTGCGCACTCGCGCTGGGCCTGTTGATCGCTTTTTCGACTTACTCGCTGGTGCGGGTGTTTACCCCGGCTGCGGCACCGATCGCAGCGACCGTCTCGTCCGACATTTCACGCCTTACCTCGCTGACCGAACAGAAGATCAAGATCATCGAAGATCGCCAGCAATTGCTCGCCTCGATGCTCGCCGGTGACGATATCGACCCGGCCATTCTCCGCCAGATTGCAACCACCTCCGCCGCCCAGTCGCTCGGTCAAGGTGGCCCGTTGGAGCCGGTCAAGGCCGACAGCGATTCGACCTTCAAGCAATTATTCTCGAGCTGGAAGAAGCTCGACAATCTCCAGGTCGGCGCCATCGCCGTCCCGTCGGAAAAGCCGGTCAAGATGGCCGCCTTCACTTCCGGTTATGGCACCCGGTCAGACCCGTTCAACGGCAGCGTCGCGCGCCACATGGGGATCGATCTTGCCGGCCCGATCGGCACCCCAATTTACGCCACCGCCGACGGCGTCGTCAGCGCCTCGGGCTATAACAATGGCGGCTATGGCAACCTCATCAAGCTCGATCACGGGCGCGGCGTCGAAACCCGTTACGGCCATTTGTCGGCGATGCTGGTTACGGACGGCCAGCGCGTTGCGCGTGGCCAGCTGATTGGCCGCATGGGTTCGACAGGCCGCTCAACCGGCAGCCACCTCCACTATGAAGTGCGGATCGAAGGCAAAGCCGTCAATCCGATCCCGTTCATGAAGTCGACCGACTATCTGCTCGCAATGCAGAAGAATGGCGTCGGCGTGTCGATGGACTCGCACGTTGTCGCGCTCGGCGGTCCGCAGCCGGTTCGTCGCTGACCTTGCTGACCGGGGTTGGCGCCCCTATCTCTCAACCGTGACCGATCAAATCCAACTCACCAGTTCCGCCGCCAAGCGCGTGGCTTTTATCGCCCATAAACAAGGCGTTGCCCCGGTTTTGCGGCTGTCGGTCGATGGCGGCGGCTGCGCCGGCTTTTCCTACAAGTTCGAACTCGGAACACTCGCCGCAGATGATGCTCGCAGTGCGACTGATGGCGTGACACTGGTGGTCGATCCGGTCAGCCTCGATCTGCTGCGCGGATCGGCGGTCGATTATGTCGAGGATCTGGGCGGCTCGGCGTTCAAGGTCACCAATCCCAATGCGGCCTCGGGCTGCGGCTGCGGGTCGAGCTTCTCGGTCTGATGATCCGGCTGGTCACGTATAATCTCAACGGCATCCGCGCGCGTTTGCCGCGGCTACTCGAGTATCTCGCGCGCGAAGCCCCCGACATCGTTTGCCTTCAGGAATTGAAATGCGCCGACGACGCATTGCCGATCGGCGACATCGAAGCCGCCGGCTATCAGGCGGTGTGGCACGGGCAGAAGGGGTTCAATGGGGTTGCGATCCTCGCCAAAGGAACCCAGCCCACGCTCCGCCAAATCGGCCTCCCCGGTGACCCCGACGATGCCCACAGCCGCTACATCGAAGCCGAAATCGATGGGCTGATCGTCGCGTCCATCTATCTGCCCAACGGCAATCCGATCGGGACCGAGAAATTCGATTATAAGCTGAAATGGATGGAGCGGCTCGACGCGCGCGCCGCGGAATTACTCGCCGCCGAGCGACCGACCGTGCTGGCGGGCGATTACAACGTCATCCCCGAGGACCGCGATACATTCAGCCGCCGCGCCATGGCCGGCGACGCCTTGTTCCAGCCCGAGAGCCAGGCCGCGTACCGCCGCCTCGTCAACCAGGGCTGGACCGACGCCCTGAGAGCGCTCCACCCCGACGAGGCGAAGCTATTCACGTTCTGGGACTATCAGGCGGGGGCTTGGGCGCGCGACGCGGGGTTCAGGATCGACCATCTATTGTGCTCGCCGCAGGCCGCCGACCGGCTGCGCAGCGCCGACGTTCACAAATGGGCGCGCGGCGAAGAAAAGGCCTCAGACCACGCCCCGGTGTGCATCGAGCTAAGCTAAGCTCTTTTCGTATATCCGATACGTGTGGTTGATGTCCGCACCGGGCAATTGGGCGATCAATCATGCCCTGATTATCCTCCAGCACCCAGCCGAACTCGCCGTAATGGACGCCATATTTCTCGACGCAGGCGCGGCGAATGAATTCGATCAGCATAAAGGCCAGTTGCCCGGCGAGCCGCGTTCCCTGATGTTTCTTGGCGACCCCCATCAACGGCACTCGCACCCGCTGCGTGCGCGGCTTGCGCAGGCGCCACAGCAATTTCGCCCAACCGAACGGGAACAGATTGCCGTTCAAGTCGCGAATCATTTCGTTGACGTCGGGGATGGTGATCATGAACGCGGCAGGCTCAAACTTTGCGTCGGACTCCGGCCCGGTGGCAACCTCGGCGATCCGCACCATATCCTCATAGATGATCGGCTTCAGTTTCTTGCCGGCATAGGCGATCTCGGCCTCGGTCAGCGGGACATAGCCCCAATTGTCCGACCAGGCGTCGTTAAGCAGCCCCATAATGATCGCGGCTTCGGATTCGAACTTTGACTTGTCAACTTCGCGGACGCGGATTCGCGGGTTGTTCTCGCCGGCCTTGATCAGCCGGGCGATCACCGGGACCATGTCGATGCGGATGTCGAGCTGATAGGTGTAGAGATCCTTGGCCTTGATGTAGCCGGCAGCCTCGATCCATGCGCGGTAGGTCGGCAAATGATGGCCCATCATCACCATCGGCGATTGCTCGAACCCATCGATCAGCAGCCCGGGCTCATCCCAGATCGAGATTGAGATCGGGCCGAGCGCCTTCACCATTCCTTCACCGCGAAGCCATTGCTCGGCATGGGCGATCAGCGCGGCCGCGACCTCGCCGTCAAGCGCCTCGAACATCCCCCAATGGCCAAGCCCGGCTTCGATATGGGTCTGCACCAGATCGTCGACCTGCGCGCTGATCCGCCCGACCACGCGGCCGTCGCGGATAGCGAGGAACAAGGCGGCGTGCCCATGCCCGAACCACGGATTTTTCTTGGGATCGAGCAGTGCATGAACTTCGGCCTTGAGCGGCGGAATCCACGCGGGATCGTTCTTGTAAACCTCCCACGCAAAGTCGACGAACGCCTTGCGCTCCTGCTTGGTGGTGACTGTACGGATATTGATTTCGTTCATGATCGATGGGCTAACGGTTCGCCTTTCGCTTGTCACCTGCGCCCGCCATGACCCTTTAATCGCCATGATCGTGCCACTATCTCCAGTCATCCCGCTTGCCGGACAAAAGCTTATGACCATGATCGCACTCGCCAGAGACGTCGCCCCATTGGGGCAGGCCACGTTCGATCCCCGCCCTCGCGGGGACGACAAGGCAATGCTGCGCGCGGCGGCCGACCTCACCCGCCAGCTCAACAACCCGAATGCGGCAATCTATTGGGCCGACATGATCGGCTCGGCCGTGGTCGGCTATGGCGCGCTGGCTTTGGCGATTTTCACTCACGTTCTGCCACTGGCGATCATCGCGGGGGCGGTTTCGATCCTCGCGCTGTATCGGGCCGGTCTGTTCATCCACGAAATCACTCATTTGAAGGCCGGTTCGCTGCGCGGGTTCAAACTCGCCTGGAATGCTTTGGTCGGGGTTCCCTTGTTCGTGCCGTCGTTCATGTACGAAGGCATTCACAACATGCACCATGCCAAGATCCGTTATGGCACGGTTGAGGACCCCGAATATCTGCCGCTCGCTCTGATGAAGCCGTGGACCTTGCCGGTGTTCGTGCTCGCTGCTTTGCTGGCGCCGGTCGCGCTGATTTTCCGCTATGCAGCGTTGACCCCGCTGTCGCTGCTGATCCCGCCGCTCCGCAAGCTGGTGGTCGAGCGTTTTTCCGGTCTGCAGATCAACCCGTTGTTTCGCCGCAAGTCGCCGGAGGGGGAGTTCGCCCGACAATGGGGCTGGATGGAAGGCGCGGCGAGCCTGTGGGGGATTGCCTTGCTGACGATGGTCGCCACCGGAATCGTCCCGCTGCGCGCGTTCCTGATCTTTCTCGCCGTCGCCTCGGGCGTGATGCTGCTCAACCAGGTGCGGACCTTGGTCGCGCATCTGTGGGAGAATGACGGCGATCCGATGAGCGTGACCGACCAATATCTCGATACGGTCAATGTCCCGCCGCCGGGCATTTGGGCCGAATTATGGGCGCCGGTCGGACTTCGCTATCATGCGTTGCATCATTTGCTGCCGGGCATTCCCTATCACGCACTGCCTGTCGCGCATCGCCGGCTGCGGACGGAGATGGGGGCCGATTCGGCCTATCACTCGGCCAATTATCGCGGGCTATGGCCGCTCGTCGGGCGGCTCGCGGTCAGCTCGTGGCGGGGCGGCAAGGCCGGCTGACCCGCTCTATTCCTCGCTCCTGATCAGCAGGCTCTCGCCAATCAGCAGGAACAGGAAGAACGGCGCGAAGGCCGCCAGCACCGCTGGATAAGCACCGACATTGCCAAGCGCGAGGCTCAGATTGTCGATCACGAAGTAAGCGAAGCCAAGCCCCATTCCGGCCCCGGCGCGAAGCAGCATCTTGCCCGACCGGGCGAGCCCGAACGCGGCCAGAGCGGCGAGCAATGGCATCAGCACGACGGACAATGGTCCGCTCAATTTATGCCATAATCCCGATCGCGCTTCGTCGGTCGGGCGACCGGCTGACTCAAGCTCGGCGATGGAGCCGCGGAGCGAGACAAAGTCATGCTCGTCGGGTTCAACCTTGGCGAGCGTGAAGCGGTCGGGGGTAACCCCCGCCAGTCCGAACGTCTGTTTCTGCTGCCGAACGAGATTCATGTTGGCATCATAGCTTTTGACATTTTCCAGTCGCCAGCGACCGCCATCCTGCACCGCACGCTCGGCATCGACTACGCGGTCGAGTGTCGGTCCGGAGCGTTCGTAGATGGTAACATTGCGCAGAGTCAGCGCAGCGCCGCTTCCCGACACCAGCCGCGCCCGGACGAAATCCTGATCGACCTTGATCCACACGTTGGACAACAGGTCGCGCGATTCGCGCATTGGTTCATAATCATTGTCGGTCCACGCATTGACCGTTCGCGCCGCTCGAACCGCAACCCGCTCGTTAAAGGCGAAGGCGAGCCCGGCGATCACCAGGCTCGCCAGAATCAACGGCGCCAATATCTGGTGCGCCGACAGTCCAGAGGCCTTCATCGCGACGACCTCGCTATGCTGGCTTAGACCGGTGAAGGTGATCAATGCCCCGAGCAATACGGCAAAGGGCAGGAATTTCTGGATTAGCAAGGGAACGCGCAAGCTGACGTAACGCCATAATTCGCCTTCGCCATTGCCAGCCACCTTCAGGATCTTGCCTGACTCGCCGAGCAAATCGAGCGCCATCAGCACCAGCACCAGCAGTACGAGCACCGCCGCGCTGCGGGCCAGAAACAGGCGGATCAGGTAAAACGCGATCTGCCGCGACGGCAGGAAGTCGAAATTGATCATGCCATTCGCTCACGCTTGGGCAGTAACCGGCGGATCGACGACACGATTTTCGATGCCCCGCGCTCGAGCGCGCCGATCGGCTGACCGCCGGGCCGATGCGCAAGGACATGATACATCCACGCGATCAACGCCGTGAATGCCAGGAATGGCATCCACAGGACGAGCGACGGCTCGAGCTTGCCCTGGGTCCCCATCTGCAGCCCATATTGATTGATCTTGTGATAGGTCACCACCATCACGATCGACAGGAAGATGCCGAGCGACGAATTGCTTCGCTTGGGTGGCACGGCGAGCGCCACCGCGAGCAACGGCAGCATCAGCATCATCACGACTTCGACCAGCCGGTAATTCATGTCCGCCCAGGCACCGCGGCGGGTCTTTTCGTTGCGGCCATAAAATGCCTCGCGCGCAACTTCGGGCAGGGTCAATTCTTCCTGGTCGTTGCCGCGCTGCCGGAAGCGATCGCCGGCCGGCAGGTTGATCGGCAAATCATAACTGTCGAAGGCGAGGGTGCGCGGCGTGGTGAACTTGGTCGCCTGCTGGATCAGGCGGCCCTTTTTCAAGCGGAAGATGATAGTTTCCGGGTCGTCGGTAGCCAGGAACTGGCCCCTTTCCGCGGTTGCCGAAATAGCGGTGCCCGACTTGTCGTCCATCGCGATGAAAATGCCGCTCAGCTGCGTGCCGCCATCGTTACTGCGATCGATGCGCAACGTAAGCCGTTTGCCGAGGCGATTGAATTCGCCGACCTTGATCGCCGCGCCGAGCGCGCCGGAGCGGAGATCGAAGCGCAGTCCTTCATAGCGATAATGCGAAATTGGCTCGAGCCACCCGACGATCGCCAGGTTAAGGCCCATCAGCGCCACCGCATACATGTAGGGCACCCTGAGCAATCGGCCGAAACCGATCCCAATCCCGCGCAGCGCATCCAGTTCGGACGATAGAGCGAGCTTGCGAAACGCCAGCAAGATGCCGAGCATCAGGCCGATCGGGATGCCGAGGCTGAAATATTCGGGCAGCAGATTGGCCAGCATCCGCCAAACGACACTGACCGGGCCGCCGGCATCGACCACAAAAGAGAATAATCGCAACATCTTGTCGAGCACGAGCAGCATCGCGGCAAGGATCAGCGATCCGACCAACGGGACGGCGATGGTTTTCGCCATATAGCGGTCAATCAATTTCCCGCTGCGCAACTTTCGTCGTCCCAACACCATGATTTGGCC
This sequence comes from Sphingomonas sp., assembly GCF_031372575.1. Classification (GTDB taxonomy): domain Bacteria; phylum Pseudomonadota; class Alphaproteobacteria; order Sphingomonadales; family Sphingomonadaceae; genus Sphingomicrobium. The sequence continues at coordinate 23,269 of NZ_JANMLM010000081.1, read as the reverse complement.
GCAAAGCGCGCCGATGAATGCCAGTCTGGCCACACGAGGGTCGCCGCCAGACTGTGCGGCTATAGCGAACCGAGAGACAAAAGCATGCATTATCGTTTTCAATTCGGTTCAACCGTTGGCCGCCAGCCTCGATAATGGGGCGGCCACGGATCACCTTGCTGTCCAACCCGCGCTCGACAGGTAATGTCGCGCAGCTGCCGCGGATTCGCGCCTTTTGTGCCGAGCATCCCGATGTCTTCCATTACGAAGTCGAGCACGCCGAACAGATTGGCGACGCGATGAAGACCATTGCGCGGGTCAAACCCAAATTGCTGGTGATCAACGGCGGCGATGGCACGGTGCAGGCGGCGCTGACCGAATTGCACAATGGCGGCCATTTCGCCGATGGCGAGGTTCCGCCGGTGGCGGTACTGCCAAGCGGGAAAACCAATTTGATCGCGATGGACCTTGGCGTCCACGGCGACCCGGTGACCAGCCTTGCGCGCCTGGTCGCGCTCGCCCAGCATGACCTGACGCCACATCTCGTCGCGCGCCAGATGATCGCGCTGAGCGGCGGCGCGAAGGGCGGCAAGCCGGTGATCGGCATGTTCCTCGGCGGTGCCGGGTTGGCCGACATCATGCTCTACTGCCGCAACCGCATCTATCCGCTCGGCCTGCCCAACGGGATCAGCCATGTCCTGACTTTTTTCGCGGTGGTCCTTCGGCAGGTGATCGGTCTGAAGGCCAAATTCCTCCCGCCCGATCCGCGCCCGCTGAGCATTTCGGTGCGGCGGGAAGGCGTCATCACCGGGCGCTTCGCCTTGCTCGCTGTCACCACGCTCGAGAAATTGTTGCTCTCTGGGGAGCTGAATGGGCAAAGGCAGGGGACGCTTAAGTTCGTCGCCGTCGAGCAGCGTGCCGGGTCGTTGCTCAATGCCTTTGTCGCGACCCTGCGTGGGCGCCTTGGCCGGACCAAGATGGCCGGTGTCCATGTCGAGGAAGCCGACGAAATCAGCATCGAGGGCGATTCGAGCCAGGTAATCCTCGACGGCGAAACCTTCAGTGCCGAGATCGGCATGCCAATCTTTCTGCGGCGCGCATCGCCGTTGTCGTTCGTGCGCCTCGCCGCATAGGCCACCCGTGGATGAGCTTCGCGACCTTGTAACCGCCGAGCTTGGCGAAACCGTTGATCCGCGGGTGGAAGCTATGGCCCTGGCGATCGCGGCCAAACATGGCGAGGCGAGCCGTGCCGTCCTTTTCTACGGATCGTGTCTGCGGGAGCAGCAACTCGATGGGTTGATGCTCGATTTCTACCTGATCGTGTCCGATTATCGCGCGGCTTATCCCAAGCGCTGGATGGCGACCGCCAACCGGCTGATCCCGCCCAATGTCTTCCCGTTCGAGCATGACGGGCTGATGGCCAAATATGCCGTTCTCAGCGAAGCAGACTTCGATCGCCTGAATGGGCCGAAAACGCGCAACGTGTCGGTCTGGGCACGGTTTGCGCAGCCTTCGCGGTTAGTGTGGTCGAGTGACGCGGCTGCGCGCGATCGGGCGATCGGCGCCGTCGCGAAAGCGGTTCCGACCTTGCTCGGTGCGGCTGGCCGGCAAGATAGAGAAGATGTGCTCGACTGGTGGCGGCGGGCGTTCGCGCTGACCTATTCGGCCGAGCTTCGGGCCGAGCGCAAGGGCCGAAGCCAATCGGTGGTCGACGCCGATCCCGAGCGCTATCGCCGCTTTGGCCAGGCTGCAGCGCCGCTCATCGGGTCCAATGCTGGAGGCTGGGATCGGCGTCGCTTCGAGGGCAAAGCATTGTCGGTCATCAGGCTGGCCAAGGCGAGCGCGACCTATGCCGGGGGTGCCGATTATATCGCGTGGAAGATTAATCGCCACGCCGGGACCAAGATTGTCCTCACCGATTGGCAGCAACGCCATCCGCTGCTGACCGCGATCAGTTTGCTGCCGCGGCTCCTGAAATCGGGGGCGATCCGCTAGCGGAGGGCGCGTGGCGCGACAGTGCGGCGGCGACCGCCGTCGCGAGCGCGCTGACGGTGAACGGTTTGCGGAGCAATTCGTAACCGACCAGGTCATCGCCCTCGCCATCACCGACATAGCCGGTCACGAACAATACGGCGACGTCGGGCCGTTTGCCCTTGATGATCCGGATCATCTCGGGCCCGGTCATCTCCGGCATGATGACGTCGCTGATCACGAGGTCGAACGTCTGGCCATCGAAGGCGACGATCGCATCGGCCCCGCTGGAACAGGCCATGGGTTGATAGTCGAGGTCCTCGAGCGCCCCGACGGTTGCCGCGCGAACCCGGGGGTCATCTTCCACCAGCAGGATTCGTGCGCCGGGCACGACCGGTTCAAGGTCGCGACCGTTGGGATGCGGCTGCATCCGGATCGGCGCCACCGCTCTGGTACGCGGCAAATAGAGCGACACGGTGGTGCCTTCGCCGGTCTTGCTTACAATCCCGACCTCTCCCTCGGACTGGTGAGCGAATCCGAATATCTGGCTCAGGCCGAGACCGGTGCCCTTGCCGACCGGCTTGGTGGTGAAGAAGGGCTCGAACGCGCGGTCGCGCACTTCGTCGCTCATCCCGCAGCCTTCGTCGGTGATCGATATCTTGAGATATTCACCCGGCTGGATGTCGCCGACAGCATTCGCGGTCATCGTCACATTTTCCGACGAGATGGTCAGCAGACCTTCGCCGTCCATCGCATCGCGGGCGTTGACCGCAAGGTTGAGAATCGCATTCTCCAGCTGATGTGGATCGACGAACACCGGCCAGGCATCGGGTGCCAGCTGACGTTCAATGCGGATCTGCTCACCCAGCGTGCGGTCGAGCAGGTCGGACATGTTGCCGACCAGTTCCCCACTTTCGATCCGCTCGGGGAGCAAGGGCTCCGACCGCGCGAAGGACAGCAAGCGCCGGGTTAAGGCCGCGGCGCGGGTGGCGCCTTCCATGGCATTGGTCAGATGGTGCATCACTTCCTTGCGCGGGCCGCTCAAGCGGCGGCGGGCAAGGTCGATCCCGCCGACCACAACGGCCAGCATATTATTGAAGTCATGCGCGATTCCGCCAGTCAGCTGGCCAACCGCCTCCATTTTCTGGACCTGACGAAGTTGGGCCTCGGCCGCCTGCCGTTCAATCGCTTCTTGCTTGAGCGCCTGGTTCGCCTCCCACAATTCCTGGGTCCGGTCGCGAACGGCGGACTCTAGCTGGGCTGCGCGATCCGATTCGCTCTCGGCTTGGCGCCGGGCAGCTGCGTTGAGGCGCAGCGCCTGAACCGCGACGACGCCGAGAAAAATCGCCCCGACCCCGACTATAAGCCCCAGCCAGCTGAGATAGTCGGTCAGCCGGTCGGCTTGGGCGGTGACGATCTGACTGCGGGTAATCCGCTCGCGCAGTGCGTCGCGCTCGGCCGAGGCGATCTCGTCGAGCTTGGCGTCGAGCTTTTCCTGGGTGAGGGTCTTGCCGGCAGCAAAGAAATAGGAGGTACCGCCTTGACCTTTCTTGAGCACGGCTGCGCGGGCTGGAAGCGCGAGTTCGCTTCCGCGCAGCGCGTAAAGCGCCTCCAGTTCGCCAACCCGCTTGAGTTGTTCGGGATTAGTACGGACCAGCGCCTTGAGCTGGTCAATCTGGAAACCGGCAAGCCGCCATTGGCTGTAATAGATGTTGCCGCTAACCTTGATTTCCTCGTCAAGGACGAAGCGGCCAAGTGCAGCTTCGGCGCGTGACGCGCTCGAGCTGACGCTGCGCGTGACCAACGCCACATCATAAGCGTGACGCTCGGCGGTCAGCGCTTCCTCGCGCGCGTCGTTGGAGAACGAGACAAGCACCACCATGCCGAGCAGAACCAGGGTCGCGATGAAGGCGATCGCGGCGGCCCATCCGCCTCGCCAGTCGCCGCGCGCTTCGTCCGCCCCGTTGCTCATGTGCCTGTTCTAGCCTTCAACTGACGCTTGCGAAAGAGTCCGCGATCAGGCGATGATGCCCGTCGCGCGGCCTGCAGCAGCGAACATGCCGAGGATTTGGTCGACCTGCTCGCTCGAATGTTCGGCACAGAGTGAACAACGCAGCAGGGTCATATTGGCCGGGGTCGCGGGCGGGCGGGCGAGGTTGACGTACAGGCCCTCGTTGAGCAGCGCTTCCCACATCATCGCGCCTTGCTCCAGATCAGGCATGATCACCGCGATGATCGCCGATTGCGACGTTTCGGTGCCAAGCGTGAACCCGAGCGCCTTCAGCCCGGCGTGGAGCTTCTTGCTATTCTCCCACAAATGCGTGCGCTTGTCGGCACCGTGCATCAGCTTGCGAATTGAGGTGGCGGCGGTGGCGACGACCGACGGCGGAAGCGAGGCTGTGAAGACATAGGGTCGGCAGACCAGCCGCATGATCTCGAACTTGGGGTGGTTGGAGACGCAGAAGCCGCCGACCGTCCCGACCGACTTGCTGAAGGTGCCGATGATGAAATCGCAATCGTCGATCACGCCCTGCGCTTCGGCGACGCCGCGGCCATGTGGCCCGATGAAGCCCATCGAATGCGCTTCGTCGACCAGCACCATCGCGCCAGCCGCCTTCGACACCGCGACCATTTCCTTCAGCGGCGCAATATCGCCAAGCATCGAATAGACGCCTTCGAGGATGACCAGTTTGCCAGCACCCTCGGGGATTCGCTTGAGCCGCTTCTCTAGCGCCTCAACATCATTGTGGCGGAACGGGACGATATTGGCATTGCCGAGCGCGCAACCGTCGTAGATCGAGGCATGGCTGTCGATGTCGAGGACGATATAATCGTCCTTGCCGGCAATGGTGCTGATGATCCCGAGATTGGCCTGGTAGCCGGTCGAGAAGACCATCGCATGGTCCATCGCGTAAAATTCCCGGAGCGCGGCCTCGCAATCCTTGTGCGGCGAGTAAGTGCCGTTGAGCACCCGGCTGCCGGTGGTGCCGCTGCCGAAATCATCAAGCGCTTGCTTGCCCGCGGCAATGACGTCGGGATCGAACGTCATGCCCATATAATTGTAAGTGCCGAGCAAAATCGTCTTGCGGCCGCTGCAGATCGCGACCGTCGGCGAGATCACTTTTTCCATCACCAGGTTGAACGGATCGGTCAGCCCGGTCGAGAGCAGGGCTTCACGCTGATCGATCAGCGGCTGAAACTTGTCGAACAGATCGCCCACGTCAGGCCGCCTTGAGCGCGATGACGGCATCGACCAATTGCCCGACGGTCTCGATCTCGGCTTGCTGGTTCATCGTGATGAGGATGTCATATTCGTCTTCGATATTGGCGACGAAATCGAGCACGGTCAGGCTGTCCCATTCCAGGTCCTGGGCAAAGCGGGTTGTTTCAACGACCTCGACACCCTTCTTGTTGAATGGTTCAATGAGGGCCAGTATCCTGGCAGCAGTATCGGCGCGATCGGTCATCGAGTGGTCCTAATTGGGGCAATGGCGTTTCGCAATCGATTGGGGCGCAAAGAGGGCGAGGCGGGGGAATGACTGAGACACGCAAATTTGGCGGCGACGCGATCCAGGCGGTCCGCACCGCCAGTCAGGCGCAATATCATCTGTCGGCGATGGCCGATCGCAAGGCGAGTATGATGATGGGCGCCTCGTTCGTGGTGTTCACGATCTGCGTGGCGCAGGCGACGTCGCGGGGTCATTTGCCGCTGCCGCTGATGGTGCTTGGCGTTTCGGCCTTTCTGGCGGCGGTTATCTCGGCAACCGCGGTGATGCCGACCATCCACGCCGCCAAGGATTTGCAGGGCGAGCGCAATTTGATGTTCTTCGGTGGCTTTGCCGACATGAAGGAAGACGAATATGTCACCGAAATGCTGGGCCGGCTGGCTGACCAGGAGAAGTTTCTGGCGATGGTGGCCCGCGACGTTTACCAGAACGGGCAGGTGCTGGCGCACAAGAAGTATCGCTTGCTGAAGTACGCATACTCGATTTTCATCATCGGCCTGTTCGCCAGCATGGCCGCGTTCGTCGCGACCGGGATCCAATAAGGGGGCACGATGAGCGATTCCGAACCCAAGGCGATCGGCCAGCCCGGCGAACTGAAGATTGGTGATCCCGGTTATGAGTTCCCCAAGGAGGTCCACAACCTCCTGATGGCGGCCAATTCGACCAACATGACTTTGTCCGAAATGGCCGACAGTAAAGCATCGATCCTGCTCGGTGCGAGTTTCGTCGTCTTCTCGCTGTCGATCGGCAGCATTGCCGAGGGCAAGGCCAATATCGCGCTGCTGGTGCTGACCAGTTTCTCGTTCATCGCCACCCTGTTCGGGGTCATGACGGTGCGCCCCAACCGAATGCGCAAGGCCAAGGTCCCGCTCACCGGCAAGAAGGTCAACATATTGTTTTTCGGCAGCTATATCGACTGCCCGAGGGAGGAATATGTCGATGAAGTAATGCGGGTATTGTCGTCCGAGGAGGAGACTTACCGCCGGCTGGCACGCGATTTGTGGGACCACGGCCACATCCTGCGCAACGACAAATATCGCTGGCTGTACTGGAGCTTCACCTTCTTCCTCTACGGCATGATCGTCACCGCAGCGGCGTTGATCGTCCAGCTGGTGTTCTTCCGTTAGAGCCAGCCGGCCGAGCGATACCAGGTCGCGGTGTCGGCGAGGCCTTGCGGTGTCGGGATCGCCGCGTGCCACGACGTCGGCGCTTGGGCGGGATCGACGACCCAATCGGGGTGGCAGAAATACGCCACGCGGTCGGGGGTGAGCTTGGCCTTCTTGCCGCGAGCTAGGCGATCGGCTCGGGCGGCGGCGGTGAGGATCAAGCGCGGCATCGAGACAGTATGCACTTTGCGACCGACCGCTACGCCGAGGGCATTGCCGAAGCCGCGGTGGGTCCAGCCGTTGGCGCGGCCGTCGTCGGGTTCGATCATGCCGGTCTCGGTCGAGGCGGCGATTGAAAGCAGCAGGCTGGCAAGGTCGTCGACGTGAATCAGCGAGAGACGGCCGGCCGGCGGAAGCAGGACGAAACCGCGCGAGGCCATCTTGAACATGTCGAGCATCTCGCGGTCGCCGGGCCCGTAGACGGCGGGCGGGCGGACGATCGCGGTCGACAGCGGGGAGGCGGCGACGAGCGCCTCGGAGCGGGCTTTCGACGCGCCGTACATCGACAGTTGCGGTTCGCGGGCGGCGAGCGAGCTGACATGGACGAAACGGGCGATCCCGGCTCGCTCAGCGGCGGAGAGGATTGCGCCAGTGCCCAGCACGTTGCCCGCCTCGAACCCAGCCGCATCGGCGTTGACCACCCCGGCGACGTGGATAACCGCATCGGTGCCCTCGACCAATTTCGCTAGGCGTTCGGGCTCATCAAGCGCGCCTTCGATCCACGTCACGCCGAAGCGCACTGCCTGTGATCGCCGCGTGAGGGCGCGGACGTGATGGCCTTGAGCCAGCGCCATATCGAGCAGGCGCTGGCCGACGAAGCCGGTGCCGCCGGTGATTGCCAGCTTCAGAGCGGCGACCATTCGCCCTCATGGATTTCCTCGACCTCGCTGGCTTTTTCGCCAGTGACCTTGTCGAGGATCGCGTCGAGCAATGGCTCGATCCCTGCCCCAGTCGCGGCGGAAATGACAAACGGGGCGGTGCCCGAGGCTTTGGCGAGCTTCTTCTCTATTTTCTTGATCTCGGCCGCGGTCAGCAAATCGGTCCGCGATAAAGCCAGCACTTCCGGCTTGTCCTCTAGTCCCGCGCCATAAGCCTCTAGCTCGCCGCGAACGATCCGCCATGCCTCGACCGGATCGTCGCCCGCCGCATCGACCAGATGGAGCAACACGCGCGTGCGCTCGACATGGCCAAGAAAGCGATCGCCGATCCCGGCACCGTCGGCGGCGCCCTCAATCAGCCCAGGAATGTCGGCGAGGACGAACTCGCGGGTCTTGTGGGTGACTACGCCAAGTTGCGGGCGGAGCGTGGTGAACGGATATTCGCCGACCTTGGCGACCGCATTGGTGGTACGGTTGAGGAAGGTCGACTTGCCCGCGTTGGGCAATCCAAGCAGCCCGCAATCGGCGAGCAATTTCAAGCGCAACCAGACGTAGCGTTCCTCGCCCGGCCAGCCCGGCCCATGTTGGCGCGGGGCGCGGTTGGTCGAGGTCTTGTAACTGGCATTGCCGCGCCCGCCGTCACCGCCGCGCAGGAAATGGATCGTCTGGCCCTCGGTAGTGAAGTCAGCGAGCAGCGTGCGTTCCTCGTCATCGGCGAGGATTTGCGTGCCGATCGGCACCTTGATCACCAGATCGTCGCCGCCCGCGCCGGTCATATTCGAGCCTGACCCGCCCTTGCCGCGCGGCGCACGGAAATGCTGGGTATAACGAAAGTCGATCAACGTATTGAGCCCGGCCACTGCCTGGAACACGATGTCGCCGCCCTTGCCGCCCTGGCCACCATTGGGCCCGCCATATTCGACGAACTTCTCGCGCCGGAACGCAACCGCCCCCGCGCCGCCCGCGCCCGAGCGGATGAAAATCTTGGCCTGATCGAGAAAATGCATCCGCGCCCCTTAAGCGAAGGGGGCGCAAATGGCTATCCGGCGGGGGTGGGTGGGGGGCGCGTCAGTCCTGCACCACCATCGCCGCGATTTGCCGCACAGCGATTTCGCGCACTGCTTCGCGGGTTTGGCCGGTACCTTCAGACACTTCCTCGCCGACCAAACTGTCACCGACCGCCAGCAGGACCAAGCCGAGCGTGACCTTGTCCATCGGGCGCTGATCGCCCGACGCGGTGAAATCGGCGACAATTGCGGCAATGGTTTCGATCACCGGTTTCAACGCGTCGCGCTGGCGGGTGAGAGCGATCCAGCCGATCAACTCGCCAGCGCCGTCGCGCGCGAAGGCGTCGAACATCGCGTCAACCACGTCACGCTCGGTGGCGAGGCCCTGGCGGCGGCTGGCAATGGCCGAGGTGATCGACGCCGAGACAGTGACGGCAATATCCTCCGCCAGCGCGCGGTGGAGCCCGGCGACGCTGCCGAAATGGTGGAGGAGGTTGGCGTGGGTGCGGCCGATCTTCGCCGCGACGGCCTTAAGGGTAATGGCGGCGGCGCCCTGATCGAGCAGCAGAGCACGCGCGGCGGCGACCGCGGCGGCGCGGCTTTCCTCCTGGGTCAATCGCCTACGCGGCAAGGCTATTGACATTTATGTCAGCAAGAACCATTTTTTCATGATCAACGCATGGAGTGGTTCGATGAACGCCGCAAGCATTTCACCAACGCCGACCGACCTGACGATCACCCCGCGCGACCGGCGCTTCGGGCGCGAGGTTGCGACGCCTCGGCTGTGGCACGGCGGTCGGGTCGAGGCGACGGCATTGTACAATGCCCTGTCCGCGACTTTTCCAGTGGGCGAGGCGTTCTTCGTCGAGAGCGTGCGCGCGTTTCGCGACGGTGCTGACCCCAAGCTGGCCGCAGACATCCGCAATTTCACCACGCAGGAGGTAGTCCACAGCCGCGAGCATTTGGCGTTCAATCGTCGTGCGGCGGATTCGGGCTATGACCTGACCAAGCTCGAGGCACAGGTCGAAAAGCGCTTGGCGGTGACCCGGTCGAAGCCGAAGATCGTCAGCCTGGCGGCGACCATGGCGCTCGAGCATTTCACTGCAATCCTGGCGCATGAGCTGCTCGCCGACCCGCGCCACCTGGCGGGGTCGGAAGAAGCGACCGCCAATTTGTGGAAGTGGCACGCGAGCGAGGAAATCGAGCATAAGGGCGTGGCTTATGACACGTGGCTCCACGCGACCAAGGACTGGACCGCAGGTAAGCGCTGGAAGGTCAAGGCGTTGATCATGCTGTACGTGACTCGCAATTTCGTTGTCGACCGGACGGCGGGCGCGCTCGAGCTGATGCGGCAGGATGGGGTCGTCGGACCGCGCGCATGGGTGAAGCTGGCGTGGTATGCGCTAGGATCGCCGGGGATGATGCGCAAAATCTTCGCCGCCTGGGCCGCCTATTTCCTGCCCGGTTTTCATCCGTGGAATGTCGACGACCGCGCGCTGATCGCCGAATATGAGGCGACCAGCGGCGCGGCTTTCGACAGCGCGAAGAAGGTTCGGCGCGCGGCTTAGGCAGCGATCGCGACGTCTTGGCTCACCATGACCTTGCGGCACAGCTTTGCCACCGAATCCTGCCCGCGCGCGCAGCTGTAGCGTGGGGCCGAGAGGCCGGTCGGGCTGAAGCCGAGCTTCTCGAGCACCCGGCCCGACGCCGGATTGTCGATGAAGTAGGAGGCTTCGAGCCGCTGCAGCCCAAGCGCTTCGGCGATATCGAGCAGGGCATAGCCGGCCTCGGTTGCATAGCCTTGGTTCCACGCGTCGCGCGCGATCCAATAGCCAAGCTCGACCGCGCCCGAGGGGCGGCGACCAAGCCCGCACGCGCCGACCAGCTGCGGCGCTGCAGCGGTGCGCTCGAAAATCAGGAACGACGGAAACGCCGGATCTCGCGGTGCGGCGAGGAATGCCTCGGCATCGCGCAGTGCGAACGGCCACGGCGCAGAGGCAAGATTGCGGACGATCGCCTCATCGGCAATCGCCTGCGCCAGCGCGGGCGCGTCCTCGGCCCAACCCGGTCTCAGCAATAATCGCTCGGTACGCGCAAACATGGTCATTCCCTTCCCCTTCAGGCGCCCCGCTAGAGCCGCCGTGTTTCAGTTTCGGGAGAAGAAAGAGACGCAAACAAAAAGGGAGAGGAGGGGGCTGCCCTCTTCTCCCTTTTGAAACCTCGAGTGTCGGTCCCAGCTGGGCTGCCCCCTGTCGGGAGCAGTCCTGATCGACCGATCCCGTTATTTCGTCGCCGTCGTCGGCATAATCGCTTCTACGTGGACGTATTTGCGACCCAGTTTGCCATCGCGGAAACAGACGCGGCCGTCGGTTAGTGCAAAAATGGTGTGATCGCGGCCCAGGCCGACATTGTCGCCCGGATACCATTTGGTGCCGCGTTGACGCACGATGATGTTGCCGGCGCGAACTGCTTCGCTGCCGAACTTCTTGACGCCAAGGCGCTTCGATTCCGAGTCGCGACCGTTGCGCGAAGAACCGCCTGCTTTCTTATGTGCCATCGTGCTTGCTCTTACTTCTTGGGTTTCGCAGCAGCCTTGGGAGCTGCCTTCTTCGCCGCCGCCTTAGCAGGTGCAGCATCTTTTGTCGATGCGGCCGGGGCCTTTTTGGCTGCCGGTGCCTTCTCGGCAACAGGCTTGGCCGCCTTGGCAGCGGGCTTTTCAACCTTCGCTTCGACCTTGGCCGGGGCCTCGGTCTTCGCCGGAGCCGTCTTGGCTTCACCCTTCGGCTCGGTCTTTTTCTCGGCCTTTTTGCCGCCAATCGACACAATCTCGATGATCGTATGCTGCTGGCGATGACCGGCCTTGCGGCGGTAGTTGTGACGACGGCGCTTCTTGAACACCGTGACCTTGTCGGCCTTCGCCTGGGCGATGATCTTGGCCGCGACGGTGAGCCCGACAGTCGACTTCAGGTCGCCGCCTTCACCCGCCAGCAGGACGTCGGTGATGTCGAACGTGTCGCCCGCCTCCCCGGCCAGTTTCTCGACGACGATCTTATCTCCGGGGGCGACGCGATATTGCTTGCCGCCCGTGCGCACGATTGCGAACATTGGCTTCTTTCTAAAAAAATCCGTGACCGCGCGAAGAAACGGCCCAGTTAAGCCAGGTTCCGCGCGGAAAGCGTGCCGACTAAGCGGGGCGGTCCGCGCTGTCAATGGCGCGGGGGGTGCGATCCAGCCCTAATGCCGATGCTTGGGGCGAAGTTTGTAACGGCCGTCGTCATAGCCGTCGAACAAGCCGTCGATCGCCGGATGATCGACCTCGCCGCCATCCTCGTCGGCGAGCAGATTCTGCTGGCTGACGTAGGCGATGTAGCTCGATTCGGAATTCTCCGCGAACAAATGATAGAATGGCTGGTCCCGCGCCGGGCGCATCGCCTCGGGAATCGACTCATACCATTCCTCGCTATTGGCGAATTCGGGATCGACATCGAAAATTACCCCGCGGAAGTCGAGCAAGCGGTGGCGAACCACCTCGCCAATCCCGAAACGGGCCGAGGGTATGGGAGATCCGCAGTCTCGGGGAGATTCGAAGGCGTTGGTCATCAGCCTAAAATAGGCGCCTGCGCGGCAGAGGCAAGGTCGGTCACGGGATGATGCGCTCCCCGCGATAATCGAAGCAACCGCCGCTGTCGGTCGGATCGAGCCGGTCGAGCGTGTCGAGCAGGTGGGTCGCGCTGACCGCCGGGGTGAGCAATTGCCCGTCGGCAAGCCCGCGCTGGAAGGGAGCGCTGAGCGCGCTGTCGACCGTTCCGGGATGAAGCGCGACGCAGATTGTTTCGGGGCGGATGCGGGCGAGTTCAATGGCGAGGGTTTTGATGATCTGGTTAAGCGCCGCCTTCGACGCGCGATAGCTCAACCAGCCGCCGAGGCGATTGTCGCCGATCGACCCGACCCGAGCGGAGAGGGCGGCGAAGATCGCGCGGCCATCGGTGCGGAGCAACGGCAGGAAATGGCGTGCGACCAGCGCCGGGCCGATGGTGTTGATGCGCAAGACCTGTTCGAGCGTGGCGCCGTCAAGCTGGCGGTAGGTTTTTTCGGGCGCGACGCCAGCACCGTGGAGAATCCCTGAGGCGACGAAGATCAAGTCGAACGGGCCCTGGCTGGCGAGGGTGGCGGCGGCCTGCTCGATCGACGGGTCGGACTCGAGGTCGATCGGCGGCGCACTGCTGCGCGATAGGCGGATGACGGCTGCGCCGCGCGATTCGAGCCCATCGCACAGTGCCGCCCCGATCCCGCCGCTGGCGCCGATGACAATCGCTTTCATGGCTTAGGGCCGTGAAGCGCAGCGATGCTCTTTGCAAGTGTGAGCAGCGCTGCTAGAGGCCGCCGCGACCCGATGTCGGCACCAAGCCGGCCAGCGTTTCCTGTCTTGCGGAGAGGTGGCTGAGTGGTCGAAAGCACCGCACTCGAAATGCGGCGTGCCCGTGAGGGTACCCAGGGTTCGAATCCCTGCCTCTCCGCCATTTTTCTTTGTTAGCGGGCCGGTGCCGCTTTCTCTACAATGCCTCGATGATCGTCGCGTTGGCGATTCCGCCGCCTTCGCACATTGTCTGGAGGCCGTAGCGGCCGCCACGGGCGCGTAACGCGTGGACGAGGGTGGCCATCAATTTGGCGCCGCTTGCGCCGAGGGGATGGCCGAGTGCGATGGCGCCGCCGTTGACGTTGAGGCGCGCCGGGTCGGCCTTGAGATCGCGCAGCCACGCCAAGGGGACGGGGGCGAAGGCTTCGTTGACCTCGGCAAGATCGATGTCGGCGATGCTCCGGCCCGATCGTTCGAGCGCGCGGAGCGTGGCGGGGATCGGCTCCATCAGCATGATGATGGGGTCGCCGGCGGTGACGGTCATGGTCTCGATGCGCGCCAGCGGAGTGAGGTTGTGGCTCTTAAGCGCACGCTCGGAAACGATCAGCACGCCGCTCGCGCCGTCGCAGATCTGGCTGGCGTTGCCGGCGGTGATGACGCCGTCGGCGGTGATCGTCTTGAGCGCGCCGAGCCCTTCAAGCGAGGCGTCGGCGCGGATTCCCTCGTCATGGGCGTGGCGGCGCGGTTGCCCTTCCTTGTCGGTGACGTCGAGCGAGACGATTTCGCGATGGAACGCGTTGGCGGCGGTTGCGGCGGCGGCCTTGCGGTGACTGTCGAGCGCGAAGCCATCGAGGTCATCGCGGGTGAAGCCATAGTTGCGGGCGATCATCTCGGCGCCGGTGAACTGGCTGAATTCGGTCACGCCGAAGCGGTCCTTGATCGATTGCGGCCACGGTCCGATCCCGATCCCGGCCTGCAGCGGCAATAAGGTCGGCAGGCCCATCGGCACGCGGGTCATCGATTCGACGCCCGCCGCTATGACCACGTCCTGCACCCCGCTCATCACCGCCTGTGCGGCGAAATGGACCGATTGCTGCGAACTCCCGCACTGGCGGTCGATGGTCACGGCGGGAACCGATTGCGGGAGCTTGGACGCAAGCACCATGTTGCGGCCGACATGGAAGCTCTGCTCGCCGACCTGGCTGACGCAGCCGACAATCACGTCGTCGATCGCCGCCGGATCGATGCCCGATCGATCGACCAGCGCATTGAGGACTGCGGCACCAAGATCGACCGGGTGCCAGTCACGCAGCGCGCCGCCGCGTTTGCCGCCGGCAGTGCGCAATGCTTCGACGATATAGGCTTCGGCCATGCGATTCGCTCCCTCGCCGCCATTGATAGCGCGCGAAGCGCAGAATCAAGCGTCTAGCGCGGTTTGACCTTTTTTGCCTTGAGCCGCTCTTCGAGCTCGGAGATTTCCCAATAATCGTTGCGGCTGAACGGGAGCAACGGTTTGAGTGCAGCGAAACTGGCCTTGCCGATGGCGTGGCGCAACGCCTCGAGGCGGTCGAACGCGGCACCAGCCTCGACCTCGACCTTCGAGATATCGTCGAGCTGGTCATGGAGCGCATCTTCGGCGGTCCAGGCGAGGAAGGTCAATTGCTCACAATATTCGCGAATATTCTCGCCTGTTTTGGAATCGGAGCGGGCGACCAGAGCAGCAATCTTCTGGCCGCTGCCATCGGCCGGAAAACCGCCCGATTGCCATGCCTCTAGCGCCAGCCGGTGGACCTCTCGCTCGTGGCTTAGCCAATGCTGCGCCTCGATCGCGCCGAAGCGGAACATCCCCATGATTAGGAAAGGGGCGACGGCAAGGGTGGCGATCAGCGGATAGATAGGATTTTCGGGAAACTGGTTGAACGCAGTGTGGATCGCCACGGCACCGAGATAGCCGGGGATGAACCACAATAAGCTGAAGTTGAAATCGGCCACCGTGCCGCGGTTTTCGCGCTCTGCAAATTCATGCGCGGTGGCGGCAAGCACAGCGACCGACGTTCCATGCATTACCGCGGTGCCGAGCCCGCGCACCATCCACGTGGTCGGCGCGAGGTCGGGAAAGCGGGTCAGGTATACGATATTTTCGACCACCGAGAAGCCGGCGCCGATGGCGAAGCCCGAGATCACAGCGTCGAGCTTGAAACCGATGCGGTTGAAGTAGAACAGGCCGACGATCGCCAGTCCCTTGATTGCTTCCTCGACCCACGGCGCGGCAAAGCGACTGTAATTGGAGTAACCGAGCGGAAGCTGGTCGAGAAAGATGCCGCTGACCGGATAGGCTATCGCCGCAGTGACGCCGCCAATCGCAAGCAGGCCGAGCGTTTCCCACGTCGTCATGAGCTTGAACACGTCGAGCCAGATGAACATCATCAGCATCACAAGCACCGGCACCAGCGCGATCGACCAATTGGTAAGCTCAAGGATCATCAACGCGGCCTACAAGATTTTGAGCGAGGCGAGAAACTCGGTCTTTTGATAATGGCCATCCTCGAACCCGCCCGCCGCGCCGATCGAGAAAATCATCGGCAGGCGCACCGCGAAGGTAAAATTCAAATCGACCTGTCCGCCGAGGTTCACATATTTGTGATTGTCGCCAACCGCGTCGCGGGTCAGCATGGTGCCGACGAACAACGCCGGGCGGGCATAGCTCAAGTAGAAACTGGGGGTGCCGATTTCGGAGAAGCGGATCGGCGGCAAATTGATCTCACCGGTCAGCTTGGCATAGCGGCGGGCGCTGATCTGGTCGATTTCGAAGCCGGGGAAACTCTCGACCTCGCGGTACCGTTTCTCGGGCCGGTTATCGACGTAATTGTTGCGGAACGATCCGAAGTAGAAGCTACCCAGCGGGCTTCGCGAATCGCCTCCCGCGATCCCGGCATGGGCGTAGATCCAGGCCGAGGCATTGGAGATCGGCAGCGGAACGCCATAGTCGAGTCCGAGCTGAAGCTTGGGAAAGGTTTTGCTTTCGGCAAAATCGCTGCTCGCGATGGCGCGCCAGGCAATTCCCTTTTCGTGATCGACCCCGCCCAGTGACTTGCGGGTATTGGTATATTTGACCCCGCCTTCGACCGAAAAGATGTTCTTCGGGCTGGTGATGTTCTGCGAAGACGGGAGCTGGGCGAGCCCGAAATAGGCGGCTGCCGAGCCAAAGAAATCAAGCTGACGCGGGGGATCGTAAATCTTGTTCTTGTTCCAACTGACGATGAATGCGTCGCCCTTCCGGCTGCGTTCGATCGGTCCGAACAGGTCGTAGAAGTCGGCCCCATTATGTTTATATTCTGCGGTCCAGTTGAGCGTTTTATATTTGAGCGCGGCGTGGAAGCGCTCGCCCGACGGCAGGCTGCCGTAAGGCGAAATGCTGAATGTCGCATCGAACTGGTTGAACTGCATCGGGTCTTCGAAATGGAAATAATAGCCCGGTGAAAACTTACCCTGATAGCCTTCGATGATCGGGTAAGCCGCGGCGAGCTTCATGCGTTTGGTCGGGCGATATTTGCCGCGCTCGGTGATCAACGGCTCAAGATCGACTTTCGCCGGCGAGCCAACTCCCCACGTCTTCAATTCGGGGCGCGCCTTGATCAATTTGGTGCCAAGGAATTCGACCGTTCCAAGATCGTCGCGTTTCTGCGGGATGATCTTCGACGGGGTCAGGCCAGCGCCGGTATATTCGTAAACCAGCATGCTGCCGTCGGGTTGCAGCATCGGGCGGAAGAAACCGGTGGAGGCATTGCTGACCACGTCATATTTCTGGGTCGCGATGTCGAACGTGAAGACGTTCGAGACACCGGTGTAATAAGCGGTGCCGACCAATGTCTTGCCGTCGGGGGTGAAGGTAAAGGTTTCGGGCGTCGAGGGCGGCAGGTCGAGCCGTGCGACCTCCTGCGGCCCGCCCCCCGACAGCAAAGACTCGGTGGTCCACACCCGGACCGACTGCTTGCCATCAATCTCGCCGAAACTGGCCGCAACCCTGGTGCCGTCGGGCGAGATGTCGAGATCGAACGGGGTCTGCCCATAATCGAAGGTGTGGACCTGATTGAAGCCGGCGTAAGGTAAAGGAATGCGGACGATGGTCGCGAAGCCATTCTGGTGGCGGATTCCCCAGATCGACTTGTCGACCAGATTGACCACGAAATCGCCGATCCGCGCATCCTTGAGCAACATGCGTTTCTTGCCGGTGTCGACATCGATTTCGATAATGTCGCGGAAGGCGTAATTATCCTCGGTATAATAAGCTTTGCGCGCATCGGGATCAAAGGCGAGGCTGGTTACCTTGTAGAGCATCATGCCCTTGATTTCGGACAATTTGGTCAGCGCGCCGGTGGCCAGATCCATCCGGCCGATGAAACCGATCGTACCCGGATAGCGGAAGGCGGCGATTAGGCTGTTGGTCTTGGGATCGACGAATCCCCTGGAGATTGAGCCGAGTCCCTTGGGCGAAAGATGGGTGACGTCGGTCAGTGGATAAGCGGACAGCTTGGCCAGCTGTTGCTTCTGGAAATCCTGCTCGAACCCGATCCATTCGCTCCACGCATTGTCGAGCTTGCGATCGAATACATTGCGAAACTGAGCGGCGTAAAATGCCTTGCTGCCCTCGTCGCGGCGGAGCCATTGGACGACCTTGTCGGGGCCATATTTGAGCGCCAGCCACGAGAAGAAGCGAGTCCCGTACAGATAGTCGTTGACCCCAACCTGGAAATCGATCGCCGTTCCTTCGGATTCGAGGCCGAGCGGCGAATAGAATTTGTCGCCGTCGCGAACCTTGGCGCGGAACACCATTTCGTCATAGGCGCCCTGCGCGCGGCCAAGCCCGCCCGCCATCCACGTTTCGAAGAACACCGCCGAGCCTTCGAGGTACCAGCGCGGGACGACGTTGCGCGGCGTCGCGAGATAATTCCACAGGATCGATTCGGGATGTTCCTGAATCGCCATCGGCTTGCCCGCAAGGAAGCGCCGCCAATAGGCGTCCTTGCGGTTCCATACGTCCATCGTCGCGACATGCGCGAGCTCATGATTGGTCAGGGTGAAAAAGCGCTCGCCGGGGGTGAATGTCTCCATCGACACCGACAATGGCGCAACATCGAGCAGCACGGCGTTGTTGGGCGAGGAGCGCGCGGCGGCATTGCCGTAATCGCCGAAATCCTTGAGCAGCAAGGTCGTCCGGTCCCACGGCGTCCAGTTGAACTTCTGGCGGTGGAAAACCAACGCATTTTCAAACGCGCGGGCGATGTAAGGCGTAAGATACGTCTGCACCGGGTCGAAATAGAGCAAGCTGAGATTCTTGGTCTCGAGCGTCGACAGGTCGATCCCCGACGCATCGGGCGGGACATGGTCGGGACCCTTGTCTTCCTCATCCTGTTTCGGATCGTCGAGCGGGGCGGTTGGCCGCGCGGTCTCGGGCGCGGCGACCGGTTCGACGACGGTTGTCGTTGCGGGTGGCGGCGGGAGTGGCTCGGGTGTTTGCTGGGCATAAGCGGTAGTGGCCGCGCTACTCGAAAGCAGCGCGGCCACGGACCCCCTGATGATGACCTGGCGATTAAGCCGCCGTACCCCCGTCATCGACCCCCTTTTTCGGCTCGAAAGCCGATGCCCGTTGTCAGCAGGCGAAGCTTACCATTTTAGCGTTCGTCAGAACCCCTAGCGGCAAAGCTCGCGTCGCGTGCACCCGCTTGCACCGCCTGGACGAAGCCCGGGCTTTGCACGGCAGCAGCGAAGCTCGCATTCATCGCCAGCGCCTGAAAGTTTGCATTGCGACCGAGCGCATTAAACGCTTGGGCATTGCGGGCGAATGCCTGCAATGCTGCCGGATTCTGCGCCAGTGCGGCAAACGCCTGCGGATTGGCTGACATTGCCGCAAACGCTTGCGGGTTTTGAGCCATCGCCGCCATTGCCTGCGGATCCATTCGGCCTTGCGCTGCCATGTTTGCCGCCGCTGCCTGCGAATTGAACGCCTGCGCCGCGCGGGCTGAGGCGGCCAGTGCGTTGGCGTTGCGGGCAAGCGCCGAGAAGGCATTGGCGTTGCGGGCCATCGCCCCCAAGGCTTGCGCATTCATCGCCGCCGAGAAGGCCTGCGCATTGGACGCCAGCGCATTGAAGGCATTGGCATTGCGACCGAGCGCGGAGAAGGCCTGCGCATCGCGCGCCAGAGCCGACATTGCCGCGCTATCCTTGGCAAGTGCCTGGAACGCCTGCGCATTGCGGGCCATTGCTGCGACCCCGGCGGGGTTTCGTGCCGCCGCCGAGAAGGCATTGGCATCGCGCGCATAAGACGCAAAGGCATTGGCATTACGCGCCATCGCCTGGAACGCCTGCGGATGACGCGCCAGCGCCGCAAACGCCTGCGGATGTTGCGCCAAGGCGGCGAATGCCTGCGGTTGCAGTGCAAGCGCACTGAACGCCTGCGAGTTCATTGCCATTGCCTCGGCGGCATTGGCGTCGAGCGCATTGGCCGCGCGACCTTGCGAGGCGAAGGCTTCCGCCGATCGCGCCGCAGCAGCGAGACCCTGAGCATTGCGGCCCATCGCCTGGAAGGCGTCGGCATTCCTTGCCATAGCGTCGAATGCCTGAGCGTCCTTGGCCAGTGCCGACATTGCCGCGCTGTCCTTGGCCAACGCCTGGAACGCCTGTGCGTTACGCGCCATGGCGGCCACACCGGCCGGGTTACGCGCCGCAGCCGCAAAGGCATTGGCGTCCTTGGCGTAAGCCGCGAAGGCCTGCGGATCGCGGGCCATTGCCTCGAACGCCGCCGGATGCCGCGCCAGCGCATCGAACGCATTGGCATGGCGCGCCATCGCCGAGAAAGCCTGCGCCTGACGAGCGTCGGCACCACGTGCGGCAGCGGCCGTTGCCTGGGCATTGCGCGCCATTGCCGCAAACGCCTGCGGATCCTTGGCCAATGCGGCGAAGGCGGCAGGATTGGCAGCCATGGCCGACATCGCGGCCGGATTGCGCGCCAAAGCGGCGAACCCGGCATCGCGAGCCAGCGCCCGGAAATTGGCGTCCTTGGTCATCACCTCGAACGCGTCGGATTGCATCAGCTGCGGAACAGCAGTGTCGCCAAGCGTGACATCGCCTTCGCCGACCTGCGACGAGACATAGCGCTCGGCAGGAGCGATCGTGCCCTCACTTGGGCCGATCGGCGGATACACTCGCCCTACGCCATAAGCGGCGGCAGCGACGGCGACGACAATCGCGCCGGATGCAAGAAACTTGCGATTATTTGCGGTGGTAGCGGTCATGAGTTCCCCCTCGTTGGACCAAGGCTCACATTTTACCGATATTTAACCGGAGTCAATGATTCATGCTCAACTTACGTATCATTGCGGGCCATAACGAATACAAATTGCGCCTAACCGAATGCTGGAAAACCGGCGGTTTTGCGTGGCCGAGCGCAACCTAGCGCGGCGAGGACCGTTTCGGTTCGGCCATGTATCGACCTGCCCCCAGCCTAAGCGAGCGCACCGCGACCATCACCTTCGTGGTGCTGGTCCATCTCGCCTTGGCCTATGCGCTGATCAACCTGTCGGGCGCGGTTAATTTGCCGGGGCGTGACGCGCTGACCCAGTTGATCGACATTGCGCCCGAACCGCCGCCCCCGCCCGTGGTGATCATCGATCCGCCGACCCCGAAGCCGAAGGAGAAAGAAGCGGCGGCATCGGCCAAGAATATCGAGAGCAAGGCGACCCCAGTGGCCGCGCCCAAGCCGGTGATCCCGGTGCCGACGCCCAATCCGGTTGTGGCCACGACCACGCCGCGCGAGGGCAATCAGGCGACGCAGGGCGCCTCCGACGTGGTCGGTCCGGGGACCGGCGCGGGCGGGGTCGGCAATGGCGACGGCAG
This sequence comes from Sphingomonas sp., assembly GCF_031372575.1. Taxonomy (GTDB): domain Bacteria; phylum Pseudomonadota; class Alphaproteobacteria; order Sphingomonadales; family Sphingomonadaceae; genus Sphingomicrobium. The sequence goes on along the minus strand of NZ_JANMLM010000081.1, from coordinate 2,512 downwards.
CGGCGGGGCGGGCAATGGCAATGGCGGCGGCGGATCGGGGATTGCCAGCCGCGCCAGCCTGATCTCGCCCAGCTTGCGCACGCGCGACTATCCGTCCGGGCTGCGCGATCGATTGCTCGATGGCGGCGCGCCGTTCGTGATGTTCACCGTCCAGCCCAATGGCCGGGTCACCAATTGCCGGATATTTCGGTCGAGCGGGGATGCGGACATCGACAGAGCGACCTGCGCGCTGGTAACGACGCGGTTCGCTTATCGGCCCGCGATCTACCAGCGCGGCCAGCCGGTGGCATCGGACATGGCGTACGAACAAAGGAAATGAGCGGATGATCGAAGCCGAATGGTGGGACTATGACAGTGTCGACGAACTGGCCGACGCGGTCGCGGGTGACATCGCCTTCATCATCGAAAGCGCATTAGACGCGCGCGATTCGGCGCTGATCGCGATTCCCGGCGGGTCCACCCCGATCCCGATCTATGCCAAATTGGCAGCAGCCAAATTGCCGTGGAAAAAGGTCATCATCATCCCTACTGACGACCGGCTGGTCCCGCTCGACGATCCGCGTAGCAATATTCGCGCGATTGCCCAAATCTTATTGCCGACCGGCGCGCGGGTGTTCCCGATCTCGACCGGGATTGCCGATTACAAAATGGCCGGCGGTGCGGCGGATGCGCGGCTGCAAGATTTGCCATGGCCGCCCGATCTGGTGTGGCTGGGGATGGGCGAGGACGGGCACACCGCGTCGATCTTCGCCGGGCCCGACCTGCAGGATGCGCTCGACGCCCCCAAGGCGCTCCGCGCGGTGGGTGTGATGCCCGACCCGATGCCGGCGGATGCACCGGTGGCGCGGGTGACGCTGACCCGCGCTTCAATCTTGGCGGCGAAGACGGTGACGATCGTCATCACCGGGCAGCAGAAGCGCGATTTGCTCGAGCAGGCGATCGCCGACGGGCAAAGCTCAAAACTCCCGATCGGCCGCGTGCTGGCGGAGGCCGAGCAGGCGATCGACATTCATTGGTGCGCTTGAGGTCGGTCATTGAGAAATTTATGCGACGAAAAGCGAATGTCCCGCCTCTGCCGCTACAACGACTGCTGAGAGCACAGTCAGAAATCCAGCCACTTTCTGCCAAAAGCTAAGCGTTATGCGTTTCTCAGTTACTATGACTTTCCCATCCCAGTAGACACGACCATCATCGCCCACTCCTAATGAGCTTAGTCCTTCGACTGAGATCGGACGAACTCCAAGCGGCCAGTGAGTAGGAGCAGAAGCAGTGGACTGGGCCCAATGTTGGCGTTCGTTTTCCATGTGTAGCTAACAATCCTCCAGCGGCTTGCCCCTAGTTTCCTTCAGGAACAAAATCGTCACCACCACGCTTAGCGCCGTGAAGCCGACCGCGTACCACAGCCCGGCATAGATATCCCCGGTGATGGCGACGATGGCGAAGCTGGTGACGGGGAGGAAGCCGCCGACCCAGCCGGTGCCGATATGGTAGGGCAGGCTGAGCGCGGTGTAGCGGATGCGGGTCGGGAACATCTCGACCAACGCCGCAGCTTGCGGGCCGTACAGCGCGCAGGCGGCGACGACGAAGCCCAGCAGCACTAGCAGCAGGGTGGGGTAATGAACTGCCTTGGGGTCGGCGGTGGCGGGATAGCCGGCGGCGGTTAGCTGCGCCTTCAAACTGTCGCCGGTGCTGGTCTTGAGCGCCTTGAGGCCGGGGTCGTCGAGCGTCGCGCCACCCGAGACAGGAAGCGCCGAATTGCCGATGCGGATCACGGTCTGGCCGTCAGTCGAGACGGCGTTGGCGTAGGAAATGCCCTTGGCGACGAGCAGGCTCTTGGCGATGTCGCAGGCACTGTCGAAGCGGCGCGTGCCGGTCGGGTCGAACTGGACTGCGCAGGTCGCGGGATCGGTGACGACGACCACCGGGGCGGCGCGCTGCGCCTCGACCAGCGCCGGATTGACCGACGCGGCTATGAGGTGCGAGCCGGGGAAATAGAGCGCCAGGCCGAGCAGCATCCCGCCGAGCATCACCGGCTTGCGGCCGACGCGGTCGCTGAGCCAACCGAAGAACACATAGAGCGGCGCGGAGACGATGGTCATCGCGATCAGCAGCATGTCCTTGGTCGCGCCGGGTAGCCCGAGCGATTTTTCGAGGAACACCTGCATGTAGAAGAAGGTGAAATACCACACCGCGCCCTGCGCGCACATGATCGCGAAGAAGGCGATCAGCACCTGCTTGAGGCTGTCCCGCCGCGCGAACGCCTCACGCAGCGGTGCCTTGCTGGTCGCGCCCTCATCGCGCAGCTTGGCGAAGGTCGGGCTCTCGGACAATTTGACCCGCATCCACAGCGAGATGCCGAGCAACAAGGCCGAGGCGAGGAACGGAATCCGCCAACCCCAGGCGAGGAACGCCTCCTCGCCGAGCGCGGTGCGGGTGACGACGATCACCAGCAAGGCGGCGAGCAGCCCGATCGAGGCCGAGGCCTGGATCCAGCCGGTCGCCGCGCCGCGCT
>NZ_JANMLM010000075.1:0-119858 GCF_031372575.1 Sphingomonas sp. | reverse complement strand
GGTGGCGGTCGGCGATTATAACGGCGACGGGCGCGACGACATATTGTGGCGCAACACCAACGGCCAGCTGTCCGACTGGCTCGGCACCGCGACCGGCGGGTTCGTGACCAACGACGCCAACGCATTGACCAACGCCGCCCCGACCAACTGGCACGTCCAGCCCGAACCGTTCATCCTGTAACGGGGGGCGCTCCCCTTGTTGACGAAGCGGCTCTGCCTTAGGGGGCGGTGACCGCCGACCGACTGAAAGTGAATCCGTGATTACTCCGCGCGTCGCCCGTGCTGCGCTCGGGCTGATCCTGCTCGTGGCGCTTGGCTGGCGCCTGATCAATATCGGGTTCGGCCTGCCCGGCATGTATGATCCGGACGAGCCGATGTTCATGATTACCGCGCTCAAGATGCTAAGCGAAGGCACGCTCAACCCGGGCTGGTTCGGCCACCCGGGAACGACCACCATCACGCTGGTGGCGGCGATCGACGCTGCGGTTGCCTCGACCGGGCTGTTGCTCGGCCATTACGCCAATATCGCCGATTTCGCGCGCGCGGCGTATGCCGACCCGGCGATGCTGTTCGTCCCCGCGCGCACCGCGATGGCACTGATCGGGACCGCGTGCGTGTGGCTGACCTATGCGCTTGGCAATCGCCTTCATGGCCGCGCCACCGGGCTGATCGCGGCAGCACTGCTCGCGGTCAATGCCTCCCACATCGCCTGGTCGCAGGTCATTCGCACCGACATCACCGCCAGCGCCTTCATGCTGGCATCGTTGCTGTTCGCAGTTCGCCTCGCCGATCGCGGTCGGCTGCGCGATGCATTGCTGGCCGGCGCTTTTGCGGGCTTTGCGACCGTCACCAAATGGCCCGCCGCCACCGTCTTCATCGCGATCATCGGCGCTGCAATCTATGCCCGCCTTCAGCGCGGTTCGGCCGACCGGCCGCTCCGTTTCATCCTCGCCGCCGCGGCCGCCTGCCTAGTCGCCATGTTTATCGCTTCGCCCTTCATATTCCTCGACTGGCCGACGATGCTTGCCAATGTCACCGGCGAGATCTCGCCCGGGCACCTCGGCCACAACAGCCGTGGCTTCCTCGCCAATCTGTATTTCTACAGCGTCGACCAGATTGGCGGATCGATGGGCATTGTCGGGCTTGGACTTGTGATTGGCGGGGTGGCCGTCTCCGCGATCCGCAATCCCATTGCGCGCTGGACCCTGCTGCCCGCTGCCGGCTTGTTCCTGGCGCTGATTTGCACCCAGAATGCCTTTTTCTCGCGCTGGCTGATGCCGTTGATGCCGATGGCCTGCATCTTCGCCGGTTGCGCGCTCGCCGCCGTAGGGCAAGGGGTCGCGCGCTCGCTTGGCGGGGCGAAGCGGGCCGTCGCGCTCGCCGCGCTCGGATTGCTCGTTGCGGTTCCGTCGCTCGCCGCGGCGATCGCCGCCACCACCGAGCGCGCCAATGACACGCGCACCCTCGCCGCGAATTGGGCGCGCACCTACATCCCGCCTGACAGCCGGGTGGTGTTCGAACATCTCGAACTCAATTTGCGCGACCAGCCGTGGACAATCCTGTTCCCGATCGGCGATGCCGGCTGCATCGATGGCAAAAAAGCGCTGAGCGAGGGGGTCAGCTACGACAAGGTGCAACAAGCGCGCGGCTCAAGCCCGATCGTCGACCTCGGCAATGTTAGCCCCGCCCGGCTCGACACGTGCCGCGCTGATTACGCCATTCTGGCCTATTACGACCTCTATCTGGTCGAGGCGGCGCGCTATCCGGCCGAACTTGCGACCTATCGCGCCTTGCTCGCCGGCGGTCGTACCGTCGCAATATTCCGGCCCGTTTCGGGCAAAATTGGCGGCCCGGTGGTCCATATCCTCGCTTTGCCGTCACGCTGATCTGGGCTAATTGTGGGCCGGGCTTGGCTTTTGGCCAATTTTCTACAATGATTCAGGTGCGTGGCGCATCGGCGGCGGGCAGTTTTTCAGGAGGGTGAAGGTTGCAAGCGGTCATTCTTGCAGGCGGTCTCGGCACCAGGCTGGGGGAGGAGACGTCGGTTCGCCCCAAGCCGATGATCGAGATTGGCGGGATGCCGATCATCTGGCACATCATGAAGCTCTATTCGGCCCACGGCGTGAACGATTTCATCGTCTGCCTTGGCTACAAGGGCTATCTGATCAAGGAATATTTCGCCAATTACTTCCTCCACACGGCGGACGTGACGATCGACCTCGCCAATAATTCGATCGACGTTCACCAGAAGCGCAGCGAGCCGTGGCGGATCACGCTGGTCGATACCGGTGCCGACACCATGACCGGCGGACGGATCAAGGCAATCGCACCCTATCTCAAGCCCGACGAGCCATTCTGCCTGACCTATGGCGATGGCCTGTCGTCGATCGACATCACTGCACTGATCGCGTTCCACAAGGCGCATGGCAAGCAGGCGACCATCTCCGCCGTCGCGCCGCCGGGCCGCTTCGGGGCGATCGAGTTCGATGGCGACCGGGTCCATAAATTCCGCGAGAAACCCGATGGCGATGGCGCTTATATCAACGGCGGTTTCTTCGTTGCCGACCCCGCAGTGCTCGACCTGATCGAGGGTCCGGCGACCTTGTGGGAGCGCGAGCCGCTCGAACAGCTCGCTGCATCGGGCGAATTGATGGCCTATCGCCACGCCGGTTTCTGGCAGCCGATGGACACGTTGCGCGACAAGATGGCGCTCGAGGAATTGTGGCGCAGCGGCGCGCCGTGGAAATGCTGGTGAACCGATCGCCGTGGCATGGCCGGCGGGTGATGGTCACCGGCCACACCGGTTTCAAGGGCGGCTGGCTGGCGCTGTGGCTCCACCAATTGGGGGCCGAGGTGACCGGTTTCGCATTGGCCCCGCCGAGCGACCCCAATCTCTTCGAGCAGGCGCGCCTTGCCGATCTCGTGACCCACATCCACGGCGACATTCGCGATGCCCCCGCATTCGACGATGCGCTTCAGGCCGCCCGCCCGGAAATCGTCTTCCACCTCGCTGCCCAGCCGCTGGTGCGCACCTCCTACGCCACCCCGGTCGAAACTTATGCCACCAACGTCATGGGCACCGTCCATTTGCTCGACAGTGCGCGCCGCCTCGACGGGCTGGCCGGGCTGGTCTGTGTTACCAGCGACAAATGCTATGACAATCGCGAGTGGGACCGGCCCTATCGCGAGACCGATCCGATGGGCGGGCACGACCCCTACAGCAGCTCCAAGGGTGCCGCCGAACTGGCGATCGACAGCTTCCGCCGTTCCTATTTCGCCGATGGCCCCCTGGTCGCCTCGGTCCGCGCCGGCAATGTCATCGGCGGCGGCGACTGGGCCGAGGACCGGCTGGTGCCCGACATCGTCCGCGCCATGCTTGGCGGCGAGAAGCCGCAGATCCGCGCCCCGCAATCGGTCCGCCCGTGGCAGCATGTGCTCGATGCGCTGTCGGGCTATCTAGCGGTCGGCGAACGCTTGCTGGCGGGCGACCGCGCCGCTGCCACCGCATGGAATTTCGGCCCGTCGGATGACGATACCCAGCCGGTTGAGTGGATCGTCGAACAGATGCTCACCGCCTGGGGCAGCGACGGCTGGGACACTCCGGCCGGCGCCCACCCGCACGAGGCGCGATTGCTCAAGCTCGACAGCGCCAAGGCCCGCGCCGAGCTTGGCTGGACCCCGCGCCTGACCCTCGCCGACGCGCTCGCCAAGGTGGTCGAATGGCATAAAGCCGTCGCCACCGGCACCGACCCGCGCGTCATCAGCCTGCAACAACTTGGCGATTATGCCGCCCTCGACCTTCCGAACCAGAAAGCCTGCGCGTGACCCAAACCCTCGCATCCCCCGATCTGCTCGCCCTTGCCGGCGACGCCGATGAACCTGCCCTTCGCCAGACGATCCTCGATCTGGTCGGCGAATATGCCCGCCGCTTTCACGCCCCCGCAGCGTTCGTCCCGGGTACCAGCGCGGTCCCCGTATCGGGCAAGGTCTATGGCGCCTCGGACATGCAGTCTTTGGTCGACAGCGCGCTCGATTTCTGGCTCACCACCGGCCGCTTCAACGCCGAGTTCGAGACCCGCCTCGCCGCGCGCCTCGGGGTGCGCCATGCGCTGACCACCAATTCGGGCAGTTCGGCTAACCTTCTCGCTTTGTCCTCGCTCTGCTCGCATTATCTGCGCGGCGACGCATTGAAGCCCGGCGATGAGGTGATCACGGTCGCCACCGGATTCCCGACCACGGTCAATCCGTCGATCCAGTACGGTCTCGTCCCGGTGTTCGTCGATGTCGACATCCCGACCTACAATATACTGCCGGACATGATCGAGGCGGCGGTTTCGAGCCGCACCCGCGCGATCATGCTGGCCCACACATTGGGCAATCCGTTCGACCTCGCCGAGGTCATCCGCGTTGCCGAAAAGCATGATTTGTGGGTCGTCGAGGATTGCTGCGATGCGCTGGGCGCAACTTACAACGGGCAGGGCGTCGGCACCTTCGGCGATATCGGCACCTTGAGCTTCTACCCCGCGCACCACATTACCATGGGTGAGGGCGGGGCCGTGTTCACCGGCAAGCCGATGCTCAAGCGGGTGATCGAATCGATGCGCGACTGGGGCCGCGATTGCTGGTGTCAACCGGGGATGGACAATACTTGCGGCAAGAGATTCTGCCGCAAGCTCGGCGATCTGCCGATGGGCTATGACCATAAATATACCTACTCGCACTGCGGTTATAATCTGAAGATCACCGACATGCAGGCCGCGGTCGGACTGGCGCAGCTCGACCGGCTCGACGGGTTCATTGCCGCTCGTCAGCGCAACTTCGACCTGCTTACGGAAATGTTAAAACCGCTCGAGGATATCTTCATCCTGCCCCAGCCGACGCCGGGCAGCCAGCCGTCATGGTTCGGCTATCCGATCACGTTAAGGGCCGGTTTACCATTTTCGCGCGATAACCTGGTTCAGCATCTCGATGAGCAAAAGATCGGGACGCGCCTGCTGTTCGGCGGCAATCTGATCCGCCAGCCGTACATGCGGGGACGGGAATATCGGGTGGTGGGGGAATTGACCAATGCCAACATTGTCACCGACCGGACGTTCTGGATCGGGCTGTACCCGGGACTTGGTCCGGATCAGTTGCAATATGTCGTTGAAACCATAGTGAAGTTTGTCGCCAAAGCGCGAATGGGTTAGGGCAGTGACGCCGAACGGAATCGATCAAGGCCACGGGCAGGCGACGCAAGGGTTCGCCGCCGCCCGAGAGGAGAATAGAGTGACCGCTTCCATTTTCGACGATCTGTTCGTCCTTGAGCTGGCCAATAATCATTGGGGGCAGCTCGATCGTGGCCTGAAGATCGTCAGCGATTTTGCCCGCGTGGTGCGCTTCAACAACGTCCATGCCGCAATCAAGCTGCAGTTCCGCGATGTCGATTCGTTCGTTCACCGCGATTTCCGCGATCGCGAAGACATTCGCTACATCAAAAAGACCATCGACACCCATTTGCAGTGGGACGAGCTTCGCCACTTGGTCGAATCGGTCCGCGACGCCGGCATGGTGACGATGGTCACCCCGTTCGACGAAGTGTCGGTCGACAAATGCGTCGAATTCGGAGTGGATATTCTCAAAGTCGCAAGCTCGGATATCCGCGACAAGACCTTGCTCGAAAAGATGGCATCGACCGGCTTGCCGGTGATCGCGTCGTCGGGCGGTGCCGATCTCGACCATCTCGACCGTCTGGTGGCCTTCTTCACCAGCCGCGACATCCCGTTCGCGCTCAATCATTGCGTTTCGCTCTATCCGTCGGAAGATGTCGATCTCGAACTCAACCAGATCGACTTTCTGAAAGCGCGTTACCCTAACATCACCATCGGCCTGTCGACCCACGAACATCGCGACTGGCATGATTCGATGCTGATCGCCTACGCCAAGGGAGCGCGCACCTACGAACGTCACATCGACATCGATCATGATGGCGTCCCGGTCAGCTCTTACTGCACCCGGCCGGAACAGGCCGACATCTGGTTCCGCGCGTTCAACAAGGCGCGTGAGATGTGCGGCGGCGGCTCGGCCGCGCGCCGCGTGGTTCCCGAAGGCGAGCGCCGCTATCTCGATGCGTTGGTGCGCGGCGTTTACGCCAGGCGTGACCTCGCGCCGGGCGACATCCTCACCCGCGACGACGTCTATTTCTCGGTACCCTTGCTCAAGGGCCAGATCTCGACCCGCGAATTTAACGGCGGCGAGCGGATGAATGCGGCGATCCGCGCCCATGGCGCCATCGGGGTCGAAGTGATCGACGCGCCGATCCATGCCAACCGCGATCTAGTCGCGCTAATTCGCGATCGCGGATTGACCGACGTCGGTCCGGCAAGCAAGGCAGTCGGCATCTAAACAGACGCTTCGGCGCGCTTGCCCAGGACTTTCGATGACCATCCGCTTGTCAGACTATGTCGCCGCGCGCCTCGTCGATCATGGCATTACCGAAGTGTTCATGCTCACCGGCGGCGGGGCGATGCATCTCAACGATGCGCTCGGCCGCGCGCCGGGCCTGCGCTACATCTGCTGCCACCACGAACAAGCGCTGGCGATGGCGGCGGAAAGTTACACCCGCCTGTCGGGCCGGCTCGCCGCGCTCAATGTCACCACCGGCCCGGGCGGGATCAACGCGCTCAACGGGGTGCACGGCGCTTATACCGATTCGATCGCGATGATCGTTCTGTCGGGGCAGGTGAAGCGCGAGACGTTGCGCGCCAATGCCCCGGTCAAGCTGCGCCAATTGGGCGACCAGGAAGCCGACATTGTCGCGATGGTCACCCCGATCACCAAGTTCGCGGCGTTGGTCTCCGACCCGGCAGACATCCGCTTCTTGCTTGAAAAGGCATTGTGGCTGGCGGTCAGTGGTCGTCCCGGCCCTGTTTGGCTCGATATCCCGATCGACGTACAGTCGGCGATGATCGACCCGGACGAACTTCGCTGCTTCGATCCCGCGGTCGATGGTCATGACCACGGAATTGCGTCCGAAATGGGCACGCTTTACGGCGACGATCTCCGCGCCGCCGCGCGCGAAGTCCTCGCCTTGCTCGCCAGGGCGAAGCGCCCGGTGCTGATGCCCGGCACCGGGGTACGCATTGCCCAAGCGCATGACCTTTTCCTGCGCGTCGCCGACAAGCTTGGCATCGCCATCACCCCGGCGTGGAATGCGCAGGACGTGGTGCCCGACGATCATCCGCTCTACGTCGGTCGCCCCGGCACGGTCGGCGACCGCGCGGGCAATTTCGCGGTCCAGAAGTCGGATTTGCTATTGGTGCTCGGTTGCCGCCTCAACGTCCGCCAGATCAGTTATAATTTCGCCGCCTTCGCGCCCGATGCGGTCAAGGTGATGGTCGATGTCGACGCCGCCGAGCTAAACAAGCCGACCCTGTCGATCGATCTTCCCATCCATGCCGATCTCGCCGATTTCCTGGCGATCATGCTCGACGAAATGGACGGTTACCAACCCGCGCCAGCCCACAGCGTCTACCTCGCCTGGGGCCAGGAACGCCGCCACCAATATCCCGCCTTGCTCCCCGAATATTGGGACACCAAGGGCGTGGTGAACCCCTATTGCTTTGTCGATGCCTTGTTCGATGCGCTGGCCGAGGATGAAGTGGTCGTCATGGCCGACGCGACCGCTGCGGTGTGCACCGTCCAGACCGCGAAGCTCAAGCGCGGCCAGCGGCTCTTTTCCAATTCGGGTGCGGCCTCGATGGGCTATGACCTTCCCGCCACGATCGGCGCGTGGCACGCCATGCCGCCCGGTTCTTCGCGCATCATCTGCCTCGCTGGCGACGGCAGCATCATGCAGAACATCCAGGAATTTCAGACCATCGTCGGCCAGCGCATCCCGGCCAAGATCTTCCTCTACAATAACAGCGGCTATCACTCGATCCGCCAGTCGCAGCAGGCCTATTTTGACGGCTTTTCGGTCGGTTGCGGCCCCGACTCGGGGATCACTTTCCCCGAATTCGAAAAGATCGCGGCCGCGTTCGGCCTGTCCTACACCCGCGTCACGGACCATGACGACATGGCTCGCGCGATTGCCGAAACCTTGAACGCGCCCGGCGCCGCGCTGTGCGAAATCATGGTCGACAAGCAACAGAATTTCGCGCCCAAGGTCTCCTCGCGTCGGCTCGAAGACGGCTCGATGGTCACCGCGCCGATGGAAGATCTCGCGCCCTTTCTGCCGCGCGACGAGCTGGCCCGGGCGCTCAGCGTCCCCGAGTGATGACCGCCGCCGTCGATATCATCTTCGATCTCGACGGCACGCTGGTCGACAGCGTGACCCACATCGCCGCGATCCTGTCCGAGGTGGCGGGACGCGAGATCAAACCGTCCGATGCGCGCCACTATCTCACCCAGGGTGGCGAACAATTGGTTTCGGCGTTGCTAGGCGACGACAATTTGCACGAAAACCTCGCCCAGTTCCGCGAATTGTATCTCTCCTTGCCGACCCCGGACTGCCTGTATCCCGGCGTCCGCGATGGGCTGGATCGGCTCCAGGATGCGGGTCGAACGATGGCAATCTGCTCGAACAAACCGCAAATTTTATGCGAAAAAACCGTCGCGGATTTGCGGCTCGACCATTTCGCGATGGTGCTGGGAAGTGCGGGTAAACCGGGTAATATTCCCCTCACTGCCAGTCTTTACGTCGGCGATAGCAAGGTCGATCAGGATACCGCTGCTTTGTCGGACATCCCCTTTGCCTTCGTAACCTACGGCTATGCCGAGCCCGGCTTTGCTAGTGATGACCAAAGCTTCGACACGTTCGCCGAAGTCGTCGACTTCGCGCTCCAATGACCTACGCCCTCACCCCCCATGTGGCGCAGGCGTTGCTCGCCAATCACTCGCGGATCGTGATCACCGGTGCGGGCGGCTGGCTCGGCCTGGCGACGCTGGAGTTGTTTCACGCCGCGTTGGGTGACCAGCTTGCCGGGCGCGTGGTGTGCTTCGGATCGCGCCATCGAACGCTGGTCCTGATCGACGGCACCCCGGTCGAGCAGCGTCCCATGGCGGATATCGCGCAACTCGAAACAGCACCGACCATCGTCCTCCATCTCGCCTTCCTGACCAAAGATCGCGCCGAGGATATGGACGAGCAAGCCTATCGCGCCGCCAACGAGGCCCTCGACCAAATCCTGCTCGACGCGCTCCCGGCCACCGGTGCCGACGCCATCTTCATCGCCTCGTCGGGCGCGGCGGCTCGCGCCGATGACCCGGCGGCATCCCCGGCGATGCGGCTCTACGGCGCGCTTAAGGGTGATCAGGAAGCGCGCTTCGCCGACTGGGCGGACCGCCACCACAAGCGCGCCGTCATCGCTCGGCTGTTCAACATCTCCGGCCCGCACATCAACAAGCACGGCAGCTACGCGCTCGCTGCCTTCATCCTCGACGCACTCGCAGGCCGTCCGATTGCAATCAATGCGCCGCACCGCGTCGTCCGAGGCTATGTTGCGATCCGCGAATTGATGTCGCTGGTCATAGCCTTGTTGCTCGACAAAGCGACCGGAGTGACCAGCTTCGACAGCGGCGGCGACCCGTTGGAAATGCTGGATATTGCCCAGGCGATCGCCGATTTACTCGGCCCGGTGGCGATCACGCGCCCGACGCTCGATCCCACTATTTCCGATCATTATGCCGGCGATGCCGCCGTCTATCGCGATTTGCTCGCGTCCAAAGCTATCGACCCTGTGCCATTTGCGCGACAGGTCATTGAAACTGCTGAATTTCTCAACCATTCGGGGGCGCGGCCATAGTCGCGCCATATGGCCACGGCGAAACAGTCATGTTAGCCCGACTGCCGGTGACTCCCCGGACGGACGATCCAGTGCGTTGAAGCGTGTTTGCGCGAGTGAGTGGAAGGATGAGGGTGCGGTGAGCAAGTCGTTGGTCAAATTGCTGTTCGGCGCTGCCGCTTTGTTATCGGCGGGCGGTGCCAGCGGCCAGGTTATGCCGGTCGATCCGCGCTACGTCCCGCAAGGATCGCCAGTCTCCCCCAATGCCGTCGATCAGCGCCAGGTTCAGGTCGTTCCCAACCAGGGCGCATTGGGCACCACCGATCCGCAGTCCGACCTCACCATCCGCGCGGATTCGGTGGTCGACACCGAGCGTCAGCTGCTGCTCAACGAGCAGTTGCTTAGCGCCCGGCGCGATCCCGATCGCGGCGAGATCGGCCTCAAGCTGCCGCCCAAGCCGAACGAGTTCGAACGCTATGTCGAGCGCGTGATCGGCCGCAAGCTGCCGCGGTTCGGCACTAATCTTTTGCTCCCCTCGCAGCGTGATTTCGCCACACCCGCGACCGCGACCGTCCCGCCCGATTACATTCTCAACGTCGGCGATGTGGTGTCGATCGCGATGGCCGGTTCGATCGAGGGCGGCGTCGAGCGCGAGATTGACACCAATGGCCGGATTTTCCTGCCCAAGGTGGGCGGGGTCCAGCTGGCCGGGATCCGCTATGGCGATTTGCAGGACCGCGTGTCAGCGGCGATCGGCCGGCAGTATCGCGGGTTCACCGTCAATGTCGGGATCCGTCGGCTGCGCGGCATCCGCGTCTACGTCACCGGTTTCGCCAATCATCCCGGCGCGTTCACCGTCAGCAGCCTGTCGACCATGGCCAACGCCGTGTTCCAGGCTGGTGGCCCGTCGAGCGGCGGCAGCTTCCGCTCGATCAAGCTTTACCGGCGCGGTGCCGAAGTCGCCGACTTCGACATTTATCAATTGGTCCGCGGCGGCAACCGGGTTGGCGATGCGGTGCTGCAGAATGAAGACGTGTTGTTCATCCCGCCGACCGGGCCGCAAGTCGCGGTGATCGGGTCGGTCAATGAAGAAGCGATTTACGAGACCAAGCCGGGCGAGACGCTTGACACTGTGCTGGCGCTCGCGGGCGGTACCAACGATCTCGGCGATTCGAGCCGCGTGATCCTCTATCGCACCGCGCGGACCGACCGCATCGGCCCGCAGGAAATCCGCCGTGAAGCACTCGCCAGCGCCGATGCGATGGGCGGCGATATCGTCCAGATCCTGTCGAGCGGCTCGCTGATCCAGCCGGTCGACCGGCAATCGGTGCTGGTCCGGGTCGAGGGCGAAGTGAACCGCCCGGGCAATTATTATGTCGCCCCCAACACCCCGATGAGCCAGGTCATGGACCTCGCCGGCGGCCTCACCCCGCGCGCCTATGCGTTCGGCACGAAGCTCACGCGGCAATCGGTCAAGGTGCAGCAGCGCGAGGGTTTCCTCGAGGCGATCAAGCAGCTCGAGCTGACGCTTGCCTCGGCCCCGCTGACCGCCGACCAGAGCATCCCGGCGGCGCAGCGCGAAGCCGAACTGAGCGGCGCGCGCGCGGTGCTCGACCGGCTCCGCATCGCCGAGCCCGATGGCCGCGTGGTGATGCAGATCGCGCCGGGCGCCACTGCACTTCCGGCCACGGTGCTGCTGGAGAATAATGATTCGATCAACGTCCCGGTCCGCGCGTCGACGGTCGGCGTATTCGGCGCGGTGTACCGCCCTGCCTCGTTCCTGATCGATGAATATGCGCGCCCGTTGCGGGTCAGAAATTATCTCGACAAGTCGGGGGGGCCGCTCCGCGCGGCGGATCGTCGGGGGATTTTCGTGGTCCGCGCCAATGGTGAGGTCCTGCCCAGGTCGCGCGGTGCGCTCAATGCTGCGGTGCTGCCGGGGGACGTGGTGTTCGTTCCGGTCAAGACCCAATCGTCCAGCTTCTGGGCCAAGTTGCGCGATATCAGCGCGGTCTTATTCCAGGCGGGCGTCGGCGCAGCAGCGATCGGATCGGTGGTCAAATGAGGGCGCCACGGACCGTGACCGGCACCGTCGCCCGGTTGCAGTGGCTCAACCGCCCGCTGACGCGCCGGCTGACCTTTGCCGTGCTGGTCGCGATCTTCCTCTTCCTCGGCTTTTTCCCCGAACGATATCGCGCGGCGGTAACCCTGACGCCAAGCGATCCGACCACGCTCGGCTTCAACCCGACGCAGGTCCAGCTTGGTGCGCTCAACAGCGTGTTCGGCAATCAGGCAGCGATCGAGATCGCGCTCAAGATTGCATCGAGCGTACCGGTTCGTGATCGCGTCGCCCAGCAATTGAAGCTCGATGATAAGATCGGTTCGACCAGCCGCGCCGAAACGCATCGCTGGCTCAAGCGTCACGTCGATATCCGGGCCTTGCGCGGTGGTATCATCCAGATTCAGGTCCTGCTTGGCGATGCCGATTTCGCCAAGCAGATTGTCACCGCCTACGAAAGTGCAGCCCGCCAGCAGCTTGCCGTGGTAAGCCAGGATCAGACCAAATATAAGCGTGAAGTGCTGACCAGATTGGTGTCGGAATCGTCTGATCGGCTGGCGCGGGCACAAGGCGCGTTCGACACGCTTCGGCTGAGCACCCGGACCCCCGATCCGACGGTCGAGGCCACGACCGCGTCCGATCGGGTCAATATGCTGCAACAGGCGATCCGGCGGACCGAATTGAACCTGGCCGCCTCGCGCCAATTCTATTCCGACGACAATCTCAAGGTTCGTCAGATCCAGGCCGAACTCGCGACTCTCCGGGGCCAGTTGGGCGCGGCGATGGGGACCTCGCCCGAACGCTCGCAAAGCGTCGGCCGCGCGGTTGCCAGCTCGACCCAGTTCCGCAAGCTCCAGCGCGAGCTCAACATCTCCCAATCGCTTTACGACACCTATGCGCGTCTGCTCGAAGGCACGGCGATCGATGCGATGACCTCGACCGCCAATATCCGCGTGCTCGAACCACCGTTCATCGATACTTCGCGCCAGCTTAATTATCCGGCGCTAGCCATGGCCCTGGCGTTGCTGCTGATCCTGCTCGCGATCGAATTTTACGAGCTTCGCCCGCCGGTCGGCAATCGCGCCGTCATCCGCGAAACCTATGCCTGACCCCGCCCAATCGCGGCCCGAGCTGTCGGTCGTCATCCCCTGTTACAATGAGGAGGATAATGCGGCGGCCATCGCGGCGGCGGTGGTGGCGCAGATGGACCTGGTCAGCAAAGATTATGACATCATCTTCATCGACAATGGCTCGACCGACCGAACGGTCGACATCATCCGCGGGCTGTGCGCCCAGAATCCGCGGATCAAGTTGATCGCCAACACCCGCAACTTTGGCCAATTGCGCTCGCCGACCCATGCGGTGCTCGAAGCCACCGGTCGCGCGGTGATCGGGATCGTCGCCGATTTCCAGGATCCGCCCGAAATGATCCCGGAGTTCGTGAAGCGCTGGCGCGCCGGGGCGGAGATCGTGCTAGCCACCAGCCAAACCAAAAAGGTCTCGCCCGTGTTCGCCGGAATCCGCCGTTTGTCCTACGGGCTGCAGCGCAAGTTCGGTGATTATCCGATCATTCCCAATGCCACCGGCTTTGGCCTGTATGACCGCAAAGTTGTCCAAACCATCGCCGCGCTCAATGAGCCCGAGCCGTTCTTTCGCGGCTTGCTGGTGGAAACCGGCTACAAGATCGAAACGATCCCGTTCAAGCGCCCGCCGCGCGCCGCGGGCCAGTCGAAGAACGGCTTCCTCGCCTTGCTCGATTTTGCCTTGTCGGCCTTTGCGGGGTCGTCGAAGGGCCTGCTGCGGGTGCCGCTCTACGTCAGCTTCTTCGTCTTTTCCGCGACGCTGGTGACGATGCTCGGCGCACTCTATTCGATCATCGTCGGGGCCAATCCGCGCATGTGGCTGTTTGCGACCCTGCTCGAATTTCAGTTCGGCTTGCTGTTCCTGTTCCTTGGCCTGCTCGGGGTTCAGGTTCGGATGATTTCGGACCGGACTCGCGGCACGCCGCTGGTGGTCGAGCGCGAGCGGGTCAACTTCCCGACGGACGGATGATGGTGACGCCAGCCAGGCCGATGGGCTCGATCGAACGCCTGTGGCGCTATTATCAGGCGGGCATCGTCAACACGGTATTCGGCTATGGCCTTTATGCCTTGTTCGTCGCGCTTGGGCTCAACATGTATGTGGCGCAGATTGTCGCGCATCTGCTCGGTATGGCGTTCAATTATGTCACCTACAGCCGCCACGCCTTCCACGATGCCAATGTCTCCAAGTCGCGCTTCGTGGCGTCCTACGCGGTCAATTATCTGCTCGGTCTGGGCGCCTTGTGGGCGGTGTCGCGGTTCGTCGCGTCGCCCTATCTCGCCGGGTTCATCGCGGTCGGGATCGTCTCGCTGATCAATTATTTCATCCTCAAGCATTGGGTGTTCAAGCCCCGCGAACAGGCTTGAACGATGCCACCGTCGGACCGCGGATGGAGTATCTGGCTCGAGCGCTCGCTCACCGTCCCGGTGGCAATTGGGCTGGCTTATTCGATCATATTCGCATGGTTTAACGGCTATCTGCCGGCGCCCTATTTTTACGAGCCCAGCGGCACCTTCATGGACTTTTTCGCGCCCGCGACCTTCGCGCACCAAGGCGGGGCCTATGACGCGTTCCAGACGATTTACCCGCCTTTGTCGTTCGTTGTGCTCAAGCTGCTGTCGTGGGGGCCATGCTACGTCTTCAACGCCAGCGAGGAAGCGCGCGCCTGCGACGTCTATGGGGTTACCTCGCTGTTCGCTTTCTACCTGATCGACGCCGTGCTGATCGGGATGAGCTTCTGGAAGCTCGATCGGCAAACCGCGATCCCGCGAGCCTTTGCCTTATGCGCCGGCCTGTCGATGACCTATGCGCTCGAACGTGGCAACGTTTTGCTGTTCTGCTTTACCTGCCTGATTCTCGCTTACGGTCCGTTGCTCCGCTCGGCGCGGCTGCGCTGGATTTTTGCCGGGCTTGCGGTCAACTTCAAAGTTTATCTGATCGGCACCTTGTTCGCCCAATTGCTCAAGCGGCGCTGGCGGTGGTTCGAAGGCGCATTGCTCGCCACTGTGGTGATCTATCTGATTACCTACGCCCTCTATGGCGAAGGCACGCCGAGAGAGCTTTACGCCAACATTACTGCGTATGCCGGCGGCTACAAAGCCGCGAGCCTGCTCGACTTATGGTATCCAAGCTCCTTGAAGCCGGTTGAAATGCTGGCCACGGGGGACGTCAATTTCCCGATCCTGACCGCGCTCGGATCGCGCACGCTCGAAACCATCGCCTTCGTCGTCCACTGGTTCATAATCAGTGTCACACTGTCGATTGTCGTTGCCGCGGCCGCGGCATGGTGGCGTCCGAACGTGGTGCCGATGCACCGGCTGATCTTGCTCAGTATGGGCATTGCAGTGATCAATTCGGAAGTCGGCGGTTATACCCAGATGCTGCTGATTTTCTTCGTGTTCATGGAGAATTGGCGCGGGGTCGGGCGGCCGGTGGCGATCCTGCTGGCCTATACCTTGTGCATTGCATTGGACATTCCGATCGAGAAAGTGCCTCCTGTGGTGCGCGATTCTTATTTGTCCGGAGGCAATGTGATTGCGGAATATTTTGTCGGGGTCGGTGCGTTCCTGCGCCCAGTACTGGTTCATCTGATGCTGTTCAGCCTGTCGCTCGTCACCATCCGCGACGTGTGGGCCGATGCGCGTGCGAACGGCTGGCAATCGCCGCTGCCGTGGCGCCGGTCGCCGGAGCCGGCGTTGTGAATCTGGTCGTTTATGGGCTCGGATCGACCGGCCGCCTGATCGTCGATGAATTGCTCGATGCGGGGGTGGCAATCGACCTTATCCTCGATCGCGGCAAGGCCGGGCAAATGTATCGCGATATCCCCGTGCGCGCGCTTGGCGAAGCGGATGTGACCGGCGCTAAGGTGTTGATCTCCTTACATAATCATTACGTCGATTTGCACCAGCTCAACGCCGACCTGACCGCCGCCGGCGCTGCCGACATCCTCACCCCGATCCGCCTCGCTGAGTTCATCGACCAGCCCAAGTCCAACAATGGCTACTGGCTCGACCCGTCATTTTCATATGATGCTCGCAGTGCGAACCTCGCCCGCGCCAGGTCGCTCCTCGCCGATCCCAAGAGCCGCGAATTGTTCGATGCCTTGCTCCGCTATCGTCGCGGCGGGGTGATCGCCGATTGCCCGATCCCGAGCCTCGACGACGAATATACCCCGGCCGACCTGCCGCGCTTTGCCGAGCCACTTCGACTGATCGATTGCGGCGCGTTCACCGGGGTTGCGATCCACAAATTGCTGACCGCAAATTATGCTATCGCCAGCCTGGTCGCGTTCGAGCCCGACCTCGCCAACTTCGCCATCCTCGCCAGCCGCAGCTTCCCGGTCGACACGGCGCTCTGCCTCCCGCTCGGGACATGGTCGTCGACCACCCAACTCAAATTTTCGAGCGGCAGTTCGATGGCCAGTCACTTGAGTGACAGTGGCGATGTCACCATCCAGTGCGTCGCGATCGACGACGTGCTCCACGGCGAGCCGATCAACCTCGTCAAGCTCGACGTCGAGGGCGCGGAGATCGACACCCTCAAGGGCATGGAGCAGCTGATCCGCGAGCAGCGACCCAACCTATTGGTTTCGGCCTATCATACGCCAGGGCATCTCCACGAAATCGCCGAGCTGATCGACGATTGGAAGCTGGGTTACCGCTTCCACCTTCGGGTCCACGAGCAGAATAGCTTCGGCGTCGTGCTTTATGCGTTGCAGGACGAACTTCTCGAGAATTAATCGAGCGACGTCATCGGATTCAACCTTTCGGCGTCAGTGGCCGAACCCGAGAAACATGTGGCCGCCGCGAAACGGTCAGTCAACAATCGACTAAACCCGGGAACCGATCGGCCCAATGTCGCTTTCGGAAGTGGGTGATGCGCGTGCCCAATCTGGAACAATAGGGGTTCATGTGAAAAATTACTGGCTTTCCGCAGCAGCGATCATTGTCATTGCCGCACCCGCCTCTGCTCGCGATGGCAATTGGTATGTCGGGGCCGAAGCCGGCGCTATCAAAGTTCAGGATTCGGAAGTTGACCGACGTTTTTCCGGCGGCGACTGGACCCCGTGGCTCGATGTCGATCACAACCTCGGTTACGACGCCGACCTTGTCCTTGGCTATGACCTTGGCATGTTCCGACTTGAAGGCGAGCTTGGCTACAAGCGCGCCAGGCACAATGAATATGACATCGATAACAATGCGCCAGGCCCGTTCCCGGGTGGAGGCGACCAGCCGGTCTCTCCAGGGGCGCAGATTGATGCCGACGGCCGGACCAGTATCCTGTCAGGAATGGTCAACGCTTTATTCGATGTGGGCGGCAATGACGGTGTCGGTTTCTATGCCGGCGCCGGTGCCGGAATCGCTCGTGTGAGCACGACCATCGACCAACTCGGCACGGCCAAATATCATCTCAAGGATACCGGATTTGCGTGGCAGTTGATTGCCGGCCTTCGAGTGCCGGTCAGCGACTCGCTCGATGCTGGCCTGAAGTATCGCTATTTCAATGTCAGTAACGTCAAGGGCGACTTGTTCGGCGTCGGCTTTGATGGCCGGACCGACATCCGGTCGCACAGCTTGCTCGCCACTTTGGCCTACAATTTCGGGGCGCGAGTCGCGGCGCCGCCGCCCCCGCCGCCGCTCCCTCCTCCGCCGCCGCCGCCGGCGACGCAGACCAGTCCGGATGGATCGGTGATCATAGCAAGTGATATGTGCCCGCCGCCACCACCTCCGCCCCCGCCGCCGCCAGAGCCCGAGCGAGGCTAAGTCGCCGGTTTATTGCTCGCGCAGCGATCGCCAGAAGTTGGTCGTCAGCGGCTCAAGAATATATTGTAGCGCTGTGCGCTTGCGGGCCGATAATACGGCTTCGACCGGCAGGCCGGGGCGAAGCTGCCCGCGTCCAAGCACTGCCCTGACCTTGTCGAGCTCGGCCGGCGCCACTTCGATTTCCGCGACATAGTAAGAGGTGCCGGCTTTTTCGTTCGTGAGCCGGTCGGCAGAGATGGTTTTCACAGTCCCCTGTAGCATCGGTAGCGTCTTGTCGTGAACGCTCAGGAAGCGGACCTCGGCTTTCTGCCCCTGATAGACATCGTCGGCGTCGCCCGGATTGACCTGCGCCTGAATCACCAGCTTGCGGGTGTCGGGGACGATATCCATCAGCGTCTGGCCTGGCGCAACCACCCCGCCGACCGTGAACACGGCGAGCCCGACGACTTGCCCCGACGCAGGCGCGCGAAGACGGCTATTCTGCAATTGCTGCCGCGCAGTCACTAGTCTGGGAAGAATATCCGACAGGCGGGTCTGGGTATCGCGAAGCTCGGTCGCAGCTTGTTCGAGATTGGTCTTGCGCAGGCTCAGCGACTGCATGCTCGATTCGCCCATGCCTTCACCCGCCCGCGCCATTTCGGCAGTCAGCGCCGCCTCGCGTCCGCGCAATTCCTCAAGCGCACGTTCGAGTGCTCGCACGCGGTTGATCGACGCGAAGCCCTTTTTCTCCAACTCGCGAAGCCCGCTCAGCTCGTCCTGCGTGATCCGCTGCTGCTCGCGCACCGACACGCGCTGCTGGGCATAGCCGGTCTGCTGTTCGGCCAGCTGGCGCGATCGCTGGCCAAGCACCGATGATTGCGCCGACAGCGACCCCGACCGGGCCTGCAATTGCGCGCGTTGCAGTTGCAACGCCTGTTGCGCGATGGGCCGGTCGGCATCCGACAGGTTGGTGAGTTCCGCAGGCACCGGAAAGCTGCCCTGTCCGTTGCGTTCGGACAGCAAGCGCGCGCGCTGCGCCACTAGGTTGAAATATTCGCTGGTTAGCGCCCGCTCGGTCGCAATCAGGTCCGGCGCGGCAAGCTCGAGCAACACTTCGCCGGCCTTGACCGTCTGCCCTTCGCGGACATTGATCGAACCGACGATCCCGGCTTCGCGGCTCTGGACCGCCTGACGGTTGCCCGAGACGGCAATGGTGCCGGGCGCGAACACGCCTGCGTCGAGCGGCGCCAATGCGGCCCAACCGAGCAGGATCACGAAGAAGAAGAAACCGATTAATGCGCCAGCCCGGATGTCGCGTCGGGGATCGTCGGCCGCCGCCAATTCGTTGGTCGGCTTTTCGCGCCACAGCGACGGGACCATGCTCATGATGCCTGCCCCTGCTGGCGCGGGGCGGACAGCCGGGCAACGATTTCCTTCGATGGCCCGAACATCGTCGGTCGCCCGGCCTCAAGCACCAGCAGATGATCGGCAATGGCCAGCACTGACCGGCGATGCGCGACGATCAGCAGCGTCGCTTTGCGATCACGCGCCCTCTTCATGGCCGCGATCAACGCCGCCTCGCCTTCGGCATCGAGGAAGGCGTTGGGCTCGTCGAGCACCAGGATCGCCGGGTCGCCGTAAAAAGCGCGGGCCAATGCAATCCGCTGCGACTGGCCAGCCGACAGCCCGGCGCCGCCGGGACCCAATTTTGTGTCATAACCCTGCGGCAATTGCAGGATCAGGTCGTGCACGCCGGCGAGCTTCGCGGCGGCAACGGCCTTGACATCGATGTCCTCGGGCGGACCAGCCGACCAGCGAGCGAAGCGCGAGACATTGTCCTTGATGCTGCCTTCCAACAGGCTGGGTTCCTGCGGCAGATAGCCGAAATGATGGCCAAGTTCGTCGGTCAACCAGTCCTGCCGCTGGGCGCCGTCGATCCGGACCGTCCCGATTTCCGGGACGATCGCGCCGGCGATGACTTTGGCCAGCGTCGACTTGCCCGAGCCGCTGGGACCAATGATGCCGGTGATTTCCCCGGGCGACGCGGCGAAACTGATCCCTGCTAGGATTGCCATTCCATCGGGCCGGCGGACGGCGACGCCCTCGACCCTGAGCTGTCCTTCGGGCTTGGGCAGCGACGTCCGGATTCGCATCGCATCGTCGTCGGTCGACAGGACATCCGCCAGCCGGGCCAGTGCGACCCGCGCCGAACTCATCGTCGACCAGCCGCCAATCAACACCTCGACCGGCTGAAGCGCGCGCCCGAGCAGGATCGATGCGGCGATGATCGCGCCAGCAGAAATATAGCCCGCGATCGCGAGCAATGCTCCAAGCCCCAGCGCGGCGGATTGAACGAACATGCGCAGGAACCGGCTTCCCGCCGCGAACCGGCTGCCCATGAACTGCGAGTCGACCAATTTGCCGAGTCCGTCCGATCGCAGCGCGATCTGCCGTGACACCATCGCGCCGGTCATGCCCAAGGCACGCACGGTCTGCGCCTGCAGCGAGGCCGCTTGCTGCGAAGCGTGCGACTGCGCCAGCGACAAGGTTGCGTCTTCCATGCTTTTGCGGGTCGCCAACTGGTTGCGCCAGGCAACCAGCAGCAGCAGCGCGATCGAGCCAATTGCCAGCATCCCGATCCAGAAATGCAGCAGGAAGGCGACGATGATGAAGATCGGCGCGAAGGGTGCATCGAAGATGGCGTTGGCAATCGGGCTGGCGATCGTCTGACGAACCGTGTCGAGATCGCGCATCGCCTGCCCGTTGGCCGCCCCGCCGACCGACATCATCCGATTGAGGATCAACGGCGCAAGCTGGTTTTCAAGCCGGACGCTGGCGCGGACCATCAACCGCGATCGGATCGCGTCGAGTGCGGCGAGCGTCAGCAAGGCAATCGCCAGCGCGAGCGTGATGAACAGCAAGGTCGTCTTGCCACCTGTAGCGACGACCCGGTCATAAACCTGAAGCATGTAAAGCGACGGCGCGAGGAACAGCAGGTTGACCAGCAGGCTGAACCCCGCTGTGGCCATGAAATGCGGTCGGCAACTGCGAAATGCATCGGCCAGTGGCTTTGGAAGCATTATTCCAGCCAATTTCAGGGAGTCCGGGGAGTCGCGCATATGGTGTTCATGGGTTCCCACGGCAGGCCAGCGCGATTGCGGTTTAAGTGACGGATTGTCAAGGAAAAGGGCCGTCGATGAGCGGGACCGCAGCGTCGGCTGGCTGGCTCGCACAAAGGGAACGGATGCTCACCCAACCTCACGCCGAGCAACGGGCAAATGTGCCGGAGCCATTCATCCTGCAAGAGAGCGGAAAATGGTGCCCAGGGGCGGAGTCGAACCACCGACACGACGATTTTCAGTCGTCTGCTCTACCACTGAGCTACCCGGGCGCACCAATTGGACGGAGTGTCCTGTCAAGCGAGGCGCGCTCTAGCTGGCGCTCTCGTCGCTGTCCAGCCCGTCGGTATCCGCTGGCGGGCCGGGGATCGCATATCCACCGCCGAGCCATTTCAGCAGGTCGCGATCTTTGCAGCCGCGGCTGCAGAAGGGGGCGTCGACATCGTTGTGCGGGGGTTTGCCGCACATCGGGCAGGGCTTAGCGGCGGACGGCATGGCCGCCAGCAATGCCGAGGCTTGGGTCGCTACGCAAGGCCACTGCGCCACCGATTTGGCGCGCCAGCTGGTCAGTCCAGTCGGGCAGCATCGCCGCGAGGACGGCGGGATGAGCGACAAGCTCAATCTTTCCCATTTGGCGCGCGGCAGAGCGGAGTAGTGCGCGGGCTTCAAAGGCCGGGCGATTGAGCGCCAGCTCGAACAGGCTGGCGTGACGCCGCGGGCGGACGATCTGGACAAAGCCGAAGCCGTTGACCGCTGTTCGTTCGAACGGCTGGGGCAGGGCAAGGTCGATCGCTTCGGCCGCCGCGTGGCGGGCTGCCTTGCCGCCGTCGGTCGGCAGGTCGATGCCGATCGATCCGCCGATCCCATGGCGGCGGATGGCCTTGGCCGATGCGGTAGCACCAGCAATTGCTAGCTCGCCTGGTGGAGACGAGCCGTCGACATCGATCAATGTCATCGCGGGGGTCACCGCGACGCGCAGCGCACCGCCGCGAAAGCCGACGATCCCACTGCGCGCTTCCTCGATCAGGTCGGGCCAACCGGCATCGTCGAAGGCATTGTCGGTCACGGCGAGGGGTCGACCCGAAAACGTGAATATGGCAGCGGGCGCATCGCTGACCCGGGCAAGCGGGCGCTTCCACCCTTCGATGCCGATCGCCTCGCGAGCAACCTCGATCGTAAGCGCCGCGCCCTGGGTCACGCCGGGCGCACCCTTTGGGAGCAGAAATTCAATGCCGTCAGCCAGTGCGATGGCGTTGCGCCCGACAGTCTTGAGCTTGGCCTTGAGGATCAAGCCCGCCGCGATTTGACCCGCGAGCATCACCCGCGCTTCGACAATCGTGCCACCGTCGACCAGGATCGCGCGGGTTTCGCCGATCCCGCGTTCGATCAGCCATTCAGGCAATCTTAAAGCCCGCCGACTTGAGCAAATGGCGGGTCTCGGCCAGCGGCAGACCGACGACGTTGGAATAGCTGCCTGCGAGATGCCGGACATAAACTTCGCCATAGCCCTGCAACGCATAGCCGCCGGCCTTGCCGCGCCATTCGCCATGCGCGGCGTAAAAGTCGATTTCATCAGGGGACAGGCGCTTGATCGCGATCATCGTCTCGACCAGCCGGGTGCGGATTGCGCTACCGGGAAGCGCCAACGCAACCCCGGTCATCACACGATGGCGGCGGCCCGACAGCAACGCCATGCATTTGCGCAGCGTTGCTTCATCTTCGACCTTGGGCAGGATCCGGCGGCCAACCGCGACGACCGTATCGGCAGCGAGGACCAGATCGTCCGGGAAGCTGGCGGCGACGGCAGCGGCTTTCTCCAGCGCCAGGCGCTCGGCATGGACCCGCGGCAGTTCACCGGTCGGAATACGTTCGTCGATGTCGGCAGGGTGGACGGCGTCGGGGGTGACCCCGATGCGGGCCAGCAGGTCGAGCCGACGCGGGCTCGCCGACGCGAGGATCAGTCGCATCAGGCGGGAATGCCTGGGCCTCCGCGCCCGGGCATGAAGCGATAGGTGATGCGGCCCTTGGTGAGGTCATAGGGCGTGAGCTCGACCAGCACTTCGTCACCGGTCAGGACGCGGATGCGGTTCTTGCGCATCTTGCCCGCGGTGTGACCGAGCACTTCATGGCCATTCTCCAGCGTAACGCGGAACATCGCGTTGGGCAGCAGCTCGGCAATCTTGCCGCGCATCTCGAGAAGTTCTTCCTTGGCCATTCAAATCCTTAACATCTGTACGTACGAATTGGCGCGGACGCATAGCCGCGAACGCGCCGAAAGGGAAGGCGGGTGGTCAAACCGTCAGGACGGTCGATCCAACGGTCTGGCGGGCCTCCAGTGCGCGGTGCGCTGATGCGGCGTCGGCCAGCGCGAACCGTTGGCCGATTTCGATACTGACCTTGCCGGCGCTGACCATCGCGAACAGCGCCGCGCTCGAGGCTTCGAGTTCGGGGCGGGTGGCGATGTAATCGTAAAGCGTCGGACGAGTTAGGTAGAGCGACCCCTTCTGCGCAAGCAACCCCGGCTGGAAGTCGGTCACCGGCCCCGACGCCTGGCCGAAACTGACCAGCATGCCGCGCCGCGCCAAGCAATCGAGCGAACGGACGAAGCTGTCCTTGCCGACCGAGTCATAGACCACCGGCAGTTTCCTGCCGTCGGTGATGCGCAGCACCTCGGTGACGAAATCGTCCCGGCTGGTGACGATCGGATGGTCGCAACCGTGGGCGCGGGCGAGTTCTGCCTTGGCATCGCTCGACACCGTGCCGATGACCGTTGCGCCGATCGCCTTGGCCCATTGGCACAGGATCAGCCCGACCCCGCCGGCCGCCGCGTGGACCAGGATCGTCTCGCCGCTGCTGAGGGGCCGCACGCGGTTGATCAGCATGTCGACCGTCAGCCCCTGAAGCATCATCCCGGCAGCGGTATCGAAATCGATTGCGGCGGGGAGGGTGACGAGCTGCACTGCGTCGATCAGCCGTAGCTCAGCATAACTCCCGATTGGCCCGGCATAAGCGACTCGGTCGCCCACCGCGACATTGGTCACGCCATCGCCAATTGCCTCAACCACGCCAGCGCCCTCGACGCCCGGAATGAACGGCAGCGGCTGCGGATAAAGGCCGGTGCGGTGGTAAACGTCGATGTAGTTGAGGCCAACCGCGTGGTGGCGAAGGCGGACCTGGCCGGGACCGGGATCGGCGACGTCGACCGGTACCCAGCGAAGGACGTCCGGGCCGCCGGTTTGATTGACCTGAATCGCGTTTGGCATGGTCATTCTCCGACGGTTGAGCGCCCCCCAGACTAACTGGGGTTATACTTGTCGAGAAACGCCTTTGTCGCCTTGAGAAATTCGAGGCGATCCTCGGCACGGCTGAAATGGTGGTCGCCTTCTTTCTGCTCAAGATATTGGTGGGGTTTGCCGGCTTTCTTGAGGGCGTCGACCATCCAGCGCGATTGTTTGATTGGTACCCGCTTGTCCTCGACCCCGTGGGCGATGAGGATCGGCGCACCGAATTCCTCGGGATGGAAC
Source organism: Sphingomonas sp. (assembly GCF_031372575.1). Taxonomy (GTDB): domain Bacteria; phylum Pseudomonadota; class Alphaproteobacteria; order Sphingomonadales; family Sphingomonadaceae; genus Sphingomicrobium. The sequence goes on along the minus strand of NZ_JANMLM010000075.1, from coordinate 95,570 downwards.
CGCGGCGACACGTTGGTGAAATCCCGTGCCTGCTTCTTCCAATAGGTTTTGGCATATTTGCCGAGCAGGAATTGCGTATCGTAGCGCTTCATCGCCGACAAATCGGAGACGCCGGCATAGGAGATTGCGCATTTATAATAAGCTGAGTCGCGCTGGGCACCGCGCATCGCGGCATAGCCACCATAAGAAGCGCCGATGATGCACACCCGCTTGGGATCGGCGATCCCTTGCTTGGCCGCATATGCGATTGCGTCGAGCAGATCATCCTGCATCTTGAGGCCCCACTCACCCTCACCAAGCTTTTGAAAGGCGACGCCATAGCCGGACGAGCCGCGATAATTGGGCTGGATGACAGCATAGCCTTGTTCAGCAAGATATTGGGTCCACCAGTCGAATGCCTCCATGTCGCGTGCCGCGGGGCCGCCGTGGGGCATGACGATGAGCGGCAGGTTGGTCGCGGCCCGATTGCGCGGCAGGGTCAGTACCGCCTCGATCGGCGTGCCGTCGCGCGCGGTGTAGGCAATCGTCTTCACTGGCGAGAGCTTGCGCGATTTCAGCGCCGGCTGGTTATAGCCAATGCGGTCCATCCGAGCGCTGCCGGTGTCCCAGAAATAGATCGACCCGGCCTGTGACGGATCACCGACTTCGACCAGCATCTTCTTGCGATCACGGCTAAGGCTGACGATCCGGCCGTTACCGACGCCAACCGACTTGTCGAGATCGGCCTGCACTGCTTTCAATTCGGGGTTGAGCCAGTCGACGCGCACCGTGCGATCGACCACCACGACTCCGTCGAGATTATCGTTGGGCGCGTTGGAGATCACATCCTCGACATCATATTTTGGATCGCCGAACAGTTTTTTGCCCAAGGTGAACGATGGCAGGTTGAGCTCATAGACTTCATTGCGCCCGCCGTCGTCGGCGATGGCGATCGCGGTCCCATCGCGGCGATAGACCTGCGGGATCGGGACCGACTGATCCTTGGCTCGCTTGAGGATCACCTTTTCGAACTTGCTGCTTCCATCGCGGCGATACAGCACGCCCAGCCGGTCGTTGCTCAACGCCAGATAGCCCATCCGGATGTTGCCATCACCGTCGGCATCCCATTCGACGACATCGGCCTGTGACTTCAGGATGCGCTTCATCTCGCCGGTCGCGACATCGGCCTCCCAAACACTCGGCAAATAATCTTCGATGACGAAGTAGCCCGTCGACTTGGAGGTCAGGATCTTGGTCGATCCGTCGCGCGCAATCCACAGCACGTCGTCAGCGTCGAGCCCGGTCTTGGTCCAGCCGAGCGGGATGATCTTGGTCATGTCGGCCTTCACCCCGGCAAGGCGGGTGACATAAACTTCTTCGTCGTAAATCTTGTCCTGGTCGCCAATGCCGATCACCAGCCAATCGTCATTGACCCACCGCCACCAATTGACGTCGATGGTCCCGGGCGGGAGTATTCGGGGGGCAGATTTGCCAAACAAATCGTTGATCACCAACATCTGCTTGCCGTTGATCGCAACTTTGGCAGCGACCTTGGTGCCATCGGGTGACAAGCGCGGCGAATCGATGAACGGCAAAGCTGCGAATTGTTCGATCGAAATCCGATCGGCAACCGGCGCGGCGACCGAAGGCAAGGCCCATGTGAGTGCGGCGCAGCCCGCCAAGCCAATCCAACGCATAACTGTCCCCATTACCAGCGAGTGCCGAGCGCGGTGGAAGATATCTTAAGTGGGCACAAAGAAAAGCCCCGCCGAAACATGCTCGGCGGGGCCAGTCTTTAGCGCTGACGCGATGTTCAGCCGGCGGCGTTGGCCGCTAACGCCGCGAGCAACAGCAACGCGACGATGTTGGTGATCTTGATCATCGGATTGACCGCCGGACCAGCGGTGTCCTTGTACGGATCACCAACGGTATCGCCGGTGACCGCGGCCTTGTGGGCTTCGCTGCCCTTGCCGCCATGGTTGCCGTCTTCGATATATTTCTTGGCATTGTCCCACGCGCCGCCACCCGAAGTCATCGAGATGGCGACAAACAGCCCGCCGACGATCACGCCGAGCAGGAGTGCGCCGAGGGCCGCGAAGCCCTGCGCCTGGCCGGCAACTGCGGTGATCACGAAGTACACCGCGATCGGGGCGAGCACTGGAAGCAGCGACGGAATAATCATTTCCTTGATCGCCGCCTTGGTCACCAGATCGACGGTACGGGCATAGTCAGGCTTCGACGTGCCATCCATAATGCCCTTGTTACTGGCGAATTGCTCGCGAACATCCTTGACCACGTCGCCCGCCGCGCGGCCGACGGCGGTCATGCCCATGGCGCCAAACAGATAGGGCAGCAATGCGCCGAGCAGGAGACCGACGATGACGTAAGGATTCTCGAGGCTGAAATCGACGTCCAGCGCGGGGAAGAATTCCTTCAAGTCGGTGGTGTAGGCAGCGAACAGGACCAGCGCGGCGAGACCGGCCGATCCGATCGCATAGCCCTTGGTTACCGCCTTGGTGGTGTTGCCAACCGCGTCGAGCGCATCGGTCTTGCGACGAACGTCGTCGGGCAGGCCCGCCATTTCGGCGATCCCGCCGGCATTGTCGGTAACCGGACCATAAGCGTCGAGCGCAACCACCATCCCGGCCAGCGCGAGCATGGCGGTCGCTGCGAACGCGATCCCCATCAACCCGGCGAGCGAATAAGCGATGATGATCCCGGCGCAGATGACCAACGTCGGCAGAGCGGTCGATTCCAGGCTGATTGCCAGGCCTTGGATGACGTTGGTGCCGTGGCCAGTCTCGGACGCCTTGGCAATCGAGCGGACCGGGCGATAGTTGGTGCCGGTATAATATTCGGTGATCCAGATGATCAGCCCGGTGATTACCAGGCCGAGCAGCATGCAATAGTACAGCGCCATGCCGGTGAAGGTGGTTCCGCCCGCCGTGATCGTCGCATTGAGATCGCCAAGTGCATATCGGGTGGCGAAGAAGATCGCGATCGCCGAGGTGACGGCGGTGATCCCGAAGCCCTTGTACATCGCACCCATGATGTTGGTGCCGCCGCCAAGGCGAACGAAGTAAGTGCCGAGGATCGAAGTCAGGACGCAGACTCCGCCGATCAGGAGCGGAAGGCTCATCAGGTTGAGAAAGCCGGTCGCGTCCATGCCCTTCACCAGCAAGGCGGTGAGGACCATCGTCGCACCGACGGTGACGACATAAGTTTCGAACAGATCGGCCGCCATGCCGGCGCAATCGCCGACGTTATCGCCAACGTTATCGGCAATGACGGCGGGGTTGCGAGGGTCATCCTCGGGGATTCCAGCCTCGACCTTGCCGACCAGATCGGCACCGACGTCGGCGGCCTTGGTGAAGATGCCGCCACCGAGACGGGCGAAGATCGAGATCAGCGACGCACCGAAGGCAAGTGCGACAAGTGCGTCGACGACGATGCGATCGCTAGGCGCGTTGCCGGCGATGGCTACGAGATAATAAAAGAAGCCGGCAATTGCCAGCAACGCCAGCCCGGCGACCAGCATGCCGGTGATGGCACCGGCGCGGAAGGCCATGGTCAGGCCCTGCTGGAGCCCTTCCGATGCGGCCTGTGCGGTGCGGACATTGGCCCGGACGGAGATGTTCATGCCGACGAAGCCGGTCGCCCCCGACAGGATCGCACCGAGCAGGAAGCCCGAGGCGGACAGGCCGCCGAGGAAGAAATAGACGATGGCCGCTACCACGACGCCGACGATGGTGATCGTCATATATTGGCGCTTGAGATAGGCCGACGCGCCTTCCTGGATCGCGGCTGCGACCTCCATCATGCGGGCGTTGCCGGCCGATGCACGAAGCACCTGCTGGCTGGTGAGAATGCCATATAGCAGTGCGACGACGCCGCAGGCGATCGCGATAAGAACCAAATTCATTGGTGAACTTCCCCTGTGAAACCCGGAGCTTGGCGGCGCTTGCAGCGGCCCTTCCACCCGAAGACGGCGGAGGTTTACGGGGTGGAAAAGCGCCTGTCCAGCTTGGTCTTAACGGAGCAGCAGTGCGGTCGCCATGCCCGACGCCAGCCCGAGCAAGGCGACGATCCACTGGCGGCTATAATATAGGACAATGTTCATGGCCTAGGCGCTCCGGTAACGGCACCGGCTCGCCGCGGTCGGCAAGGGAAATCCCCGATCCGCGGACGAGCCGTCCGATGGCCGTCACTCTGGTCCCGGATGGTAAAGGAAGCGTGAACGGATCGACCGTTTCGGCGAGACTTAGCAGCAAGGCGTAATCGTCGCCGCCGGTCGCAGCGAACAGTCGGGCGGCGCGGTCGTCGCCCCGATCGGCGATGAAGGCTTCGCTCAGCGGCAGGGTGGAAAGGTCGAAGGTGGCAGCGAGCTTGCTTGCCTCGGCGAGGCGGCTGGCGTCGATCAGCAGGCCGTCGGACACGTCCATCATCGCCGTAGCGTGCTGGGCGAGGATGTGACCAGCGGCAAGCAATGGCTGCGGGCGGCGATAGGCTTCAACCAAGGGGCCGCTGGCGGCGGGATTGTCGAGCAATACAGCGAGGCCTGCAGCGCTGTCGCCGAGCGTTCCGACCAGCCACAGCCGGTCGCCTTGCTGCCCGCCGGAGCGGGACGGGGTGCGCGGTCCAGCCCGGCCGATGGCAGTCAGGCCGAGCACGCGCGGTGCGCCTTGGGGCAAGGCGATGGTGTCTCCGCCGATCAGCTTGAGCCCGAATGTGTCGAGCGCGTCCTCTAGCCCGTCGAGGAAGCGCTTTTCCCACTCATCGTCGCCGGTGAGGGCTAGCGAAAGCAGCGCCGCGACCGGCTCGGCTCCCTTGGCGGCGAGGTCACTGGCATTGACCGCGGCGAGCTTCCAGCCGACCGACTCGGGGGGGTCGGTGGGGAGGTAGTGAACGCCTTCCGCGATGCTGTCGTGGGTGATTACCAACCCGTCGAGCAAGGCGGTATCGTCGAGAAGGCCGCGCGCCGCGTCGCTGGTAGCAATCCGCCGGAGCCGGTCGATCGCCTCGCGCTCGTTCATCGCGCCTCAGCTACGCGCCGACTTGGCGATGGCGTCGAGCAGGCCGTTGACGAATCCGGTCTCGCGCTTGTCGAAAAAGGCATGGGCGACGTCGATATATTCCGAAATGACGCTGGCAGCGGGGACATCGGGACGCGCGATCAATTCGTAGGTCCCGGCGCGCAGGATTGCGCGCATCGGGCGGTCGAGGCGATTGAGACTCCAGCCCTCGGCCAGGCGGTCGGTGATCAGTCCGTCAATCTCGTTGCGCCGAGCATCGGTGCCGCTGACGACATCGTCGAAAAAGTCCTGCTCGGCATCGGCATAGGTCGCATCCTCGATCGTTGCGCCGAGCCGGTGCTGGTGGAATTCGTGGAGCAATTTGGCCAGCGGGGTGGCTTCCATTTCCATCTGGTACAGCGCCTGAACCGCGGCAAGGCGGGCGGCGGAACGGGAGAGTGATCGGGCCATGTCCGCGCCTCTAGCCGCTCAGGCGGGCATCAGGAAGGGGCGCAAGTCGGCGGCAACCTGATCGGGGGCCTGCCACGGCGCGAAATGACCGACGTCCGCGAGCGGGAAGACGCTGACGTCGTCGCCGACTTCGCCGATGCCTTCGAGCTGGACCGGGAGCAGGGCGGCGTCGTCGAGCCCCCAGATGACCCGGACCGGGACGTGGATCCTGGGGACGTGATCGACCCAGTCGGGCATAGCGACTTGCTCGCCCGGCGCGGGGACGGCGATCCGGCTCGCCCGATACCAATTGAGCATCGCGGTGAGCGCGCCGGGCTGGCCCCAATCGGCAATGTAGGACGCGCGTTCTTCCGCCGGGATGGATGCCAGATCGACATGTTTGGTGAAGCTTTTGTCGAAGAACGTGTCGAGCCCCATCCGGGCGATGCCTTGCTCCATACCGGGGGTGCGGAAGGCGTTCATATATTGCGAGGCAGCGCGTTGCTCGGAATGGTCGATCAGGCTGCGCTGGAAGATGGCGGGATGCGGCGAGTTGATGATCGCCAGCCGTTCGATCCGGGAATTGCCACCGATTGCCGCGGCCCACGCAATCGCCCCGCCCCAATCGTGACCGACCAAAGCGAAGCGGTCGATATTCATCGCATCGGCCAAAGCGAACAAATCGGCGACCAGGATTTCGGTTGAATAATCGGCGACGTCCTGCGGCTTATCGGTTGCGCCGAAGCCGCGCAGGTCGGGCATGATCAGCCGTAGCTTGTCGTCGAGCAATGGCACGAGGTCGCGCCAGGTGCGGTGCGATTCGGGGAAGCCGTGGACGAAGATCACCGGCGGCGCATCGGCCGGGCCGGCGGTCGCGACGTTCATCACGATCCCGGTTGAGAGCGCGACGCGCCGTTGCTCGATCATGGATAGCTCACCGTCTTGGGGACAGCGGGGATCGGGATCCATTCCTCCTCGTCGCCCGGCACAACCGGGAAGCGGCGGGCGGTCCAGTCGTCGGATGCCTGGACTATTCGTTCGCGCGAAGACGAAACGAAGTTCCACCAGACGTGGCGCGGGGTGGCAAAGGCCGCGCCGCCGAGCAGCATGGCGCGCGCGGGGCAGTCTGCCTTGAGCGTGAGCGCTTCGCCCGGAGCAAGGATGTACAGACTGAACAGCTCGAGCGGGGTGCCGTCGAGGCTGGCCGCACCTTCAGTCAGCATCACCGCGCGCTCATCAGTTTCGGCGTCGATCGGCAGGCTGGCGCCGGCGGCGAGGATGATGTCAGCGTAGATGGTCGGGCTGTGCTGGGTGACGGCAGAGGTCTGGCCCCACAAGCTGCCCATCAACACCCGTGCGGTCACCCCGTCGCCCTCGATGATCGGTAAGGCGTCGGGGCCGACATGTTCGAACGCCGGAGCGATTTCCTCCTTGTCGTCGGGCAAGGCGAGCCAGGTCTGCATGCCGTTAAAGGACGGTCCGTCGGCGCGTTCGGCGGCGGGGGAGCGCTCGGAATGAACGATCCCGGTACCCGCGGTCATCAAATTGATCGCGCCGGGGCGGATGACCTGATCCGAGCCCAGGCTGTCACGATGCTGGATCGCGCCGTCGAACAGATAGGTGACAGTGGAAAGGTTGATATGCGGGTGCGGGCGGACGTCCATTCCCTGGCCCGCAGGGAGCCGCGCCGGGCCGAACTGGTCGACGAAGATGAATGGCCCGACCATTGTTCGCGCTTTCGCCGGGAGCGCGCGGCGGACCTTGAAATCGCCAAGATCGTGGGTGACGGGGGTGATGATGAGCAAGGCGAATGGTCCCAATGTTCGCAGTGACGGCGGTGTTTTCGCGTGGCGATCTGTTCGTCGGACACGGATCGCGCAACGCCCGACTCGGCTTGATCCCCCATGCCATCGCTGATTGGCTGAAGGACAGCATAATCGGTGGTTCATTCGCCCGGCGCGATTGCCCTGATGGTAAGGGCGTGGACGCGTTCGACCATCAAATCGCCGAGCGCGGCATAAACCGCGCGCTGGCGCTGGACGCGGTTCATTCCGGCGAAGCTCGCACTTTCGATGGTCAGTGCGAAATGGCTTTCGCCGCGGCCATCATGGCCGGCATGGCCAACATGCGATGCGCTCTGATCGTCGAGATCGAGCCGGGTCGGGGCCAAAGCAGCGACGAGCCGTTGCTTGATCTGGGTGGCGACGGGCGCGTTGGCCGACTCCGGGGCGGTGGCGATGCTGGTCATTTGGATTATATAGAAGGGAATGAGCAGCAAGGCGAGCAAATGGCATGGGCGGATCGAGGGAGCGGCGGCGCATTGCGCGGTGCCGGGCTGCGACGAGGCGGGCGAATTTCGAGCGCCGCTGAGCCCGGGCGACTTCGACGGGCCGGGGGATTATCTGTATCTGTGCCTCGATCATGTCCGCGCCCACAATGCGCGCTACAATTATTTCGCCGGGATGAGCGCCGACCAGATCGAGGCCGCGCAATCGCCGATCGCCGGGTGGGAACGCCAGACGCGCGCATTCGCGACGGCGGGCGGCAATCCGGGCCCGGCGTGGAATGACTTTGCCGATCCACTGGACGCAATTTCGGCGCGGTTCCGGCCGGGGGTGGAACGCGCTCGTCCCGACCGTTTCACCGCCGCCGAACGCAGCGCGCTGGGCGTGCTCGGCTTAAAGGACGACGCCGACCGAATGGCGCTGCGGCGGCGTTATTCGGAACTGGTGCGGCGTTACCACCCCGACCGCAACGGCGGCGACCGCGGGTTTGAGGCCAAGCTGGGCAAGGCGATCGAGGCCTATCAGTTGCTCAAGGGCAGCCGCGCCTTCGCTGCTTAATTGGACAGCGCGAAATCAACCCGGACGGCGACGGTGCTTGAATTGACCCCCGGATTGAACGGCGGGGGCGGCGAGGATACGGGCATGGGCGCGGCCATTTCGGAATCCATCGTCTGGACCATCGGCTGTGGCTCTCCCCCCGATTGCCCGCCGTCACGGATGGCGAGCACGCGGCTGATCTTCATCCCCGCCGCCGCCGCATAAGCTTCGGCGCGAACGCGGGCGGCTTTGTAGGCGGCGCCATAAGCCGACAGGCTGGCTTTCTCGGCGTCGGTAACGCGCAGGCTCGGACCCGAAACCAGATTGGCGCCGGCATCGGTCGTAGCCGCAACCGCTTCGCCGACCTTGCCCATGTCGCGCAGCCGAATGACGACATTGTTGCTGGCGTTGAAGCGGCCACGCTCCTTGCCGTAATCGACCCGCCCGAGCGAGAGATTGCTGGTCTGCATATCGTCGGGCTTGACCCCGAAGCGAGCGAGCGCGGCGGCGACCTTGGCCATCTTGGCGTTGTTGAGGCTGCTTGCTTCGGCCGCAGTTGCGCCTTGCGAATTGACCCCAACCGTGACGCTCGCCTCGTCAGGACGGGTCTCGGATCGGCCGGTCGCGCTGACGGTGAGCAAAGTCTCGTCATGATCGACCCCGCGCGGATCGGGTACGGATGGCGCGCAGGCGGCAAGGAGGGCGGCGGCTGGAAGGACGATCAAACGCATGTGGCTTCTCCCGGACAGGAATGCTTATGATACAAAGTTACATGACAACGTCAATCGCGATCGGGCGCGCCGAGCGGGAAGTAAGCGCGATAGGGGCGGGCCTCGTCGACTACTCGCGCGATTTCAGGGTGGGCCAGGAGGCGGGCGCGATAGGAAGCGAGGCGCGGGCGGGACGGGCCGATGGCCTCGACCCAGTCGGCGTAGAATAAGGACGGGGCAGCGGCGCAGTCGGCGAGGGTGAAGGTGTCGCCTGCGGCCCATAAACTGTCGGGCAGATTGGCGTCGAGCCAGTCATAAGCGGTGCGCAGCAGCTTGATGCCCTGCTCGGCGCCGTACGCGTCGCCCCGGCCTTCGGGGCGCATCGCATGGGTGACCGATGGCTGCGCGGCGTTCATCACATATTGATCGAAGAAACGGTCGAGGAAGCGCACACGGCGGCCTTCTGCACCAACCGGGATCCAGCGGTTTGGGCCGGGATGACAGGCCTGCAGATGCTCAATGATCGACGTGGTTTCGGCGATCACTTCGCCATCGTCGACCAGCAACGGGAATTTCCCAATCGGCCACAGCCGGTTGAGCGCGTCCATCACACCCGGAAAAGCCGGGTCGACATTCTGGTAATCGAACGGCGTGCCGTCGGCGTAGAGCGGGATGAGGACTTTCCAGCAATAGCTGCTGAACGGGTGAGCGTAGAGGGAAAGCATTACCATCTGCCCTCTGCGATGCGCTGCTGGCGGGCGATTTCGCGCTCGCTGGTGACCGGGATCGGCGCTTCGGCGGGGTAGGGTGGCAGCTTTCCGCCAGGCCGGTAAGTGGCGATGATGGTGCCCTTCGCAGTGACTCGATGGTCGGTCATCTCGAGCATGTCGGCCGTAGTCCCCTCCCCGAACAATCGTTTGCCGCGACCGAGCGTGACTGGAAAAGTCATCAGGGTGAGCTCGTCGATCAGGCCTGCGGCGAGCAGTGTCGGGTAGATGGTGGACGACCCCTGGATGACGATCCGTTGGCCCTCGCCCGCCTTGATCGCAGTCACGTCTTCGACCCCGGCGAGGCGATGGCTGTTCTGCCATTCGAGCGGCTGTGCGCCGCGCGTCAGGACATATTTATTGGCGCGGTCGAAGGCTTCACCCATTGGCGCATTGTCGCCTTCTGCATAGGGCCAATAAGCCGCGAAAATGTCATAGGTTCGCCGTCCCAGCAGGAGATCATAGTCACCGGAAAAGAGCGATCCGAGCGTTGGCTCGATCCCTTCGTCCCAGATTTTGAACATCCAGCCGCCCTGGTCGAATCCGCCCTGCGGATCCTCGGTCGGACCGCCGGGGGCCTGCATCACACCGTCGAGCGAAACGAAGGCGGCGGCGATGATTTTACGCATCGGTGGTCTGCCCGGCGATGGCCGCTTCAATCGTCGCAACATCAATTTTCTGCATCGTCATCATCGCCGCGAACACGCGCCTGGCGACGGCCGGGTCGGCATTGGCATTACCCTCCAGCAAGACGCGCGGGGTGATCTGCCACGAAAAGCCCCAGCGATCTTTGCACCAGCCGCACTCGCTGGCCGCGCCGCCATGGCCGATGATCGCATTCCAGTATCGGTCGGTTTCGGCTTGGTCGTCGGTCACGACCATCAAGCTGACCGCCTCATTGGGCGTGAAGTTAGGGCCGCCGTTGAGGCCGGCGAAAGCGCGGCCGAGGACGGTGAATTCAACCAGCAATTCATCGCCTTTCTGCCCGCTGGGATAGTCGCCCGGCGCGGTCATCGCGGGTCCGACGTGGCTGTCGGGGAAGGTGGCGGCGTAGAATTCCGCCGCCTTGCGCGCTTGCCCACGATCGAACCACAGGACAGTGGTCAGTTTGCCGCTCATTTTTTGTCTCCTGCTAAGATTTGCGCGGGCCCACGAGACCGAAGGCAGCGCCTTGCGGGTCGATGCCGTTGGCCGAGAATTCGCCGCCGGGGATTTCCATTGGATCGACCGTCACCTGGCCGCCACCAGCCCTGGCGGCGGCTAATGCGCGATCGATGTCCTCGACGCCGATGTACTAGGTCCAGGCGCTGATCGGCTGCTGCGGCATCTTCGGCATGACCGCCCCGATGCCAACGCCGGCATGCTGGAGGAAACAATATTTGCCCAATGGACCCATGTCCATTTCGCCTTCCTGATTCCAACCGAAGTGGCGGGTGTAGAAGTCGATCATGCCGTCGGGATCGGTGGTTGAAAGTTCGTTCCAGCGGATATGCTGCGGCTGGTCGACCGAAAAGACGTCACTGGCGGCATCTTCGCGGCCCTCGGGCGGGGTCGGATTCATCAGATAAAAGGGCACACCGACAGGATCGGTTACCATCGCGAATCGGCCGATGCCCGGCGCATCGTGTGGTGGCATCAGCACCTTTCCCCCGTCGGCTCCAATCGCCGCGACGCGAGCATCGACATCTTCGGCGTAAAGATAGCCGAGCCACATCGGCCGCGCGCCATGATCCTGCATCGCCTGATCGAGCTTGAGGATGCCGCCGACATTGCCGCCATCGGCGCGCGTGATCATGCGATAATCGATCGCGCCGCCGGGGGCGGACGATTGAGCCTCGATGGTCCACCCGACGACCGCGTCGTAAAACGCCTTCGACGAGTCGGGATCGGGGGTCATCAGTTCGTACCAGATGAAGCTGCCCTCCGGGTTAGGCATCTTTCTTCTCCGCATTGCCGAGCTGGATTGAATTCACGAACGGCTTGAACCCGCCCCAGAACATGCGCTTGCCGTCGAACGGCATCGGCATCTGGTCGGGCTGCATTTCGGGGTCGGCCATGAGCTTTTCCCAGCCGGCGTCGCGAGTCGCCTTGTCGGGCCACAGGACGAAGGAAAAGACGACATTCTCGCCGTCCTCGGCCTGGACCGATTTGTAGAAATCGGTGACCTTGCCATGCTTGAGCCCATCGCCGATCGCCTCGAACGAGCCGAGCGCGCCTTGCTCCTTCGCCTTGCGCGCGAATTTCTCGGCGCCCACCGTATATTCGTCGAGATGCTCGTCGCGGAGCGGAAGGATGATTCCATCGATATAGCTCATGCCAATTCTCCTTGGCTGTCGAAGATCGGCACGAAGCCGGAGAAGATCATTCTTTTGCCGTCGAACGGCATGTCGCCAAGCGCTTCGAAGCGCGGGTCTTCTATCATGCGTTTGTTGGCATCGTCGCGGGTCGCTTTGTCGGGATATTCGATCCATGAGAAAACCACATTCTCGCCCTCCTCGGCGGCGACGGCGCGGAAGAAGTCGGTAACTTTGCCCGGCTTGACGTCATCGCCCCAAGTTTCGACGATCCGGGTCGCGCCCAGATCGGTAAAGATCGGAGCGGAAGCGCGCGCCTGGGCCAGGTAGTCCTCTTTCTTGTCGTTCGGAACGGGGATCAGGAATCCGTCGATATAGGCCATGAGATTGCTCCTTTCGCGACTCGAACGAGCTTGTCATTAGCCGATGAAAGTCATATAATGCAACTATGAGGTTAGATAACTTAACTACTACAGAGAAAAGACGTTACGATGATTCTTGCGGGACGGCGCATGGGCTGGAGCTGATCGGCGAACGCTGGGCGCTGCTGGTGTTGCGCGAATTGCTGCTCGGGCCACGGCGGTTCTCGCAGTTGCGCGCCGACCTGCCGGGGTTGAGCGCGAACGTGCTGACCCAGCGGCTGGCCGAGCTGGAGGAGCGCGGGCTGGTGCGCCGACGGATGCTGCCGCCGCCGGCCAACGCACAAGTTTATGAAGCGACCGAGTGGGGGCTGGAGGCCGAGCCGGTGATCCAGGCGCTAGGGCGGTGGGCGGCGCGATCGCCGCTCCATGATCCGACCTTGCCGCTGAGCGGGGTGTCGATCCTGCTGTCGTTCCGGACGATGATCGACGAGAAGCGCGCGCGCAAAGTCGACGCCAGGATCGGGTTCGTGTTCGGGAAGGACCGCTATGTCGCGCGCGTCCGCAAGGGACGGATCAAGATCGCCCAGGGGCCGGTCGAGCAGTGCGATGCAATCATTTCCGCCCCGCCGACCGCGCTCGCCGCTGTCGTTTACGGGGGCGCACCGCTCGACATGCTCGGAATCAGTGGCGATCGCGCGGTGGCAGAGAAATTCGTCAATCTGTTCGTGCTTCCGCCGAAGGTCGGGAGTTGAGGCGGTCGGGCGAAGTGCTTAAGGCAGCCCCATGACCAATATCCCCAACGTGACCCTCGACAGCCGCGAAGACACCATCCTCGCCGTCCCTGACAAGATGGTGAAGGCCCGCGACGCCTTCGGGATCGACAGCGACATGGAAGTGCCCGCGTTCAGCGAGGCCGACGAGCGCGTGCCTGATCTCGACCCGGCCTATGTGTTCGACCCCGACACCACGCTCGCGATCTGCGCCGGCTTCGCGCGCAACCGGCGGGTGATGATCCAGGGCTATCACGGCACCGGCAAGTCGACCCATATCGAGCAAGTTGCGGCGCGATTGAATTGGCCCACCGTCCGCATCAACCTCGATGCGCATATCAGCCGGATCGACCTGGTCGGGCGCGACGCGATCGTTTTGAAGGATGGCCAGCAGGTCACCGAATTCCGCGAAGGCCTGCTGCCGTGGGCATTGCAGCATCCGGTGGCACTGGTGTTCGACGAATATGATGCCGGGCGGCCCGACGTGATGTTCGTCATCCAGCGGGTGCTCGAAACCGAGGGCAAGCTGACCCTGCTCGACCAGAATCGCGTGATCCGACCCAACCCGTGGTTCCGCCTGTTCGCGACCACCAACACGGTCGGGCTGGGCGATACCACTGGTTTGTATCATGGCACGCAGGCGATCAACCAGGGCCAGATGGATCGCTGGAACATCGTCGCGACGTTGAATTACCTCCCCGCCGCGACCGAGGCGCAGATCGTTCTCGCCAAGTCGGGCGAATATGACAATGTCGGCGGCAAGGCGCAGGTCGACCAGATGGTCAAGGTCGCCGATCTGTCGCGCCAAGGCTTCATCAATGGCGACATTTCGACCGTGATGAGCCCGCGCACGGTGATCAGCTGGGCGCAGAACGCCCTGATCTTCGGCGATGTCGGTTATGCCTTCCGGGTGTCGTTCCTCAACAAATGCGACGAGAGCGAACGGCCGATCATCGCCGAATATTACCAGCGCGTGTTCGGTGTGGACCTACCCGAGAGTCTGGCCAAGCGCGTCTAGATCTGGCGGCGGCCGAAGCCCCTGGTGGAGCCGGTTGGGCCTGAAGTCGGCGGCGATGCGAACGGCGCAGGGGCCGGGTTCGCGGCTTTGGTCTCGCGGTCCAGCTCGCGCATGCGCTCGGCGATTCGTTCGTCGAACGACAAGTGGCCGTCCGATTCGGCAATCCGGCTCATTCGGGCGCCGCGGATCGCGCTTGTCCCGGCATAGAACATCCAGAAGCGAAGCGCGGTCATGATCGCGCCAATCGCCAGCGGGATCGCCAACATTGAGAAGCCACTTCCGCCGAACATCAGTTCCACCCCTTGTTCACCCGCCTGTCTTAGCCCCGCCATGCTTAGCAAAAAGTTTAAGCGCGCTGCGGCGTTGACCTGACGGGGGCGCGGCGGCACATCGAAAGCACAATCATGGCCGCATCCACCCTCGACCGATTCCGCAGCGCTTTGGCCAGCGCATCGCGCGCGATTGCGCGTGACGCAGAGGCCGACGTGCAATTTGCGAGCGACAGCGGGGGTGCGCCGGGCAAGGTCGCGCGTGTCGTATCGCCCGGGCCGGGGCTTGAGCCGCAGCTGGTCGCCGAAGCGCGCGGGGCGGCGGATTCGGCGGCGCTCAGGCTGCGATTTCACGACATGGCGCTCAACCAGTCGGTCGCGCCGGTCGATTCGGCGGCGCGCGCGGTGTTCGACGCGTTGGAGACGGCGCGGGTCGAGGCGCTGGGATCGCGGACCATGGCCGGGGTGCGCGCGAATCTGGAGCGGCATGTCGAGGCGCGAGTGCGGTCCGACGCGATCGGCCGGGCGCGGACCGCGGAGGAAGTGCCGCTGGCGACCGCGGTCGGGTTGATCGCGCGGCAACGGCTGACCGGGGCAGCTCCGCCAAGCGCGGCCGAGCCGGGGCTGAAACTGGTCGCCGACTGGATCGAGGAGAAGGCCGGCCAGGAATTGGACGCACTGGCGCTGACGATCGACGACCAGCGCGCCTTTGCCGAGATGGCGCGGCGGTTGCTCGAGGATCTCGAGCTCGATTCTGAGGCCGAGCCGCTGGCGGAGGAGCCGGAGGATGCGGGCGACGAGGATCAGGGCGAGGATGACGGCCCCGACGACGGCGACGACCAGCAGCAAGATGGCGGTCCCGAGGGCGGCGAAATGGAGATGCGCTCCGAACAGGCCGATCGCGATGACCAGGCCGACGACCAGGCCGACCAGGATCTGGAGGGCGAGGATAGCGACCAGTCGAGCGGCGACGATGATGGCGAGCAGGCGCGGGCTGGCCCCGCGCGGCGCAACTGGCTGGATGAGCCGACCGGCGATTATGCGCCGTTCACGACCCGGTTCGACGAAGTGCTTCCCGCCGCCGAGCTTTGCGACGAAGAGGAATTGATCCGACTGCGCGCCTATCTCGACCAGCAGATGGCGAGCCTGTCTGGCGTCGTCACGCGGCTTGCCAACCGGTTGCAGCGGCGGCTGATGGCGCAGCAGGCGCGCAGCTGGGACTTCGACCAGGAAGAAGGCTTGCTCGATGCGGCGCGGCTGGCGCGGGTGATCGTCTCCCCCAGCCACAGCCTGTCGTACAAGAATGAGCGCGAGACCGAGTTTCGCGACACGGTGGTGACGTTGCTGATCGACAATAGCGGGTCGATGCGCGGGCGGCCGATTTCGATTGCGGCGATGTGCGGCGATATTCTTGCGCGGACTCTGGAGCGGTGCGGGGTGACGACTGAGATCCTCGGTTTCACGACGCGGGCGTGGAAGGGCGGGCAGAGCCGCGAAGCGTGGTTGGCCGAAGGGCGGCCGGCGACCCCGGGCCGGCTCAACGACCTTCGCCACATCATCTACAAGCGCGCCGACGAGCCATACCGCCACGCGCGCAAGAGCCTCGGGCTGATGATGCGCGAGGGGTTACTCAAGGAGAATATCGACGGCGAGGCATTGCTGTGGGCGCACCGGCGGTTGCTCGCGCGGCCCGAGGAACGGCGAATTCTGATGGTCATCAGCGATGGCGCGCCGGTCGACGATTCGACCGCGTCGGCCAATGGCGGAAGCTATCTCGAAAAGCATTTGCGGCAAGTGATCGGGTGGATCGAGGGGCGATCGAACGTCGAACTGTCGGCCATCGGCATCGGCCACGACGTGACTCGCTATTACAGCCGCGCGGTAACGATCATGGATGCCGAACAATTGGGCGGCGCGCTGATCGAGCAGCTTGCCGGCCTGTTCGAGCGGCGATGACTGTAGTGGGGAAGAAAATTGGGCCCGGAGCAATTACTCGCTCCGGGCCCCCCTCGTTACGCGACGCGAGGGTACTGATTGGCTCATGGCCAACATCGGTGGCGAGGAAAAGGGGGATAAACCCCGCCAATGCAATGACTTATGCATCAGTAACGGCGTCGGAAGGCTGAACGAGCCTTGCAGCATTCATTCATCAAATCGAGCCTTTTCAACGGGTTGATCGTGGCCCTGATGGTGCTCGGCGCCCATCGCTGGTTGGCGGGATTGCCCGATCGCGCGCCGGGCGCCGATGGTGTTGCGGCGGTGCGGTTCGAAGCGGTTGCGCTCGACACCGCGGGCTTTGCGCCGCTGACCGTCGCCGGGGCGTGGCACGTGACATCGGCCGATCCGCGAATGGGCGGGGTGTCGGCGCTGGCGGTCGATCGCGGCGCGCTGCTCGCGCTGACTGATTCGGGGGTGATGGTCCGATTGCCCAAGCCGGTGGCGGCAAGGGGAATGGCGGAGTTTCGCGACCTGCCCGAGGGGCCGGGGCCGAATTTCTTCAAGGCCGGGCGCGACAGTGAAGCGCTGGCGCTCGATCATGACGGGCGCGGCTGGTGGGTCGGGTTCGAGAATCGCCATGCGGCCTGGCTGTTCGATCGCGATTTCCAACGGGTGATCCAGAAAGTGAACTTGAAGCCGCTGGGCTGGCTGGCGAACAAGGGCGCGGAAGGCGCGGTGTCGGACCGCCATGGCTTGCTGCTGTTTCCCGAAAATGGCGACGAGATGGTGCGGATCGGTGCAGACGGGGTCAGGCGAATCGCCTTGGACAATCCATTCGGCCGATGGTCGGATGCCGTGCTCATGCCCGATGCGCGGGTCGTGGTGGTGGCACGAAATTTCAGCCCGACGGGATTCTCGTCGCGGCTGGTGTTGCTCGATCAGCCGACTCTCAAGCCGCTCGCCAATCTCGCACTTGGGCGGCTCGACAATGCCGAGGCGATTGCCGCCGAGCCGCTGACCGGCGGGGGGATCAGACTATGGGTGATGACCGACAATGATTTTCGCCGACGCGTGCCGACGTTACTTGTGGCGCTCGATTGGCGAGGCGATCAGCCCCGCCAATAATGTCAGGCCGCCGCAGGCTGTGCCTTCTTCGAAATCTCGCGCTTCAGGCGGCGAACGCGCAGGCTCAATTTCGCGTCGTTGGTCTTGGCCAGCCAATTATCGAGACCGCCGACATGTTCGACCGAACGAAGCCCGTGGGTCGAGACCTTGAGCTTGACGCTGCGCTCGAGCGAATCGGACAACAAGGTCACGTTCTGCAGATTCGGCAGGAACGTCTTCTTGGTCTTGTTATTGGCGTGGGAAACATTGTTTCCCACCAGCCGGCCCTTGCCGGTCAGCTCGCAAACGCGCGACATAATGACTATCCTGAGTTGAACGAACGAAATTGCGTCCGGAAAGCGTGGCCCGATACCCTTGCACTCGGCCTTCGTCAACCGCTAGGCCGGTGCCAACCTGTTTGGAGGGCAAGTGAATGCGCAAGATTTTCCTAATCCTGATCGTCGCGGTGCTGGCGGTAATCGTCGCAATCAAGCTCAACCTGCTCAGCTTCATGCAGACCAGTCCGGCGCAAGCGCCCGGCATCGAAGTGACCGGCAACGGAATCACCGCGACCGGCGGTCAGGCCCCGAAATTCGAAGTCCAGACCGGGACGGTCGCGGTCGGAACGCGCAGCGCCAATGTCTCGGTGCCGGTGCCGACGATCGAAGTCCGCAACCCGGGGGCCAACCAGGTTGCGCCGGCTCCGGCACCAGCGCCTGCTCCAGCCCAGTAACGTCTTGAGCGGCTTCCCGCTGCCCGAGCCAATGCGGCGCGCGCTTGCGCTTGCGGCAGAGGCGGCGGCGGCGGGCGAAGTGCCGGTTGGAGCAACGGTCACCATGAACGGGCGGATCGTGGCCGAGGCGCGCAACATGATGCGCGGGTCGAACGATCCGACAGCGCATGCCGAGATGGTCGCGATTCGCGGCGCGGCGGCAGCGCTGGGGACGTCGCGACTCGATGGTTGCGCATTGTGGGTGACATTGGAGCCATGCGCGATGTGCGCGGCAGCGATCGGGCTGGCGCGAATCGCGACGCTCACCTTTGCGGCCGAGGATCCCAAGGGTGGCGCGGTGCTCCACGGCCCGCGGATCTTCGGCCAGCCGACCTGCCACCATCGGCCGGAGGTGTTTTCAGGGATTGGCGAGGCTGAAGCGGCGGGCCAGCTCAAGGCGTTCTTTGCGACTCGCCGACCATGACGGAGCCTTGTCGTCGGCGGTACGCAGCGGCTAGGGCGACGGTGACGCAATGAACCAGCCCCTGCTCCCATTCCCCTGGCTAGACCTGATCCTGATCCTCGCGCTGATCGCGATCAACGGCGTGCTGTCGATGAGCGAGCTGGCGATCGTCTCCGCGCGCGAGGCGCGATTGAAGGCGATGGCCAAGAGCGGCAGCAATGGCGCCAAATGCGCGTTGGAGCTGGCGTCGGACCCGGGCCGCTTCCTGTCGACCGTCCAGATCGGGATCACCTTGATTGGAATCCTGGCCGGTGCATTTTCTGGTGCTCGACTGGGTGTGCCGGTGGGACAGCGGCTGGCGTTGGTGGGGATCGACCCGCAAACGGCGGAGACGGCCGGCTTTTTCCTGGTGATTGTACTGACCACCTACGCCAGCCTAGTGATCGGCGAGTTGGTGCCCAAGCAATTCGCGCTCAGGAAGCCCGAGCCGATCGCGGCGATCATGGCGCGGCCGATGTTGTGGCTGTCGAAGGCGACCGCGCCGTTCGTGTGGCTGCTCGACCGGACCAGCGCGGGCATCTTCAAGGCGCTCGGTCTGCAACGCGAAACGCAGAATGTGGTGACTGCCGAGGAATTGCACTTGGTGGTTGCCGAAGCGCATATTTCGGGGGTGATCGAGGAAAATGAGCGCGCGATCATCTCGGGCATTGTCCGGCTGGCTGATCGGCCGGTGCGCGAAGTGATGACCCCGCGGACCGAGATCGACTGGATCGATGTCAGCTGCGGCCGCGACGAAATTCATGCGGCGCTCGCGGCGACCCCGCATAGTCGGCTACCGGTGGCGCGCGGTTCGGTCGACGATATCGTCGGGGTGGTGTCGGCGCGTGATTTGCTGATGGAACTGCTCGCTGGCCACGATCTCGATCTCAAGCGGATCCTCAAAAGCGCGCCGGTGGTCCCAGATTTGATGGACGCGATGGATGCGCTCGCGGTGCTCCGCTCGGCCGATGTGCCGTTGGCGCTGGTGCATGACGAATATGGTCACCTCGACGGGATTGTGACTCCGGGATCGATCATCGCCGCGCTGGCCGGCGCCTTTGCAAGCGACCTCGATTATGATGAGGATCCGCCGTGCGTCGAGCGCGAGGACGGCAGCTGGCTGATCTCCGGGTCGGCCAGCGCCGACATGCTGACCGACCGGCTCGGCATGGTCATACCGGACGATCGCGACTTCTCGACGGTTGCGGGATTCGCGCTGTCGGTGCTCAAGCATATCCCCGAAACCGGCGAGCGTTTTTCCCACGATCACTGGTCGTTCGAGGTGGTTGATATGGACGGGCGCAAGATCGACAAGTTGATTGCCACCAGGCCACGGCGCAAGCGGCGTGAAGAACCGGCGGAAATCGGCGGTTAGTCGACGCGCGAGGCCGCAGCCGCGCATAGTGTGGCCGACTTGCAACGTTTGCCTTTGAAAATGCCCAAGGCCGTTCCAGACGCGCAACTTTGCGTTATAGGAAGCACTGGATCCGCATCAATTGGATGCAAAAGAGGGGAGTCCCGCATGCGTAATTATTTGCTCGCCGCCGTGGCAGCCGCTGCGCTGACCTCGCCGGCCATGGCCCGCGACAAGTCGACGTACGTTGGAATCGAAGGCGGCGTCATGCTCGTCGAAGATTCCAATTTTGATTTTACCTACCAGGATGGCGCGCAGGAAGTCCGCGACGCCGTCACGATCGATCATAATCTCGGCTTCGATGTCGACCTGATCGCCGGCTATGACTTCGGTCTGGTCCGCGCCGAGGCCGAATTCGGCTACAAGCGCGCGTCGGTGGACGAGGTCCAGCTCGACACGGATTATGTCTTTTCGACCAATCCGACCCAGCCGTACGACGCCAATGGCAAGCTGAGCATCTACTCGCTGATGGGCAACGTCCTGTTCGACTTCGGTGACGAAGACGGGTGGAGCGGTTTCATCGGCGCCGGTCTCGGTTACGCCAAGGTCAAGTACAACGTCGACGTGCCGATCGTCAGCCGTCAGTTCACCGCTGGGTTCAGCGGCAGCGATGGCGCGATCGCGTGGCAGATCCTTGCCGGCATCCGCAAGTCGCTTTCGCCGAACATCGATCTCGGCCTGAAGTATCGCTACTTCAACGCCAGCGGCCTTCGCTACAACGATGGCGACGGTGGTGAATTCTCGGGCCGCGTGCGCACGCACAGCCTGCTGCTGAGCCTGGTGTACAACTTCTACACCCCGGCTCCGCCGCCGCCTCCGCCCCCGCCGCCCCCGCCGCCTCCGCCGCCACCTCCGGCGACGCAGACGTGCCCGGACGGTTCGGTGATCCTGGCGACCGACGCGTGCCCGCCGCCGCCGCCGCCGCCGCCGCCGCCGCCTGAGCCGGAACGCGGCTAAGGGATCCCCCGCAGAAGAGATTTTGCGGGGCACCTCAAAGCGTGACGGCTGACGGACGACCGGCCTGGCCGGTTTGACGGAAGCACAGATAAATTGGCCCGCTGGAGCAATCCGGCGGGCCTTTTTGTGGTGTCGGGATCAAGCGGGTCGCGCGCAGCGGGTGGTCGCTAGCCAGTAGCAATCCGCAACTAACTGGAACTTTGATTTTCCTCCGGCATTACGCTTTCAACTGACGAAATTGAATGAAAGCGAATGATATGAGGAAGCTAGCGCTTGCGCTTGCGGTCACGGGATCGCTTGCACTGTCGACCATCGCCACCCCCGCCTTGGCGTGGGTCGAAACCCCCGAAGCCACGGCCGAGGCAACCGACGCCGCTGACGCCGCGCATGCTGATATGGTCGCGACGTTCGGCGTCGACAGGCTGATGCCCGGCCACTATCTGTGGGATGATGAAGTCGGCACTGGCGATCCGCGCGTGATCGTCAGCCTTTCGAACCAGATGGCCTATCTGTACCGCGGCGATCGACTGGCCGCAGTGACCACCATTTCCAGCGGCAAGCCGGGCAAGGACACGCCGACCGGTTACTTCCCGATCCTCGAGAAGAAGCCGATGCATCGCTCGGTCAAATATGACAATGCGCCGATGCCGCACATGCAGCGTCTCGACAATTACGGGATCGCGCTCCACGCCGGGATGCTCCCGGGTCGGCCGGCCTCGCACGGTTGCGTCCGCCTGCCGGCCAAGTTCGCCGCCAAATTGTTCACTGTGACCAAGGTCGGCACCCTGGTCCTGATCGGGTCGTAAGTAAGGTCGGGACAGTCCGGGCTAGAGCTTGCCATAGCGCTGCTCGAACCCGTCGATATCCCCGCGCGCGAGATAATCTGCCTGGTCCACGACATGGTCGCGGGCCAGACGGCCGCGAAACGCCCCCAGCATGTCGTCGAGATTGTCGACCTGCGCCGGGCTGAGCGAGGCAATCTGTTCGAACCGCATAATGCCATGCTGATTGAGCAAGGCGGCGAGCTTGGGACCAATGCCCTTCAATTGCACCAGATCGTCAGGCGGCCCCGATGCGCCGGGAAGCTTGTCGTGGACCCGCGCTGACAGAATCGAACCGGCTACATCGGCCGCTGCCGCCGCGGCTTCATCGGCAAGATTGCGCCCCTCGGCCGACTTTCCCGCAACCATGTGCGGCCGCACCGGCGTGCTATCGGTCAAGGACACGCGCTGCCGAGGGCGAAGCAGGAAATAAAGCAGCGCAAGCGCGACCAGCGCCGCAACCAAGGCAATCGGCCAGTTGGCGATCAGGACGTCCATCAATCTTTCCCCGGGATCGGTCCGCGCCGTCGGAACGCCAGCACCCCACTGATGATGCCGATCAGCAGCGCCACGACCAGCATTGGCCAATAAAAGTGGATGATCGTCATCATTCGTAGATCGCATCCCGAGCGCGGCGGCGGAGCGCGGCGATGTAGGCGAGAATGGCACCAATCGCAAAGCTGGCCAGCGCCATGGCCATGACTTCGGCAATCAGCGGGACAGGCCGGGGAGCAGGACGGTCGGTCCAGACGGTCGAGGACACGCCTGGAACCTCCAGCCCGATGCGCGCAATTTCGCCGCGCTGGAAATCGTCAGCCGGGCCATAAAAACGGAGCTGCCGGGTCAGCGGTCCGCGAACCAGCCGCGCCTTGACCGCATTCATCTCAAAATGATCGAGCGTGATCCGCATCGTTCGTTCCGCCGTGGTGGCGAAGCGTTCCGCAGCACCGCCGGGCCCATGCCAGAAGGTCGCTGCGGCGAGGGTCGCGGCAATCCCGATTCCCAGGGCAATGCTGCTTCTCATCCTTGTCGTTCCAGTTCGCGCCAGCCGATATCGCGGCGGTGAAAGCCGTCGGCGAAGTCGATCGCATCGACGGCACGATAAGCGCGGGTTGCGGCATCGCGCAAATTCTCACCCAGCGCGGTGACGGCGAGGACCCGGCCGCCGCTGGCGACCAGCCGGTCGCCATCGCGGGCCGTACCGGCGTGGAAGATGATGGTTCCGTCGGTCGCGGCCGTGTCGAGCGCGGCGATGGTGCCGCCTTTGCGCGGCGTGCCTGGGTAACCGCTGGCAGCGACGATCACCGTCATGCTGTGCTTTGGCGACAGCGACGGCGCGGCGAAATCGGCACCGGTGGCGACGGCGTGGAGCAGATCCGCGAAATCGCCCTCAATACGCGGCATGATCGCCTCGCATTCGGGATCGCCGAAGCGGACATTATATTCGATCAGGCTGGGGCCGTCGGACGTGAGCATCAGTCCGGCAAACAATATTCCGGAGAAGGGCGTGCCGGCCTTGGCCATCGCGCGGGCGGTCGGTTCGACAATCTCGCGCATTGCCTGTGCTTCGAGCGCAGGGGTCAGCACCGGCGCAGGAGAGTAAGCACCCATGCCGCCGGTGTTGGGGCCGGTATCGCCCTCGCCGACGCGCTTGTGATCCTGCGCACTGGCAAGCACGACGCAGCGGGTGCCGTCGACCAAGGCGAACAGGCTGGCTTCTTCCCCCTCGAGAAACGCCTCGATCACCATTGGCCCGTCGCCCGCCGCGCAGATCGCGGCTTCGGCCTCGGCGCGGGTCATGGCCACCGTCACGCCCTTGCCCGCAGCGAGGCCGTCGGCCTTGATCACCACCGGGACGGAGAAATCATCAAGCGCGGCCAGCGCGGCGGCTGCGGTCTTGACCCGGACGTACGCGGCGGTGGGGATGCCCGCGCGGGCGCACAAATCCTTGGTGAAGCCCTTCGATCCTTCGAGCATCGCGGCGGCGGCGGACGGGCCGAAGGTGGCAATCCCGGCGGCGCGCGCAGCGTCGGCCACCCCGGCGACGAGCGGGGCTTCGGGGCCGACGACGATCAGGTCGATGGCGTGCGCTTTGGCCAGCGCAACCAAGGCGGCGGGATCGCACGGGTCGAGCGCATGGCACTCGGCCCAGCGCTCGATCCCCGGATTGCCCGGCGCGGCGATCAGCCGGTCGCAGCTTGGTGATTGATTCAGCCGCCACGCGAGCGCATCTTCGCGGCCCCCCGACCCGAGCAGCAGGATATTCATGAGCGTTTCCGACCCCGGCCCGAAAGATGATGACGCATCCGGCCTGTTAGCCAAGCCAAGTCTGTTAGCCAAGGATGCGGCTGGCGACAATTCGCCGCCATTCTCGGTCACCGAATTATCCGGCGCATTGAAGCGGACGGTCGAGGATGCGTTCGGCCATGTCCGCGTGCGCGGCGAAATTTCGGGGTGGAAGCGCCACGGATCGGGCCATTGTTACTTCACCTTGAAGGACGAGGGCGCGTGCATCGACGCGGTGCTGTGGCGCGGGCAGGCGGCGCGGCTGCAATTCGCGCCTGAGGACGGGGCCGAAGTGATCGCCTCGGGCAAGCTAACGACCTATCCCGGGCGATCCAAATATCAGTTGGTGGTCGACCGGCTCGAATTGGCCGGGGAGGGCGCGCTGATGGCGCTGCTCGACAAGCGCAGGCGGAGCCTAGCCGCTGAAGGGCTGTTCGACGAGGTGAAGAAGCGGCGGCTGCCGTTCCTGCCCAAGACCATCGGCATCGTCACCTCGCCGACCGGGGCGGTGATCCGCGACATCCTGCACCGCCTCGCCGACCGCTGCCCGACCCATGTGCTGGTGTGGCCGGTGCCGGTGCAGGGCGAGGGCGCGGCGGCCAAGGTGGCGGCGGCGATTCGCGGGTTCGGCGCGATGGCTAGTCCGCCCGACCTGATCATCGTCGCGCGTGGCGGCGGGTCGATCGAGGATCTGTGGGCCTTCAACGAGGAGATCGTGGTCCGCGCTGCGGCCGAATCGCCAATCCCTTTGATCAGCGCGGTCGGGCATGAGACTGACACGACCTTGATCGACTTCGCCGCCGACCGCCGCGCCCCGACCCCGACCGCTGCAGCGGAGATGGCGGTGCCGGTACTGGCCGAGCTCGCGGCGCTGCTGCGCGATCGCGGGCTGCGGATGCGGGGCATCCTGACCCAACAAGCGGCGCGCGCGGGCGAACGGCTCGAGGCGACGGCGCATCGCTGGCCCGCCGCCAACCTGTTGTTTGAACCCATTGCGGCGAAGCTCGGTGATGTGGCCGCGCGCTTGCCCCGTGCGTTGAGCGCCCGCGCCGCGCATGCCCGCGCCGATTATGGTGCGGTCGCCCCGCGATTGCGCGCGCCATTGGTCGAGCAACGGATCGCCTTCGCCAAGGACAAGCTCGAAGCGCTCGGCCGCCTGCTGGTTGCCGCCCACCCCGAGCGCCCGCTCGAGCGCGGCTTCGTCCGGGTCACCGACCGCCATGGCAAGACCTTGCTTCACGCGCGCGACGCGCGCGAGGCGGCGGCGCTGTCGCTGCGATTCGCCGACGGCTCGGTCGATGCCATTGTCGATGGCGCGCGGGTTGAGCAAGGAGCGCCAAGATCGTATCGACCGGCCAAGCCGAGGACGCCGGGTTCGGCCCCGCAACCAGGGTTGTTCGACGAGTGAAGGAAGCGATGACATGCTGATGGGACGGCCATGTTGATGGGCAGGGGGCGCGAGGCCCGGATTCACTATCTGGCGGGCACCTTCCGCTTGCTCAGCGCGGGCGACTTCGTGCACTGCGCCGTGACCCAGGCCGAAATCCCGCTCGACGAACTGCGCTATTGGAGCGTCGATCGGCAGGAAGCCTATGGTGATGCCGCCGCCAGCCTTGCCGCCGAACGCCTGGCCGCCGAACGCCGCGCCGCCAGCGGGCGTTGAGCCGCCGGATCACGCTGTATTTCCACTGTGGCAGCGCTGTCACAGTGCGTTAACAAAAGCGCCATCGACCCCGTTCGGTGCTGGACAGCAACCCACCTTTTGAAGCTAAACGACTTCCACGTGGGGTGGATTGCGCCCGCGAACCAGAGGCGTCGCCGAAAATGACGCCCCGATTCGGGAGATTATAATGAGGAAAACCAATTTGCGTGCGACTGCCGGACGGCAGGCTCTCGCGCTCCTTGGCGCAGGCGTCTTCGCCGCTGCTCCGGCAGCCGCCCAGACCGCGCCGGACGGCACTACGCCGCCTTCGAGCGAAACCCAGCCGTCGGCCAGTCAGCAGCCAGCAGCAGCCGATCCGGTTGCTAAGGCCGACGACGACGACGCCATCGTCATCACCGGATCGCGCATCGCGCGTCCCGATCTCGAAGGCCCGAGCCCCGTCACGACGGTTAGCGCAGAGCAGTTCGACCTGACCGGAACGGTTACCGTCGAGACCCTGCTCAACGAGCTTCCGCAGGTTATTCCGGGCAACACCCGCACGTCGAACAACCAGGGCGGCGAAGACTTTTCGACCATCGATCTTCGCGGTCTCGGGCCACAGCGCACGCTGATCCTCGTCGATGGTGAGCGCGTTCCTGCGTCCTCGACCACCGGCGTGGTCGACATCGGCACCATCCCGGCCGGCCTCATCGAGCGCGTTGACGTCGTCACCGGCGGTGCCTCGGCAGTGTACGGTTCGGACGCCATGGCCGGCGTCGTCAACTTCATCCTCAAGGACAATTACGAGGGTCTGGAAGTGACGTCGCAGTACAGCATCACCGATCATGGTGATGGCGGTGCGTTCAACATCCAGGGCCTCCTGGGCGGCAACTTCGGCGACGATCGTGGCAACATGACCTTCTTCGCGAGCTATTACACTCGCGAGCCGATCGGCCAGGGCGACCGTGACGTGACCCGCAATGCCGGCGTCATCTATTACGATTATGCCACGAGCCAATATTTCGTTGCGGATCACCTCACCCCGACCGTTCCGGGTTCGACCGTGCTGGTCGCTTCGGGTGGTTCGGCTACCCCGCCTTGGGGTTTCGTCGTCAACAACCCGCAGAACGCGTTTACGGGCTTGTCGACCAACCCGGCGACCGCGCCGCGGTTCACCAACGTCAACACCGATTGTAACCCGGCGACTCCCCCGGTTGCAGCGGTCAACGGCGGCAACCTGTCGTTCAACGACTTTGGTCAACTGACCCCGCGTTTCGTCAGCGGCCTGTGCGCCTTTGCCGATCGTTCGACGGGCTCGAGCCGGTTCAACTTCAACCCGCTCAACTATCTGGTGACGCCGTACAACCGGCTCAACCTGGCCACCACGGCGCGTTACGATATCAACGATTCGATCCGCCTCAAGGTCATCGCCAACTACACCGACTCGTCGCAGGAAGTTAACCTTGCGCCGACCCCGGCTGGTGGCTCGACCGGTCTGGTGGTGCCGTTCAACAGCCCGCTGATCCCTGCGGATCTCGCGGCTG
Source organism: Sphingomonas sp. (assembly GCF_031372575.1). Lineage (GTDB taxonomy): Bacteria > Pseudomonadota > Alphaproteobacteria > Sphingomonadales > Sphingomonadaceae > Sphingomicrobium. Next base: position 68,197 of record NZ_JANMLM010000075.1, on the reverse strand, counting down.
CCTTGGCATCGCGTCCCAACCCGACCGCACCGTTCAACTTCGATCGTCGCTTCAGCGAGACCGGACCGCGTATCGGCATCTATGACTCGAAGACGGCCACGCTGCGCGGCACCCTGTCGGGCCCGCTGGCGCACGGCTTCAACTGGGATGTCACCGGCAGCTACGGTCGGACCGACGCGGTTGCGACGTTGAAGAACAACATCAACCGTGCTGCGGTCAACCAGGGCCTGCGCGGCTGCCAAAACTCGGCTGGCGTGGTCAACGGCCCGGGCGTTCTCCCCGGTTGCGTTCCGCTCGACATCTTCGGACCGGACACGCTGACCCCGTCGATGGTTGCCTTCGTCGGCCTCGACACCAAGGAAACGCGGTCGTTCGACCAGGCCCGTGTCGCCGGCAACATCACCGGTAACCTGGTCGATCTTCCGGCCGGCCCGGTCGGCATTGCCGTCGGTGTCGAAGCGCGGACCGATCGTGGTGAGATCATCGTTGACGATGCCCAGCGTACGGGCAACATCATCGGGTTCAACGCCACGCAGAACCAGAAGGGCAAGGTCAACACCAAGGAAGTCTATGGCGAAGTCCGGGTTCCGATCCTGGCCGACAAGCCGTTCTTCCATGAGCTGTCGATCGAAGCAGGCGCTCGCTACTCCGATTACTCGTCGGTTGGCAGCCTGTTCAACTACAAGCTCGGCGCGCAATGGTCGCCGGTCGATTGGTTGAAGTTCCGCGGTATCTACAACAAGGCGGCCCGTGCGCCGTCGATTGTTGAACTGTTCCAGAATGGCGATCAGGGCTTCCCGTCCTATGTCGACTTCTGCGCCGATCCTCCGGGTGCACCGGTATTGTCGCCGGGCCTGCTGGCACTTTGCCAGGCACAGGTTGTCCAGGCTGGCGGCCCAGCCGGGTACAACTTCACCGGCTTCGACGAGAGCAATGCGCAGGTTCAGGCTTTCGCATTCGGTAACCCGGGCCTGTCGGAAGAAACCGCCAAGACCTATACGGTTGGTGCGGTGCTGACCCCGAACCTCGGGATTGGCCGTTTCTCGGCAACGATCGATTACTACAACATCAAGATCGAAGATCTCGTCACCACGCTTGGTTCGGGCTTCTATCTCAATGCTTGCGCCAACAGCCTGGATCCGAACTCGGATGCTTGCTTGCGCATTCGCCGTGACCCGGTGACTGCACAGGTTTCGGGGATCGATACGTCGATCGCCAACCAGGGCACGCTCAAGACGTCGGGTGTCGATGTTGGGATCAACTTCGCAGTGCCCTTCTCGGATCTCGGCCTCGGCCTTCCGGGTCGCTTCCGGGTCCAGGAACTGCTGTCCTGGCTCGACAAGTATGACTTCAACGGCACGGACTTCGGTGGCACCAGCGGTGGTGGCATCGGCGGGACGATCCCGGAATGGAAGTCGACCTTGACGGTGGCGTATGACAGCAGCTCGTTCACGGCGCAGGTGCGTTGGAACTGGCAGTCGGATGTCGAAGACATTGCCTTCTGCAACCCGGGCGACAATTGCGCTCCGAAGTTGAAGGGGCTCAGCTACTTCGATCTGTCGCTGCGCAAGAAGATTGGCAGCAACTTCGAGCTGACGGGTATCGTCCAGAATTTGTTCAACCAGAAGGCAGAGAAGACGGTCGCCGGCTTCTTCGCTGAAGGTGGTACGGACGTGTCCTACTTCAACCCGATCATCCTCGGCCGTACGCTGACGATCTCGGGCCGGGTGAAGCTCTAATCTTCATCTGATCGACCGAATGAAGGCGGCGGGGGAGCAATCCCCCGCCGCTTTTCTTTGGGGGCAACAGGGCCAGCAAGCCGCGCGCAGCGGGACGACGGCCTCTTCAGACAGATGTTCGTGCGGGAATGGCCCTTAGCGGGGGACGAAATCGAACGCGGCGGTCAGGCGGTCGCCCTGATCGAACGGCAGGGTGCCGTGCCACAAATAGGACGGGAACAGCACCAGCCGCCCCGCTGCCGGCTCAACCACCCGGCGCGGTGCCAGATCGAGGTCGAACATCGCCGGCGGGACACCGAACTGGATCCAGCCCTGCTGGTCGGCCCATTTTTGCCGATCGTCCTGCGGCAGTCGCGCGTAATAAGCCGAACTCATCCATCCCTGGCTGTGCATGTGTGCGACATGGTGCCCGCCGGGGCTGAGCCGGACCGACCAGCTGCCGGCGAAATCGAGTTGCGGCGACAATCGCCGAAGGAATGGATGGGTCGAGTCGGCGGGCAAGCCGTCAATCGCAAGCGTCGCCGCCGCCACGATCGCCGCCCGGAAGCGCTGGATCGCGGGATCGGGACGCGCAAATAGAGCGCCGCTGGTCTGGGTGCCGTGGCGGAGCGATTGGTCGCCGGGCTCGGACTGGGATTGGTGCAGTGGATCGAGCACCGCCGCGACCTCGGCCGCAAAGTCGCCCGGCGACAGCGCGCCGTCCGGGGACGGCACCTCGACCACCATCACCAGCCGCGCATAATCGCACAGCCAGTCTTCGCGCGGATCACCGGCCAGCCGCCACGCGATCGACAAATTGGCCCATGCCGCCTGGTCATCGGGGTTAAGGCGGGTCTGCTCCTCCGCAATCGCGGCGGCGCGGACCGCATCCCCGGCGCGCAGTGCAAGCATCGCCATCGACGACAGAGGCGCGTCGCTGCGCCCGGCGAAGGCGCGTTCGAGCCGGGCCAGCGCGGTACCGGCATCGCCCTCGATCCCGGTCGCGGTGGCCTGGATCGCGACCAGCAGCGGATCCTCGCCGAATTTGGCGATGGCGCGTGCCGCGACCTCGGCCGCCTCGGCGTTGCGCCGGTGGAGCTGAAGCATGTTGGCATATTCGATCCAGTCGATCAGCCGACCGCTGGCCTGGGCAATCTGTTCATAATGGACGAAAGCGTCGTCCCCGCCGCGATATTCGACCTGCAGCCGGGTCAGGCCGACCTTCGACTCGGTGTGCGCGGGATCGGCAGCGATGGCGCGGCGATACAGCTCGGCGGCCTCGTCGACCCGCCCCGCCTCAAGCGCCGCTGCGGCCCAATTGGCGTGCAACCCAGCACCGCTCATCCCGAGCCTCTTTGCCTCCGCAAATGCCGCGCACGCCTCGTCAAATCTATATGATGCTCGCAGTGCGACTGCGTGGTTGTGACGGGTCAGCGCGCGGGTCGGATCGGCGGCGACGGCTTCGGCAAATGCGGCCAGCGATTGGTCGAGCTGCCCGTCATTCTTGAGCGCCATCGCGCGCACCGCAAGCAATCGCGCGTGGCCGGGGAAATGCGTGAGCCCGGTGTCCGCCGCCTCGATCGCGAGGTGCAACTTGCCGGCGTCGGCCGCGGCAATGGCGCGGTTGAGATGCGCATCGGCCGCGCCCGGCTGGAGCGCCGCCAGCCGCGACCATTGGACCAGCGCCTGATCGTGGCGCCCGGCCTTGCCAAGCATGTCGGCCAGCGCGCCGATAATCTCGGGCGGATCGCGCTCGATCGTCAGGATCCGGCGCAGCGCGTCCACGGCCGAATCGACTTCGCCGACGGCACTGGCAATCAACGCGTACAGCCGGAGCGCCTGGCCATGCTGGTCGATCGCTTTGCGCAGCGGCGCAATCGCAGCCCAGGCATCGGCCACGCGGCCGCCCTGCTGGAGCGACTGAGCACGGATCAATTGTGATTGGAGCGCAGCGGCATTCAGCATGGTTGCAGCCCGCTTGCTACGCCCCCGCGATCAATTGCCGAGGCGTTCGATACGGAATCCGGGCTGGCTGCCTATGGTGCCGAAAAAGCTACCGAGCGCGGCGCGCTTGATCTTGATCGGCGACCCGGCCTTGGGGCGATCCATATATGCGCCATCGGTCTGCGCCCAGCGCGCGCCATCCTTGAGCGTGAAGATGTAGCCGCGTTGCCCCGGGACGGCAGCGGTGATGGTGGTTTCGATCTGGTCGACGGCCTTTTCCATGTCGTCATCGGCGAAGATCCGCATCTTGGGCAGGCTGAAGCCGAACAGCCCGCGACGCGCCTCGCGCATGGCGTCCTTGTCGGCGACGAATAAATCGCGGTTCTGCTGGGCAGCGGCGAGCGCGCCGACATTCTGGTCGAAGCAGGCCAGGCGCTGGGCCGCATCGGCGATCGCACGGCACTGGATCACGTCGCTGAAAATCTTCGGCGGCGGCGCAGCGGACAGCGGCTGGGTCTTGGCGAAGGAGGGCGACGCAATCGCCAGCCCGGCGAGTGCGAGGCCCAGGTTAAGCTTGGAATGGAGCGCCATGATCTACCTCTCGAAAATCGTTGTCGCCAAGACAATGCCCGCTTGTTCAAGGCTCGTCAAAGACTTGCTCAGCCGGGGCTCAGGGTGAGCGCCCCATCACCCTCGTCGACCTTGACGGTCGAAGCGTCATGAACCTTGCCGGCGAGGATCGCGTCGGCCAGCGGATCCTGCAGATATTTCTGCACCGCGCGCTTCAACGGACGGGCGCCGTAGACCGGATCATAGCCGACACGGCCGAGCCACAGCCGCGCCGCATCGGTCAGGTCGAGGGTGATCTTGCGGTCGTCGAGCAGGCGCTGGAGCCGGGCAACCTGGATATCGACGATCGGTGCCATGTGGCTGGCCGACAGGCGGTGGAACAGGATGATCTCGTCGAGACGATTGAGGAATTCAGGGCGAAAATGGCCGCGCACCACGTCCATCACCTGGCTTTCGACTGCTGAAACCTCCTCATTTTCCCCCAACGAGGCGAGGAATTGGCTTCCGAGATTCGAGGTTAAGATGATGATTGTATTGGCAAAATCGACCGTTCGGCCCTGGCCATCGGTCAGCCGGCCATCGTCGAGTACCTGGAGCAATATGTTGAACACGTCGGGATTGGCTTTTTCGACCTCGTCGAACAACACCACCTGATAAGGGCGGCGGCGGACGGCTTCGGTCAACACGCCGCCTTCATCATAACCGACATAGCCGGGCGGCGCGCCGATCAGGCGGCTGACGCTGTGCTTTTCCATATATTCGGACATATCGATGCGGACCATCGCGCTGTCGTCGTCGAACAGGAAACCGGCCAGTGCCTTGGTCAGCTCGGTCTTGCCGACCCCGGTCGGGCCGAGGAACAGGAAGCTGCCGAGCGGGCGGCCGGGATCCTGAAGGCCCGCCCGGGCGCGGCGGACGGCGGCGCTGACGGCCTTGACCGCTTGCTCCTGCCCGATGACCCGCGCACCGATGGTCTGTTCCATCGCCAGCAATTTCTCGCGTTCGCCCTCGAGCATGCGTTCGACGGGAACGCCGGTCCAGCGACTGACCACCGCGGCGATGTCCTGATCGGTCACTTCCTCGCGCAGCATCGCGCCCTTGGACGCGACCGCGGCGTCGGCCAGTTTCTTTTCGAGCTCGGGGATGCGGCCATATTGGATCTCCCCCGCCTTGCCGAGATCGCCGCCGCGCTGGGCCTGGTCGAGTTCGATCCGGGCGGCGTCGAGCTGGGTCTTGAGTTCGGCCTCGGCGCTGATCTTTTCCTTTTCGGCCTGCCATCGCGCGGTCAGCTCGGACGAGGATTGTTCGAGATTGGCGAGTTCGCCTTCGAGCGTGACGAGGCGGTCCTTTGACGCGTTATCCTTTTCCTTCTTCAGCGCCTCGCGCTCGATCTTCAACTGGATGATCCGCCGGTCGAGATTCTCGATTTCCTCGGGCTTGGATTCCACTTCCATTCGCAAGCGGCTGGCGGCTTCGTCCATCAGGTCGATCGCCTTGTCGGGCAGGAAGCGGTCGGCGATATAGCGATTGGACAGCGTGGCCGCGGCGACCAAGGCGGCATCGGTAATCCGCACCCCGTGGTGAAGCTCATATTTCTCCTTCAGCCCGCGCAGGATCGAGATGGTGTCGGGGACGGTCGGTTCGCCGATCATGACCGGCTGGAACCGACGTTCGAGCGCGGCGTCTTTTTCGATATGCTTGCGATATTCGTCGAGCGTGGTCGCGCCGATGACGTGAAGCTCGCCGCGCGACAAGGCCGGCTTGAGCAGATTGCCGGCATCCATCGAACCTTCGGATTTTCCCGCGCCGACGATCATGTGCATTTCGTCGATGAACAATATGGTGTCCCCGGCCGACTGCTTGACCTCGTCGATCACGCCTTTCAGTCGTTCCTCGAACTCGCCCCGAAATTTGGTCCCGGCAATGAGCGCGCCCATGTCGAGGCTCATCAACTTGCGGTCCTTCAAGCCGTCGGGGACGTCGCCATTGGCGATCCGTAGCGCGAGCCCTTCGGCGATGGCGGTCTTGCCGACTCCGGGCTCGCCGATCAGCACCGGATTATTCTTGGTCCGGCGGGCGAGCACCTGGATCGTGCGGCGGATTTCCTCGTCGCGGCCGATCACCGGATCGAGCTTGCCGTCGCGCGCCGCCTGGGTGAGGTCGCGCGAATATTTCTTGAGCGCGTCGTAGCGATCCTCGGATCCTTGGGTGTCGGCGCTCCGCCCGCCGCGCAACTTGTCGATCGCGGCGTTGAGATTTTGCGGGGTGAGACCAGCCTTGGCGAGCGCGTCGCCGACGCCCGTACCCTTGGCCAGCACAAAGGCGAGCAAGATTCGTTCGACGGTGACATAGCTGTCGCCCGCCTTGGTCGCGATCTGTTGCGCACTGTCGAGCACTCGCAGCAGGTCGCCGTCGACCCCGGGAGCGGAATTGGCACCGCTGCCGGTCACAGCGGGTTCCTTGGTGACCAAAGCGTCGACCTGGCGCCGCGCCAAAGCCCCGTCGCCGCCCGAGGCGTTGATCAGCCCGACCGCCATGCCTTGCTCGTCATCGAGCAATGCCTTGGCATAATGGGCGGGGGTCACACGCTGGTGATGCTCGCGCACCGCAATCGTCTGCGCCGCCTGCAGGAACCCGCGCGCGCGGTCGGTGAGTTTGTCGAAGTCCATCAATCACCCCTTCTGATATCGGACGATGTGGTGTGTTAGGCGGACAACACAAGGGTTTCGCATCACCGTCGGGGCGCAAGCGGATCGAGCGTCGCAGCTGGCTGCACCAGGATTGGCGGCGCGATCTGGATCGGCGCACGATAAGGGATTCCATTTTCGGTCAGCACCGCCGGACAACCATAACCGCCGCGCGGCCCTGCGGTGCCCCACTCGCGGGCCTTCTTGCTGTCGATGTGGAACCGCAAACCCTTGTAGAAACCTAGCCCGATGTTGTTCCACGACCCCTTGTCCAGCTGGATCCGGCACAAGGCGAGCATCAATGCGTCACGCGTGATCGGTCGCAGCGGGACCATGTCAATCGCCCCGGCGGTGAGGTGGGTGCTGGTCTTGGCACCACCGGCACAAACGTTGAGCGCGGGGTTGCGATAGACCGACACCGGCTCGACCTGGCCGACCACCGGCTCGATGAACGCGCCGACGAAGCGCAACGCGGCAACGATGTTGGGCCAGGCGAAAGTCGGCGGGACCTCGAACGGCTGGTGGCCGCATTTCTGCCAGTCGCTCGCCGTGCGCAGCAATTGCCAGGTTGGTGCGACCCCACCGACGCCGTTGTTAACGAGGTAATCGTTGAACGCCCGAACATATAAGGGGCGATACGGCGCGGCGCCGACCCAATAACGATAGCCCGGTTCGTCCTGACCGGGGGTAACGTAGTCGGCAACCGGATTGAACGGCGCATATTGCGCCGCCGCTGGCATGGCCGCGAACAACAATGCCAAGAACAGGAACAGGCGTCTCATGCGTCATCAGAACGCGCGCGGGATTGAAAAGCAACCGGGCAGCCCGCATCTTGGCGCGATGCAACGCCCGATCCACGTCGATTTGCCGCACAAGCTTGGCCGCAACGAAGCCCGCCGCCGGATTGCCGGCAATATCGACAGCCTGGCCGGGCATATCCCGGGCGGGGCAGCGCAGGTCGATTCGCGGTGGGAAGGCGATGTGCTGCACCTCAACGTGCTGGCGATGGGTCAGGAAGTCAAAGCCCAGATCGGGGTCGAGGAGAAGGTCGTCCATTGCAAGATCGACTTGCCCGGGATGCTCGCTTTGTTCGCGGGCCCGATCGAAGCATTCCTCAAGCGCAAAGGCGACGACTTGCTGCTTGAGGACAAGCGCGAGTCCTGATGAGCGCCTGATTCACGCATTCGGCAAACGCGCAAGGGCGCTTTCGCCTCCAACGATCAGGCACTAGTCTCCCCCACAACAGCGGGGAGTCGGGCATGCGTCATTTCGCGATTATCGGGTCGGGGCCGGCGGGATTTTACACCGCCGAAGCCTTGGCCAAGGCGTTTGGCGATGCCGCGCGGATCGACATCATCGACAAATTGCCGGTGCCCTATGGCCTGATCCGCTTCGGGGTCGCGCCCGATCACCAGTCGATCAAGGCGGTCAGCAAGCGCTACGACAAGGTTGCCGACGACCCCCAGGTGCGGTTTGTCGGCAATGTCGCGGTTGGCGAGGCGGTCAGCGTCGAGGAATTGCGCGGGCTGTATGATGCGGTGATTTTGGCGACGGGCGCGCCGCATGACCGACCGCTCGGGATCCCCGGGGAGGATTTGGCGAACGTGGTCGGATCGGCGGCGTTTGTCGGCTGGTACAATGGCCATCCCGATTTTGCCGACCTCGCGCCCAAGCTCGACGGGGCGAATGCGGTGATCATCGGCAATGGCAATGTCGCGCTCGACGTGGCGCGGATATTGTCGAAGACGCGCGCCGAATTCGCCGGGTCGGACATCGTCGGCCATGCAATCGATGCGCTCGACGAATCGGGGGTCAAATCGATCACCTTCCTCGGGCGGCGTGGGCCGCATCAGATTGCGATGACCCCCAAGGAATTGGGCGAGCTCGGGCATTTGGCCGAGGCCGTGCCGGCGGTCGACCCGGACGATTTTCCGCCGCTGGTCGAGGATGAGGCGTTGGATCCCGGGATGCGCAAGTCGGTGGCGCATCTGCGCGCGTTCGCGGGAGGCCCGCCCGATGGAACCAAGCCGAAGACATTGGCATTCGATTTCTTCGCCAAGCCGCTCGGCATTGAGGGTGACGAGCGCGTCGAGCGGGTACTGGTCGAGCGAACGCAGCTCGATGGCGCGCGCGCCGTAGGGACCGGCGAGACCTATGCGATCCCGGCCGATTTGGTGGTGAGCTGCATCGGTTATTCATCGCCGCACATTGTCGGCGTCCCCTATGACGAGGATGGTGGCAAATATCGTAACGATCACGGGCAAATCGACGACGGGCTATACTGCGTCGGCTGGGCGCGGCGCGGGCCGTCGGGGACAATCGGCACCAACCGGCCCGATGGCTATGAAGTGGCCGAACAGGTCGAGGGTGCGATGCCTCCGGGATCGGATGGGGGCAAGGCGGGGGGCGATGCGCTCGATGCGTTGCTGACCACGCGCGGGGTGCGGTCGACCAGTTTCGACGACTGGCGGACGATCGAGGCGGCGGAGGTGGCGGCCGCCCGGCCCGATTCACCGCGCGAGAAATTCGTCCGGCACCATGATTGGCTGAAGGTGCTGGGGCACTAGGCGTATTGCCTAACCTCCAACCCCCCGCTAGGAAGCCCGCGCTCCTGCATCGGACCCAAACGGTCCGGTCCCGGTCGGGGAGTAGCTCAGCCTGGTAGAGCACTGTCTTCGGGAGGCAGGGGCCGGAGGTTCGAATCCTCTCTCCCCGACCATCGTCTGTTTTGGGCTGTCGTTGGACAGCTCAAAACAGACGAAATCACATCCTCATCAGATCGCCGGTTCCTTGACCAACGCTTCGAGCAATGCCTCGGCGGTGGCTTCGCTCGACGGCGGACTCTGGCCGGTAATGAGCAGGCCGTCGGTGACGACGTGCGACTTGAACGCGCCGCCTTCGGAGAAATGCGCGCCCTGCGCCTTCAACGCGTCTTCGAGTAGGAACGGGACGATGTCGGTCAGCCCGACGGCGTCCTCCTCGGCATTGGTAAAGCCGGTGACCTTGCGGCCCTTGACCAATGGCTGGCCATCGGGCGCGGCGGCATTGGTGAGGATGGCGGGTGCATGGCAGACGAGTGCGACCGGGCGGTTGGCGGCAAGGGTCGATTCGATGATCGCCTTGGCGTCGGCATCCTTGGCGAGATCCCACAACGGGCCATGGCCACCGGGGAAGAATACGCCGTCAAACTGGCTGGCATCGATGGTCGACAGGATTTCGGTCGAGGCGAGATAGCGCTGCGCCGCAGAATCGGCCTTGAAGCGCTTGGTCGCCTCGGTCTGCGCGTCGGGTGCATCGCTCTTCGGATCGAGCGGGGGCTGGCCGCCCTTGGGGCTGGCAAGCGTGATATCGGCGCCGGCGTCCTTGAGGACATAATAAGGCGCTGCAAATTCCTCGAGCCAAAAACCGGTCTTCTTGCCGGTGTCGCCAAGCTGGTCGTGGCTCGTCAAAATCATCAAAACTTTCATCGGGATGCTCCGTGATCATCCCCCGCCCGCCGCCTACATAAGCGCTTGGCGTGACAGTTTCGAGATCAGGTCGCGAAATTCGGGTCGAGGCGATAGGCTTTGCGGAGCAGGGCCGGCCACGCGAGCAGGTTGGCGGCGACCTTGAGGCCGACCCCGCCTTGCTCGGCGGCGAGCTCGGGTGTGCCCTGTGGCGGGTGGTTGAGCTTGTCGCCGGCGGACAGCGCCATGATCTGCGCCTGGCACGCGCGCTCGAGGAAATAGAGCTTAATGAAGCATTCGCCGACATTGCCGCCGACCGCGAGCGTGCCGTGGTTGCGGAGCAGCATCGCGTTCTTGGTGCCGAGGTCGGCGACGATTCGCTCGCGCTCCTCAAGCTCGGTCGCGACGCCTTCATAATCGTGGAAAGCGAGATCGCCGCGGACCAGCATTGCGGTCTGGGTGATCGGCAGCAGGCCATCTTCATGCGCCGCGACCGCCTGACCATGCGGGGTGTGGAGATGCATCACCGCGTGCGCATCCTCGCGCGCCATGTGGACGGCGCTATGGATGGTGAAGCCGGCGGGGTTGGTGATGAACGGGGTTGGATTGACCGGATTGCCGTGGACATCGACCTTGACCAGCGACGAGGCGGTCACTTCCTCGAACATCAATTGGTACGGGTTGAGCAGGAAATGATGCTCCGGCCCGGGGATTCGGGCCGAGAGATGGGTGAAGATAAGGTCGTCCCAGCCAAAATGCGCGACCAAGCGGTACGCGGCGGCGAGATCGACGCGGATCGCCCATTCCTCCGCGCTGACATGCTCCTTTATCGACGGGATAACGACCTCGGTGATCGGCGCGACGCCGGTGATCCCGCGGTTCATCGATTCGGCTCGGTTCATTTCACCATGTCCTGCTGGGCGATCATGTCGGGGTGGGCGGCGGCGAATGCGGGCAGCGCGCTGGCCGATTCGTCGGCGCGTCGGAGCGACGGGAAAGGCGCGATCGGCACCGCGAAGCGGCGCGCGTTGTAAAGCTGGGGGACAAGCATCACGTCGGCCAGTGTGGGCGAGTCGCCGAACAGGAAGGCACCCGCGCGCGGCGCAGCGAGGGCTTCCAGCGCGGCCAGTCCCTCGGTCACCCAATGCCCATACCAGGCGTCGGACTGATCCTGCGTCGCATCGAGCGTGCCCGAGAGATATTTCAGCACGCGAAGGTTGTTTAGCGGGTGGATGTCGCACGCCACGGTCAGCGCCAGTGAGCGGACGTGCGCGCCATCGGCGGGATCGCGCGGCATCAGCAAGGGATCAGGGCGGGTCTGGTCGAGATAGACTGCGATCGACAGGCTCTGGGTGAGCTTGAGACCGTCAATCTCGAGCATCGGCACGAAGCCTTGCGGGTTGAGCGCGCGATAGGCCGGGTCTTTTTGCGCGCCCTCGGCCAGATTGACCGAATGGCGGTCATATTCGATGCCCTTCAAGTTGAGCAGGATCCGCACCCGGTACGCGGCCGAGGAGCGGAAATAATCGTGGAGCAGGGGTCGCGCCATGAACGAAGCTTAGCGCGACTCCATGAACGGCGCCACCACGTCGGGCGGGACGCGGATCGGGCGTCCGGCGGCCTTGTCGATGATCGCCCATTGAGTCACCGCGCGAACCCTGACCTTGCCGTCCGTGCCGACGAATTCCATGTGCCGGTCGAACCGCGCGCCTTTGGGTGCCTCGCCGACCCAGGTGCGGCCGGTCAATGTCTCGCCGTCAAATGCGGGGCGGAGATAATCGATCTCGTGGCGGACAACGACCCAGAAGTAGGCGTCCTGATGCTCGGGGGTGGCGACGCTATACCAATGCGCCAGCGCAACCTCCTGAATCCACCGCACCCACACCGCATTATTGACATGGCCAAGCTCATCGATTTGCTCGGGCCGCGCGGTCACGGAGCGGGTGAAGATCGGGCGGTCGGTCACTCCCCGATTTGCGTCACCACGAAGGTATAGGCTTCCGCCACCTCGTGAAGCGCGGTCCAGCGGCCTGATTTGCCGCCATGTCCCGCGCCCATGTTGATCTTGAGCAGCAGCAGATTGTCATCGGTCTTGGTCGCGCGGAGCCGCGCTGCCCATTTGGCCGGCTCCCAATAGGTCACGCGCGGATCGTTGAGCCCGCCGTTGATCAACATCGCCGGATAGGGCTTGGCCTCGAGATTGTCGTACGGGCTGTAGCTGCGCAGCAGCTTGAACGCTTCGGGATCTTTGATCGGGTTGCCCCATTCGGTCCATTCGCCCGGCGTCAGCGGCAACGTGTCGTCGAGCATCGTGTTGAGGACATCGACGAATGGCACGTCGGCGACGACCGCGCCGAACAATTCGGGTGCCTGGTTGACCACCGCGCCCATCAATTCGCCGCCGGCCGAACCGCCCTGCGCAGCGACCCGCCCGGGTTTGGCATAGCCCTCGGCGATCAGCCCCTTGGTGACATCGACGAAATCGTTGAAGGTATTGGTCCGCTTTTTGAGCTTGCCGTCGAGGAACCATTGGTAGCCGAGGTCGTCGCCGCCACGGATGTGGGCAATGGCAAAGGCGAATCCTCGATCGACCAGGCTCAGTCGGCTGGTTGAGAAACTGGGCGGGATGGCATAGCCATAGGCGCCATAGCCATAGACGAACAATTTGCCCGACCCGTCCTTCTTCATGTCTTTCAGACGGACCACCGATACCGGCACCTTGGCACCGTCGCGGGCGCTGATCATCAAGCGCTCGGTGACATATTTGGTCGGGTCATAGCCTGAAGGAATTTCCTGCACCTTGCGGGTTTCTAGGCGATCGTCTGCGGGATGATAGTCGAACACGGTTCCGGGCGTGACCATCGACGAATAAGCGATACGGTAGGAGGCGGGGGCATATTCGGGGTTGCCCGAAAAACCCGCATTATAGCTCGCCTCGGTAAACGGGACGCGCTCTTCCGTGCCGCTGGCATAGTCGCGCAGCACCAGTTGATCGAGGCCATCGACCCGACTGGTGATCAGCAAATGGTCACGGTGCGCCGTGATTCCGCGCAAATAGACGCGGTCGGACCCGGCGACGACATCGTGCCACCTGCCCGGCTTGGCCGGATCGGCCGACGCGATGCGGAAATTGACGTGCTTGTCGTTGGTCAGCAGCCACAATTTGCCGTGGGCGGCATCGACCTCATACTGGATGTCGGGCTTGCGCGCGCGGATCAGCTTGAGCGGAGCGGTCGGATGGTCGGCGGCAACGATCCGCACCTCGTTCGAGCTGTTATTGCCGGTCGAAATGACGATCAAGCTATTGTCGGTGGTCCGGTCGACTCCGACCGAGAAGGCGATGTCATCCTTCTCTTCAAAGATGGTCACGGCCTTGGCCGGTTCGTTGCCGATGCGATGGTATCGGGCGCGATAGCTGCGCCACTGGTCGTTGACCTCAGTGAACACCAGCCCCTTGCTGTCCTTGGTCCACACCGGATTGCCGATGCCCACCTTGGTTACCGTCTCCATATCCTTGCCGGTAGCGAGATCGCGCACCACCAGCTTGAAGCGTTCCGATCCGTCATCGTCGACCAGTCGTGCCAGCCGCTTGCCGTCGGGGCTGACGGCAAATGCGCCGAGCCGATAATATTCCTTGCCCGCAGCCTCGGTGTTCTCGCTGTAGATCAGGGTTTCTCCGCCGCCCGCGACAGGTCGGCGATACCAGTCGCGATATTGAGTGCCCGGTTTGAACGCACTCCAGTAGAGCCAGTCGCCGTCCTTAAGCGGAACCGACGCATCATCTTCCTTCACGCGACCTTTCATCTCCTGGAATATCGTCTCGGTCAGCGCGGCGTGCGGCTTCATCGCCGTCTCAAAATAGGCGTTTTCAGACTTGAGATAATCGAGGACATCCTTGTCATCGACGGTCGGATAGCCCTTGTCGCGCAGCCAGGCGTACGGATCTTCGACCCGGATGCCGTGGCGTTCGAAACTGGATGGGCGTTGTTCGGCGCGGGGCGGCGCGGGCAGGGCGCTGGTCTTGGTCATGGGTGCTTTCTGGCTGGCAGTCGGGGCAGCGAGGGCTGCGGACAAAGCGAAAATGGGGGCCGTCAGGGCTGCGGCAAGCGGAATGATTCTCATGGTCTGGCAGACAAGCAGAGGGTGACCGGTCGCGTCCAGCGCAAAACGGCGCTAAGGAAGGTTTAGATCATCCATCCATCGAAAATGGTGCTTGTCCATGTCTAGTTACGCCGACCGTCTCGCCGCGCTTCGTGATCAGTTGAAGCGCGACCGGCTCGACGGGTTCGTGGTGCCGCTGACCGACGAGCATATGAGCGAATATGTCGGCAGCTATGCCCAGCGGCTCGAGTGGCTGACCGGCTTCAAGGGATCGGCCGGATCGGCGGTGGTGCTGCCCGAGCAAGCGGCGATTTTTACCGACGGGCGCTACACATTGCAGGTGCGCAGCCAGGTCAGTGAGTCAGAGTGGAGTTACCAGTCGGTGCCCGAGACCAGCGCCGCCGAATGGCTCCGCGAGCATGCGCCGCAGGGCGCGCGGATCGGCTATGATCCGTGGTTGCACACCACCGACTGGGTCAAGCAGGCCAAGGAGCAGCTTGCCGCCAAGGGGGCGGAGCTGGTCGCGGTGGGGACCAATCCGATCGACCGGGTGTGGGCCGACCGGCCGGCCCCGTCGAAAGCACGGCTGATGGTCCAGCGCGATGAGCTGGCGGGGCAATCATCGGCCGACAAGCGCCAGCAAATGGCCGACTGGCTGTCCGAAAATGGAGCCGATGCAGCGGTGCTTGCGGCGCTCGATTCGATTGCGTGGACATTCAATCTGCGCGGCGCGGACGTCAGTCACACCCCGGTGGCGTTAGCCTATGCGATCGTCAATCGCGACGGGACGGCGGAATTGTTCGTCGATCCCGACAAGGTTGGCGACGAGGTCAAGGCGCATCTCGGCAATGGCGTGCGGCTGCACGAACGGACGGCGTTCGAAGGTTATTTGCAGGGGCTCGAGGGCAAGCGCGTCGCGGTCGACCCCGAGCGGTCGGTGGCGGCGATCGGCCAGGCGCTCGACGAAGCGGGCGCGGTAATTTGGCGGGTGCGCGATCCTGCGGTGCTGCCCAAGGCGATTAAGAATCAGGCCGAGATATCGGGGCACCGGGCGGCGCAGGCGCGCGACGGGGCGGCGATCGTTCGGTTCCTGAAATGGGTCGAGGCCGAAGCGCCGTCGGGCAAGCTCGACGAACTGATTGCATCGGACAAATTGCAGGCGATCCGCGCCGCGGGCGGGATGCTCAAGGATCTGTCGTTCGACACCATTTCGGGATCGGGGCCGAACGGCGCGATTGTTCATTATAAGGCGTCGGCGGAGACCAATCGGGCGATTACAATGAACTCGCTCTACCTGGTCGATTCGGGCGGGCAATATGAGGATGGCACGACCGACATCACGCGGACGCTGGCGATCGGCGAGCCGACCGACGAAATGCGCGACCGCTTCACGCGGGTGCTGCAGGGGCACATCGGGATCGCGACGGCGCTGTTCCCCAAGGGCACGCGCGGCTCGCAGCTCGACAGTTTCGCGCGCCGCGCCTTGTGGGATGCAGGGGTCGATTATGCCCATGGTACCGGCCACGGGGTCGGCGCCTTCCTGTCGGTCCACGAAGGGCCGCAACGGATTTCCCCGGCGGGATCGAGCCAGTCGGGGGGCGACGAGCCGCTCCAGGCGGGGATGATCCTCAGCAACGAGCCGGGTTATTACAAGACTGGCGAATATGGCATCCGGATCGAGAATCTGGTGCTTGTGATCGTGAAACAGGTCGCTGGCGCGGAGAAAGCGATGCTCGGGTTCGAAACGCTCACTTTCGCGCCGATCGAGCGGCGGCTGATCGTCAAGGAGATGCTGTCGGCCAAGGAGATTGCGTGGGTCGACTCCTATCACCGCGATGTGTTGGCGAAGATCAGGCCGCAGCTGGATAGTGACGAGCTTAGCTGGCTCGAGGCGGCCTGCGCCGCGCTCTAATCGGTCTTTAGCGGGGGCTTGGGCGGTTCGCTGTCGCGCGCCTGGGCCTTGCGGCGCTTGAGATTGTCGCGCAGCGCGGCGGCGAGGCGGTCTTCGCGTTGGTGGTTGGCCTTGGACATTGCCGCGCAAGCTTAGGGCCAAGCGGGTTGACAGTCGAGCGGCGCACCGGCCATAGGCGCGCGTCCCATCCGACATGCTGTCGTAGCTCAGTGGTAGAGCGCATCCTTGGTAAGGCTGAGGTCGTGAGTTCAATCCTCACCGACAGCACCATTTTCTTCCGATATCGGCGGCCCGGCGGGCTGACCGATGTCGAGGGCGAAACGACTACCCCGCAAAAATCTGCGATTTCCTGATTCCCGGGAAGAGTTTGTTAACCTTTTGGGTGCAGTTTGCTCCGGTCGAATCAAGGGAACAGACCATGCGCAAACTTATCAAGCTGATGAACAACTCGAAGGGTGCGACGGCCATTGAATATGGCCTGATTGCCGCCCTGATCGCAGTTGCTGCTATCGCCGCAATGAAGAGCATTGGTACCAAGCTGGGTACCACGTTCAACAATGTGTCGAACGAACTGTAAGCTTCCAGTTAATTGCGTAAACGGGGCCTTGGCGCGGAAACGCGCCGGGGCCCCTTTTTGTCGGGCGAGTTGACCGCAAGCGGTGCGCGCGTCATTCGCAGCGCGTGAACCGCTTTTTCTCCGACAATGCCGCCGCCGCCTGCCCAGCGGTGATCGAGGCGATCGCTGCCGCCAACCGGCTCGATAGCGCTTATGATGGCGACCAGTGGAGCGCGCGGCTCAATGCGGCGTTCGGGCAGGTGTTCGAACGCGAGGTCGAGGCGCTGTGGGTGACCACCGGGACCGCGGCCAATAGCATCGGGCTGGCCATGATGTGCCCGCCAACCGGCGCGATCCTGTGCCACCGCGACGCGCATATCGAAAATGACGAGGCCGGGGCCCCGGCGATGTATAATGGCGGGGCCAAGCTGATGCTGCTCGACGGGCCGGGGGCGAAAGTTTCGCCGGCGGTCGCGGAAGGCGCCTGCGCGCGGATCCGGCCCGACGTCCACCAGATCCAGCCCGCCGCGCTGTCAATCACCAATGCGACCGAATATGGACTGACCTATTCGGCGGAGGAAACCGCGGCGCTGGGCGATTTCGCCAAGGCGCGCGGGCTCGGCTTTCATCTCGACGGGGCCCGGTTCGCCAATGCGGTGGTGTCGACCGGCGCGAGCCCGGCCGACCTGACGTGGCGCGCTGGGGTCGATGTGCTGAGCTTCGGTTTCGTCAAGAATGGCGGGATGAATGCCGAAGCATTGATTTTCTTCGACACTGCGCTGGCGGACAAGGCCAAGGTGCTGCGCAAACGATCGGGGCATCTGCTGTCCAAGGGGCGCTATCTGGCGGCGCAATTGCTGGCGATGCTCGATGGCAATGTGTGGCTCGACAATGCGCGGAGCGCCAATGCGGCGGCGCAGGTGTTGGCGGAGGCGGCGGGAACGCGGCTGGTCCATCCGGTCGAAGCCAATGAATTGTTCGTTCGGATGACCCCGGCCGAGGCCGCCGCAGTGCGCGCGCAGGGTTTCGACTTCTATGACTGGGCGCCGGGCGAGGTTCGGCTGGTGACCAGTTGGGACCAGGACATGGATGCGGTGGCAAAATTGGCCGTCGCGATTGGGGCGCTTTGAGTAAGCCGCACGAGGCGCGGATCGACCGGTCGATCATCGTCCCGTTCATCATCTTCACCCTTATCTGGGGATCGACCTGGCTGGTGATCCGCGGCCAGATCGGCACCGTCGCGCCGCAATGGTCGGTGACCTATCGCTTTGCGATCGCTGCAATCGCGATGGCGGCGGTGGCGCAGTGGAAGGGCCAGTCGCTGCGGCCCAACCCGCCAATGCTGATCGCGGCGACGATCCTGGGGGTCAGCCAGTTCTGCATCAACTTCAACTGCGTCTATGTCGCCGAGCGCTACATCACGTCGGGCATCGTCGCGACCGTATTCGCGATCCTGATCGTCCCCAACAGCCTGCTCGGCTGGGCGCTGCTGGGGCAGCGACCGAGCGGGCGGTTTGCGATCGGGGGCGTGATCGCGGTCGCCGGGATCGGCCTGCTGTTCCTCCACGAATTGCAGTCGAGCAGCGCCACGTCGGGCGAAGTGCTGACCGGGCTCGGGCTGACCCTGTTCGGGATGCTCGGGGCGTCGTGGGCGAACGTCTATCAGGCGCGCGATTCGGTGAAGCGATATCCGCTGTTGGCGCTGCTGGCTTGGGCAATGGGAATCGGGGCCGTGGCCGATGCGTTGTTCGCGCTGGCCATCGCCGGGGCACCGACGATCGATACCAGCCCGGCCTATTGGGCTGGGCTGACCTATCTCGCGCTGGCGGCGACGGTGTTGGCGTTCAGCCTGTATTTGCCGGTGGTGCGCAAGATCGGGCCGGGGCGCGCGGCTTATTCGAGCGTGCTGGTGCCGGTGATCGCGATGGGGCTGTCGACTATCTTCGAGAATTATCAGTGGAGCCTGCTGGCCGGGGCGGGCGGCTTGCTCGCGCTCGGCGGGATGCTGGTCGCGCTGAGCGGCAGCCGGGGGAGCAAGATCGCCGCCCCCGACGCCGCCTGAGGCTTATTTCGCTAGCGCGGGCGCGGGCGCAGGTGGCGGCGGGGTCGTCATCACCATCGCCGCCTGCTGATCGGCGGTAAGCTCGGCCAGATGCTTCGCCTTCCAGGCCATCGCCATCGCCACCCGGGTGCGGCCCGAGGGATGATCGAAGAACAGGAATTCCTCGACTGCCGACGGTTCGATCTTGCGATATTCGCTCAATTGCATCGCGGTCATGGCGAATCCATCGGGCTCACGCGCGGCTTCGAGACCGAAGGCGTCAGCTTCGCTTTCATGGTGGCGGATGATTGAGTTGAACAGGATCCCGCCGGGGACCGAGAGGATCGCAATCAACGCGAACAGCAATGGCGCCGAGGCCGGATCCGACACTTCCCGGACACCCCAGCGATTGCCGTGGCGAGCCAGGATGCGGGGGACGGCACGATAGAGAATAGCAAACAATGCCAAGGACATAAGGGTCAGATAAAAAAGCAATTTCTGGATATGGTACAGCTTGTAATGGCCCATTTCATGACCCATCACCGCCTTGATCCCGTGGATGTTCGAGCGATTGAGCAGATTGTCGTTAAGCGCGATGCGGATCGTCGGCCCGAGTCCCGAGACATTGGCCGAAATCCGCTTGGTCTGTTTCGACGCGTCGACGACATAGACGTCGTTGGTCGGGATTTGTTGGGCCTTGGCAATGCGCAGGATTTCGGTGCGCGTCGGACTGTCGGCCATCGGGGTATATTTATTGAGCAACGGCTCGATGAAGATTGGCGCGATCAGGATCATCACCGACAGCAACGCGCCGATCGCGACCGAAGCCCACAGCCACCAGCGGGTCGGGCTTTTGCGGATCACGGCGAAAATCACAACGAAGAATATCGCGCTCAGCACCACGCCGACGCCGGTCATGATCGCCAATTCCTTGGCCCATTCGCCCGCGCTCTGGTTGGACATGCCATATTGATGTTCGCGGATGAAGCCGGTGTAGATCCCCCACGGCAGGGTCATCAGCCCGCCGATGAGGCCGAACGGCAGCGAGTAAAGCGCCGGCTGGAGCCAGCGCCATTTGACCACTTTCTGCGACCACGCGCTCCACGCCGCGGACCAGCCGAAGCGAAGCATGACCCAGTAGGACAGGATCGAAATCAGCGCCCCCCAGATCGGGAGCCAATAGCCGCCTTCGAAATAGGCATCGGACTTGGCCCGCGCGGCGCCGTTCAGGGTGGCGAGATACGCGCGGGTCGCGGCCTCGGCGTCGAATGGCGGTGCCGCCGCTACTGCGGCCTGGACGATCGAAATGATGCTCATGTGATTGCTCCCCTGTCCCCGCACGCAACCTAGGGCGTGGCATTTATGGCGCAAGTGCAACGCACCGCCGTTGGTCGATGGCGGCAGCGTTGCGTCGAACGGCGGCTGGCCGTAGCGGACGATGATGGACGCACGATTGAACCCCGAAGCCCCGGCAAGCCCGGACCATGTCACCATCCTCCGCAAGGACTATCAGCCGCCCGATTATTGGGTGCGCGAGGTTGTGCTCGATGTTTCGCTCGATCCCGAGGCGACGCGGGCGCGCGCGGTACTGAGTATCGAGCGCAATGGAACGCATGATCGGCCGCTCAGGCTGGCGGGTGACGGGCTGGAGCCGGTTGCGGTGCGGGCCAATGGCGGCGACGCGCGCTGGTCGATCGATGGCAAGATGCTAGTGATCGAGCTATCGGGCGCGACCGCACAGGTCGAGACCGAGGTGGTGATCAACCCCGCAGCGAACAGCAAATTGATGGGGCTTTATGCATCGGGCGGCATTTTATGCACCCAGTGCGAGAGCGAGGGCTTTCGGCGGATCCCCTATCACCCCGACCGGCCTGACATATTGTCGACCTATCGAGTCACGATGCGGGCTGACAAGGCGCATTTCCCCGTGTTGCTGGCCAATGGCAATCTGGTCGCATCGGGCGACGGCCCGGACGGGAGTCACTGGGCCGAATGGGAAGATCCGTTCCCCAAGCCAAGTTATTTGTTTGCGATGGTGGCGGGCGACCTCGCGGCCAACCGCTCGACCTTCATGACCTCGGGCGGCCGAACGGTCGATCTGGCGATCTGGGTCCGCGAAAAGGACTTGCCCAAGACCGCCCATGCAATGACCAGCCTGAAGCAGGCGATGGCGTGGGACGAGGCGACCTATGGGCGCGAATATGACCTCGACTTGTTCAACATCGTCGCGGTCGACGATTTCAACTTCGGCGCGATGGAGAATAAGGGGCTTAACGTCTTCAACTCGCGGTTCGTGCTGGCCGACCAGGACACCGCGACCGACGCCGATTTCGACGCCATCGCAGGGGTCGTCGCGCATGAATATTTCCACAATTGGTCGGGCAATCGGGTGACCTGCCGCGACTGGTTCCAGCTGAGCCTGAAGGAAGGCTTCACGGTGTTCCGCGACCAGAGCTTCTCGGCCGATATCGGCTCTGCGGCGGTCAAAAGAATCGACGACGTGCGGCTGCTGCGCGCGGTGCAATTTCCCGAGGATTCAGGCCCGCTGGCGCATCCGGTGCGGCCCGATTCCTATCTCGAGATCACTAATTTCTACACCGCGACAATCTACAACAAGGGTGCCGAAGTGATCCGCATGATGCGGACGATCCTGGGCGCCGAGGCGTTTCGTGCCGGGGCGGACTTGTACTTCGCGCGCCACGATGGCGAGGCGGCGACCTGTGACGATTTCGTGGCCGCGATGGCGGATGCCAGCGGGGTCGATCTGACGCGGTTCAAGATTTGGTACGAGCAGGCCGGGACGCCCAAGGTCGAAGCACGGCTGGTGCATGATGCGGCGGCACGGACCGCGACCTTGCATCTGGCGCAAAGCGTCGCGCCGACCCCGGGGCAGCCCGACAAGAAAGTCATGCCGATCCCGCTGCGCACCGCCTTGATCGGCGCCGACAGCGGAAGCGAAATCGGCGCCGAGCGCGTGATCATGTTGGAGGAAGCGACGCAGGCGGTGCTGTTCGACGGAGTCGACGAAGCGCCGTTGCTGTCGATCAACCGCGGTTTCTCGGCCCCGGTCAATGTCGCGGTCGAGCGGCAGCCGGGCGAGCTTGCAAAGCTGGCGGCGAGCGATGGCGATCCGTTCGCGCGCTACGAGGCGCTGCAGGAGATGATGTTCGGCGTGCTGATCGCGGGCGCGTCGGGCGAGCCGGTCGATCAGGCGCCGGTGATTGCGGCGATGCGTGGGACATTGCTGTCGGACGCACTCGACCCGGCGTTCAAGGGCGAGGCGTTGGTGATGCCGTCCGAAGCGTTGATCGGCGACCGGATGGACTCGGTCGATCCCGATGCGATCCATATGAGCCGCGAGGCCTTGCGCGCGGCGGTCGGCGCGGCGCTGGCCGATGCGCTTGCACCGGCGCAGGCGGCGGGCGCGGCGGGAAGCGACTTGTCGAGCGCGGCCAAGGGGGTGCGGCGGCTCAAGGGCGTGGCGCTGGCGCTGATCGCGGCGGGCGATCCGCTGCGCGGTGCGGCGCTGGCCAAGGCGCAATATGATGGGGCCGACAATATGACCGACCGGCAGGGCGCATTGGCCGTGCTGACGATGCTCGATGGGCCAGAGCGGACGGCGGCGCTGGCGGATTTCTACGACCGCTATCGTGGCGACGGGCTGGTGATCGACAAATGGTTCGCGCTGCAGGCGGGCGCACCGCGCAGCGACACGATCGACACC
The DNA here is from genome assembly GCF_031372575.1 of Sphingomonas sp. GTDB lineage: Bacteria > Pseudomonadota > Alphaproteobacteria > Sphingomonadales > Sphingomonadaceae > Sphingomicrobium. The sequence continues at coordinate 45,498 of NZ_JANMLM010000075.1, read as the reverse complement.
GTCGAGGCGTTGCTCGGGCATGGGGATTTCACGATGAAGAACCCCAACCGGCTGCGCGCGCTGGCGGGGAGTTTCGCGGGCAATCAGTGGGTGTTCCATGCTGGCTCGGGGCGCGGCTATCGCCTGCTCGGCGAGCTGATCATCAGGGCCGATGGAATCAATCCGCAAGTCGCGGCGCGGCTGGTCCCGCCATTGGGCCGCTGGCGGCGGTTCGAACCGGGCCGCGCGGCCCTGATGCGCGCCGAGCTGGAGCGGATCGTGGCAACGCCGGGGCTGAGCAAGGATGTGTTCGAGCAGGCGTCGAAGAGCCTGGTCTAGCAGGCGAGCCCTACCGCCCGATCCACTGCGCCACTTCGTTGGCGACCTGGTTGGCGGCCTGGTTGAGAGCGGGGCCGACCGTTCGCGCGGTGCCGTCGGCGGGGATCTTGGCTTCGAAGCGACGGGTTTCGACCCGGGTGCCGCCGGCGGTGGCAAGCGCCCCGTCGTAGCGGACGATGACCACGCCTTCGGCGGTGTCATAGCCGAAGCGGGTCAGATTGCCCGACAGCTTGAGGCCCGGATCAAGGCTCGCCTGACGCGGGTCGAGGACCACGCGGTTGGTGGTGCGAAGCGTGGTTTCCTGAAGCAAATCTTGGAACAATTTATCGGGCGCATCGACCCACTGCAGGTCCTTGATATAGGCCACTGCGGTCGGGCCGACGAGCGCGGGGACGCGGGTCGAGGATAATTCCTTGGGGATTACCGGGACGTCGATCGTGATTGCTTCGCCGGGCGCGGCGATGCGGCTGATCGTGGCCGGGGCGGGGGCCTCGCTGGTCAGGGTGAGCAAGGTCGGCGGGATCTTCTTGCCCATGCAGGAGGCGAGCGACAGCGCGCTCAGAGCGACGAGGATCAGGCGGTGGTGGCGCATCATTTCGTCTTTCCAGGCTTGTAATCGGGGAGTTTTTCGGGGCCGAGCACGCCGAGCGCGCCGTCATTGTTCAAGCGGTCGCTGAACTGGCCAAGGCTGCTGGTGAGGTCGCGCAGGTCGCGCACCAGCCGGTTGGCCTCGGGCAGGGTCGACTTGGTGAGGTTCTGAATCCCGGGCCTTGCGTCGGTGATCAGCGCGTCGAGATTATCCGTCGCGCGCTGGGCCGAGGCGATGGTCTTGCGCAAATCTTCCGCCGCCGGGCGACCCTGTTCGTTGACCAGGCGGGTCGTGCTGTCCGCCAGGCGAGCGACATTCTGCGCGGCAAGACCGGCATTGCGTGCCGCGATCCGCGCGTCGGCAATGGCGTCGGCCAGGTCGGGCGCGCGCTCGGCAAGTACCTGGGTGGTCTTGTCGACATTTTCGAGGATGTCGGAAATCGCGTTCTGGTTGCGGTCGCTGACCAACTCGGTCAGTCGCTCGGTCAATTTCTGGATCCGCGCCATCAGTTCCGGCGCGCTGTTGAGCAAGGCGCCGAGCCCGCCCGAGGTGGTGGGAATAACGGGGCAGCCCTGCGGGCCGACCTGGGCGAGCTTCTTGGCACCGCGAACCGCGCCGTCGAGCTGGATTTCGGGCGGGGCGGTGAAGCCGACGGTCTTGATCTGCGCCGACGTGCCCTGAAGCACCGGCGTGTCGTCATTGACCTCGATCCGCACCCAAACGAATTCGGGGCGATCGGGAAGCAGGCTGATCTTGGTAATTTGACCGACGGGAACACCTGAGAAACTGACGTTGGTCCCCTTGTTGAGTCCGCCGACGCCTTGCTGGAAATAAATGTCGAAACATTGCTTCTGGACGTTCGACAGGCCGGCCAGCCAGACCGTGAATAAGCCCAGGGCCGCGAGCAGCGCCAATACGACGCTGCCGACCAGGATATGGTTCGACCTTGTCTCCATGACTTTGCCTATCGCCCCCTTTTACGCCGCTTTGGCCGCGCGTCCGCGCGGGCCGTTAAAATATTCTTGAATCCAAGGATGGTCCAAAGCCAGCAATTGTTCAATCGTCCCGACCGCAACGACCTTCTGATCGGCCAGCACCGCCACCCGGTCGCAGATCGCATAGAGCGTGTCGAGGTCATGGGTGATGAGGAACACCGTCAGATCGAGCTTGGCGCGCAGCCCGACGATCAATTCATCGAAATTCTGCGCCGCGATCGGGTCGAGCCCGGCGGTCGGCTCATCGAGGAACAATAGTTCGGGATCGAGCGCGAGTGCGCGGGCGAGGCCGGCACGCTTGATCATCCCGCCCGACAGTTCGGACGGATATTTGGGGCCGGCGTCGGCGGGCAGCCCCGACATCGCAATCTTGTAACTGGCGATTTCGTCCATCAACTTTTTCGAGAAACGGAAATATTCGCGCAGCGGCACTTCGACATTTTCGGCAACGGTCAGGGTCGAGAATAAAGCGCCGTTCTGGAACAATATTCCCCAGCGGCGGCGGATGTTCTTGGCCTCATCCTCCTCGCGCCCGATCATATTCTCGCCGAGCACCTCGATGGTGCCCCGGGAGGGAGTCTGGAGCCCGATGATCGAGCGCATCAGCACCGATTTGCCGGTGCCCGAGCCACCGACCACGCCGAGGATTTCCCCGCGGCGAACGTCGAGATCGAGATTGTGGTGGATGACCTGCTCGCCGAAATGATTGTCGAGCCCGCGAATCTCGATCACCGGGGTCTCGCCATCGGGCAGGACGGGTGAGATGGCGGCACTCATGACCAGCCCACCGACGAGAAGAACACCGCAAACACTGCGTCGAGCACGATCACCATGAAGATCGACTGGACCACCGCATTGGTGGTGCGAAGTCCGACTTCCTCGGCATTGGATTCGACCAGCATTCCCTGGAAGCAACCGGCCAGCGCAATGATGAAACCGAACACCGGGGCCTTGATCAGCCCGACGAACAAATCGGTGATCGGCACCACTTCCTGGATCCGCTGGATGAAGATGGCGGGCGGAATGCCGAGGTAAATCCAGCAGAACACGCCGCCGCCAAGCATCGACATGATCATCGCGAAGAAACTGAGCAACGGCATCATGATGATCGCCGCCATCATCCGCGGGATGACCAAAGCCTCGATCGGCGACACCCCGATGGTCCGCATCGCATCGATTTCCTCGGTCAGCTTCATCGTCCCGATCTGGGCGGCAAAGGCGGATCCGGAGCGTCCGGCGACCATGATCGCGGTCATTAATGTGGCAAGCTCGCGGACGCTGAGGCGGCCGATCAGGTTGATGGTATAGACTTCGGCGCCGAACGCTTCGAGCTGGACCGCGCCCTGCTGGCCGATGACGATGCCGATCAGGAAAGTCATCAGCCCGATAATCCCGAGCGCGCGGACGCCGACGACGTCGAACCGTTGGACGACCGCGTTGAGGCGGAACCGACGCGGCCGCTTGGCGACGTTGAAAAAGCCGATCAGCACCGCACCGAAGAAGCCGAGCAGGCCGAGCAGCATGCGGCCGGTTTCGGCCACCCAGGCACCAAGCTCCTCGATTCCGCCGCCCATCCCGCCGCGCTTGTCGGGGATTACCCGCACCGGTCGATCGGCCTCTGCCACCTGCTCGAGCAGGCCGCGCACAGCCTTGCTTTCGCCGATGACCTTTGCACCGCGGTCGCGCACCGCGCGATACACCAGCCACGCGCCGACGGTATCCATTTTGGAAATGCCCGACAGGTCGATCGTCATGCCGTCGGCCATGGCGGCAATTTCACGCTCGGTCGTGGCGGCGCGCGAAATCGTCAGCGTGCCGACGCACGAATAGCAATGATCGGCGTTATCATCGCCTTTACCGGAGAGGGATTGACTGGCCATTGCCGCCAAGACTGCGCGAAATCATCTCCAGCGGCAAGGGCGGTCCTCTGGGAATGGCGCATTCGGCCTCTTTCTTGCCGAACTTTGTGCCCTATAGGACGCAGGACATGAAGCAGATCGCAATCCCCGAGCCCGCAGCGGCGCCCGAGAAATTGCCGACGTTCGTGTCCGTCGGCAGTAATCCGGCTTTGGTGTTCGGGCTGGATGCGGCGACGCGCGCGGGGCGGCTGGCGGCGAAGGCCAAGCTCGATTGTGCCGCTGCCCCGCCCGCCGGGCAGGCGCTGGTGCTGGCCGATTTGGACTTTGCGTGGGACCCGGCGTGGCTGGCGTCGATCGTCAAGCGCCCCGGCGCAGTATTGATCAAGGGCGACCGCGCGGTGCTTGGCCATGTCCCCGCCGGGATGGATCCGGCGCCGTTGCTTGCGGCGATGGCGAATGGCAGTGCCTGGACCGGCGATGGGCTTGAGCGGCTCGATGCGGCGACCGCCGAACTGACCAATCACGAATTGCGCAAGCGCGAACGCCCGTTCGTGCTGCGATTGAATGCCGCCAATCCCGAACCGGTCGAACGCGCCGCTTATGACGCCAGCTACAAGGGCGTGACTGACGCGCTGACCCTATACCTGTGGCGCGGACTGGCCTTCCATCTGACCCGCTGGGCGGCGCGGATCGGGATGTCCCCCAATCAGGTGACATTGATCGGCGCGATCTTGTGCGTCGCGACCTTCTTCCTGTTCCTGCAGGGCAATTATTGGCTGGGCATGGTGGCGGGCTTCGGCTTCATGGTGCTCGACACGGTCGACGGAAAGCTCGCCCGATGCACCGGCCAATCGTCGTGGTGGGGCAATATTTTCGACCATGGCATCGACCTCGTCCATCCGCCCTTCTGGTGGTGGGCATGGGCCGCCGGCCTGGCCTATTGGGATGACCCGTTCGAGCCTGTGTACCAGGTGCTGATCGTGCTCGCGATTGTCGGCGGCTATGTCGTCCAGCGCGTGATCGAAGGCATCTTCATGCGCAAATATGGCATGCACATCCATGTCTGGCGGCCGGTCGACAGCCGCTTCCGCCTGGTCACCGCGCGGCGCAACCCGAACATGATCATCCTGCTCGTCAGCCTGGTCTTCCGGCGACCCGACATGGGGCTGGAGCTGGTCGCCTTGTGGACCATGATCTCGCTGATTTTCCACGCGGTGCGACTGGCGCAGGCCAACGCCCGGTTCGAGCGCGGCCGCAAGCTGGTCAGCTGGCTGGCGTGAAGCGGTGGCCAAGATGATGCGCTGGACTGCCCTGCTGCTCGCCGGGTCGCGGCCGGGGGGCGATCCGTTTGCCGCCGCGCATGGGGTCGCGGCCAAAGCGCTGATTCCGGTGGCCGGCGAGCCGATGATCGTTCGGCCGGTACGGGCGTTGCTTGGCAATGTGCTGATCGGGTCGGTACGGGTGCTGGCACAGGACGGGGCGGTGCTGGTGCCGGTGCTGCCCGCCGATGCCCGGCTGACGGTCGAGCCATCGGGGGCGACGATCGCGGCGACGATCGAGGCGATCATCGCCGACCCCGCGACCCGCTGGCCATTGCTGGTGATAACCGCCGACCATGCATTGCTGACCAGCGCGATGATCGATGATTTTTGCACGCGGGCACAGGGCGCGGACCTGGCAATCGGGCTGGTCGAACGCGCCGCGCTAATGGCGCGATTGCCCCAGACCAGGCGGACCTGGATCGGGTTTCGCGGTGAACAGGTGTCGGGCGCCAATCTGTTCGCCCTGGGATCGCCCAAGGCGGCGCGCGCGGTGCGGCTGTGGCGGGAGATCGAGCAGGACCGCAAGAAGGGCTGGAAATTGCTGGCGAGGCTCGGCATGCCCGGGGTGATGGGGCTGGCGCGGATCTGGACGCTCGACAAAGTGGTGCGCAAGATCGGACAGAAACTGGGGCTGTCGATCCGCGCGATCCGTCTCAGCGATCCGCTGGCGGCGGTCGATGTCGACAAACCGGCCGACCTGGCATTGGTCGAATTGATCGTCGCGGGGAAAGCATGACCGATCTGGCGATTTACGACATGGACCGGACAGTCACGCGGCATGCGACCTACACCCCGTTCTTGCTGCATTGCGCGGCGAAGCGAGCGCCGTGGCGGCTGCTGGCGGTGCCATTGGTAGCGGCATCGATGCTGCTGTACGTCGCCAAGGTGATTGACCGCGGGCGGCTGAAGGAGATCAATCACCGGCTGCTGCTGGGGCGCGTGATTCACCCCGAGGCGCTCGGGCCATTGGTTGAATCCTTCGCCCAAGCGACGCTGCGCAACAACATCCGTCCCGGCGCCCGGGCGGCGATTGCACGCGACAAGGCCGAAGGGCGCCGCGTGGTGATGGCCACCGCGAGCTACCGCTTCTACGCGCGGGGAATCGCCGAGGCGTTGGGGTTCGACGACACGATCGGCACCGACACGATCCTCGGGATCGACGAGCGGGTCCACGCCAAGATCGACGGGCAGAATTGTTACGGGCCGGAGAAATTGCGGATGATCGAAGCATGGCTCAAGCGCGAAACGATCAAGCCCGGCAAAGTGCGTTTTTACTCCGACCATGCCAGCGATGCGCCAGTGTTCGAATGGGCCGATGAGGCGGTGGCGGTCAATCCGCACGCCCGGCTGGCGCGACTGGCGGCGGAACGCGGGTGGCCGATCGAGGACTGGAATCACGCGCCGCCGATGGTATGATCGCGCCATGACCACGATTGACGAAGCGCTGGATTTTGATCACATCGCCGCCGCGCCAGTGACTCAGGCGCCCTATCCGCACGCGATCATCAAGGACAGCATCCTGCCCGAGGCCGCGAAGGCGCTGGCCGGGGCGCTGCCGCACGTCACCGAGCATGGCAGCTTGCGGTTCAACGAGATTGACCGCTCGCCCGAGCTCGATGCGCTGATCGCCGAGCTGGAATCCGACCGCTTCCGCGCGCTGATGGAGCAGAAGTTCGAAATCGACCTCACCGGCCTGACGATCTTCCACACTTATCGCGGGATGATGCGCAGGCAGGACGGGGTGATCCACACCGACACCCCGGCCAAGACGCTGACCATCCTGCTCTACCTCAACCCGCCCGAAGGCGAGGAGAAGGTACCGCTCCGATTGCTCAACTCATCGAACGATCTCGACGATTATTTCGCCGAAGTGCCGTCCTCAATGGGCACGATGTTGCTGTTCAAGGTGACCGACAATTGCTGGCACGGGCACAAATCGATGGTCGGCCCCCGCCACTCGCTCCAGCTCAATTATCTGAGCGGGATCGAGATGCAGGGGCACGAGCGGCTGCGGCGGCGCTTCGCCAAGCTGAAGCGGACTCTGCTCGGCGCGAAGGGCTAAATCGCGACGGCCCCGAAAAATTGCGGATGGCCGACGCTGGCTGGCGCGCGAGGGGACGGTTGAGGATTGGGGGTAAGCGGAGTGTCCGCTTTCGACCCATTGCGGACATTAGCGCTTAAATCAGGGTCAGCCGCATACCGCTGCCAACGCCGATATTACTTCTTAGGTGGCGGTGGCGGTTGAGGAGACGGCGACTCTTTCAAGTTCTTACCGGTCGGCGCAGCCCATTCGGTTATGACTCGCCGTGCCTTGGAAGCTTGGCTGCTAGTCGGGTTAACCGGATTTCCCGCCTTCGGAACTTGTGTGGCAGTGGCATCCACATTCGACGCGGCTTCAGGTTTCGCGCCAACCGTGTTGATAGCTGCCTCTCGTTGCGCAAAAAGCGGAGTAGCTAAAAGCAGAGCGGGCAGAGCGACGCATGCAGGAAGGCGTTTCATGTTTGCGTGCCTTTCGTTTTACCTGACCGTGATAGTCAGTGACGCTACGAGAGAGTGCATCTGGCTACAGCGATTTCGGCTGGAAAGCTAATGCTGACGTCGATTTTCCGCCCCTTAAGGGCGTTGGCCTAGCGTCCGCTTTCCACCCATAACGGACATCAGGGCTGAACCAGCGCGGCGGTGCTATGCGTCGTTTGCGGGTCGAGGGTTGGGGATAGCTCAGTCTCCCCTCCCTTCTTTAGGGAGGGGATTGAGGGGTGGGTTTCTTTTCACCTTCTTCAATTTGAAAGAAGTGCTCGCTTTACTCGTACCCACCCCCGGCCCCTCCCTGAAGCAGGGAGGGGAGGAGTACGATCAGATCGCGTTCAGCGCGTGATCGAAGTCGGCGATGAGGTCCTCGGCCTTCTCCACCCCGATCGAAATGCGGACCAGATTGTCGCTGATGCCGAGCGCGGCGCGGCGTTCCTCGGGGACCGAAATGTGGGTCATTGCTGCAGGGGCGCTGGCGAGCGTCTCGGTGCCGCCGAGGCTGACCGCGAGCTTGGCGATCTTCAATGCATCGAGGAAGGCGAAGGCCTCGCGTTCGCCGCCCTTCAAATAGAGCGAGAAGGTCGATCCGGCGCCGAGGCAATGGCGGTCGTAAATGTCCTTCTGGCGCGACCCGGCTTCGAGAAAGCCGAGGTAGCCGACCGTCTCGACCTTGGGATGATCCTTGAAGAATTCGCACACCTTGACGGCATTTTCGCCGGCGCGCGACATGCGCAGTTCGAGCGTCTCGAGGCTACGCATCAGCATCCACGCGGTGTTGCTGTCGATGATCCCGCCCATCGTGTTGCGAATCGCACGAACCTTGTCGAGCAGGGCCTTGGAGCCGGTCAGCCCGCCAGCGACGAGATCGCTGTGCCCGCCGGCATATTTGGTCAGGCTGTAGACCGAAATATCGGCGCCCTGGTCTTGCGGCCTGGCCCACAGCGGCCCGAGGAAGGTGTTGTCGATCGCGATCGGGGGAAGTTCATTGGCAAACGCGGCTTTACGCGCGGCGACCACGGCTTCGACATCGACCAAGGCGTTGGTCGGGTTGGCGGGGCTCTCGAGATAGATCAAAGATACGCGGCCCATTGTCTTGGCGGTGGCGAGCGCAGCGTCGATTTCCTCGCGCGTCGCGCCAGCGGGGAAGTCGACATATTTGATGCCGAACTGGCTCAAAATCTTGGCGATGATCGACTCGGTCGCGGCGTAGAGCGGGCCCGAATGGACGATCACGTCGCCGGGGCGGACGAAGGCCAGGAACAAGGTGGTGATCGCGGTCATGCCGGAGGAGAAGGTCAGGCATTCCTCAGAGCCTTCCCACAGCTTGAAACGTTCCTCGAGGATCTGCTGGTTGGGATTGTTGAAGCGCGAATAGACCAATCCGTCGGTGCCGCCTGGGCGTTTGCCGGTGATGCCTTCGAAGAAATGCTTCCCGTCGGCCGCGCGCTCGAACACGAAGGTCGAAGTGAGGAAGATCGGCGGTTTCAACGAGCCCTCGGACAGCGCAGGATCATAGCCGTGGCCCATCATCATCGTTGACGGATCGAGCTTGTGATTGCCGATATGGGTCTCGGCGTCCTTGGGTTTGCGCGAATGGTTGTCGGTCATGGTCGGGTCCTCGGGTCCAGTGTCCCCAGGGAGGCGGGAACCAATGGACGAGGAAGCCGGGGCACTAACATCCTAACCTCCGCAGGATGCATCTCCGCCAACTCACCGTCGAGCGGCCAATTAGCCCTCGATCGGACCAATTTCAACCTTCGGTCGCTAGCCCGATGACGCTCAGCTGGCGGCCATAATCGGGCTCTTGCGCATGGGTGGCGCGGCGGAAGCTGAAGAAACGCTCGGGTTGGGCATAGGTATCCTGGCTGAGCGCTTCGATGCGGGCGATGCCAGCGGACGCGAGGCTGGCGACAACGAAGCTCTCCAAGTCGAAATGCGGCTTGCCGGTGGGGCCGCCGGTGAAGAAGTGCTGGTTCTCGTCGCCAAGCCGCTGTGCAAAGTCATGATCGACTTCGTAATTCGTCCGCGCGATGCACGGTCCGACTGCGGCGACGATTCGGCCCCGCTTTGCGCCAAGCTGTTCCATCGCGGCGACGGTGTTGGCGGCCACTCCGGCGACCGCACCGCGCCAGCCGGCATGGGCCGCGCCGATGACTCCAGCGTCGCGGTCGGCGAGCAGGATCGGGGCGCAGTCGGCGGTGAGGATTCCGAGCAAGGTGCCGGGGCGGTCGCTGACCAAGGCGTCGGCGTGGGGGCGGTCATCGACGGGCCAGTCGCCGGCTTCGACCACCTCGGCGGAGTGCACCTGTTGGACGGTGACCAGCCGCGCACCGGGGAGGACTGCGGCGACCGCGCGGCGGCGGTTTTCAATAATCGCCTCGCGGTCATCGCCGCTTCCCCAACCAGTGTTGAGGCCCGACAATATACCGGTCGAAACACCGCCCGATCGTCCGAGAAAACCGTGGGGAAGATCACCCAGGGCGGCAGCGCGGATCACCTCAACCCCGCTCACAGCGGGCGGCGCATGACGATGTCCTCGTCGGCGTGATTGCCAACCATGAAGGCATAGCGACCTTCGGCGATAAACCCCCAGCGCTCATAAAATTTGCGCGCGCGATGGTTGTCGACGAATACCGAGAGATAGAGATCGTCGCCGTTGCGGCCTTCCGCCTCGCCCAACACCCAGCGCATCATTTCGTCGGCGAGGCCGTGGCCCTGCCAGTCCTTGACGAGATAGAATTGGCGAAGCTCGACCGCCGTGCCGCGCGGCTCGAACGGCAAATGCGGCGGGCCGACCTTGGCGTAACCGACCGCCTCGCCTTTGGCCTCGACCAGCAGCACGGCAAATTCGGGATCGCATAATTCAGCCGCCCAATGCTCCTCCGCATGGGTCTTGAGGAACAGGTCGAGATCGTCAGGATCGTAGAGATGACCGAAGGTGTCGCTGAACGTGCGTGCGCCGAGTGCGGCGAGCGTCGGGGCGTCGGCCTTGGTCGCGGGGCGAAGCGCGATCGTCATTCGAAGCCTGCGGGCGTCGGCCAATCGGTGGAGTGGATCGCGATCACCTTGAACAGATCGCCCATCGCGGCGGGGTCGGTCAAGCGGGTCAGCGCCGAAGCGACCTCATCGGCGCGGTCGGGGTTGGCGCGCGACAGGCTTTCCGCTCGCTGGACGATGCCGAGCTTGGTCAGGAAAGCGCCTTGGTTGGCAATCGAGGTAACCGCCGCTCCATCCGCCTGCGCCGAGTCGGCGAGCGCCTCGAAATCGACATGCGCGGTGAGGTCCTGCTCGCCAGGATTGGCGAGCGGATCGGCGAAAAGGTGCGCGTTGACCGCCTGCAGCGTGTCGCCCGGGGCGCTGGTGGCGTGGCCATAATCGATGATCAGGGCGACGCCGCCGTGGTGGGCAAGGTGGGCGGCGATGGCGCGTACTGCGGCGTCTCGGGCCGGGGAGGTTTCGACGATCATGCCGTTGGCGGTGAAGGCGAGGTCATCGCCTGAAAGGCCAACCAGCCGTTGTTCGTCGCCGATCCACTGGCGGACGGGGAGCGCGTCGAGGAATTCGTTGGCAACGAGCAGCAGGGGGCGCGGGGGGAGTTGGGCGATCGAGTCGTGGAAAATGGCGTTGGGCAGGCGCGATTGCTGGGCGGCGCGCAGAGCGGGGCTGGTTTCGACGAGATGCGTCTCAATATTGCCGATGACCCGCAGCGCGTCGGCAGTGAGTGTACCGCGCCCCGGGCCGAGCTCGGCGTAAATCGCGTCGCCGCGGCCAGCGCGATGCCAGCAGTCGGCGAGACAGGCGCCGACCATCTCACCGAACATCTGGTGGATTTCGGGCGCGGTGGTGAAATCGCCGTCGGCCCCGAGGGGGTCGCGGGTGGCGTAATAATGCGCGTTGCAGGCGGCCATATAGGCCTCGACACTGATCGGCCCGCGGTCGCGGATTCGCTGCTTGAGGTCGTCGCCGAAGCTCAGGCCACGCTCTCCGTCCCGGCGATCGGTTCGACCCTGACGCGGCGCCTCGCAGCGGTCGCCATCAGGTAAATCCCGCCGATGATCATCGGCAACGACAGCCATTGTCCCATGTGCAGCCCGGTTGCCTGGGCAAAGCCGACGAGTTGCGAATCGGGCTCGCGGATGAACTCGATGCCGAAGCGGAACAGGCCGTAGAACAGGATGAACGCGCCAACCAGCTTGCCCGGATCGTAGCGGGCGCGGGTCTTCCAAAACATGAAGGCGAGGATCGCGAACAGGACGACGCCCTCTAGGATCGCTTCATATAATTGGGTCGGGTGGCGCGGCGGGCCGAGCAATGGCTGGCCCATCACCAGCGGGAAGCGGACCGCCCACGGCACCGTGGTCGGTGCGCCCCACAATTCACCGTTGATAAAATTGGCAATCCGCACCAGCCCGAGCCCGATCGGGGTGCAACAGGCGACATAATCGTGAACGCGCAGCCAGTTGAGCCCCTCCTTGCGGGCAAGGTAGATTATGCCGATGGTGACGCCGATCACCCCGCCGTGAAAGCTCATCCCGCCGTCCCATAATTTGAGGATCGAGAGCGGATTCTGGAGATAATAGCCAAGGTTGTAGAACAATACGTAGCCGAGCCGGCCGCCGAGGATGATCCCGAGCGAGGAATAGAAGACCAAATCGTCGGCATGACGGCGGGCGAGCGGTGCGCCGGGTTGCTTGATCAGCTTGAGCAGATACCAATAGCCAATGAAAATCCCGGCGAGGTAGCCAAGGCTGTACCAGCGCAAATCGAAGATGCCCAGCGACAGCGCGACAGGCGACACATGCAGGTCGTAATAATTGATCCCGATATCATTAGCGGCGATTGCGGCACTCATAACTCTTCCCCACTGCGGTGACGCCTCATAAGGTGCGCGCACCGGAAGGCAAAGGAGAAGCGATGCAAAGCGAGCTCGACCGCGAATTCGACGCCACTTTGGCTGCGGTCATCGGCCCGGGCGGGCGCGTGGTGATCGATCGCGATGCACATGGCCAGGCGATCGCGGGCAACTTTCCGGCGACGCTGCCGAGTTTCTTCGCCGCCTTCTGCGCCCTCAACGGCGCTGCCGACGCGGTGATTGCCGACGACGAGCGACTGAACTTCGCCGACCTTCAGCGGCTGTCGGACGCGGTGGCGCGAGGTCTGGTCGAACGCGGGATCGTCAAGGGCGACCGGGTGGCAATCGCGATGCGCAACTGCCCGAGCTGGATCATCACCTACATGGCGGCGCTGAAGGCCGGGGCGATTGCGACCTTGGTCAATGGCTGGTGGCAGAGCGAGGAATTGGCGCATGCGCTCGAACTGACATCGCCCAGGCTGATCCTGGCCGATGGACCCCGCGCGCTCCGGATCGCCGGGGTCAAGGGCGATTGGGAACTGGTGACAATCGCGATCGAGCATCACGCCGGAGAGGCGTTGGCAGCGCTGTTCGGCAAGGATGTGGCGACCGTACTTCCAGCCGTTTCACCGGACGATGATGCGACCATCCTGTTTACCTCGGGATCGACCGGCGCGGCCAAAGGCGCGCTGTCGACCCACCGCGCAGTGACGACGGCGATCTACACCTATGCGACCCATTTGATGACCTTGCTCGGCATTCTGACCAAGCGCGGCACCCCGCCGCCCAACACGCCCAAGACCCTGGTCAACGTGCCTTTGTTCCACGTCACCGGCGAAGTGCCGGTGTTGTTGACCAGCTTTGTCATCGGGCGCGCGATGGTGCTGATGCCAAAGTGGGACGCGGGCGAAGCGCTGCGGCTGATCGAGGCGGAGAAGGTGACCTATTTCGTCGGGGTGCCGACGATGAGCCTCGAACTGATGAACCATCCCGATCGTGCGCAACATGATCTGTCGTCGCTGACTGACATCGCTGCGGGCGGCGCGGCGCGACCGACCAGCCATGTCGAGCGGTTGCAGAAAAGCTTCACCGGCGCGCAGCCCGCGCTCGGCTATGGGCTGACCGAAACCAATGCCGTCGGGTGCGGCAATTTCTGGAAGAATTATGCCGACAAGCCGGCCTCGACCGGGCGGGCGACCGCGCCGTTCGTCGAGATTGCGATCCTTGGTGACGGCGAGGTGCATTTGCCCGCCAATGAGCTCGGCGAGATCGGCATTCGAACCGCCGCCAACATCAAGGGCTATTGGAATAATCCGGCGGCAACCGCGGCGACCTTCACCGCTGACCATTTTCTCAAGACTGGCGACATTGGTTATCTCGACGATGACGGCTATCTGTTCATCGTCGACCGCAAGAAGGACATCATCATCCGCGGCGGCGAGAATATTTCTGCGGCCGAGGTCGAGGCCGCGCTTTATGCCTGTCCCGATATTGCCGAGGCGGCGGTGCTCGCCATGCCCGACGAACGATTGGGCGAAATCCCCTTGGCGATCCTGTATCGGACCGAGGACAGCAAGCTCGACGAGGATGGGCTGCGCACATTCCTCGAGGGTAAGATGGCGGCGTACAAGATTCCTGGCAAAATCGTCTTTGCCCATGAGCCGCTACCACGGCTCGGCACCGGCAAGATCGACCGGGTGATGTTGAAGCAGAAATACGCCCATTGAAGCCGATCGACCGTCGCACTTTGCTGATTTCGGGCGGCGTCGGGGTCGGCCTGATCGTCGCCTTCGCTGCCTGGCCGCGCAAGATCGGCAGTGCCTTGACCGCCGCCAAGGGCGAGCGCGTGTTCGGTCATTATCTCAAGATTGCACCCGATGGGCGGGTGACGGTGGCGGTGCCGCAGGCCGAGACCGGGCAGGGCATCTGGACCGGGCTAGCGCAAGTCGCGGCTGACGAATTGGGCGCGGCGTGGGAGCAAGTCGCGGTCGAGCCGGCACCAATGGGTGCAGTCTATGCCAATTCGTTGCTCAAGCGCCGGAAGACGGCCGGCGCGACCTCGATCCGGGCGTTTGAACAGCCTCTGCGCGAGGCGGGGGCGGTTGCGCGCGACCTGCTGATCCGCGCGGCGGCGGACCATTGGGAGGTCGATCCGGCACTGTGTCAGGCGACCGACGGGTTCGTCATGCAGGGGGCCAATCGGCTGGCATTCGGGCAATTGGCCGAGGCGGCGGCGGGGTTTGAGCCGGGCGTGCCAATGTTGCGCAAGGAGGGGAGCGGGCAGCTTTCGGGCCAATCGCTGGCGCGGCTCGACCTGCCGGCCAAGTTGGACGGGTCGCTACGCTTTGCATCGGATGTGCGGTTACCGGATATGCTGTTTGCCGCAGTGCGGATTGCGCCGCCAGGGGGGCGGCTGACGGGCTATTCCCGAAACAGCGGGGAGCAATCGCGCGGGGTAAGGAAATTGCTTGTCGGCGATGGCTGGCTGGCCGCGCTTGGCGAGACGTGGTGGGCGGCGGAGCGCGGGCTGGTTGCCGCTGGGGCACAATTCACGGGCAAGGCCGATGCCAATGACATGGCGATCATGGATGCGCTTGGATCGGCACTCGACAGCGGCGAGCGCACATCGCTGTTTGCGCGGGGCGATTATGAAGCGACGGTCGGAACTGCTCGGGCATTGGCGGCGACCTATCGAATATCAGCGGCGGAGCATCGCTCGCTGGAGCCGCTGTCGGCGACGGCGCGGATAATAAGCGGCAAGCTCGAACTGTGGGCGCCGGTGCAGGATTATGACGCAGCGCTCGCTGCTGCTGCAAGAGTCGGCGGAGTCAGCGCGGGGGAGGTCACGCTCTACCCGATGCCGATCGGCGATCCGTCGGGGCGCGGCATGGCGGTCGACGCCATCCCGATCGCGGTCGAATTTGCGCGGCGGGTTGGGCGGCCGGTGCAACTGACTATCTCCGCCAAGGTCGGGCGCAATCATGACCGGGTGCGCTCGCCGATGCTGGCGCGGATGACGGCGTTGCCCTCGCCTGCGGGCGGCTTGGCGGCGTGGGGTGGACGGTTCGTGACCGCGAGCGGGACCAAACTTCCCGGGGCGACCCCGGCTTATGCAGTGCCGTCAATGCGGATCGAGTCCCTGGCTGCGGATTTGCCGATCGCTACCAGCTACATGCGCGGCGGGAGCGAGGCGCTGACCGGGTTCGCCAACGAAAGCTTCATCGATGAAATGGCGCGCCGATTGGGCGCGGAGCCATTCTCGTTCCGGATGGGCCTGCTCGGCGGCAATGTGCGGCTGGCGAAAGTGCTTGAGGCGGTGGCAACGCTCGGGCGGTGGGACGGAGGCGCACCGGGCAGCCGGCTGGGGCTGGCGGCGGTGTCGGCGTTCGGGTCGCACATCGCGTTGCTCGCGGAGGCCGGGATCGGGCCCGACCAGCGAGTCGCGGTCGAACGATTGGTGGCGGTGGTCGATTGCGGGCGGGCGATCAACCCGGGGCTGGTCAAGCAACAGGTCGAAGGGTCGCTGATCGAGGCGCTGTCACTGGCGACGGCCGATGCGCCCGAATTTGTGGCGGGAATGCCGGTCGCCCGTCCGCTTCGCTCGGCGGGGATAACTTGGGTCGGCCGGGTGCCGACGATCATCGTCGAACTCGCGCCGAGCACGGCCGCGCCGGGCGGGGTCAGCGGGCTTGGCCATGTCGTGCTGGCTGCGGCAGTCGCCAATGCACTGGCATCGGGTACCGGACGACGCTTGCGCGATTTGCCGTTCAACCCCATGGCGGCGTGATGCAGCCACCGCCCGACCATCCGCCCATTATTGCGCCGAAGATTGGCGTGCTTTTGATCAATCTCGGCACCCCCGACGCGCCCGATGTCGGGTCGGTGCGGCGCTATCTGGCGGAGTTTCTGAGCGACAAGCGCGTGGTCGAAATTCCGTCATGGGCGTGGAAGCCGATCCTGTACGGCATCATCCTCAATACGCGCCCGAAAAAGAGCGCGCACGCTTATGCGCAAGTGTGGAGTGAAGACGGGTCGCCGCTCGCCGCAATCACCAAGCGGCAGGCCAAAGCATTGCAGGCGCGGCTCGGCGACACCGTGCTGGTCGATTATGCAATGCGCTATGGCAATCCGGGGATTGCGGTGACGCTCGGGGCGATGAAGGCCAAGGGCTGCGATCGGATCCTGCTGGCGCCGCTTTATCCGCAATATTGCGCGGCCACGACCGCCACTGCCAATGATGCTGCGTTCGCCACGCTCGCCGCGATGCGCTGGCAGCCGGCACTGCGGACATTGCCGCCATACCATGATGATGCCGCCTACATCGCCGCGCTCAAGACTGATCTCGAACGGCAAATTGCGGCCCTCGATTTCGTCCCCGAGCGATTGCTGCTGAGCTTCCACGGCATGCCGCAGCGGACGCTCAAGATGGGCGATCCCTATCATTGCCATTGCCAGAAAACCGCGCGGTTGCTCGGCGAGGCGATGGGCACCCCGGTTGACGTCGCCTTTCAGTCGCGATTCGGCAAGGCCAAATGGCTCGAGCCGCCGACCGATGTGACCCTCAACGCCTATCCGGGCCAGGGCGTGACCAAGGTCGCGATTGCCGCGCCGGGCTTCTCCGCCGACTGCCTTGAGACGATCGAGGAATTGGGGATTCGCGGGCAGGAAGATTTCATCGCAGCGGGCGGAACGCACTTTGCGCGGCTCGATTGCCTCAACGACAGCGACGAAGGGATGGCGATGCTCGAAAGCCTGATTCGGCGCGAACTTGCCGGATGGTGGCTGTCAGCCTAACTCTCAAAGAAAAAACGGGAGAGAGTGATGGCACGAGTGGCAGTGGTGACCGGCGGAACGCGCGGCATCGGCGAAGCAATCAGCATCGCGTTGAAGGACATGGGGATGCAGGTCGCTGCGACCTACGCCGGCAATGAGGAAAGGGCGAAGGAGTTCGCCGACCGCACCGGAATCAAGGCGTATAAGTTCGACGTTGCCGATCACCAGGCCTGCATCGACGGGATTGCGGCAATCGAGGGCGACCTTGGGCCGGTCGACGTGCTGGTCAACAATGCCGGCATCACCCGCGACACGACGATGAAGCGGATGGACCATGCCAAGTGGCAGGACGTGATCGACACCAATCTCGGCGGCTGCTTCAACATGGCCAAGGCGGTGTTCGAAGGGATGCAGTCGCGCGGTTATGGGCGGATCGTCAATATCGGCTCGATCAACGGCCAGGCGGGGCAATATGGCCAGGTCAATTATGCCGCCGCCAAGTCGGGCATTCACGGTTTCACCAAGGCGCTGGCGCAGGAAGGCGCGCGCAACAATGTCACCGTCAACGCGATCGCTCCCGGTTATATCGATACCGACATGGTCGCCGCCGTGCCGCCCGATGTGCTCGGCAAGATCATCGCCAAAATCCCGGTCAACCGCCTCGGCAAGGCCAGCGAGATCGCCCGCGGCGTGGCGTTTCTGGTCGGCGAGGATGCCGGGTTCGTCACCGGATCGACGCTGTCGATCAACGGCGGGCAGCATATGTATTGATGGGTTTTCGTTGAGCCCCTCAAACGCCGGGCGCCGGCCTTCGCCGGCTTGGCTTCCTCGCATAAGCTCGGGCGGCCTGTCGGCCTTGCGGGCTGTGCCCGGGCTTCGGTAATCTCATGCGCTATGGCCTGCCAACAAAACGGTCGGTGACGATCGCCGGGCATGAAACGTCGATCAGCCTGGAGCCCGCTTTCTGGGCGGCGCTCGAAGCTGAAGCGACGGCGCGCGAGCTTCCGCTCAATGCACTGATTGCGACAATTGATGTTGAGCGGCTGGATTCATCCCCGCCGCCCAATCTCACCTCCGCGATCCGCCAGTGGCTGTTCGCTCGCGGCGATTAGTCGACGTAAATCCCGACCACTCTCCAGGCCGCGCCTTCGCGGGCCATGCTGACGGTTTCGATCACGTTGGCCTTGTTCGCAAAATTGGTCCGGAATTTGACGACTTCCACGCCGGCCGGCGGTGCGGGGACGCTTTCTTGGCTGAGCGCGGTGCGGGAAATGACTCCGCCCAGCGGCACGCGCACTTTTACGGCAACTTCCGACCAGAGCTCGACCGTATTCAATTGCCTGAATGATGATCCGGTGGCGAGCCAGCCGTCTTTCCAGCGCCCCTGATCGCCAAGCTCCAACCACTCGCGCGCCGATCGGACAGCATCGGATTCGATCGAAGTGGTCGCGGCAATCGCTTCGCTGGATTGGGGTGCATTGATCGGTGCCGATGGTGCCGCCCCGTCGACCAGCAATGACAAGGCGAACGCGCCAACAAGAATAGACATGATCATAACTCCTGCAATTGTGGCCAGCGAGCGTTGCGATCGCAACGGACCGATGGCCGGTGCCGGATCTTGTTCCCGATCGATGACGGCCGAGTCTTCCCCGATTTGCTTGTCCGCTAGATTTTGGGGGGCTTCTTTTTCGGTATCCAGCAATAGCCGCGCGGCCGCACGACTGCTTGGAACCTCGAGCTTGCGGCGCGCGTCACGCAGCCGTTCGTTGACGGTGTGGATCGACAGGCCAAGGTGCCGAGCCAAGGATTTCGCGTCATGCCCGCGCACAATCAGACGCAGCGTCTGCTTCTCCTTTTCGGTCAGTGATTGATAGTTTGCCGACATAGGAATGCTCGCGTCCGTCTCGTGATTGGCCAAGCTAGGAGCGTGTAGAGTCCGTCGCTACCCCCAAAAAATCGTATCTTGGGCGATCCCCCAATGATTATTTGCGTGCGGCGGCGGTGCGGACGGCTGAAGCGAAGGCGGCGCCCTTGTCGGGGGCATGGTGCAGGAACAAGGCCGGTTCGATCAACTCCAGCTCCATGATCTTAAGCGCGCCATTGGGCCCGGCAATCATGTCGACCCGGGCGTAAAGCGCCTCGGCCGGTGCAGCGGCCAGCGCGGCCTGGGCAAGCTCGAGCGCCCCGTGCGGCGGAACGGCGTAGCGATCAATCCCGCCGAGATGCGGCTGGACTCGAAAGTCGCCCGGCACTGGGGTCTTGATCACCGCATGGCTGAATTTGCCGCCGAACAGGATGATCGAATATTCGCCCGCTGCAATGCCCGGCTGGAACGGCTGGATCATCATTCGCTTGCCCGCGACATCGCCGGGAATCGGATCTCCGACCTTGATCCGGTAGGTGCCATGCGCGCCGCCCGAAATTGGTGGCTTGATGACCAGCTCCAACTGGCCGAACTTGGCCGAGGCGGCGGACAGGGACGCAGCGCTCAGGTGATCGACGTCCACCGTTGGAACGGTGGGGATGCCCTTTGCCCCAAGCTCCTTGAGATAGGCCTTGTCGCCGTTCCAGCGCAGCAAGGATGGCGGATTCATCAGCGGCCAACGCTCGACTTCGGCGCGCTGGAGCAAGGCGAGCCAGCGCGTATAGTCGAGATTATAGCCCCACGCGACGAGCGGCATGACCAGGTCGACATCGGGTAGCTTGCCGGTCATGGTCCACGGCAGGGGCTGAACAGCGATCCCGACCTTGGTCAGGATCGCCGCCTCGACATCATAGGTCCACGCATATGGGTCGGCATAGGCCGGGTCGGGCACCATCAACGCGACCCGCATCGGCCTCATCGAGCGAGCAGGATAGTCATCGGGCGAGAAGAATTCTGGCCTGGTTGGCGATCTGGGCAAGCATTGGGCCGGTCACTGCGCCGGCGACCTTGGCTTGGGCAATCAGCTTGCGGAATTGGTCGATCCGCGGCGCGTGCCGCTCAATCCAACGCTCGGTGGTCCCTGCCGGATCGCCATCACGACCGCGGGCTAGAAACTCGAGCCGAAGCTGCTCGAAATCGCGCTCCAACCCGGCGACCAGAAGCCGCTCCCACTGATCGGATGGCTCGAACCGCGCGACCTGCTGCTGCGCCCAGTCGAGGCTCAATGCCTCGCCGAGGCGGGTGTAAGCCTTGGTCAGCGCCGGCGCATCGAGCTGACGCTTGGCGGCGAGCGCGGCGAGGCCGAACACCCCGTCCAACTCGAATACCCGGACCAAGCCGTCGACGATCGCATCGTCGGCGCCAAGTTCGACCAGATGCTCGCGCCGGGCGTCAGCCTCATTGCGAACCTCCGAACGGATCAGCTTGGTTGCGGCGGCCGAAATCTGTCGCGCGGCGGGCGCAAGCATGTTGACCAGATCGCTGACGCTGCCTTCGGCGCCGGTCGAACGAAGAATGTCCGAGACGTGGCTACGCACCGACTTGGCGGCGACCTGGAACAACTCGATGCGGACGGTTTCGGTAACGCTGGCGCGCTCGATCCGCTGCCACAATTTGGGCAGGTCGAGGAGGTGCTCGGCGGCGAGAAACGCGGTCGCGACCTGGCCGAGCGAGGCGCCTTCCTCCTCGGTAAGGCTGAGCGGAATGCTTGGGCCGAGGCGGTTGACGATCCGATTGGCGACCTTGGTGGCGACAATTTCGTGGCGCAAGCGATGGGTACGGATCGCCGCCGCATGCGCCTTTTGCATCGGCCGCGGAAACGCCGCGAACAATTGCGGCTCGAGCATGGTGTCATCGGCCAGCTTCAATTGCTCGATCGCCGCCTGAAGCGACAATTTGGTCATCGACAGCACTACTGCAAGTTCGGGCCGGGTCAGCCCGCGATGGTCAAGCGTCCGGCGAAGCAGGACGTCGCTCGTCCCAAGCCCCTCGACCCGGCGGTCAAGCCGGCCCGAAGCCTCGAGCAGTTCGATCGCCCGGACATGCTCGGGCAGCGCCTTGACCCCGCCGCGCTCAGCAATCGACAATGCCAGGCTCTGCAGCCGGTTATCCTCAAGCACCAGTTCGGACACTTCATCGGTCATGCTGACCAACAGGCTGTTGCGCTTGGCCTCGGTCAGTCGCCCTTCGCGCATTTCGCGGTTGAGCGGGATTTTGATGTTGACCTCATTATCCGAGCAGTCGACTCCGGCCGAATTGTCGATGAAGTCGGTATTGATCCGCCCGCCATTCTGCGAAAATTCGATCCGCGCAGCCTGAGTGATGGCGAGGTTGGCGCCTTCGCCGATTGCCTTGGCCTTGATCTCGTTGGCGTTGACGCGCAGCACGTCATTAGCAGGATCGCCAACGTCGCTGTGCGGCTGGGTCGAGGCTTTGACGTAAGTGCCGATGCCGCCGAACCAGATCAAGTTGACCGGGCTTTTGAGGATCGCGGTGATCAAGCTGGTCGGGTCGATTTCGAGCAAGTCGATGCCGAGCGCGGCCTGCGCTTCCTTGGTCAACTTGATCGACTTTTGCGACCGCGGGACGATCATCGCGCCTTTGGACAGCGCCTTGCGGTCATAATCGTCCCAGCTCGAGCGCGGCAGCGCAAACATGCGGTTGCGTTCCTTCCAGCTTTTCGCCGGATCGGGATCGGGATCGATGAAGATGTGGCGATGATCGAATGCTGCGATCAACTTCAGTTTCTTCGACAATAGCATGCCATTACCGAACACGTCGCCCGACATGTCGCCGCAGCCGGCCACCTTGATCGGGTCGGTCTGGACGTCGATGCCCTGTTCGAGAAAGTGGCGCTGGACCGAAATCCATGCGCCCTTGGCGGTAATCCCCATCGCCTTGTGATCGTAGCCATTGGAGCCGCCGCTGGCGAACGCATCGCCGAGCCAAAAATTGCGGCTCAACGCGATTCCGTTGGCAACGTCACTAAAGGTTGCGGTGCCCTTGTCGGCGGCGACCACGAAATAGGGGTCGGTGCCGTCATGGATCACGACCTTGTCGGGATGGGTGATCTTGTCGTCGACAATATTGTCGGTGACCGACAGCAACGCGCGGATGAAGATGCGGTAGCTTTCGGTGCCCTCGGCCAGCCACGCCTCACGGTCGAGTGCTGGGCTGGGGAGGTGCTTGGGATAGAAGCCGCCTTTGGCGCCGGTCGGGACGATGACCGCATTCTTGACCAGTTGAGCTTTCATCAACCCGAGAATTTCGGTGCGGAAATCATCGCGTCGGTCGGACCAGCGAAGCCCGCCGCGCGCGATCGGCCCGCCGCGCAGGTGAATGCCCTCGACGCGCGGGGAATAGACCCAGATTTCGCGATACGGAATTGGCGCAGGCAGGCCGGGGACTTGCCGGGAATCGATCTTGAAGGCGATCGCTTCGGCGGCTGCCGGGGCGAAGGCGTTGGTGCGAAGGGTTGCGCCGACCACCGATCGCATCAGGCGCAGGATGCGGTCGTCGTCGATGCTGCCGACGTTCTTGAGTGCATCGTCGAATGCGGCCGCGAACCGCTTGGCCTCGTCGTCGCGTTTGGCCTTTAGCGCCGGATCGTGGAGCGCGAGGAACAATCCCACCAGCGCGCGGGTCGCAGCCGGGGCTCGCCCGAGCGCATCGACGACGGTGATCAGCGAGTAAGCCACCCCGACCTGGCGCGTGTAGCGGAACCAGGCGCGAAGCCAGATCACAGCACGCGGGGTCAAACCGGCGCTGATGATCAATTGGTTGAAAGCGTCATTTTCCGCCGCACCGAGCAGCACCGAGGCAATTGCTTCCTCGATCATCGCTGCCCGATCGTCGAGCCGCGATGCGGGCGATCCGTCGGCCATGACCAATGCAAATTCGTAAATATTGGAACCGACGTCGTCGAGTCGGGTCGGGGTTTCCTTCATCACCGTAAAGCCGAAATTCTCCAGCACCGGGACGACGTCGGACAGCGGCACCAGCGCGCCGCGCTTGTAGAGCTTGAGCCGCAATTGCTCGGGCGGATCACCCGGCAGGCGATAAAGGCGGATCGACCGCTGGTGTTCGTCCGCCAACGAGTCCAGCTGAAGAATATCCGCCGCCGCATCGTCGGCCGGATAGCGCGACCGAAACGAGTCAGGAAAAGCATCGCCATAGGTCAGCACTAGGCGGCGCGCCTGGGTCGACCCGACGCTATCGGCAAGGCGTTCCTCAACCGAGGGTAAATAGCCGCGCACCATGTCGTACAATTTGCGATTGAGCGCCGCGGAATCGGGCGTGTCGCGCGCGGCGTCGATCGAGAAGGTGTAGCGCAGCAAGGCAAGGTCGCCGTCGCCAAGATCGACCGACCAGGCTTTTTGCGGACCATCGGCCGCCTCACTGATCATTTCGCCAATCGCCAGCCGGCGGACGGTCGACAATTCCTCGCGCGGCAACCACACGAAGGCGAACAAATGCCCGCGCAGGATCGAACGGACGAGCACCATGATCGGCTGCGGTCGGTCGGCCAGCGTCATCGCCGCGAGCACCAGCTTGCGGACGCTGTCCTGGTCGAGATTGAGGATCAGATCGTGCGGCAGCGCCGACAGCGCGTGGCGGAGCGCCTTGCCGCTGTGGCTGCGCGGGGTGTAGCCATAGCTTGCGTCGAGGTCCTTGAGGATCCGCCGAAGCAACGGAATCTGCTCGACCGGGGCGGACAATGCCTCGCTGGTCCACAGCCCGACATGAACCCCGACTGCAGTGATCTTGCCATTCTCCCGGATCGGCACCGCGACCAAATCGAGCGGGACCCGGCGGTGGATCGACGACTTGCGATCAGCCTTGGCCATCAACGGCACTTGGCCACCATTCTCGAAATAACGAATGGCCTCTTCACAACCGCCCTCATCGGTCGGCTCGCCCGGAAAGCGGAACAGGCCTAGCCCGTCGGTTCCTTCGCCGCCGGGGCGCTCGACTTCAAAGCCGAGCAGGGTCATCGCTCCATCGGCGAACCAGCGCAACAAGTCCGCGCCCTCGGCATCGCCAAGCGTTTCGGCGTCGTTGCGCATGCGTTGCTGCATCGACTTCCAGTCGGCGACGGCGGCGCGGACGTCGGCCAGCACCTGCGTCAATTCGGCCCGCAACGCGGATCGGGTCCGGGCGTCGGCCCGGTCGAGATCCATGTAGATGATCGATTCCAGGTCGCCTTCGCCAAGCGCAGTCAAATTGCCTTTCGAATCGCGGCTCGCCTTGACGATCGGGTGGAGCAGGCGATGGATCGCAATCCCGCGCGCGCCAATCGCACTGGCGATCGAATCGACCAGGAACGGCATGTCGTCATTGACGACTGCAAGATGCATCCGGCGGTGCCCGGCCTCGCCCCCGCTCGAGGTAAGCTGGATCGCGACGTCGCCCGGCTTGCGCCTGGCCGCGACGCCCGCGACGAATGCCGCCGCTTCATCTTGTTCGGCGTCGGAAAAGCCGTCGAGTTCGCCCGGTAGGGCATTGGAATTGAGCGCGTTGCGCAACAGGCCGACGATGCGATCGTCCGCGTCCGGGGAGGCCGCCATGGGTTCAACCGTCTCGCTAAGGGTCATTGGGCGCGGGCTATAGACCCCAGCCGTCGCCCGCGACAAGGCGCGCGAACGGCGAAGTTCAGGGCGCGGTGCGGCGAATGGCGCGTTCGAGCATCGCCGGATCGTCGATCACCGCCACCGTCTGGTGAACACCTTCGGGGCTTCGGCGAAGGATCACGAGAGTGAATTCCTGGTTCGCGGGAAGCCGACCGAGGTTGACCGGGAGCGTCTCGCGGAGCGCCGCGCGGGCGGTTTCGCCCTTGTCGTCGGGTTTGTCCGCCGGGCGACGTTCGGCGCGCTCGGCTGCGACCAGGGCCTTCAATCCACCGGCCTGATTGTCGAGAAATGGCATGAACCCGCCAAAGTCGACCTTGCGCCGCTCGGCATAGCTTAGCGCAGCGGCGAACTCGGTCAGTCGGGCCTTGTCATAGTCTGCGCCGAACACGAGCTTGACCACCGGGGTCATGGGGGCGCGGGCCTGGGCCTTGACCCCTGCATCGTCGAGGATGTCGGCATATTCGCCCGGCACCCGCTTGGCGGCGACCGAGAAATCATAGGCCATTGCCAGCGCGCGATAGAGCGCAACGCGGCTTCGGCCATCGGCGTCCTTGCACACTTCCGCACTTTCGCGCGCAGCAGACAGATGATCGGCGAGACCGGCCTCGGCATCGGGCGTGGGAATGGGTTCGACCAGGTCGAGTGGCTCGGCGGCGATGAGCGGCTCGGCCGACATGATCGGTTCCGGGGCGATGATCGGGTCGGCTAGCGGACCGTCTTCCCACGTCAAATGGGCCGGAGGCTCACCGGGGGCGGCGACTGGCTGACGCTCGGCCTCGACCGGTGCGAGGGCCGCAGTGATCGGCGCATCGGCAGCAACACTGTCGCCGGCATCCTTCCAGTTGATCACCCCGTAAATGAAGTCGATCGTGTCACCGTCCGAGCTGAACGGCATCAATATTCCGCGATAGCAGATCGACTGGCCGCGCTGATTGACGAATTCGGCTTCGAACCCGATCGGCGCGCGATTGGCGATAATCTGCAGATAATGGTCGGTCAGGCGCGACAGCAAAGAGCGACTCGGGACCTGGCCGATATCCTTCATGTCTGCCGGAAGGCCGCATTCAGCGCGGATCGCGGCACCGACATAGGGCGTTGCCGGGTCGTCGCGCCCGGCGGTAAAGTCGAGCAGTACGCTGTGTGGCGCGAAATCGACGACGCTGCCGGGATCGAGGTCCTCGATCGACGGATAATCGCGCCCGTCGAGCAGTGACACCCAATAATTGTAAGCGCGAACATGCATCCGGCGCTCGTCGGCACCGATCGCCTCCGTCACGTCATCGCCGGCCGTCACGGCCACGGCCGATGACACGTCATATTCGCTCGGATGCTCGGAATAACTGTCCATGCCACGGCCCTGATTGGTCCAAATCAATGCTAATCTGCCACCGAGCGCTGAAGAAAGTCTTAAGCATGTTCATTCAAACGGCGTGATGTGCGCAGCGCTTGCCCAGCGCCAACCTCGCTGATAGGGGCTTTTTCGCCCATCGCGGGCCGCCTTAGCTCAGCTGGTAGAGCATCGCATTCGTAATGCGGGGGTCACAGGTTCGAGTCCTGTAGGCGGCACCATATGCCCGATTCGGCGCAAATAAAGGCTCAGCTTGGGACGACCGCTCCACGTCGCGAGCGTTCGCCGTGAATATTTCACGGCGTTACGTTGGTGTCCTGCCTAGTCCGGCTTGACACAGGCCAAACTCGCGGAAGATGTTGCGCTGCAGCATGGAGCTAGGTGCAAATGGGTCACGAGCCGCGATCGGCACTTCGCCGCACTGATTTCAGTGGGCGATTGGTGCTGGCCGCGGCAATGGCATGGTGGGCCGTTGCGCCGACTGGCCAAGTCGGCTGCCATGAGTGACCTTCCGCACGGTCAGGGGCTGTATGACCCGCGCCATGAGCGTGACAGCTGCGGGATGGGCTTCGTCGCCAATATCAAGGGCAAGCGGACGCACGAACTGATTGCCGATGGGCTGCATGTCTTGGCAAGCATGGCGCATCGTGGCGGCGTTGCGGCAGATCCCGAGATTGGCGACGGTTCGGGCTGCCTTATCCAGATTCCCGACGCACTGTTCCGCGCATGGAGCGTCGCCAACGACGTCGCTTTGCCCCCGGCTGGTGACTATGCGGTGGCAACCTGCTTCCTGCCGCGCGATCCGGCAGCGCGCGATTTCGCCAAGGCGCGGTTCGAGCGGTTCGTCCTGCTCGAGGAGCAGAAACTGCTCGGCTGGCGCGAGGTGCCGATCAATCCCGACATTCTCGGCGAGCGGGCGCGCGAATCGATCCCGACCCTGTCCCACGCCATCATCGGCCGCGGTGACAAGGCGTCCGACCAGGCGACGTTCGAACGCAAGTTGCTGACCATTCGCAAGCAGACGCTCAATCCACTCACGGTGCTTGCAGCAGACCACAAGCTGCCGGGGCTGGGCGAATTTTACATCGCCTCCATGTCGAGCCGGACATTGGTCTATAAAGGCATGTTGCAGCCGGCCCAGCTGGGCGAATTCTATGCTGACCTGTTAGACCCGCTGACGCACACCGCGCTGATCCTGGTCCACCAGCGGTTCTCGACCAACACGTTCCCGTCATGGCGGCTGGCTCACCCCTATCGGCTGCTGGCGCATAATGGCGAGATCAACACGCTGCGTGGCAACGTCAACTGGATGAATGCGCGACGGCGGACGCTCGAATCGCCGCTGATCGGCGCCGACCTCGACAAGATGTGGCCAATCATTCCCGAGCATCAATCGGATACGGCGTGCCTCGACAATGCGCTGGAATTACTCGTCGCGGGCGGGCGATCGCTGGCGCATGCGATGATGATGCTCATCCCCGAGGCGTGGGCCGGCGATGTCGCGATGGAGCCCAAGCGGCGCGCGTTCTACGAATATCATGCCGCATTGATGGAGCCATGGGACGGGCCGGCCGCCGTGGCGTTCACCGACGGGCGCCAGATTGGTGCGACGCTCGATCGCAACGGGCTGCGGCCCGCGCGCTATGTCATCACCGACGACGGGCGGATCATCATGGCGTCGGAGTGCGGGGTGCTGCCGATCGAGGATAGCCGGATCGTTCGCAAATGCCGGCTTGAGCCGGGTCGGATGCTGCTGATCGATCTTGAGCAGGGCCGCCTGATCGAGGATGACGAGGTCAAGGCGACGCTGGCCGAGGCCGAGCCGTATGGTGACTGGCTGCGCGATACGCAGTTCACGCTCGACAAATTGCCCGACGGTGCCAATCCGGTCAAAGTGCCGACCCCGACCGAGCTCGCCGAAGCCCAACGATTGTTCGGTTTCACCGACGAAGATCTCAAATTCTTCCTCGGACCGATGGCGCGCGGGGGCGAGGATCCGGTCGGGTCGATGGGGACCGATACGCCGCTCGCCATATTGTCGCGGCGGCCGCGATTGCTGTACGATTATTTCAAGCAGAATTTCGCCCAAGTGACCAACCCGCCGATCGACCCGATCCGTGAATCCCTGGTGATGTCATTGGTGTCGATGATCGGCCCGCGCCCCAATCTGCTGGGAGCTGATGCGGGGACTCACAAACGGCTAGAAGTGTCACAGCCGATCCTCGGCAATGCCGATCTCGAAAAGATCCGGTCGATCCACGATAGCCTCGACGGGGCGTTCAGCACGGTCACGCTCGACGCGACCTTCGCGCGCTCGGGGGGCAGGGAAGGGTTTGAGGCCGCGCTTCAGCGTCTGTGCTGGGAAGCGACCGAGGCGGTGCTGGCCGATTCCAACCTGATCATCATTTCCGACCGCGCGGCATCGCCCGAGCGGGTGCCGATCCCCGCTGCGCTGGCAACCGGGGCGATCCACCACCAATTGATCCGCCAAGGGCTGCGGATGCAGGCCGGGCTGGTAGTCGAGACCGGCGAGGCACGCGAAGTGCACCACATGTGCGTGCTCGCCGGCTATGGCGCGGAGGCGATCAACCCGTGGCTTGCGCTCGATACGATCGCGCTCGCCGACCCCGGCGGCGCGGGCGAGGCGCGGTTCGTCAAGGCGCTTGGCAAGGGCATGCTCAAGGTGATGTCGAAGATGGGCATCTCGACCTTCCAATCCTATTGCGGGGCGCAGATTTTCGACGCCATCGGGCTCGCCGATCCGCTGATCGACCGCTTTTTCACCGGCACGCACGCGGTGCTTGGCGGGCTGGGAATTGCCGAACTGGCGGAGGAATGCATGCGGCGGCACGATGCCGCCTGCGCCGCCGACCGGCTCGACTTGGGCGGGATGTACGCGCTTCGCGAGGGCGGCGAGGAACATGGCTGGACGCTGACCAGCATCGCCAATTTGCAGCATTCGGTGCGCGGATCGAACCCCGACAAATATCGCGCCTTCGCCGCCGAGATTGACGCGACCAACCAGCGCCTACTGGCCATCCGCTCGCTGTTGGACCTGGGCCACGCGGGGCCGCCAGTGCCGATCGACGAGGTCGAGGATGCAGCGTCGATCGTGCGGCGCTTTTCAACCGGGGCGATGAGCTTCGGGTCGATCAGCCGCGAGGCGCATACCACATTGGCCAAGGCGATGAACCGCATCGGCGGGCGGTCGAACACTGGCGAAGGCGGCGAGGAGCAGGCGCGCTTCACCCCGCTTGCCAATGGCGACAGCGAGCGATCGGCGATCAAGCAGGTCGCCTCCGGACGGTTCGGCGTGACCACCGATTATCTGGTCAATGCCGACGAGATCCAGATCAAGATGGCGCAAGGGGCCAAGCCGGGCGAAGGCGGGCAATTGCCGGGGCACAAGGTCGACGCGGCAATCGCGGCGGTGCGCCATTCGACCCCCGGCGTCGGGCTAATCTCGCCGCCGCCGCACCATGACATTTACTCGATCGAGGACCTCGCGCAGCTGATTCACGATTTACGCGGGGTCAATCCGGCGGCGCGGATCTCGGTCAAACTGGTGTCGGCGGTCGGGGTCGGGACGATCGCCGCGGGGGTCGCTAAGTGCCGTGCCAATCACCTCACCATCTCGGGCTATGAAGGCGGCACCGGGGCGTCGCCGCTGACGTCGCTGACCCACGCCGGGCTGCCGTGGGAGATTGGCCTGGCCGAGGTCCAGCAGACCTTGCTGCTCAACGGCCTGCGCGACCGGATGACGGTCCAAGCCGACGGCGGATTGCGCACCGGACGCGACGTGATGATTGCGGCGCTGCTCGGCGCCGACGAGTTTGGTTTTGCCACCGCACCGCTGATCGTCGCGGGGTGCATCATGATGCGCAAATGCCACCTCAACACCTGCCCGGTGGGGATTGCGACGCAGGACCCGGTGCTGCGCGGGCGGTTCACGGGGACGCCCGAGCACGTGATCAATTATCTGTTCTTCGTCGCCGAGGAAGTGCGAGAGTTGCTCGCGTCGCTCGGGCTCCGGACGCTTGGCGAGGCGGTCGGGCGCGCCGATCTGCTCAGCGCCTCGGCTGCGACCGAGGGACATTGGAAGGCGGGCGGGATCGACCTGTCGCGCCTGCTCCACCGGCCGGAGCGTTTCGCCGGATCGGGGTCGGAGCAACCGGGCGAGGCGTCGTCGATGCGGATTGACGCGGCGCTGATCGATGCGCTGGGCGGGCCGCTCCCCGCGCGGATCGAGCTTGGCGTCGGCAACGACGACCGTTCGGTCGGGGCCGGGGTATCGGGCGAATTGGTGCGGCGGATGGAGCGCGAACGCCTGCCCGACCGGAGCCTGGACGTCTGCCTGACCGGATCAGCGGGGCAGAGCCTCGGCGCGTTCCTGATCGGCGGGATCACCCTCGATGTCGTCGGCGACGCCAATGATTATGTCGGCAAGGGAATGTGCGGCGGGCGGATTATTGTCCGACCCCCCGCCGACTGCCCGCGCGAGGCTGCCACCAACATCATCGTCGGCAACACCTGCCTATATGGCGCGACCAGCGGCGAGGCGTTTTTCGCCGGACAAGCGGGCGAGCGCTTCGCCGTCCGCAATTCGGGCGCGACCGCGGTGGTCGAGGGGATCGGCGATCACGGCTGCGAGTATATGACCGGCGGGACGGTAGTCGTGCTGGGCAAGGTCGGGCGCAATTTCGCCGCCGGAATGTCGGGCGGGGTGGCGCTTATACATGATCCGGAGGGGCTGTTCGCGGGCAAGTGCAACCATTCGTCGGTGAGCATCGGCGCGGTTGAGGATGCGGCACAATTGCGCGGGCTGGTGGAGCGCCATGCGACGCTGACGGGGAGCAGGCGGGCGGCTGCCTTGCTCGCCGATTGGGACCAGTCGCTAAGCGAGTTCGTGCTCGTCATGCCCAACGAATATCGCGCCGCGCTCGATCGTGCAGCGGCACCCGAGCGAGGGCTTGCGGCATGACCGACCCGACCGGCTTCCTGACCATCCCGCGCCACGACCGAAGCGCGCGCCCGGTCGCCGAGCGGGTCGCCGACTGGGACGAATATATCCAGCCGATGCCCGCGCCCGACGTCGCGCAGCAGGCCACGCGCTGCATGGATTGCGGGGTGCCATTCTGCCATTCGGCGTGCCCGGTTGGAAATTTGATCCCCGACTGGAATGCACTGGTCAGCGACGCGCAGTGGCAAGCGGCGTGCGAGCGACTGCACCGCACCAACAATTTTCCGGAATTCACCGGCCGCGTCTGTCCCGCCCCGTGCGAGGAGGCGTGCACGCTGGCGCTGACCGACGAGCCGGTGACGATCAAGACGATCGAATGCGCCATCGTTGATCGCGGCTGGGACGAGGGATGGATCGTGCCCAAGGTCGCGCGGCGCGGCACCGGGCGACGGATCGCGGTGGTCGGATCGGGCCCGGCGGGGCTGGCCTGCGCACAGCAACTGGCGCGGATGGGCCATGCGCCGACAGTGTTCGAGAAAGCCGACCGGATTGGCGGGCTGCTGCGCTACGGCATCCCCGACTTCAAGATGGACCGCGCCCTGGTCGACCGGCGGGTCGTCCAGATGGAGGCGGAAGGCGTAATCTTCCGCACCGGGATGGAGATTGGGGTCAACGTAACAGTCGACCGCATACTCGACGATTATGACGTGATGGTGCTCGCCGGCGGGGCGGAATGGCCGCGCGATCTTGACGTGCCCGGGCGCGAGGCGGGCAATATTTACTTCGCGATGGATTATCTGACCCAGCAAAACCGGCGCATTGCGGGACTGGCGGTGGATGTCGAGCCGATCGATGCTATGGGCAAGCATGTCGTCGTGATCGGCGGCGGTGACACGGGATCGGATTGCATTGGCACCGCGCATCGCCAGGGCGCGGCATCGGTGACCCAATTGGAAATCATGCCCGAGCCACCGCTGGCGGAGAATAAGTCACTGACATGGCCGCATTGGCCGCTGCGGCTGCGGACATCGACGTCGCAGGAAGAGGGTGTCGAGCGGCTTTTCTCGGCCAAGACCCTGTGCGCGGAGGGCGAGCTTGGCCGGGTGACGTCGCTGACCTGTGAGCAGGATGGCAAGATGCGATCGATCCCCGCCGACCTGGTGTTGCTAGCCATGGGATTCGTCGGCGTCCCGGCGGATGGCATCCTCGCCCAGGCGAACGTCTCGATCGATATGCGATCCTATGCCACCAGCCGCCCCGAAATCTATGCTTGTGGCGACATGCGGCGCGGGCAGTCGCTGGTGGTGTGGGCGATCCGCGAGGGCCGCGACTGCGCCGCCGCAGTCCACCAGCATCTGATGGCCATCGCCTGATTTGCAAGCGGGCTGACCGTTAGGCCAGCCCGCCGCACGCGTCACAACGTATAGGCGCGTTCGCCATGTTCGTTGATGTCGAGGCCTTCGCGCTCGACATCGGCGCTCGGCCGAAGCCCGATCAACTTGTCGATCGCCACGAACAGCAAGGCCGACACGCCGCCCGACCATAGCAGGGTCACCCCGACCGCCTTGGCCTGCGTGAGCAGTTGTCCGGCCATGTCATAGGCGCCCGGAACCGCCGGATTGACGGTGTAATCGAACCAGCCCTGGCCGCCGAGCGATGGCGCGGCGACAATCGCGGTGCCGAGCGCGCCGACGATCCCGCCGACGCAATGCACCCCGAACACGTCGAGCGTGTCGTCATAGCCGAAGCGATTCTTGACCTTGGTCACGAACAGGTAGCAGACGCAGGACGCGACCGCGCCGAGGACCATCGACGTCCCCGGTGCCGCAAACCCCGATGCAGGGGTAATCGCGACCAGCCCGACCACCGCGCCAGTGACCGCGCCAAGCATCGACGCCCGCTTGTGCACGATCTGCTCGATCATTGCCCACGCCACCGCCGCTGCCGCCGTTGCGACAAAGGTGTTCATGAAGGCGAGTGCGGTCACGCCATTGGCTTCGAGGTTGGACCCGGCGTTGAACCCGAACCAGCCGACCCACAGCAGGGATGCGCCGATCATCGTCATCACCAGCGAATGCGGTGGCAACGGCTCAGACTTGTAGCCGATGCGCTTGCCGATCACGAGGCAGCCGATCAGCCCGGCAATGCCGGCATTGATATGGACCACGGTACCGCCCGCGAAATCGAGCGTTCCCCAACCATAGAGCAAGCCGAAGTCGCCCGGCTGGTTGGGCAGGAAATCGGGGCCAGCCCAATACCAGACCATATGCGCGACCGGGAAATAGACGATCGTCAGCCACAGGATGATGAACAACATCAGCGGCAGAAAGCGTATCCGCTCGGCAAAGGCGCCGACGATCAGCGCCGGGGTGATGCAGACGAAGGTCATCTGGAACGCGATGAAGGTATATTCGTGGATGTAGACGCCGTTCGAGAACGTCGCCGCCAACGAGCTGGTCGTGACCCCGGACAAAAATGCTTTCGACAGGCCGCCGACGTACGGACTGCCCCCGGTAAACGCCAGGCTGTAGCCCCAACCGACCCAGATGATGGCCGCGACCGCAACGATCATGAACACCTGCATCAGCACCGACAGCATGTTCTTCGATCGCACCAGCCCGCCGTAGAATAAGGCGAGCCCCGGAACCGACATCATCAGCACCAGCGCTGCAGAGGTCAGCATCCAGGCGGTGTCGCCTTTGTCGGGCACCGGCGGTGCAGCGGCAGCCGCGTCCTGCGCCCAGGCGGGGGCGGCGCACAGACCGACCGCGGCAATTACCGCCAGTCGGCCGATCCAGATGAGTTTTCCGCAATCCATGTCAAAGCGCTGAGTCATTGGCGTCCCCCGTGCGGATCCGAAGTGCTTGTTCAAGGTCGATGACGAAGACTTTGCCGTCGCCGATGGTGCCGGTTCTGGCGCGGGCCTCAATGGTTTCGACGACGCGCTCAACCAAATCGTGGCTGACCGCAATCTCGAGCTTTAGCTTGGGCACGAAACTGACCGCATATTCGGCTCCGCGATAGATTTCCGAATGACCTTTCTGGCGGCCAAAGCCCTTGACCTCGGACACCGTCATGCCCTGGACGTCGATCGTCGACAGTGCCTCTCGCACCTCGTCGAGCTTGAACGGTTTGATGATCGCGATGACGAGTTTCATTCCAACACTCCCCTGCCAGTCAAAATGTAACGCCGACGGATGCGACGACGCCGCCGTTGCTGATGTTGCGACCGGATGGGCTGAACAGGGATTTGTTGGTGTCGACATAGGACATGCCGAAGACGATTTGCTTGACCGTCGCGGTCGCGCCGATGCTCCAGTCGGTATAGCCCTTGCCGATCGTCAGGTAGCTTGGGCCGTAGCTATGCCCAAGATGTGCGGTGAGGCCGATCGGAGTCTTGGGGATGGAAGCTGACAAATCGCCCGCCAGATACAGGCTGTCTTCCTTGCCAGAGCCGACCGATAATGTCTTTTGCCGGGGCGCATAATTGGCGGTCAGCTTGGCGGTGACGGGGCCAATGACTTGCGCGATCGACGCATAGGGTTCGACGAAATCGGAATTGGCGCCGCCTGATCCGGGATAGTAATAATAAAGCACGCCGACATCGACCGTCGTCGCGCCGAACGTCTTGCGATAACCGCCGACCAAGTCGAACTCCGCGTCGGAGCCGTAAGCGACATAATCATCGATCGCTGATGCCCAAACGGTCCCGTAAAAACCGGATGCGTGATTGAGCGATACGGTTCCCTGCACGGCGAAGCGCTTGTTGGTCTGAGAAATGCCGCGGAAGCGGTAATCGGTAATCAAGGTTGCGCCCCCGGTGACGCTGAACCCTGACCCGAGGTCGGCAGCCGATGCCGGGCGCGCCAGTGCGGCTGAGGCAAAAATGGCGATGATCGCGAAATGTCGTTTTAAGCCCATTGAAAGTTCCCCGTATGTGCGGTGAACCCTCCCCCTGTCTCAGAAGCGCCTCGTGTCGGGCGGCTTGTCTCGACGGGATAAAATGACCATAAATTGTTGCGCTGCACAATAGGCGCGGGCGAGCATGAAATATTGAAATTATAGCTATTTATCCGTGATTTGGATGACAACATCTCGATCAGGTGATTTTCTCACCAAGGTGCTTTTGTACGCCGATGGTCAGCGAAGTGGTCGTCAGGCAAGCGGACGATACCCGGAAACAATGCATTATTTCTTGCAGCTGATATGGCTGGGTGACTGACACCGAACGGGGGATATCATCATGCGGTCGGGGCCGCTCAGCACGATCAGGATCGTCGAATTCGCTGGCATCGGACCGGTTCCGTTCGCGGCGATGATGCTAGCCGATATGGGCGCCGATCTCATCCGCATCGATCGTCCCGGCGGCCCCACGGTGTCGGCCGGGTCGCCGACGCTCGACATCCTTAATCGCTCGCGCCGCTCGATCGCGCTCGACCTCAAGGATCCCGCCTCGGTCGAAATCGCGATGCGACTGTGCGCGGCGGCCGATGTCGTGCTCGAAGGATTCCGACCCGGCGTGATGGAGCGGCTCGGCTTTGGCCCCGATGTATTGCAGGCCGTCAATCCAGCGCTGGTTTACGCGCGAATGACCGGTTGGGGCCAGTCGGGCGCACTGTCGCAAACGGTCGGCCACGACATTAATTACATGGCCCAATCGGGCGCGCTCGGGCTGATCGGCGATGCCAGTTCGCCGCCCGTCCCGCCGATCAATTTCGTGGCCGATTTTGGCGGCGGTGCAACCTTTGTCGTGGCCGGAATTCTCGCCGCGTTGGTCGAACGCCAGTCGAGCGGGCGGGGCCAAGTGGTCGATGCGGCAATGATCGACGGGGCTGCCTTGCTCACCGCGCAAGTACATGGCTGGCGCAAGATGGGGTTCTGGCAGGACCAACGATCGGAGAACCTGCTCGACGGTGCGGCCTATTTTTACCGCTGCTACGAAACCGCCGACGGTGGCTATCTCGCGGTCGGGGCGATCGAGCCGCAATTCCATGCGGCGTTTATTACCGGGCTCGGCCTGTCGCCGGGCGATTTCGATCGGCAGTTCGATCGCAGCCTGTGGCCCGAGCGAATTGCGCAAATCGCCGCCTTGATCGCCACGCGCAATCGCAATGATTGGGTGGCAATATTCGATCAGCTCGATGCCTGCGTCACCGCCGTGCTGACGCTCGACGAAGCGGCCGATCATCCCGCCAATCGCGAGCGCGAGTTGTTGGCGGTCCGCGACGGGTCACTCCAGCCAATGCCCGCCCCGCGGTTCGACCGGACGCCAAGCGCAGTCTCGCGGTCGCCCGCCGCGCTGGATGCTGATGGCGTGGATATTCGCGCCGCACTGGCCCAAAGCGACCAATGGCCAGCAGTCGAATGAAGCTCACGATCCTTGGCGCCGGGGCGATTGGCGGGTGGGTCGCGGCGCGGCTTGCCCTTGCGGGCCATGAAGTTTCGGTGCTGGCGCGACACCCGACCGCAACGGCGCTTGCAGGCGGCATTACCGTCGTCGAGCGCGGCAAGGAACAGGTCGCGCATCCCGATATTGCGACCGACGCCGCATCGCTAGGGCCGCAAGACATCTTGATCATCGCGGTCAAAGGACCTGGACTGGCAGACGCGGCGCAGGCGGCAAGGCCATTGATCGGGGCGGAAACATTGATCGTGCCGATGATGAACGGCGTGCCGTGGTGGTACGTCGATGGCGCGCCATTGATCAGTGTCGACCCGACCGGGGCGATCGCGGCGGACTTGCCGATTGACCAAGTGATCGGCTGCGTCGTCCATGCCGCTTGCCGCCGCCCGAACCCGGCGCGGATCGAGGTGGCGATGCTCGACTCCGTGTTGGTCGGCGAGCCTAGCGGTGTGATGAGCGAGCGGGCATCCGCGCTTGGCGATCTATTCCGTGAGGCTGGACTGGCGGGGGAAGCGGTGCCCGATATCCGCCGCGCCATCTGGTACAAATTATGGGGCAATATGACCGCCAACCCCATCTCGGCGCTGACGCTGGCCACCGCCGACCGGATCCTCGCCAATGGCGAAACGCGCGACTTCATGCTGCGCTGCATGGCTGAGGCGGCTCAGATTGGTGCGGCGATCGGCTGTCCGATCAGCGAGAGCGGCGAGGATCGGCTGATGATCACTGCGACCCTGGGGGCGTTCAAGACGTCGATGCTACAAGATGTCGAGTTGGGTCGCCCGATCGAGCTCGACGCCTTACTCGCTGCGCCGCTGGAAATTGCGGCAAGGGTCGGGGTCGCCGCACCCAATCTCGCCGCGTTGCATGGCCTGACGCGGTTAATGGGCGATAGCCGGGGGCTGCTTTAAGCGGCGACGACCTGCTGGTCGATGGTGCCGAAAATCGGGTGATGTTTGTCGTCGCGCATAGTGATCGCAACGCGGTCGCCCGCCTTGAGGAACCCAGTCGCCGGCGCGCCGTCCAGGATCGTTTCGACCATGCGTACTTCGGCGATGCAGCTGTACCCGAGCCCGCCCGCCGCGACCGGTTTGCCGGGCCCGCCGTCGATGTCGCGGTTGGACACCGTGCCTGAGCCGATGATTGTCCCCGCGCCAAGGCTGCGGCTCTTGGCAGCGTGCGCGATCAACGTGCCGAAGTCGAACGTCATGTCCTCGCCCGCATCGGCGCGGCCGAACGGCTGGCCGTTCAATTCGACCTCAAGCGCACCGCGTAGCTTGCCGCCTGCCCAACGGCTCCCGAGTCCATCGGGGGTAACAAGCACTGGCGAGAAGCTCGACGCCGGCTTGGAGTGGAAGAAACCAAATCCCTTGGCCAGCTCGCCGGGAATGAGGTTGCGCAGACTGACGTCGTTGGTCAGTCCGACCAGCCGAATATAGTTCAGCGCATCGGCCGCCGACACACCCTGCGGAACATCGCCGGTTACGACCACCACTTCCGCTTCGAGGTCGCAGCCCCACGCCTCGTCGGCCAGCGGGATATTATCGCGCGGCCCCAGAAATCCGTCCGATCCACCCTGATACATCAGTGGATCGTGCCAGAATGTCTCGGGCATTTCCGCGCCGCGTGCCTGCCGCACAAGCGCGACGTGGTTCACATAGGCCGAGCCGTCAGCCCACTGATAGGCGCGCGGCAATGGCGCCGCCGCCTCCCGTTCGTGGAACCGCTCGCGCGGGATGGTGCCATGCTCAAGGTCGGTGGCGAGGTTGCGCAATGCCGACTCGTGCCGCTCCCAATCATCGAGGGCGCCCTGAAGTGTGGCGACGATGTGCCCCGCATCGGCATAATAAGCGAGGTCGTCCGACACCACGACCAGCCGCCCGTCGCGGCCCGATTTCAACGATGCGAGTTTCATTCGGCGAGCGATCCCGGATCGACGTGGAGCCACTGCGCGTGCTGCGGGGCTTTCTTGGTTTGGTTCCACTCGGCGAGCATCAGCGGGGCAACCCGCTCAAGCTCGGCATATTGATCAGGTGTGCCAATGTTGCAGGCGAGTTCCAAACGATGACCGCTGGGGTCGAAGAAATAGATTGAGCGGAAAATGCCGTGATATGTCGGCCCGAGCACGTCGACGCCGTGCGCCTCGAGATGCGCTTTCGCCGCCAGCAACGTGTCGAGATCGGCAACTTCGAACGCGATGTGCTGGACCCATTCGGGGGTATTGGGGTCGCGTGCCATCTCGGGCTGGTTGGGCAATTCGAAGAACGCGATGAAATTGCCGCCGCCGCAATCGAGAAAGACGTGCATGTAAGGATCATAGGCACCGGTCGACGGCACATGATCTTCGGCAAAGGCGTTGGTGTAGTGCATGCCGAGCATGGTCTGATACCAGTCGACGGTCGCCTTGGCGTCCTTGCAGCGATAAGCGGTGTGGTGGATCCGCTGGAGGTCAAATGGGTGGCTCATCCGCGCACCGTTACGACGGTGCGGCGCAGATTTCAAACGGCTGCGGGCGGGGGCCGGAGCACCCGCCCGCCACGCGCTTAATTGACGTTGACTTCAATCTTGTCGGGAATGTTAATGTCAGTCTTGCTGCTGCCGCCGAAGCCGAGCTGGTCACGGAACACGAACAGCAGGACGAGGATAACGATGATCAGCAGGACCACCGCGAGGATTCCGCCGCCGCCGCCACCATTGCCGGTTTCGACGATCGTGGTCCGTTCGACGACGGGGTCATTATTGTCGGACATGTGGTCACTCCCTGTTGGTTTTGGTTTTTGTTGCGTAACGAACGCGCTTGCCGTGGGGCGGTTCCACGATGCGCTGCACGGCGATCCGGTTTATGACGAGGCCTGCATCATCAGCACGCACCATTCGCCGGGATTGCGCTCGATGACGGTCATTCCTTCGGCTTCATAGGCCGCGACCACCGCATCGGCCTGGCTATCGAGCAACCCGGCCAGAACGACCATGGCGCCGGGTGTGACCGCTTCGGCGAACGAAGGGGCAAGCTCGACCAATGGCCCGGCAAGGATATTGGCGATCAGCAGGTCGAACGGCGCACGCGCGACCAGCATTTCGTGGCTCATTCCGTCGGCGACGGCGAGCAATATCTCGCCCGCAGCGTGGCCGATCGCGACCTGATTGATCCGTGCATTGTCGGCGGTGACGTCGATCGCGATCGGGTCGATATCGGTCGCGATCGCTTTCGCTTGCGGCCACAATGCCAGCGCTGCGAAGGCGAGCAGTCCGGTGCCGGTGCCAATGTCGGCGATGTTGGTGAAGCTCCTCCCCGCGACTTCTAGCCGGTCGAGCGCGGCGAGGCAGCCGGCGGTCGTATCATGCTGGCCGGTGCCGAACGCCAGCCCGGCGTCGATTTCAAAATTGATCGCGTGGTCGTCGGGCAAATGGCTCGGGGTGTGGACGAAGAACCGCCCGGCGCGAATCGGATCGAGCCCGGCCTGGCTCATCGTCACCCAATCATCTTCGCCGAGATGTTCGACCTCGGGCTGGGCGTTGGCCGTCATCCGCCCGAGCAGCACCAGTTCCTGCGTTGTCGGCTGGTCGGCGAAATAAGCGTGAATTCGCCAATCGTCGGGGGCGTGGGGATCGGGCTCGTCGGCGACCAGCACTGGCGGCGAATCGCTGAACTGGAACAAATGGTCGCTATCGGGCACCGCTTCCGCCTCGGCACGGGTGCAGTGAAGCGTGACCCGCCAGCTCATTGCGGAACCTCCTTGGCGAGGCGCTCGTCGAGCATGGTGCCGAGCCTTGCGGCATAAACCTTACATCCCCGCTCGTCGAACAGCGCCACTTCACCCGCCATCCGCTCCTTCATCTTGCTTGCCGACGGGTGAGGGGTCAGCAATATTTCGCAGCGGCTTGCGCCGATCCTCGCCAAACTGGTGCGATAGGCGGCGAGATAGGCCGGGTGCGCCGAGAAACGGTAATTGTCGCTGCTGATCGGGGTCAGGCTGTCGGCATAGACGATGGTCCGGCACACTGCGCCGGCGCATGCTTCCCACCGCCAGCTGGTTGCACCTGGCGTGTGGCCCGGCGTGGCCATCGGCGTGAGATAGAGGTCGCCAAGCAGGAGCGCCTGGCCGTTGGCGACGACGCGCTCGACCCGCACCGGTGGAAAACTCTTCGTCGAGCCATATTGCGGGTCGTCGCGCGAGGGCTGGCCGCTTTCGAGTATTGCCTTGGCTGCCGCCGACGCCACGACGGTCGCGCCGGACAATTGCTGCAATCGCGCCACGCCCCCGACATGGTCGTTATGCTCGTGGCTGATCAGGATGAAGCGGATGTCTTTCACCCGCAGGCCAAGCGCTGCAATGTTCTCGGCGATCAGGTCGGCGCCCTGCTCGGTGCCACCGTCGATCAGCACATGACCCTTGCTGCCGGTGATCAGGATCGATGAGATGCCGCAGGTGCCGACGAGATAGGTGTTGGCATGGATCCGCACCGGCGGCGCGGGCTGGTTCCAGTCAGTCGACGTCCCGCAGGCGGCCGACCAGGCGGGGCCGGCCTGGGCAATCGGCGCGCGGTCTGGCTCGTTATGGCGCGGCGTCCGGCCAAGCGGGATCGAGATGCTTTGCATCGCGAAGGCAAGCTCAACGAACATAGCTGGCCCCGTTGACGTCGATCACCGCGCCGGTTGCCGATGGCGGGGCGTCGGTGGCGAGCCAGCGGACGGTCTCGGCGATTTCTTGCGGGCTGGCGGGGCGGCCGAGCGGAATGTCGGCGAGCAATTTGTCGCCGCCGCGGCTGGCGATATAGTCCTCGACCATCCCGGTTGCGGTGAAGCCGGGGCACACCGCATAGGTGTAAATCCGCTCAGCCGCATATCCCCTGGCGATGCTCTTGGTCATTGCGATCATGCCCGCCTTCGACGCCGCATAATGCCAGTGCATCGGCGAATCGCCGCGATAGGCGGCACGGCTGGCGACATTGACGATCCGCCCGCCTGGTGTGTCTGATGAACGGAAGTGCGCGATCGCGTGGCGGCACAGATCGGCGCTGGCTTGCAAATTGACGGTCAGGGTCTTGGCCCACGCCGCATGCCACTCCTCGTCACCGGCATTGTCGGCGATGCCTTCAAATATCCCAGCATTGTTGATTAGCACGTCGACTCGCCCGTCGAGTCGCTCGAAGGCTTGTTCCCACAGGCGGCGCGGGGCGTCGGGGTCAGTGAAATCGGCCGCGAGCAAGGTGTCGCTTCCGGCGGTTGATTGGCCGACCACGCGGTGGCCCGCCTGTTCAAGAGCAGCAAGCGTCGCCTCGCCGATTCCGCGGCTCGCGCCAGTAAGGAGGATGTTCATCACTCCCGCCTAGCCGTTCGGCCAGCGGGGGCAAAGAGGCTCAGGCCGCGAAGGTCGAAACGAACGCGCTGGTGGTGGCGCGGAATGCCTCAATCTGGGTCGAGAAGCGGTCGAAGCCCTGCTCGACATTATCGATGTCCTTGGCGACATTTTCGGTGTCGGTGCGGATCGCGGCGATGGTCGAGCTCATCGAATCGGCGGCAAGCGCGGTTTCGTCGACCGCGGCGGTGATCATCGTCACCGTCTGGGCCTGCAATTCCATCGCCTGGCGGATGCGGTCGGCGCTCGACTGGACTTCCTCGACCGTGGTCTGGATCGACGCATTGCTTTCGACCGTCTGGCGGGTCGCCTGCTGGATAGCGGTTATCTTGGCGGTGATGTCGTCGGTCGCGCGAGCAGTCTGGCTGGCAAGGCTTTTGACTTCCTGCGCAACGACCGCGAACCCGCGCCCGGCATCGCCGGCGCGCGCGGCCTCGATGGTGGCGTTGAGCGCGAGGAGATTGGTTTGCCCGGCAATGTCGCGGATCAGCCCGAGAATCGATTCGATCGCCTCGACATGGCCTGACAAGGCCTTGCTGACCTTGACCGCTTGTTCGGCCTGGCCACCGGCACGGGTTGCGACACCGGCTGCAACCTCGACTTCGGACCGGGCATCCTCGATCGCGCGGATCAGGCCCGCGGCGGTCTGCGCGGCTTCGCGCATCGCGGTGGCGGATTGTTCGGCGGCGGCGGCAACTTCGCTGGTCTTGCCCAGCATCCCGCGCGCCGAGGCGCTGGTGGCGGACGCCTGCGAGCGCAGGCCGTCGCTTTCCTGGGTGCAATTCTGGACCAGCCCGAGCACCTTGCCGTTGAAATCATTGGCGCGGCGCGAGTGGACTTTTTCGCCCTCGCCCCGGGCCAGAGCGATGGCATGATGGATGAAGCAATCGACTTCGACCGACTGGACTTCGGACAAGGTGCGGGCAAAGCGCACCAGTTCGGCTTCGTCGGTCACCTGGCGGCGAAGGATGACAAAGGCGGCCTCGGTTTCGGCCGACAGTCCGGCGAGCAGGGTCGACAATGTCAGGCCCGCCGCGAACGAGCGCTCGACATAGGTTCGCGTCTTGCGGGCCCATTCGGGATGATCGATGCGCGCAAACTTCATCTCGATGTAGAGGCGCAGCTTGGCCGAGAATTCGTCCAGCTGGCCATGGTCGAATGGCACGCTGAGCTCGGGCGAGCGGGCGTAACGTCGCCAGAACTCACGCGCCATGTCGATCGATTCGGGCTCGAGCCGGGTCCACAAGTCTTGCGCTCGAGACGCCAGATCGCCTTCGGGATCATAGAGCGCGAGGCCCCGTGACAGATCATATTCGCTGCCTGAACCTGCGCCGACCACATTAGCCATTCTTGCTATTCCCATTCGCTTAACAATTGCCTTGAACTGGCTATGCCCCGGCAATGGTTAAGAGCCGGTTAGTCCCTGTGTTCGACTTGCGAGATCGCCCGATGCTGCCTAGGGGGGCGGAGACGATCATACTCCCT
The DNA here is from genome assembly GCF_031372575.1 of Sphingomonas sp. Taxonomy (GTDB): domain Bacteria; phylum Pseudomonadota; class Alphaproteobacteria; order Sphingomonadales; family Sphingomonadaceae; genus Sphingomicrobium. The sequence goes on along the minus strand of NZ_JANMLM010000075.1, from coordinate 2,150 downwards.
TCGCAATGAGGCCCCATGACCCGCAATCCCGACCGGCCGCTGTCGCCGCATCTGACGATCTGGAAATGGGGGCCGGGGATGCTCGTCTCGATCCTTCACCGGCTGACCGGCGGCGCACTGTCGGTGGCCGGGCTGGCGCTGCTGACCTGGTGGCTATGGGCGATTTCGATCAGCGCGACCGCTTATGCCAAGTTCACTGCGCTCGCGACCAGCCCGGTCGGGCTGATTGTCCTGGTCGGCCTGACCTGGGCGTTCTGGCAGCATTTGCTGTCGGGCATCCGCCATCTCGTGCTCGACAGCGGCGTCGGGTTCGAGGCGCGGGTCAACGGCTTGTTCGCCTGGCTGACCATCGCCGGATCGGCGTTCCTCACCGCCCTCACCTGGGCCATCGCATTGGGGATTTGGGCATGAGCGGCGGCACTAGTTCGACCCCACTGGGGCAGGTGCGCGGCACCGGATCGGCGCAGCATGGCGGCGAACATTGGCTGCGCGTGCAGCTGACCAGCGCGGCATCGTTGCTGCTTGGGCTGTGGCTGATCGTGTCGCTGCTGCTATTGCCGTCGCTCGACCGGGCGACCTTGGTCGAATGGCTGCAAGGCGCGAGCGGCGCAGTGCCGATGGCATTGCTGGTGGTCACGTTTTTCATCCACGCGGTCGATGGCCTCAAAACCGTGGTTGACGATTATGTCCATGACGAAAGTAGTCGCGCGCTGCTTCACGGCATCTTGACCTTCGCCGGTGTCGGCGGCGGGTCGCTCGCTCTCTTCAGTCTTGCCAAGATCGCTTTCGGAGCCGCGTAAATGACCGCCTACAAGATTATCGACCATGTGTATGATGTCGTTGTCGTCGGTGCCGGTGGCGCCGGCCTCCGCGCGACGATGGGCGCGGCGGAAAAGGGGCTTAAGACCGCCTGCATCACCAAGGTGTTTCCCACCCGCAGCCATACGGTGGCGGCGCAGGGCGGGATCGCCGCCAGCCTCGGCAATATGGGGCCCGATCACTGGACCTGGCATATGTTCGACACGGTCAAGGGCAGCGACTGGCTCGGCGACCAGGACGCGATCGAATATCTGTGCCGCGAAGCGCCCGCTGCAGTGTACGAGCTCGAACATGCCGGTCTGCCGTTCAGCCGCACCGATGAAGGCAAGATCTACCAGCGCGCGTTTGGCGGGATGACCCAGGACATGGGCGAAGGCCCGCCGGCGCAGCGCACCTGCGCCGCCGCCGATCGCACCGGCCATGCGATGCTCCACACATTGTATCAGCAGAGCCTGAAGTATGACGCCGACTTCTTCATCGAATATTTCGCGCTCGACCTGATCATGGAGGACGGGGTCTGCCGCGGCCTCGTCGCGATGAACCTCGACGATGGCTCGAGTCACCGCTTCACCGCGCAATCGGTGGTACTCGCCACCGGCGGCTACGGGCGGACCTATTTCTCCGCCACCAGCGCGCACACCTGCACCGGCGACGGCAATGCGATGGTGCTCCGCGCCGGGCTGCCGCTGCAGGATATGGAGTTCGTCCAGTTCCACCCGACCGGAATCTACGGTGCGGGCGTGTTGATCACCGAGGGCGCGCGCGGGGAGGGTGGCTACATCACCAATTCCGAGGGCGAGCGGTTCATGGAGCGCTATGCCCCATCGGCCAAGGATCTCGCCAGCCGCGACGTCGTGTCACGATCGATGGCGATGGAGATCCGCGAAGGCCGCGGGGTGGGTGATCATAAGGATCATATCTACCTCCACCTCGACCATATCGATCCCAAGATCCTCGCCGAGCGCCTGCCCGGAATCACCGAGACCGCGAAGATTTTCGCTGGCGTCGACCTGACGCGCCAGCCGATCCCGGTGACCCCGACCGTGCATTATAACATGGGCGGAATCCCGACCAATTATCATGGCGAAGTCGTCACCCTGAAGGATGGCGATCCCGACCATGTCGTCCCCGGCCTGTTTGCGGTCGGCGAGGCGGCGTGCGTCTCGGTCCACGGCGCCAACCGCCTGGGATCGAACAGCCTGATCGACCTCGTCGTGTTCGGTCGCGCGGCGGGGCTCCGCTTGGGCGAAATCCTCAAGCCCGGGGCGGCGCAAAAGCCCCTGCCCAAGGACGGCGCCGACCTCGCGCTCGCCCGGCTCGATCATTTCCGC
>NZ_JANMLM010000056.1:0-3577 GCF_031372575.1 Sphingomonas sp. | reverse complement strand
GCCGGTGCCTTCACCTCAATGGTCGATGTTCGCCCCGGCATGCTCAGCGTACTGATCGTCGGGCAATTATTGTTCTTCGGTGCGGCGCCATTCCTGTTCGAGTGGCGCGGGATCGATACGCAGGGCTTGCCCGCGTTCGGCTGGGTTGCGGGCTGGATATTGGCGTACATGGCGACCGAGGCGACGGTGAAGGCGATGGGGTCCGAACAGAAGCGCTTCGCCCAGTCGGCGCTCGGCAAATATCTTCCGCCTGATATTGCCGCGATGATCCTCAAGGATCCGACCAAATTGTCGCTTACCGGCGAGCGGCTGTCGATCTTCACCTTGTTCACCGACATCCAGGGTTTCACCAGCCTCAGCCACGTCATCCCGGCCGAAAAGACCGCTTCGATCCTCAACGCCTATCTCGACGGGATGAGCGACATCGTGCTCGCCAATGGCGGCACGATCGACAAGTTCGTCGGCGATGCGGTGGTCGCCTTCTGGGGGGCACCGATCGCCCGCGAGGATGATGGCGATCGCGCGCTGAACGCGGTGCTTGAAATGCTCCATTTCACCCAGAATTTCGGTGCCGACGATGCTGACCGGGCAATGCTCGGCAAGACCCGCATCGGGCTCCACTATGGCGAATCGATCGTCGGCAATTTCGGTGGCGAGGGGCGCATCCAATATACTGCGCTGGGCGACGCGATGAATACCGCCGCACGGCTCGAAGGCGCCAATAAATATACCAAGAGCAACGCCCTGGTCAGCGATGAGGCCCGCGCCAGGACCGCAACCCAGGACATTTTCCGGCCGATGGGGCGGATCACCTTGTCGGGCCGGTCGACCCCGATCGTGGTGTGGGAGCCAAGCCCCTCGTCCGATCCGGCGCAGCGTCTCGAATTGACACGCTTGTGGCGTCAGTTCGAAGCTGGCGACAAAGAAGCGCTGCATGCCCTTGAAGCAATCGCAGCAATGTATGATAATGATATAGCTTTATCGAATCTCGCCAATCGGCTCCGGCAAACGGGTCCGGGCGGGTCATTTGTGTTGGGGGAGAAGTAAGATGAACAGGTGGATGATGGCCGGCTGCGCGATCGCGCTGGCAACGTCGGGCGTCGCGGCGCAAGCGGCGGTGCTGGTCGTGCGCTCATCGGGGCCCTCGGCGAAGGCCTATCCTGCGGGCAAGGCGCTGGCCGAAAACCAGCCGATCCAATTGCGCAACAACGACGTGGTGATCCTGCTTGATTCGCGCGGCACGCGGACGCTGCGCGGCCCCGGCACCTACAGCACGTCGGTCAGCAATGGCGGCTCGACCGCGGCCATCGCCGCGCTGTCGGGCCAGTCCAACGCTCGCCGAAGCCGCGTCGGGGCCGTCCGTGGCGGCCCAACCGGCGCGACTTCGGGCCGCAACGTGTGGCAGGTCGATATTGGTCGGTCGGGCAATGTCTGCATCGCCAATCCGGCCGACATCGGTCTGTACCGCGCCGATTCCGACACCGCCGGGCGCGTGACGCTCAAGCAATTGGGCAGCAACAACATCGCCACGGTTGATTTCGCCGCCGGGCAGAAGAACGCCGCTTGGCCGGCCACGCTGCCGGTCGGCGCGGGCAATCGTTACGAAGTGCGTGGCATCGGCCCGACAATCACGCTCAGCGCGCGCCCGATCGCGCCCGTGCCCGCCGGGCTTGAAGGTCTGGCCCAAAGCCTGATTCGCAACGATTGCCAGGCCCAGCTCGATGTCCTGATCGACACCTTCGCGAGCCCGTCCGCGAGTTAGGAACAGCGGGCCGCGACCCGGGGGGAGCGCGGCCCGCTACCGGTTTCAGTTAATCGGGAAACCGCGCCGCTTGAGCAAAGCGGTGACATCCGGATCGCGCCCGCGAAAGGCGCGATAGGCCTCGGCGCGGTCGGTCTCGTTGCCGGTCTGCAGCAGGATCGTGCGGAACCGGTCGGCCACCGTCCGATCGAACGGATTGCCGGTCTCGGCAAACGCGGCCCACGTGTCCGCATCCATCGTTTCCGACCACAGATAGCTGTAATAGCCCGCCGAATAGCCGTCGGACGAGAACAGATGCCCGAATTGCGGCAACCGATGGCGCATCACCATCTCGCGCGGCATGCCAAGCTCGGCCAGCGTCGCTTTCTCGAACGCATCGACGTCGACCACGCCGTCTTCTCGAGTGTGGAGTTTCATGTCGACCAGTGCCGACGACAGATATTCGACCGTCGCAAAGCCTTGGTTGAAGGTCTCCGACGCCTCGATCTTCTTGACCAGGCTGGCGGGCATTGGCGCGCCCGTCTTATAATGCTTGGCGAACCGCTCGAGTACCGGCCGGGTGAGCAGCCAATTCTCGTTCACCTGACTTGGATATTCGACAAAATCGCGCTGCGACCCACCTAACGAAGGATAGTAAGTTTCGGTCAGCAAGCCGTGGATCGCATGGCCGAATTCATGGAACAGGGTCGATGCATCGTCGAGCGTGATCAACACCGGCTGCCCCGGACCCGGCTTGGTGAAATTATTGTTGTTCGACACCAGCTTCGGCTTTGCGCCGAGCAGGCCGGATGTGTCGCGATAGCCCGTCGCCCACGCGCCCGAACGCTTGCCTTCGCGCGCGTAGGTGTCGAGGTAGAACAGCCCGACCACTTTGCCGGTCTTGGCGTTGGTCACCTCGAAGCTCCGAATGTCCGACTGCCACACCGGCACGGCGCCGGTATTTTCCTTGAACTTCAGGTCGTATAATTGCTCGGCCGACCAGAACATGCCGTTGACCAGGTTCGACAGTTCGAAATAGGGTTTGATCTCGTCCTGGGAGAGGTTGTATTTCGCCTTGCGAACCTTCTCCTGATAATAACGATAATCCCATGGCTCGATCGTTTTGACGCCGTCCCGCGCCGCGAACGGCCGCATGTCGGCGACTTCCTCATTGACCCGTTTCACCGCTGCCGGCCAAACGCGCATCATCAGGTCCATCGCCCGCGCCGGGGTCTTGGCCATCGTGTCCTGCATCCTGAAGTCGGCATGAGTCTTGTAGCCGAGCAGATGCGCCCGATCGGCGCGCAATTTGACGATCTGGGCGATCAGCGCATTGGTGTCGTTGGCATTGCCATTGTCGCCACGATTGACGAACGCCTGCCACACCTTCTGCCGAAGCGCGCGATTGCTGGCGAAGCTCAGCACCGGGTCGACCGCCGACCGGGTGTTGCGCACGGCAAAGCGTCCGGCAGGCAGGTTCTTGGCCTTGGCGACGGCACCCGCCGCATCGCGGACGTCCTGCGGGACCCCGGCGAGCTCGGCCGCGCTGGCGGAGAGAAAACTGCCTTCGTCGGCTAGCAAGCGGCTGTTGAAGTCAGAGAAAGCGGAAGCCAGCTGCTGGTTGATGGCGCTGACCTGCGCCTTTTGCGCGGGCGTAAGTTTCGCACCGCGGCGAACAAAACCGTCATAGGTTCGGGTCAATAGCCGCGTCTGCTTGGCGTCAAGGCCAAGACTGGCACGCTGGTTATACAGCGATTCAACTCGGGCGAATAACTTGGGATCGAGCGTGATGCGGTCGAACGCCGCCGACAATTTGGGCGACCATGCCTTGTCGAG
>NZ_JANMLM010000051.1:0-6322 GCF_031372575.1 Sphingomonas sp. | reverse complement strand
GCTTCAACCTCTATTGCAAATTCACGCCCTTGGAACCGCTCCCCGAGCTTCGCGCCGCGGGCTCGGTCCGCCCCGAAATCGCCGCCGCCACCGATATCATTGCAGTGCGCGAGAATATGGGCGGAATCTATCAGGGCGCGTGGGATGAGACGGGCGAACCCGGCGACCGCATTGCAAGCCACCGGTTCGACTATCGCGAGGCCGACGTTCGCCGGGTCATGGGGGTCGCACTCGATCTCGCCGCGACCCGCCGCGGCAAGGTTCATGTCGTGCTCAAGCCGGGCGGCATTCCGTCCATCTCGTCATTGTGGCGCAGCTGCGCGAAGGAAATGGCGCGCGATAAAGGCATCGCGCTGGGCGAGCTCGAAATCGACAATGCAGTCTATCAATTGATCGCCGATCCGGGCCAGTTCGACGTCATCGTTTCGCCCAATATGTTCGGCGACGTGCTGGCCGATTGCGGGTCGTTATTGCTCGGCTCGCGTGGGCTATCCTTCTCGGGCAATTTCAACGATTTGGGCCATGCGGTTTACCAGACCGGCCACGGCGCCGCGCGCGACATTGCGGGCAAGGATGTCGCCAACCCGATCGGCCAGATTTTTTCGCTCGGCATGATGCTGCGCGAAAGCTTTTGCTGGCCCCAGGCCGATGCCGCGCTTCGCCAGGCCGTGCGCGCGACGCTTCGTCAGGGAATCGCCACCAGCGATCTCGCCATGCCGGGTACGCGCGTCGTCGGCACCTCCGAGTTCGGCAATGCGGTCGCCGATAACCTCATCGCCTTATTGGCCGACCAGCCCCTGTGATCCGCTCGGCCCTCCTGCTGATCGACCTGCAGGAGGATTATCTCGCCCGCCCCGGCCTGACGCCGCCGCGGGCCGAACTGGTCGCCGCTATCGCCTCTGCGCTCGCTCAGGCGCGGGCCACCGGCGAGCCGATCTTTCACATCCGCACTGGCGGTCCCGGCGCCATGCCGCACCGCGACGTTGCGCCCGACCCAACCCCGCCGCCCGACCTCGCCGATAATTCGGGCGAGCTGGTCTTCACCAAGCGTTTCTTCAGTGCGTTCGACGCCCCCGGCCTCGACGACGCGCTCAAGGCCGCCGGGATCACCCGCTTGCGCCTCGCCGGGCTTCACGCCCACGCCTGCATCCACGCCACCGCGCTCGACGCTTATGCCAAGGGCTACGAAGTCGAGATCGACGATCGCCTGATCGCGAGCGACCAGCCCGCGTTCGCGGCGAAATCGCTCCGCTGGCTCGACGGCCGCGCTGCCACCATCGTCACCAGCGAAGCGCTAAGCTTCCAGCATCGCGATCCCTGCGACCAGGACCGCATCCTCGATGAGGTCCCGCTTTCCCCCCCGGACGAAGTGCGCGCGGCCATTGCCGAGCTCAACGCGCCGATCCTGCCGATCGAACAACGCGCCGCCAGATTGCGCGCTGTCCACGCCAATCTGTCGGCCAATCGCGACGCCATCGTCGACGCTCTGATCAATTCAGTGGCCAAACCGCGCCGCGATGCGGAGGGCGAAGTCGCTTACGGTCTCGCCTTGCTCGATCATGTCGCAACGACGCTCGACGACCACCAAGGCCATGTCGCCTTTCGCCCCGTCGGCCGCGTCGGGCTGATCACCCCATGGAACAACCCGTTCGCGATTCCCCTCGGCAAGCTCGCGCCGGCGATTGGCTACGGCAATGCCGTTGTCTGGAAGCCCGCGCTTCAGGGAACGATCATTGCCCGCCTCCTCGCCGCCGCCTTGGCCGAAGTCGGGCTTGGCGAGGGCCTAGCGCTGATCACCGGCGGCGCATCGACCGGCCGCGCGATGATCGATAGCGGAGCCCTCGACCTGCTTTCCTTCACCGGCTCGGTCCCGACCGGCCGTGCGATCATCGCCGCCGCCGGTCACCACGCCCTCCCCGTCCAGGCCGAGCTTGGCGGGTGCAACGCCGCGATCGTTGAATCCTCGGCCGACCTCGCTTCCGCCGCGACCGATCTTGCCGCCGCAATATTCAGCTTCGCCGGCCAGCGCTGCACCGCGATCCGCCGCGTGATTGTGCTGGCCGACATCGCCCCGGCCTTCACCGAGCGACTATTCGACGAGGTCGCCAAGCTCCACCTTGGTGACCCGAACGACCCCGCAACCCACCTCGGTCCGGTAATCGACCGCTCCGCGCAACAGCGTTTCCTTGCCCTCGCCGGAACCGTTGCCCCCGCCAATCTGTCGCCCCCCGGCTGCTGGATCGCCCCGACCCTGCTCCACGACCTTCCGGCCGATCACCCGTTGCTGACACAGGAAATATTCGGCCCGCTCGCTGCGATCCAGGTCGCGCGCGATCTCGATCATGCGATCCACCTCCACAACGCCAGTGATTTCGGCCTCGTCGGCGCGCTCTTCACCACCGACCCAGCGGCGGAGACCCGCTTCCTCGCCGAGGTCGAGGCCGGGATGCTGTCAATCAACCGCGCGCGCCCGGCCTTCTCGGCCGCGGGACCATTTGTCGGCTGGAAATCCTCCGGTTTCGGCCCGCCCGAGCATGGCCGCTGGAACCGCGACACCTACACCCGCCCGCAAGCGCATTACCGCGCAGACTAAGTTCTCTGAAAAGGAGAAAAATGGTGGGCGTGGCAAGGATTGAACTTGCGACCCCTGCGATGTCAACACAGTGCTCTACCACTGAGCTACACGCCCACACAGGCGGCTCTCTAGTCGGCGCACTCGTACATCGCAACCCCGATTGATCGGGCTGTTACAGCCGCCCGTGCTGGTCTTCGGAGTGGAACATCCGGTCGACCTCGGCCACCAGGTCCTTGAGGTGGAACGGCTTGGACAGCAGTTTGGCTTCGGGCGTGGTCCGACCGCTCTGCAGCGCGACCGCAGCGAAGCCGGTAATAAACATCACCTTGATCGCCGGATCGATGGCACTCGCTTTCTGCGCCAACTCGATCCCGTCCATCTCGGGCATCACGATGTCAGTCAACAGCAGGTCGTAGCGGCCGGCCTCGATCAACGGCAGCGCTTCGGTGCCGCAGCCGACAGCCTCGACATCATAACCGACTCGCACCAGCGAACGCTGCAGATATTCGCGCATCGACGTGTCGTCTTCGGCAAGGAGGATCCGGATCATGGCGATGATGTATGCCGCTAACCGACGCAATTTACCAGCGGCTCCATGCGGTCAAATATTGCTGTCCTTTTCTGGCACGGATAGGCTGAGCGCTTGACCCACGCCCCCCTTCCCCCGCCGACCATCATCGCCCCGCGCGGCGATTGGCCGATCTTGCTGTCGGTGCCGCATTCGGGGCGCGACTATCCCGATTGGCTGCTGGCCAGTGCGGCCAATGATCGTCCCGCGCTCGAAAGTCTTGAGGACCCCCTGGTCGATCGACTCGCGTGGCGCGCCCTCGCGCTCGGCCCTGGCGCGGTCATCGCCACTGCGCCGCGCGCCGCGATCGATTGCAACCGCGCCCCTGATGAAATCGACCCCAATGTGGTCGCCGACGCGCCGCCGGCTACCTCGACTCGCGCCTTGGCCGGGCTTGGAATCATCCCCGGCCGGACCGCGCGCCACGGCCATTTGTGGCTTGGCCCGGTCAGCCGGGCTGAACTCGACAGGCGGATCGCCACTGCCCACGCGCCTTATCACGCCGCAATCGAACGCGGGCTCGACCGGATCGCCATAGTCCATGGCACCGCGATCCTGCTCGATTGCCATTCGATGCCGACCCGTCGCGGCCAGGCCCAGTTGGTGATCGGCGACCGCCACGGCAGCAGCGCCGCGCCGCACATCACCGCCGCCGCCGCGCGCATTGCCCGCGCGTCGGGCTGGACGGTCGCGCTCAATTTGCCTTACGCCGGGGGCCACATCGTCGATCGCCACGGCCAGCCACAGGCCGACATTCACGCGCTACAGATCGAGCTCGACCGCGCCAGCTATCTCGCCCCCGACGGCCGCACCCCCGGCCCCGGCTTCGATCACTCCGCGCGCTTGCTCGAATCGCTCGTCATCGGCCTCGCCGCGACGATTGCCGACCGCCTGCCCCTCGCCGCCGAATAAAAAAAGGCCGCCCCAGCGTGCCGGGGCGGCCCAAGTTCAGGGAGGATCCGCATCCACTAGGGATACGCGGCCGGTCGGTGTCCAAGGGGTGGATATGCGCCCGCGCCAGCCAAGGGATCAGATGGGAGGCCGCACCCCCCGCTTCAATCCCCGATCCTTCGATTCGGCTTTATTCGGTCACGCCTCGGCGTCGGCCGGGACGGCCTTGGCAGCGGCACCGAGCGGCCCCTTGCCCTGCTCGACCTGGCGGAAGAAGACGTCGCGGATCAGCGCCAGCGACATCAGATGGGCATAGATCAAAGGCAGCATCCCGCTCTGCGCCATCTTGCGCAATTCATCGCCGCGCAGGTCGCGCAATTTCTCTTCGTCGACCATCTTGAAGCCGCGATACAGGAATGGCTGCTCGACCCCGTCGGGCTGGATCGACACTTCGCCTTCCATCAGCAGGCCCGATGCCTTGAGGTCGGTCATGAACGCCTGGGTGCGCAGGCCCGCGGTCTCGAACTGCTCGCAGAAGGACAGGATGTTTTTGGTCAGCTCGCTCGGCTGGTCGCCGTCGAACAACGGCTCGCCATCGCCATCTTCGCTCAGCGCACCCGAGGTCGGGTCGACGCACAGCGACAATTCGTCGCTGTCAGGCTGCAGCCGCGCCAGAATGAACGGATAGCGGCGCATGTAAGCCGGCATGTAGGCCGGCTCGCCGATCGGCTTGCCCTCGGCGTCGATGAAGGTGTTGACCCCTTCGTTGAGCCCCATCAGCGCCAGCGGCACCGGTTCCTCGCCAGCCGAAAAGATGATCGGAAAGCTGCGCTGCGCATGGGTGAATTCCTCGACCGTCACGGGAATTGCGTGGGTTTCGTGGATCCCGGGCACGGTCACCAGCCGCTTCAATTTCATCGCGCCATGCTGGCCCGAGTTGATCGGCACCAGGTCATTGTACAGAAGCGGCAGGCTCGCAGTCGGCGCTTGGGTCGCCATCGTCATCATCTCCGTCGAAGGGGGCTGCGGCGCGCGCTAACCCAATGAAATCTCGCGGTTGCGCTCTAGAAGCGGCCCCGCACTTGTGCAAGTCTCGGCAGGACCAATCGAGCGACCCGGCGCGAGCGAGCGACAAGGATCAATTCATCATGCGTTCAATGCCGCGCTGCCACGTCCATCCTTCGCCATGATCGACGCTTCATGATCCTAACCGGCCTGCTTGGCCTCCTCGCAATGCTGCTTGGCAGCGGCGATCCGGTGCGCCAGCCCGGCCCGCCGGTGCGGATGATGGTCGTCCAGGAACAGATGATTCTGCGAATCCCGGTTCGTCCCCACCCCCCGGTCCGCTTGCAGTGGGAAGAGGAGAAGGGCCCCAAATGCCTGCCGGCCGGCGCCATTGCCTGGGCATTGCTGTCGGGGCCTGGCACGATCGACATCGTGATGCGCAATCGGCAGCGGATCCGCGCCAAGCTCGACAATGATTGCGACGGCCTCGATTTTTACGACGGGCTCTACATGCAGACCGGTGACGGCGAAGTCTGCGCCAAGCGCGACTCGATCCGCAGCCGGGTCGGCGCGACCTGCCGGATCGAGAAGTTCAGGATGCTTGTCCCCAGGATCGAGCGCTAGCGTAACCTGCTGGCATGATGTCGGTCGACGCTGTAAACTATTGGTTCAATCAGGAGTCGCTGTCATGAAATCCCGCATTGTCATCGCCATTGCCGCCATCGCCTTCGCCTCGACCGCCGCTTACGCCGCAGACAAATGCTGCTGCGACAAGGACAAGATGGCCGGGATGGAAAAGATGGCTCCAACCCCTGCTCCAGCCCCGACTCCAGCCCCCGCTCCCGCCCCCGCGCCACAGAAATAGCGGCGGAACCGCGCAGCGGACGAATGTTCATGACCTTCAAGTGGCGGAAACGCTGGCTGGTCTTGGCGCTTTTGGCGGCGGCCGGTCCATTGTCAGCGGGCGTTCCCGTTCGCGTCACCGGCAACACTGGCGCTGACGACCTGCTGACCAAGGACATCGTCCAGACGATCACCTATTTCGGCGATACCTTTGACTGCCCCGCGCCGTCCGAGATCCGCACTAGCCAGCTCAATGCCTCGATGGTGCCAAGCGGATTGCGCAAAGCCGCGCTCCGCGCCGCTTATGAAGAATGGGATGCCGACTTCTGCGGCAAGACCGAGCGCTTCTTCATCACCTACTGGCCCGACCCCGCTGGCGGCTCCTTCCTTTCCGTCACCTACCCATATCCGGCCACTGCGCCCTCGGCGACGTTTCGCTA
>NZ_JANMLM010000035.1:0-17359 GCF_031372575.1 Sphingomonas sp. | reverse complement strand
GCATGGCGGTGCTCCAGCGCGCGGCGGAGGAAACCTCGAGCATTTCCAAGATCGAGGCCCATCCGCGGATGGAAGGTCGCCAGATGCTGATGGTGCTGTCGCCCAAATAGCTTCCGCTACGGAAACCGGGTCGTTCCACATACGTGATGCATTTTTGTCGCAAAGCTCAGCTTTCGCGCAACGTGACCGCTTGCTTCGCTTCCCTGTCGCGGCGGCTTGGATTAGCTTTCCCCTCGAACCGTAACGCGACTGACAAAAGTCGCGACCGGAATTTGGGAGGATAATATGCGCAAATCGATTTGGCTGCTTTCGGCTGGACTAACGGTTCTTTCGACCCCTGCTTTCGCCCAGACCACCACCGCACCGCCGGCAACGCCGTCCGAAGCGCCGCTCGAGGCCGCATCGGTCGACAGCGCGGCTCAGGCCGCCGAAGCGGTCGATTCGGACGCGATCATCGTCACCGCGACTCGCCGCAGTGAAGCGCTCAGCGATGTCCCGCTGGCAGTGTCGGCAATCTCGGCCGACACGATCAAAAATTCGGGCGCGGTCGATTTGCGCGGCCTCAACCAGGTCAGCCCATCGCTGCTGGTCTCTTCGACCTCGTCGGAAGCCGGCGCTGGCGGCGCCCGCATCCGCGGCATCGGCACGGTCGGTGACAATCCTGGCCTCGAAAGCTCGGTCGCGATCTTCATCGACGGTGTTTATCGCAGTCGCATCGGTACCGGCCTGACCGAGCTTGGGCCGGTCGAGCGGGTAGAAGTGTTGCGCGGTCCGCAGGGCACCCTGTTCGGCCGCAACGCCTCGTCGGGCCTGATCCACGTCATCACCTCTAAGCCGAAGTTCACGACCGAGGCGTATGGCGAAGCGACGATCGGCAATTATAATCTGCGCCGCATCGATCTTGGCGTGACCGGGCCGATCACCGATACGATCGCTGCCCGTATCGATGGCGTGTACATGAAGCGCGACGGCTTTCTCAAGGACGTCATTTCGGGCGACCGGGTGAACGATCGCAGCCGCTACCTGCTGCGCGGCCAAATCCTGTATCAACCGACCGACAGCCTGTCGGTTCGGCTGATCGGCGATTATTCGAAGCGCAACGAGGAATGCTGCGCAGCGGTTTATCTGCCCACCCGCGATTTCACTGCGACCGGACCCAACACCGGCTTGACCCAGCCATCGACGATCGCTCGCATCGAACGCGGTCTTGGCGCGATCATCAATGACGATCCCTATGATCGCGACGTTTCCATCACCCCCGGGCGCAGCTACAACAGCGACGTCGTCGATTATGGCCTATCGGCCGAGATCAATTACGATTTTGGCGGCGCCGAGCTAACCTCGATCACCGCCTACCGCTTCAACGAATTGCAGCGCGGCCAGGATGCCGATTTTAACAATCTCGACATCCTGTATCGCGACGGCAGCGGCGGCTCGGCCAACCGCTTCAAGACCTTCACCCAGGAACTGCGGCTTCAGGGCAAGGCGTTCGGTGATCGGCTCGACTGGCTGGTCGGCGGCTTCTTCATGTCCGAAAAATTGCGCGTGAAGGACAATCTGTCCTACGGTGCGGATTACTCGCGCTACGCCAACTGCCTGGTCGCCAACAACTTCGTTAACGGCACCGGGCAGCCGGCGCTGCTTCAGACCAGCAGCCCGACGTGCTTCAACTCGGCGGTCGCAAGCGGCGTGCGGTCGGCGCTCGAAGCGCAATTCCTCGCCGCTGCGGGCAATGCACCGCTTCAGGCCGCAATCGCCGGGCAGTTTACGGTGCTCAGTGCGTTCGCCCGGCTTCCGGCCGACGCGTTCGTCACGACCAACTTCAGCGGCGCGCCGTTCGTCAACAGCGGGTTCAGCAACCTGTCGGGTCTGCAAACCTTCAGCGGCGTTGGGACGGAGGACGAATATAATCAGACCGACACCAACTTCTCGGCCTTCACCCACAATATCATCAGCCTGACCGACCGCTTGAAATTGACCCTCGGGGTCCGTTTCACGCACGATAAGAAAGATCTCGACGCACAGTTGCGCGACAACAATACGTTGTGCGCGTTCTTCTCTGGCTCGGCGACCTTGAACTCGCTTCAGACCCTGCCGTGCGTCATTCCGTCGGCACCCGGTGGCTCTTATTCCGACAGCGACACCAAGAAGGAAAACAAGTGGACCGGAACGGCGGTCCTCAGCTGGAAGCCGGTCGACGAAATCCTGGTCTACGGCAGCTTCTCGCGCGGCTATAAGGCGGGTGGCTTCAACCTTGACCGTGCCGCACTGCCGCGCAGTCGGGGCAATGGTGCAATTTTGTCCAGCGCGCTGGTCCGCTCACTCCAGTTCAACCCCGAAATCAACAATGCGTTCGAGCTCGGGATGAAGTATAACGGCCGCGGGATCGACATAAACCTCGCCTTGTTCCGGCAGGACTTCAAGGACTTCCAGCTCAACACCTTCAACGGCCTCAACTTCGAGGTTGCGACGGTCAACAGCTGCGGCGACAGCCTTGGCGGTGCCGATACCGACAGCAGCTCGCTTACCGGCGCCTGCAACGGCAAGATCAAGTCCGGCGTCCGCTCGCAGGGCGCCGAGCTCGAGATTTTCACCCGTCCGTTCCGCAACGCGCGGATCAACGCTGGCCTGACCTACGTCCAGACCAAGTATAAGCAGGAGCTGGTCGGTGCCAATGGCGCGCCCTTGTCCAACCAATTGTTCCAGCTGCCGGGGCGCAACCTGTCCAACGCGCCCGAACTGTCGGTCACCGGCTCGTTCAGCTGGACCCCGCCGATCGGCTCGAACGGGCTGCGCGGCTTACTCTATGTCGATGCCCGCCACGTCAGCAGCTTCAACACCGGGTCGGATCTCGATATCGAAAAGAATCAGGCCGGCTTCTCGGTGGTCAACGGCCGCCTCGGCCTGACCGGCCGCGACGGCATGTGGGGCGTCGAGCTGTGGGTGCAAAACATGTTCAATGCCAATTACAAGCAAGTGGCATTCGACTCGCCGCTGCAGGGCAGCTGCACCGAGCGTGGCGCGCAAGCGGGTTATTGCACTGCTTTGCTGCCGGGCACCGGCTTCCCGAACCGCGCGACCCAGCTGTTCAGTGCCTTCCTCGGCGAGCCGCGGACGTTCGGCATGACGCTCAAGGCCAAGTTCCGTGCTGCCCGCCCGGTGGAGGCGGCCCCGCCGGTGGTCGAATTGCCGCCGCCGCCGCCGCCGCCAGCAGCGACCCAGACCTGCGCCGACGGAACGGTGATCCTGGCATCGGACGCTTGCCCGCCGCCGCCACCACCGCCGCCGCCGCCGCCGGAGCCGGAAAAAGGCTAAGGCACATAGAGGAACAGGAAAGGGCCTCGCCATCCGGCGGGGCCCTTTTCTTATGCGATGTGCTGGTTGCGCCCGGTCAGGCCGCGCGGCTGGCCGTGTCGGCGCGCCCGACCGCATGGAGCACAGCGGCGCGCAAGGCGGCGGTCTCCTCGGCCGACAATTTTCGTCCGGCGGCATTGGTTAGGTAAAATGTATCGATCGCGCGCGCGCCATAAGTCGCGATATGCGCCGAATGGATCTGTAACCCGAGCTCATGGATCGCCAGCGCCAGCCGCGCCAGCAGCCCGCTCTGGTCGCTCGCATTGACCTCGACCACCGTGGTGCGGGTCGACGCTCGTTCGGCAATCACCACAGACGGCGCGACGGCAAAGGCGGCGCGGCGGCGGGCGAGCGGCGGGCTCGGCGGCAGCGCGGGCAATTCCCCTTCGGCCAGCGCCCGTTCGACCGCCTTGACCAGCCGCGACCGTAATTTCCGGTCGCCATAAGCGCGCCGCTGCGCGTCCTGGACCAGCATATTGTCGATCGCCATGCCGTCGCGGCTGGTGTGGATTCGGGCATCGATGATCGACGCCCCGGCCCCCGCAAGCGCCGCTGCGATACGGTAAAACAGCCCCGGTCGATCGGGCGCGAAGATGCTGATCCGGGTCGCGCCCGATCCCACCACATCGCCCGCGACCACGCTCGGCAGCAGGTCGCCGATGCGCGATTCCGCCGCAGCAATCTTGCGTGCATTGGCGATTTGCCACGCCGGTGGTTCGGCCAGCCAGTAACTGTCGGGCAATCGCCGCGCATGCGCCCGCGCCGCCGCGCCGGACCAGCCGAGCTGCTTCGCCAATTCGGCCTGCCGCCACGCGACTTGCTCGCCCCGCCCACGCTGCTTGTGCCCCAGCCGGAGCCGTTCCTCCGCCGCGTCGTACAGGGTCTTGAGCAATTGTCGCTTCCACGCATTCCACGTGCCCGGCCCGACCGCGCGAATATCGACCACGGTCAGCATCAGCAGCAGCCGCAGCCGCTCGGGGCTTTGCACCGCAGCGGCGAAATCGTCGATCGTCTTGGGATCGGCCAGGTCGCGCTTGAACGCGGTGGCGGACATCAGCAGGTGATTGCGTACCAGCCACGCTACCGTCTCGGTCTCCGCCGGGTCCAGTCCGAAGCGCGGCCCAAGCGCATGCGCCACCGCCTCGCCAAGCACGCTGTGATCGCCCTGCCGCCCCTTGGCGATATCGTGCAGCAAGACCGCGACGTAGAGCGTCCGGCGCGATCCGATCTGGCGGAACAAGGCAGTCGCCAGCGGATGATCCTCGGCCAGCTCGCCGCGCTCGATCTTGGCCAGCAACCCGATCGCGCGGATCGAATGCTCGTCGACCGTATAATGGTGATACATGTCGAACTGCATCTGCGCGACGACCTTGCCGAAGTCGGGCACGAAGCGGCCGAACACCCCCGCCTCATTCATCCAGCGAAGCACCAGATCGGGCGCTGCCTTGTTCGTCAGCACATCGAGGAACAAGGCGTTGGCGGCGGGATCGTCGCGTACCTGGTCGACCAGTCGCACATCGCGCGCCGCCGCCCGCATCGCGCTCGGGTGCACTTCCAGCCCTTCGCGCGCGGCCAGCGAAAACAGCTCGACCAGCCGCACCGGTCGTTCGGCGAGAAACCCGTCATTGGGAATCGACAACCGCCCGCGATCGAGGCTGAAGCCGTTGAGCTTGGCCGGCCGGCGGCGGAAGGTGGGTAGGACGAAGCGGCGTCCCTCGCGCGCCATTTGCTCGTCGATCTGGGCCAGGAAAAATCCGGTCAGATCGCCGACCGCCTTGGCCTGCAGGAAGTAGAATTGCATGAACCGTTCGACCGCCGATTTGCCCGGCCGCTCGGCATAGCGAAGCGCCCGCGCCACCCCGGCTTGGCTGTCGAACCCAAGCCGCTCCTCTGCCCGCCCGGCGGCGAGGTGCAGGTGACAGCGCACCGACCACAGGAACCGCTCGGCGCGCTCGAACCGGCGATATTCCTGCGCGCTGAGCAGTCCGGCCTCGACCATGCCCTGGCCGCGCTCGATCCCGAACAAATGGTTGGCGATCCAATATAAGGTGTGGAGATCGCGCAAGCCGCCCTTGCCGTCCTTGACATTGGGCTCCACCAGGTACCGGCTGTCCCCGGTGCGGATGTGGCGCTCGTCGCGCTCGGCCAGTTTCGCCGCGACGAATGCCTTCCCGCTCCCCGCCACCACTTCCTTGCGAAACCGCGCATTGGCGCTGTCGAACAGGCCCGCATCGCCCCACATCCACCGCGCCTCCAGGAAGGCGGTGCGAATGCTCATGTCGGCCTTGGACAAGGCAATCAGTTCGTCTGGGGTGCGGACCGCATGGCCGATCTTCAGTTTCAGATCCCACAAGGTGTAGAGCGTTGCCTCGATCAGCGGCGCGGCCTTGGCGGAATCGCCCGGCCGGTCGAGGAACAGCAAGTCGATGTCGCTATAGGGCGCCATCTCACCCCGACCGGTGCCGCCGATGCCGACCACCGCGATGCGCGCCGCCACCGCGCCGCCGTTCCGCGCTGCGGCATGATCATAGGCCAGCCGAACGATCTGGTCGGCAAGGAAAGCGTAGGATGCCGCCGCCATCCGCCCGCGCGACGGGTTGGCGATCAACCGCCGCTCGATCTCAGCGCGACCGGCGGCCAACGCTTCGGCCAAAATAGCGCCGCCCGACCCCGGCGCCGCGGCGATCCGATCCGCCACCGAGCGCCGGTCGATGATCGCGCGTCGTTCCTCGACAAGATTGAACCGTGGACTGGGCATCAGCCGTTCCCCGCCGCGACCCGCTTCAGCTCGTACAGCGCGTCGAGCGCCTCGCGCGGGGTCAGTTGGTCGGGGTGGATCGCGTCGATCGCGGCGGCCAGCGGATCGACCGCCGGCTCGGGCAAAGCGGCGGCGAACAAGGGCAAATCGTCGAGACCGGCGGCGATCCCGCCGGTGGCGTCGCGGCCCGCTTCCAGCTTGGCAAGGACCGACTTGGCGCGCGCCACCACTGTCGGCGGCAAGCCCGCCAGCCGCGCCACCGCGATCCCGTAACTGCGGTCGGCGGGGCCGTCGGCAAGCTCGTGGAGCAGGACGAGGTCGCCTTTCCATTCGCGCGCGCGGACATGGTGGAGCGACAAGGCATCGAGCCGGTCGGCGAGCCGCGTCAGCTCGTGATAATGGGTTGCGAATAGCGTCCTTGCGCGCACCTCGTCATGCATCGCCTCGACCACGGCCCAGGCAATCGCCAGCCCGTCATAGGTCGATGTGCCGCGTCCGATTTCGTCGAGGATGACCAGGCTGCGCGGGGTGGCCTGGGCCAGGATCGCGGCGGTCTCGACCATTTCGACCATGAAGGTCGATCGCCCGCGCGCCAGATTGTCAGATGCTCCGACCCGGCTGAACAGTCGGTCGACCAGCCCGATCCTGGCGCGCGTGGCGGGAACGAAACAGCCCGCCTGCGCGAGCAACACGATTAGCGCCGCTTGCCGCAGGAAGGTCGACTTGCCGCCCATGTTCGGCCCGGTGATCAGCCACAGGCGATCATTGGGGCCAAGGCTCAGATCATTGGCGATGAACCGCTCGCCGCCTCCCGCCAGCGCCGCTTCGACCACCGGGTGGCGCCCGCCGTCAATCTCCAGGCATGGCTCGTCGGTCAGGCTCGGCGCGGTCCACTGGCTCTCCGCCGCGCGCGCCGCATTGCCCGCCGCAACGTCGATCCGTGCGCAGGCATCAGCGGTGATCCCGATCCGCGCCGCCGCCGCGACCGCGTGCGCGGTCAGTTCCTCGAGATGCGCTGCCTCGGCGGCGAGGGCATGGCCGCCTGCCTCGACCACCCGGCTCGCCTCGGCATGGAGGTCGGTCGAGTTGAACCGCACCGCCCCGGCCAGCGTCTGGCGATGGGTGAAGCCGCTGCCCTCGGCCATCAGCCGGTCGCCATGCTTCGCGCCGACCTCGACATGATAACCGAGCACGGCATTGTGGCGGATCTTGAGCGTCGCGATCCCGGTTGCGTCGCGATAGCGTGCCTCCAATGCCGCAATCGCGCGCCGACCGTCGCTGCTGGCCACCCGCAATGCGTCGAGCGCGGCGTCATAACCCTCGGCAATATAGCCGCCCTTGGCCGCGTCGATCGGTGGCTCTGCGACCAGGGCCGCGCCCAGTCGGTCGGTCAATTCGGCATGCCCGCCAAGCTCGGGCAATAGCGCGCCAAGCAATTGAGGACGCTCATCTTTTCGCTCTAATTCTTCTCTCAATTGCGCCGCGCAGATTAGCCCGTCACGCAATTGCCCAAGGTCCCTCGGCCCCCCACGACCCGCCACCAGTCGTCCCAATGCGCGACTCAAATCATATGATGCTCGCAGTGCGACTCGCACCCGCTCGCGGTGCACCTGATCGTCATGGAAATGCTGCACCAGCGCCAGCCGCGCCTCGATCGGCCCGCGCTCGGTCAGCGGCGCGGCCAAGTCGCCCGCCAGCAACCGCCGCCCCGCCGCCGTCACACAGCGATCAATCTCGCCAAGCAAGCTCCCCGCAATCCCCCCACTCACCGACCGGCAAATCTCCAAGCTGTCGCGGGTCGCGGAATCGATTGCGACATGCATCGCCCGAGATATTCGCCGCGGCGCCGACAGATATTGCCCCGCATTCTTCTGCGTCGCGTCGAGATACGCCAGCAATCCGCCCGCCGCCGCCAGCTCGGCCCGCCCCGGATCGCCGAACCCGTCGAGGCTCGCCACCCCGAAACGCCCCTTGAGCGCGCGCTCGCCCGCCGCACTGTCGAAGCCGCCCTTGCCCGCCTCGGTCGCAATCCCCGGCACCTTACCGTCGGCGATGGTCTCGGCGGGGGACAGCCGCGCCAGCTCGGACTTCAACTCGCCCGGCCCGCACAACACCAACTCGAACCGCCCGGTCGAAATGTCGGCGGCGGCGATTCCCCATTCGTCGCCCACCTTGGCCACTGCCGCCAGCCAATTGGCCGATGCCGGGGCAAGCAAGGCGTCCTCGGTCAGCGTACCCGGGGTCACCAGCCGGACTATGGCGCGGTCGACCAGCGCCTTTGATCCGCGCGCCTTGCGTGCTTCGGCGGGACTCTCGATTTGCTCGGCAATCGCCACCCGATGCCCGGCGCGGATCAGCCGCGCGAGGTAGGTTTCGGCCGAATGGACTGGCACGCCGCACATTGCGATCGGCTCGCCGCCATCGCTGCCGCGCTTGGTCAATGCGATGTCGAGGCTGGCCGCCGCAGCCTTGGCATCGTCGAAGAACAGTTCGAAGAAATCGCCCATGCGATAGAATAATAGAGCGTCGCCCGCCTCGGCCTTGAGGCGGTGATATTGCGCCATCATTGGAGTCTGCGCAGTCTGGGGGGCGTCGGAGCGGGCCATAGCCGCTTGGTCGTAGCCGCAAACCGCCTCCCAAGCGAGGGTGACTCTTTGCCCCAAAGCCCGCTACAGCGCCTCCATCCAAGGAGCCAGAATGAACGAGAGCAACGTCAAATTCACGCGCGACGAAGCGTTGGATTTCCATAGCCGCGGTCGCCCCGGCAAGATCGAGATCATCGCGTCCAAGCCGATGGCGACCCAGCGCGACCTCAGCCTGGCTTATTCGCCCGGCGTCGCCGTCCCGGTCGAGGAAATCGCCAAGGATCCGAGCAAAGCCTATGATTACACCGCCAAGGGCAACCTCGTCGCGGTCATCTCCAACGGCACCGCGATCCTCGGGCTCGGCAATCTCGGTGCGCTTGCGTCGAAGCCGGTGATGGAAGGCAAAGCGGTGCTGTTCAAGCGCTTCGCCGACGTCGATTCGATCGATCTCGAAGTCGACACCGAGGATGCCGAACGCTTTATCCAGTGCGTCGAATTGCTCGGGCCGAGCTTTGGTGGGATCAACCTCGAAGATATTGCCGCCCCCGAATGCTTCATCATCGAAGCTGCCTTGAAGGAGCGGATGAACATTCCGGTGTTCCATGACGACCAGCATGGCACCGCAATCATCACAGCAGCGGGCCTGATCAACGCCTGCCACCTGACCAACCGTGCGCTGAAGGACATCAAGGTCGTGGTCAACGGCGCCGGCGCGGCGGCGATTGCCTGCACCGAATTGATCAAGGCGATGGGCGTGCCCCATGCCAGTGTGATCATGTGCGATCGGACGGGTCCGCTGTATCCAGGGCGCGACAATATGGACCAGTTCAAGTCGGCGCATGCGGTGCCGACCGAAGCGCGGAGCGTGGGCGAGGCGCTGATCGGTGCCGACGTGTTCCTCGGCCTGTCCGCCGCCGGCGCGCTCAAGCCCGAGATGGTGATCGGCATGGCGCCGTCACCGATCATCTTCGCGATGGCCAATCCCGACCCCGAAATCACCCCGCCCGAAGCCAAGGCGGCGCGGCCCGATGCGATCGTCGCTACCGGCCGCTCGGACTATCCCAACCAGGTCAATAACGTCCTTGGCTTCCCGTTCATTTTCCGCGGCGCGCTCGATGTCCGCGCCACCGGGATCAACGAGGAAATGAAGATCGCCGCCGCCAACGCGCTGGCCGCGCTGGCGCGCGAGCCGGTGCCCGAGGAGGTCGCGGCGGCCTATGGCGGACTGTCGCAATCGTTCGGGCCCGATTACATCATCCCTGCGCCATTCGACCCGCGCCTGATCGAGGTCATTCCCGCCGCCGTCGCCCAGGCGGCGATGGACACCGGTGTTGCGCAGAAGCCGATCGCCGACATGCGCGCCTATCGCCAGTCGCTCCGCGCGCGGCTCAATCCGACCGTGTCGGTGATGAGTCTCGCTTATGAAGCTGCTCGCTCCAACCCCAAGCGCGTGCTGTTCGCGGAAGGGGAGGAGCCCAACGTCGTTCGCGCTGCAATTGCCTTCAAGGAGGGCGGTTTCGGCACTCCGGTGCTGGTCGGTCGCGATGAAGTCTATGATCAATTGCGCGAACTCGGGGTCGACGACCCGTCAAGCTATGTCGTGCTCAACAGCCGCAATTCGCCTTTGGTCGGCCGCGCGGTCGAGTATATTTACGCCAAGCGCCAGCGCCACGGCCTGCTCCGTCGCGAAGTCGAGCGGATGGTCAACCAGGACCGCAACACCTTTGCTGCGGCGATGCTCGCGCTGGGGGAAGGCGATGCGATGATCACCGGTACCACGCGCCCGTTCAGCCAGTCGCTGGGGCAGGTCCGCGCGGTGATCGACGATGAAGAAGGCGGCACGCCGTTCGGGCTCAATATCATCGTCGGGCGGCACCAGACGGTGCTGATCGCCGACACCGCGGTGACTGAGCGCCCGACCGCCGAGCAATATGCCGCAATCGCGCTGCGCAGCGCGGCTTTCTCGCGCCGGATGGGGCAGGAGCCGCGGATCGCGTTCATCAGCTACACCACGTTCGGCAACCCGCCTGGCCGACACATCGCCGAGCTTCGCGACGCGGTGAAATTGCTCGATACGCTCGTCACCGATTTCGAATATGAAGGCGAAATGGGTCCGGACGTCGCGCTCAATCACGAGATGCAGGCCAAATTCTACCCGTTCAGCAGGCTTACCGGCCCGGCCAACATCTTGATCATGCCGGGGCTGCAGTCGGCCAATATCTCGGCCAAATTGCTCCGCGCGCTGGGCGGGGAAAGTGTGCTCGGACCGTATCTGATGGGGATGGCACTGCCGGTCCAGATTGCACCGATGACCGCCAGTTCGTCCGACTTGCTGACCTTGGCGGTGCTCGCCGCAGGCGGCGCGGACGCACTGCGCCGGCCACGCGCCGCCTGAGCAAGCTTACATACGCTCGGCGTTCGATACCGAATCGACTGAGCGCAAGGCGGCGAGCAACGAGTGGAGGTGGCCGAGGTCGTGCACTTCGACGTCGAGATGGAAGGTGTGAAAGCTGCCATCGCGGTGGGCGAGGTGCAGGTTGACGATATTGGCCCCCTGCGCGCCCAATATCCCCGCCATTTCGCCAAGCGCGCCAGCGACATCGCGCAGGATCACGCATAGACGCGCGGTGCCGCCATCGCTTTCGTCGCCCCATGCCAAATCGAGCCAGTCGGCATCGATTCCACTGGCCAGATTGTCGCACCCGATGACGTGCACCTCAATGCTCTCATCTTCGCGGCGCAGGCCGACGATGCGGTCGCCGGGGATCGGATGGCAGCAATTGGCGAGACTGAAGGCGACGCCAGGCGTCAGCCCCTTGATCGAAATCGCCTGCCGCTGGGCCGATGGTCGCGGCGCGATGTCCGTGCCCGCCGATCCAGGCTGCAGCGCCTCCATCACCGCCTCGTCAGGGAAGCGTTTGCGCGCGATGCCGATCATCAACGAATCGGCATCGTCCAGCCGCAATTTCTTGACCGCCTTGCCGAGCGCGTCCTTGGCCAATGGCGCGGGCAGGCGTGCGACGATTTCGTCGTAAATCTTGTGGCCAAGTTCGATCGTCTCGTCGCGTTCCTTGTGTCGGACGAAGCGCCGAACGGACGAGCGCGCCTTGCCGGTGACGACGAACCGCAGCCAGCTCGGCTGGGGATGCTGCGCGTCGGAAATCAGGATTTCGACCTGGTCGCCATTGTCGAGCAACGTACGCAGCGGGACCACGCGGCCATTGACCTTGGCACCGACGGTCTTGTCGCCGAGCGCAGTATGGACCGCATAAGCAAAGTCGACCGGGGTCGCGCCCTTGGGCAGCTGGATCAACTCGCCCTTGGGGGTGAAGGCGAAGATCCGATCCTGGTACATCGCCATCCGGGTGTGTTCGAGTAGCTCTTCCGGACTGTCGGCATGGTCGAGGATTTCGACCAGATCCTCGATCCACGGGACTTTGACGTCGTCGGCCGGTCGGCGCTCCTTATAGGCCCAGTGGGCCGCAAGCCCGCGTTCGGCCTGGGCGTGCATCGATTTGTCGCGAATCTGGATCTCGATCCGCATCTTGCTGTCGTGGATCACCGAGGTGTGGAGCGATCGATAGCCATTGCGCTTGGGGGTCGAGATGAAATCCTTGAAGCGCCCCGGGACCATCGGCCAGCGCTCGTGGATCAAGCCGAGCGCCTGGTAACAATCCTCGACCTTGTCGACGATCACCCGGAACGCCATCACGTCGGACAATTGCTCGAAGCTGATGTGCCGCTCGGCCATCTTTTTCCAGATCGAGAAGGGGTGCTTTTCGCGCCCCATCACCTCGGCTTCGAGCGAATGATCGGCGAGGTGGAGCTGGAGTCCGAGTCCGATCCGGCTGACGAGGTCGCCGCCGCTGGAATGAAGTTGTGCGAGGCGCCGGTTGATCGAGGCGAACGCGTCGGGCTCCAGCTCACGGAACGCCAGCGTCTGCATCTCGGTCATCATCTCATACATGCCGATCCGCTCCGCCAGCGGGGCGTAAATATCCATCGTCTCCCTGGCGATGCGGCGCCGTTTCTCCTCATTCTTGATGTGATGGAGGGTGCGCATATTGTGCAGCCGGTCGGCCAGCTTGACCAGCAGGACCCGGATGTCGTCCGACAGCGCGAGGAGGAATTTGCGGAGATTCTCGGCGGCGCGCTCATTCTCGGACTGCGCTTCGATCTTGCTGAGCTTGGTCACGCCGTCGACCAGCCGCGCGACATTGGCACCGAAGAGCTTCTCGATCTGCTCGTGGGTGGCGACGGTATCTTCGATCGTATCGTGGAGGATCGCGGTAACTATCGTCTCATCGTCGAGCTTGAGATCGGTCAGGATGCCGGCAACTTCGATCGGATGGCTGAAATACGGGTCGCCCGAGGCACGGACCTGGGCACCATGCGCCTTCATCGAAAACACATAGGCGCGGTTGAGCAGGCCCTCGTCGGCATCGGGATCATAGGCCCGAACCTTCTCGATCAGCTCATATTGCCTTAGCATAAGCCCATGTGGGGGGAGCGGGGCCCATTTCGCAAGTGCGAAAAAGGGCCGGCCCGCGGGAGGGATGCGGAACCGGCCCAGTCGAGGGTCGCGCGATTGGTGCGCGACCGGGGAGTTTAGTTGGCGTTCGCGACGGCGGTCGCACCGTTGTTCACGCCCTTGGCGGAGAGATTGCACTTGGCGAGTTCGGCGGCGTTGAACGCCCGCCCGTTGGCGACAAAGCTGCTCAACGTACCGGCGCGCTTGGCAAGGCCCTGGCACAGAACGGCCGGACGGCTTTCCTCGGTGCTGCCCTGGCAGGCATCCGCGCCGCAATTCCAGCTAATGTCGCGAGCGATGATCCGTCCATTGCTCGGGTTGATGGGCTTGGCCGAATAATTTCCCGCGACGGCCGGGGCGGCGGTCAGGGTGACGGCGGCGGCAATCAGTGTGGCGATGCGGATCATGGCGTTTTGCTCCACTCATATTTGCGTTTCAGGTTGCAACTGAATATGCCAAGTCGGTTGCACATTGCAACTGTTATTTCCATTCCACCTATGCAATCATCATTCGCTTGGAGGGTGACGCGTTGAATCGACAGGTCCTGACGGACGCTCCCGATATGGATGCATTCAGGGCTGCGGCGCTGCGTTGCCCGTTGCCGCCTGCGGTCGAGCTGATCGGCGAGAAATGGGCTTTTCTGATTTTGCGCGGCGCGCTCAACGGCCTCCAGCATTTCGAACAATTCCAGTCAGGCCTGGGAATCGCCCGCAACATCCTGTCGAATCGGTTGGGCAAACTGGTCGAAGGCGGGATCCTCGAGCGCCGCGCCGATCCCGACGATCGCCGCAAGGTCGTCTATTCATTGAGCGCGAAGGGGGAGGCGTTGCTTCCGGTGGTGCTGGCGCTCCGGCAATGGGGCGAGGATTGGGGCCATGGCAAGCAGGACATCATCCTCGCCGACCAGCGCGACGGTGCGCCGATCCAGCGGATCGCGATCCATGCGCAGGACGGGCGCGAAATTACGCTACGCGAGCTAATGTGGATCGAGCGCACCACAGGCGCGTCGCTCAAGCGGCCAGCCAGCGCCTGACCGAAGAAGGGCGGCCCCGCAGGACCGCCCTTTTGATCTCAGTCACGCGAAAAGCTTACTCGTAATCGCCGCCGCTCGGGGTCGGGCGCGGCGGAGCGGCGGCCGTAAGGCGAAGTGCCTCGGCCGATTCGCTGAGCGACGACAGCTCATCCGTCTCGTCTTCCTCGTCGACGCGAACCTTTTGCAGGTTACCGACGATAGTTTCCTCGAGATGCTTCGGCTTGACCGTTTCCTCGGCGATTTCGCGCAAGGCGACGACCGGATTCTTGTCGCGATCGCGATCGATCGTCAGGTCGGCACCGCCGCTGATCTGCCGCGCACGCTGCGCCGCGATCAGCACCAGGTCGAACCGGTTCGGAATCTTGTCAACACAATCTTCAACCGTCACGCGCGCCATTGGTCGCTCCGCATCTTGTTTGGCCCATTTGGGAGAGCGGGCGAGATAGGCAGCCTTGGTCCAATAGTCAACCAAAAGGCCCGCTTGCGCCGTTGCCCACGCCGCGCCACAGACGATCCATGCACCGCCCCCCGGCCCCCAGCTTCAGCCGTATCGTCACCGTCGACGGCAATCGGATGACATTTTATCCCGATGGTCCGGACCGGCTCGAGGCGCTGCTGGACCTGATCGCGTCGTCCCGGCGCAGCCTCCGCTTACTTTATTATATCTTCGCCGACGACCGCTCGGGCGAGTTGGTCCGTGAAGCATTGATCGACGCGATCAACCGCGGGGTCGAGGTTGCGCTGCTGATCGACGGGTTTGGCAGCTCGAAGACCCCGGAAGACTATTTTCAACAATTGAGCGAAGCCGGCGCGCGATTCTGTCGCTTCCTGCCGAGTCTCGGCCGACGCTATTTGATCCGCAATCACCAGAAGCTCGCCCTGGCCGATGGCCATCGCGTGATGATCGGCGGGTTCAACATCGAAGATGATTATTTCAAGCCTGCCGACGATGGCGGCTGGCGCGATATTGGTTTGATGGTCGAAGGCCCGGCGGCGGCGAAGCTGATTCCCTATTTCGATGCGCTGATGGATTGGGCGATGACCAAGGGCAGCAGAATTCGCGATCTCCGCGCGATCATCCATCGCTTCAGCGAGACGTCGGGCAAGCTGCAGTGGCAGTTTGGCGGACCGATGCAGCGCTTGTCGCCGTGGATCAATTCGACCTGCCGCGACTTGGCGCGGGGCAGCGACGTCGAGATGATTGCGGCTTACTTCGCCCCGCCCGGCGGGATGCTGCGACGGATCGCGCGGATTGGTGATCATGGCCGCGCGCGGATCGTCACCGCCGCCAAGTCCGACAATACCACCACCATCGCGGCCGCTCGGTTCACCTACGGGCGACTGCTCAAGCGCGGGGTGCGGGTATTTGAATATCAACGCAGCAGGTTGCATTCCAAATTGTTGGTACTCGACGATGTGGCGCATGTCGGCTCATCCAACTTCGACTATCGCAGCATCTACCTGAATCTGGAGATGATGCTGCGGGTAGAAGATGCGGAATTCGCGTCGCTGATGCGGGTCTATTTCGAAGGCGAACTCGAAGATTGTGTCGAGATAACGCGCGCGCTCCACAAACGGCGATCGACCATGATCAACCGGGCCAAATGGGCGATGTCGTTCTTTGTTGTCAGCATCACCGATTATACGGTGACCCGCCGACTTAACTTCGGCGGGAAGTAAGGTTCAGGCGGTGGCGGGCTCGCGCCAAGCCCAGAACAGGGTCGCCGGCGGAACGTTGATCCACTCGAACCCACGATCGATGCGCTCGAAGAAGGGGGCGATGAAATCGCGCACCTTGGGGCTAAACTGATAGACCAGGAAGGCTCCGCCAGCGCGGATCACGCGCGAGGTGGCGGCGCCGATCGCGTCACCTACCCCCGGCGGAAGCGTCGAAAAAGGCAGGCCTGAGAGCACATAATCGGCATGCGGGAAGCCATGATCGGCGACGATCTGCTCGACATCGGCGGCCGAGCCATGCGCCAGGATCAAGCGGGGATCGTCGATTTCCTTGCCGAGAAACTTGATGAAATCCTCGTTCGTGTCGATCGCGATCAACTTCGCGTCGGCCGGCAATTTGTCGAGGATCGGGCGCGTGAAGGTGCCGACGCCGGGTCCATACTCGACGAACAGTTTGACCTCGTCCCATTTCACCGGACCGAGCATGCGGTCGATCAATACCCGGCTCGACGGGATCACCGACCCGACCATCACCGGATTCTTGATGAAGCCGCGGAGGAATTGCCATTTCGGGCTGATCGCCCGGTGCGCAACCCGGCGGACGAAGCGGCGCGGGCCCTTGAGCGTGCGGGCAGACGAAATGGTCATGAATTCTCCGACGGCGGAAACTGCGGCCCTCGCGTTGGCAAATGCGGAACGCATTGGCAAGTCGCGATGATCGGCTTTGCGCCGTGCCGAGCCGCCGCTAGGGGACGTTGATGCCCACCACAGCCAAGCCAGCCGCCAAGCTCGCGGGGACGGCGATGACCACGCCGCACTTCGTCCTATTGTTCGCTGCGATGCTGGTCGCGGCCGCCGGCAACACCGCGCTCCAGTCGGTGATGCCGGCGATTGGTCGCGAGATCGGGATCGCCGATCTGTGGGTCGCCTTGTCCTACACCTGGTCGGCTGTGCTGTGGGTATTATTCGCGCCTTATTGGGCGGCGAAGAGCGACACCCACGGCCGCAAGCCGCTGATCTTGCTCGGGCTGGGCGGGTTCATCGTCTCGATGACCTTGTGCGGGCTAGCGCTCGTCGCCGGGTTGCACGGCGCACTCGGCGGGGCGGCCACCTTCGCCATTTTCGCGCTGTTCCGGGCGATTTATGGCTCGCTTGGCTGCGCCACGCCGTCGGCGACCCAGGCCTATCTCGCCTCGCGCACCCGCCGGGTGGCGCGGGTCAATGCGCTGTCGGCGTTGGCCTCGTCATTCGGGCTTGGAACGATTCTCGGCCCCGCCATCGCGCCATTGTTCGTGCTCCCGTTTGTCGGGCTTCCCGGGCCGTTATTTGTCTTTGCGATCATTGGCGCTGTGACCTTCGCCGCGATTCTTGCCTGGCTTCCCAATGATAATAAGCCGCGCCACGGCCACCGCGCGGGCCGT
>NZ_JANMLM010000074.1:0-3250 GCF_031372575.1 Sphingomonas sp. | reverse complement strand
TGGCGTAACGGACCATCATGAAGATGACGAAGGCGAGGATCACGAAGCCGATCACCACCGAGATGAAATTGCCGTAGCCGAGCAGTGGCACGCCAGCCGCTTTGAGCGCCGCATAGTCGGTCAGTGAGCCGGTGTAAGTTGCCGGCACCGCGCCCAAGGTGATGAACTTGCTCGAGAAATCGAGTCCGCCAAAGATCGCGCCGATGATCGGCATGATGATATCGTCGGTCAGGCTGGCGACAATCTTGGCGAAGGCGGCACCGATGATCACCGCCACGGCCAGATCGAGCACATTGCCCTTCATGATGAAGGTCTTGAATTCACTGAGCATGACGATTGCACCCCCTTGGTCATTGAAACCGCCTCGCGCAGTTTCTACGTCACGGATATAGCACGGTTCATACAGGGAATTAAGCAATGACCGCCAACCACCTTCGCGCTGCCTTGCTCGCGCCGCTCGCCGCCGTCAGCCTTGCCGGATGCGGTCTCAATTCGGTCCCGACGGCGGAGGAGAACGTCAACGCCAAATGGGCCAACGTCCAGAATGAGTATCAGCGCCGCAGCGACCTGATTCCCAATCTCGTGTCGACGGTGAAGGGCTATGCCAAGCAGGAATCGACCGTGTTGCAGCAGGTCACTGAGGCACGCGCCAATGCCGGGCGCGTGACGCTCAATGCGGCCGACCTGAGCGATCCCGCCAAAGTCCAGGCGTTCAACAATGCGCAGAACCAGCTGAGCCAGGCGATCATTCCGCTGCAGCGTCTGCAGGAGGCTTATCCCGACCTCAAGTCGAACACCAATTTCCTCGCGCTTCAGTCGCAGATCGAGGGCACGGAGAATTCGATCCTGGTTTCGCGCAAGGATTATAACGAGGCGGTGCAGGCCTATAACACCCGCATCCGCACCTTCCCCGACGCGATCGGCGCAAAAGTGTTTTACGGTGCCAAGCCAAAGGTTCCGTTCGAGGCCGCCGCCGGATCGCAAAACGCGCCCAAGGTCGACTTCAACGCCGCCGGCTAAGGTGCAACTCCCGACTTTGACTCTTAGGCGTGCGATCGGGCGCGCTCGCATGGTCGCGCTGTCGCTGATGGCATTGCTGGCATCGATCGTCCTGGCGGAACCGGCGTTGGCGCAGACGTTTCCGAAACTGACCGGGCGGGTGGTCGATGGCGCGCGCCTGCTGAGCGCTTCGCAAGCGGTCGATGTCGACAGCAAATTGTCTGCTCTTGAGGCGCGCACCGGTCGCCAGCTGGTCGTCGCCACGGTGCCCAGCCTTGAGGGGCGAACGATCGAGGATTATGGCTATCGGCTGGGCCGCACCTGGGGAATTGGTGCAGACGGCAAGGGTGAGGCCAACAAAGACGACGGCGTGATCCTGCTGATCGCGCCCAAAGAACGCAAGGTGCGGATCGAGACCGGCTATGGTGCGCGCGTATTCATCACCGACGCGCTGTCGAGTGTGATCATCAACGAGGCGATCCTCCCGCGGTTCAAGGCCGGTGACATGGGCGGCGGGATTGTCGCCGGGACCGATGCGATCATCCAGCAGCTCGAACTGCCCGCCGCCGAGGCCGCCAAGCGCGCGCAGGAAGTCGGTGCCAAGGAAACCCGGCGTGGCCGGAGCGGCGCGGGGGTCTTGCCGGTCGTATTCATCGTCATCATCTTTTTCACCATCCTCGGCGGGATCAGCCGCGCATCCAGTGGTGGACGGCGCTATCGCGGTCGGCGATCGGGCGGTGGAATCGATCCGCTGGTGGTGTTGTGGGGCCTTGAGGCGATCAGTCGCGCCTCGCGCGGCGGCGGCGGCGGCGGCGGGTTTGGCGGCTTCGGTGGCGGCGGCGGTTTCGGCGGTGGTGGCGGCGGATTCTCCGGCGGCGGCGGGTCGTTTGGCGGCGGCGGAGCATCGGGCGGATGGTGACGACGCCGATGAACGAGGCCGATCATGCCAAGGTCAGCGCCGCAATTGCCGCAGCGGAAAGCGGGACCGATGGCGAGGTCATCGCGATCATCACCGAGCGGTCGGATAGCTATCACGACGTTGGCCTGCACTATGCAGTGGCGCTGCTGTTTCTGGTGCTTGCGTCATTTGCGGCGTGGCCCGGGCTGCTCGAGGGATGGTGGGTGCGGCTGATGGGCTGGACCGCCCCGCCCGTGCTGCAGGATCATTTGCTGCTGTTGCTCGGCCTTGGCTTGCTGTCATTTCTGATCACCTTGTTCGTGATGCGTTATATGCCGCTTCGCCTCGCACTGACCCCGGGCAAAACCAAGACACGGCGAGTGCGGCGGCGTGCGGTCATGCTGTTCAAGGCGGCAGCCGAGCGGCGCACGGTCGGGCGTACCGGGGTGCTGATTTACCTGTCGATGGGCGAGCATCGCGCCGAGATCATCGGCGATGATGCGATTACCGCCGTGACCACGCCCGAGACCTGGGGCGAGGCGATGGTGGCGCTGCTGACCGACGTGAAAGCTGGCCGAGCCGCCGACGGCATTGCGGCGGCGGCCGTGCTGATCGGAGCGGTGCTGGCGGAGCAGTTCCCCAAGGACGGCGCCGACACCAACGAAATCCCCGACAAGCTGATCGAGCTCTAAGTGGCCGACAAAGTCGTGCGATGGGAGGGGAAATATCTCCGGCTGGTGACCGATGGTGCATGGGAATTTGTCGAGCGTGTCGGCGGTATGACGGCGGTCGTGATTGTCGCGGTGTACGACGGCCAATATATCCTTGTCGAACAGGCACGGGTGCCGCTCGGCAATCGACGCTGCATCGAGCTCCCCGCCGGGCTGGTCGGCGATGACGATGATGACCTGGGGATCGAAGCAACTGCGCTGAAGGAGCTGGAAGAGGAAACCGGCTTTTTCGCGAACCGTATCGAGCGGCTGGGCGACTATTACAGCTCGCCGGGGATGGTCGCCGAAGGGTACACGCTGGTGCTGGCGCATGGAGTCCAGCCGGGCGGGACCAAGATCGAGGATGACATAATCGTTCACCTAGTCGCGCCGGGGGATATGGCGGGCTTCATCAAGGCCAAGCGGGCGGCGGGGTTTGCCATCGATACGAAGCTGCTGTTGCTGCAGGCGGACGAATTGCTTGGTTGATCCATGGTCGAGCGAGACCGCCGTTGGTCGAACCTGCCGTTGCCATTGGTTCAGCCGCGTCCTTATAGCACCCACGAAATTGATGATTTTGGGAGAGGCATATGAAGATTTTACTGCTGGGCAGCGCCGCTGCCCTCGCGCTTGGCGGATGCGC
>NZ_JANMLM010000057.1:0-49535 GCF_031372575.1 Sphingomonas sp. | reverse complement strand
CGATGCTCGCCGACATGGCGGTCGCGGTCCACCCGACCGACGAGCGTTATACCGCGCTGGTCGGCAAGCAGATCAGACTGCCGATCACCGGCCGCGAAATTCCGATCATTGCCGACGAACATGCCGATCCCGAGCTTGGATCGGGCGCGGTAAAGGTCACACCGGGTCACGACTTCAACGATTATGAAGTCGGCAAGCGCGCCGGTTTCAAACCCGCCGACATGCTCAACATGTTCGACGGCCAGGCGCGTGTCGTCCAGAGCGGCGGCATTCCGGATGCGCTGATCGGCCTTGACCGCTTCGAGGCCCGGAAAGCCGTGGTCGACCTGCTCGACGCCGAGGGCGCTTTGGTCAAGGTCGAGGACCGCCAGATCGCCACCCCCTACGGCGACCGCTCGGGCGTGGTGATCGAGCCGTGGCTGACCGACCAATGGTATGTCGACGCCGCGACGCTGGTGAAGCCGGTGATCGAGGCGACGCGGTCGGGCGCGATCAAGATCGTCCCTGAAACATGGTCGAAAACCTGGTTTAACTGGCTCGAGAATATCCAGCCGTGGTGCGTGAGCCGACAATTATGGTGGGGCCACCGCATCCCGGCTTGGAATACCAAGGACTACAAACGCGACCCCGACGGTTTAGAGAATGGCGATTACATCAGCTCGGATACGAAGGGTGTCTATGTCGCTCTAAGCGAAGGAGAGGCTCTCATTCTGGCGGAGCGGGACAATCCTGATAAAGCCGTCCTGGTGTTCGACAGCTATGATGACGCAATTGCGGCATACAACGAAGGCAAGGCGTCGGGACTTTTTGAAGACTCGGAAACGTCGGTGGCTTTAATTCGCGATCCGGACGTCCTCGACACCTGGTTCTCCTCTGCGCTTTGGCCCTTCGCCACCCTCGGCTGGCCCGAGCAGACCCACGACCTCGCCCGACATTACCCCAACGACGTCCTCATCTCTGGCTTCGACATCCTGTTCTTTTGGGATGCGCGGATGGCGATGCAGGGGATGGAGTTCATGAAGGAGGTGCCGTGGAAGACGCTCTACCTCCACGGCCTGGTGCGCGACGCTAACGGCGCGAAAATGTCCAAGTCGAAGGGCAATACCGTCGACCCGCTCGGCCTGATCGAAAAATATGGCGCGGACGCCTTGCGCTTCACCATGGCGGCGATGGAAAGCCAGGGCCGCGACATCAAGCTGGATGAGAAACGCGTCGAGGGATACCGCAACTTCGCCACCAAATTATGGAACGCCGCGCGCTTCCTGCAGGGCAATGGCGTCGGTGCGAGCAGCAGCATCGCCGCGCCCGAGGCGAGCCTCCCGGTCAATCGCTGGATCATCGGCGAGGTCGTCGCGACCCTCGACGCGATGAACAAGGCGATTGCCGATTTGCGCTTCGACGACATGGCCGACTCGATCTACCACTTTACCTGGGCGACATTCTGTGACTGGTATGTTGAGCTCGTGAAAGGTGAGTGGGACGGTGAAACCCGCGCTGTGGCAGGTTGGGCATTCGACCAAATCCTCGTCATCCTTCACCCGCTGATGCCGTTCATCACTGAAGAGTTATGGCATTCGATGGGGCAAGGAAAGCGCGACGATTATCCGCTCATTACCGCCAAGTGGCCCGCTCCGAAGGCACACTTCGACACAGCTGCCACCGATCAGGTCAAAAGCCTCATCGCCGTTATTGATGGTGTGCGCGCCATGCGCGCGGAACTGAATATTCCTTGGACGGCTGAACTAGTGCCACAACTCATCGAGCCGTCTGGTAAGCTCTCCGACCTCAGCGATCTTATTGGACTCATGGGTTTATTCGAGCCTCAGTTGAGGCGAATGGCAAAGGTCACTACTGCTGTCCATGTTCAAAGCATCCCGTCATCGTCGGCTCAACTTGTAGT
Source organism: Sphingomonas sp. (assembly GCF_031372575.1). Classification (GTDB taxonomy): domain Bacteria; phylum Pseudomonadota; class Alphaproteobacteria; order Sphingomonadales; family Sphingomonadaceae; genus Sphingomicrobium. The sequence continues at coordinate 47,635 of NZ_JANMLM010000057.1, read as the reverse complement.
GAACGGGGTGACCATCGCCTTCCCTCTAGGCGACGCGATCGACCTCGACGCCGAGCGCGCGCGCCTCGCCAAGGCCATCGTCGCGGCGGAAAAAGACCGCGACGGCCTCGCCGCACGCCTGTCCAACCCCGCCTTCACCGATCGCGCCAAGCCCGAAGCGGTAGCGAAGGCTCGCGAAGATCATGACGCGCGCGCTGCGGAAGCTGAGCGTCTAGGCGCGGCGCTGGCCAGGCTGGGGTAAGTTATTCGTGCGGGGCCGCAACCTCGATCGCGCCCTTGGCGATGCACACCGTCACCGGGGTCCTCGCGGCAATCTCGCCGTCGATCGAGATTTTCTGCTGCGGCCGCGCCTCCAGCTTAAGCGTCTTGCCGCGCCATTCGGTCGTGGTCCGCTCGCGCCCCGACAGTTTGAACAGGGTCGCGAACCAGCTCCACGCCAGCCCCCACAGGCTCTTTCCGGTGACCGCCTGGATCACGATTTCGCCCGAATCCACTTCCTGGCTCTCGACCAGTTCGACCCCGCCATGATGCGTGCCATTGGCGATCCGCGCTTCGGTCGCCCAGGCCTTCTCGATGCGCCCGTCGTCCAGCGTCACGCGCAGCCGGAACGGGCGGAAATGGAACGCGCTTCGGGCGGCCCAGATCAGATAGCCGACCATCCCCAGATAGCGCTTCAATTTATGCGGCACGGTGTCGGCGATCAACGGTGACAGGCCCAGCGCGGCGGCGTTGACGAAATAATCGCCGTCGATGATCCCCAAATCGATCCGCCGTCGCCGCCCGTTGGCGATGACGTCGATCGCCGAATCCAGGTCGGTGCCCATCTTCATCGTCTTGGCGAAACTGTTGGCGGTGCCCAGCGGCAGGAACGCGAATACCGTATCCTTGCCGACGAAAAAATCGACATTGCTCGACAGGCTGCCGTCGCCGCCGCCGATGATCACCATTGGCGCGCGCGCGACCGCGTCGATCACCGTCTGGTCCATCTGCTCGGGCCGGTCGATTGCGATGGCGTCGATCAACTCGACCCCGGCAAGTTCGAGCTTGGCCCGCGCCTCGTCGAATACGTCCGCGCCGCGGCGGCTCATGGCGTTGACGATCAGGATCGCCTGTTTGGGGAGTGCATCATTCATCTCGCCCCAATGCACGGGCATGGCCTTTCTTTCCACGCCTTCCTCGGGCTAGAGCATCGCGATGTCATCTTATCCTGCCTTGCGCATGCGGCGCGGCCGCTCCGCCCAGTGGATCCGCGAAATGCTCGCCGAGCATCGGCTGCACCCCAGCGACCTGATCTGGCCGTTGTTCATTGCCGACGGCAAGGACGGTGAGGAGCCGATCGCTTCGCTCCCCGGCGTGTCGCGCTGGACGGTCGATCGCTTGGCTGCACGGGCACGGGAAGCCCGCGATGCCGGCATCCCGTGCATCGCCTTATTCCCCAATACGCCGGGCAATCTGCGCTCCGATGACGGGGCCGAAGCGCTCAACCCCGACAACCTCATGTGTCGCGCGATCCGCAGCATCAAGGATGCGGTGCCCGAAATTGGCGTGCTGACCGACGTCGCGCTCGATCCTTACACTTCGCACGGCCATGACGGACTGGTCGACGACGCGGGCACTGTCCTCAACGACGAAACCACCGAGCAACTGGTCGGCCAGGCGTTGATCCAGGCCGCCGCCGGGGCCGACATCGTCGCCCCGTCGGACATGATGGACGGGCGCGTCGGGGCGATCCGTGCAGCATTGGAAAGCGACGGCCATCATAACGTCGCGATCATGGCCTATGCCGCCAAATATGCCTCGGCCTTCTACGGCCCGTTCCGCGACGCAGTCGGATCGCGCGGGCTGTTAAAGGGCGACAAGCGCACTTACCAAATGGACCCCGCCAATGGTGCCGAGGCGCTGCGCGAGGTCGAGCTCGACATCGCCGAAGGTGCCGACATGGTGATGATTAAGCCGGGCCTGCCCTATCTCGACATCCTCACCCGGGTGAAGGACGCGTTCGGTGTGCCAACCTTCGCGTACCAGGTGTCGGGTGAGTATGCGATGATTGAGGCTGCGGTGGCGGCCGGGGCAGGGGAGCGCGACCCGCTCGTGCTCGAGACGCTGATGGCGTTCAAACGCGCTGGCGCAACCGGGGTGCTGACCTATCACGCGCTGCATGCTGCACGGTTGATCACCGGCTGATGGCCTCGGCGTCCGCTCTGGTGACGCCGGCGAGAAGTTTCGGGCTGTTGGGGGTGATCCTGATCGCCGCCAACGGGATGATCGGCACAGGGATTTTCGCGCTTCCCGGCAAGCTCGACGCGGCGGTCGGGAGCTTCGCGCCTTTGTTGCTGCTGATCGCCGGGCTGGGCATGGCCTGCATCGCCTTGTCATTCGGCGACTGCGCGCGCCACTTCGACAAATCGGGCGGACCATTGCTCTATGTCGGGACCGCGTTCGGGCCGCTTCCCGGTTTTACGATCGGCTGGCTATTCTATGTCGCGCGGATCGCGTCGATAGCCGCCAATGCGACCGTGTTGGCGACGACGGTGGCGTTGTTCTGGCCCGCAGCGGGGGCACCGCTCGGTCGCTCGATCCTGATCATCCTGCTGTTCGCCTCGCTCATCACCCTTAACATTCTGAGCGTCCGCCGGGCGCTGACGGTGCTCGGCGGACTAACCTTGTTCAAGATACTGCCGCTTGCTTTGTTTGCCATCGCGGCCTTGCTCACCAACGGCGTGGGCTCCGCGCCGGTCATTCCGCCGCTTTCAGGAGTAGAGAGCATTGCGTTGGTGGCGCTCTACGCCTTCACCGCGTTCGAGGCAGGCACGGTTCCCGCCGCCGAGGCGCGCGAGCCGAAGCGGATCATCCCGATTGCATTGGTCGGCACGGTGCTGGCGATCACCATCCTCTATGCCCTCGTCCAATGGGCCTATGGCACGGCGGGCCTGGCCAATAGCGAGACTCCGTTGGTCGACCTCGCGCGTGACCTGGCTGGCCCGGTCGGGGCGGGCATCATGGCCGCGACAGTGATCGTGTCGATCCTCGGCAATCAATCCGCATCGATCCTGGCCAGTTCGCGGCTAACCGTCGGAATGGCCGAAGGCGGCATGATCCCGGCGCGTTTCGCTCGACTGTCGCCGCGCTTCGGCACGCCGGTGTTCTCGATCCTGTTTTATGGCCTGATCGCGATGGCGCTGGCCTTGAGCGGCACGTTCGTTTTCCTCGCCGTGGTCAGCGCGCTCGCCCGATTGTTCGTCTATCTCGGCTGCATCGCCGCCGCGCCCCGTCTCGACCGGCAATTTGGTGCGCATCGCGCCTGGCCGCGACGCCTGCTGCTGCCGACGATCGGGGCGGGCTTGTGCGTCTGGGCGATGACCCAGTCGAACGCTGCCGAATGGCGAGCTGTCGGGCTGCTCGCGCTGGCCGGCGCGTCGCTCTACCTCGTCGCGGGGCGTCGGCGCGGATGACCATTATCACCGCCACCGACCGCCTGATCCTGCGTGACTGGCGCGCCGGCGACCGCGCAATCTTCCTTCAGCATTTGAACAGCCCGGCCGTTATGCGCTGGCTCGGCGGGGTGCAGGATGATGCGACCTACACCGCCGCCTTCGACCGGCTCGACGGCTATGCCCGCGAACATGGCCACACCTTCTGGATCGTCGAACGCAAGGCGGATGGCGAAGTGCTCGGCTTCTGCGGCCTCAAGCGGGTCAATTCCGCAGGCGCGCACAATCATGGCGATATGGAAGTCGGCTGGCGGTTGCGCGAGGATGCCTGGGGGCAGGGCATCGCCAAGGAAGCCGCGATCGCCAGTCTCGATCTCGCCTTCGACCGCTTTGCAGCACCGCATGTCGTGGCGTTCACTGTGGCCGGCAATGTCGGCAGCTGGGGGTTGATGGAGCGGCTCGGGATGACCCGCCGCGCCGACCTCGATTATCACGATCCGCGGTTCGGGCCGGAGCTCAATCCGACCATCACCTACGCCATCGACGCTGGCGACTGGCCCGCCGCCCGCGCCGCAGCACTTGCTTAGAGTCTGATTCGATCAGACGGCACCGGCCCGCGCCCCCACCCGGCCTCCCGCAACGTAAACTGGATTGGGAGGTCGGGTGGGGGCGCGGGCCGGTGCCGATCCCTCTTAGCTAAACAGACTCTAGTGCCCGAGCCGCGCCCCGATCCGGTCGATCGTTGCGTTTTGTCCGTCGGCCATCGCGCGAAGCTGCGCCGACGCGGCCTCGATCGCCCCAAGGTCGCCCGTGGTCAAACCGGCTTTGCTCTGGATCCGGCCCGCGGCAATCGAATCAACCTCGGCCAGCGCCGCCGTGGTCTTGGCCCTGGCGGCCTCCAGCCCCGACAGCGATTGTTGCGCGACGATCCAGCTTTCGCTTTGCGCCGGACCAGCGGCATAAGCTTGCGCCTCGACCTGGCCGACCAAGGCATCGAAGCTGCGCGCACCCTCCTTGCCCTCGGCAATCAGCTGCCCGAGCCGGCTGGCCAACGCCGGATCGACCGGGCCAATCGGGGCGTCGGCGGCAAGCGGCAAGCGCGGATCGATCAGTTCGGCGGGGCGCTGGGCGAGCGACGGCTCAATCGCCGAAGTCGCGGCGCAACCGGCAAGCGGAACAAGCATCAGCAGGAAGGGTAAGGATCGCATCGCCGGTCGGTGTAGGGCGGGCCGCGACGCCGCGCAACGCCGTGCGATTTCGCTCGCCAACAGGGTTGCGCGCGGTGACCCTTCCCCCTAATAGCCAGCCCACCGCGCGCCCGTAGCTCAGCTGGATAGAGCATCAGACTACGAATCTGAGGGTCGGACGTTCGAATCGTTCCGGGCGCGCCAATTTTCCAAGCAGCAGCAGCTTAGTTGGTGTCAGGCGGTCATTGCGGTTGGGGCGCAGGCGTTGGCGCGAAGGGCGAATTCACCGGCCAGTTTGGAATGCCAGTCGCGGGCTTGCGGAGTGACGGCGCGATTAGCCGCAGTCCGCTCTTCGGCGGCCCGGCGTAGGTAATAGCGCAAATTCGACTCCATTGTCGTCACTCCCCCAGGACGGCACGAAGATGCGACTCTTGCCCTAACAGATGGTTAATTTCGACTCATTAATTTCAGTCCAGTAACGATCTTTCTAAAACACGTTGGTGTTTTGGGTAATGAGGGTTATTTTACAGACAGATGAAACATGATTTGTTGATCGTCGCGGCTGTCATCGGCCTGCTGATTCCGACCGCCGCCAGCGCCGGTGTGGCGGGATTTGCGATCGTCAATGGCGTCGGCAAGGACATTGGCGCGATGTCGATTCGCCGAGTCGGGTCGGGCCAGTGGCAGCCGCTTGGCGCGTCGCCGGCGGCGGGCAAGTCGGCGTCGGTCAGCTTTTCCGATCCTGATTGCGCGTTCGATTTGCGCGCGACCCTGGCCGGTGGCGCGACGGTCACTTGGTCGGGCGTCAATCTATGCGATGTGAAACTGGTGACCTTGCGGCGGAATGACGCGGGTCTCGCCTGGGTCGATTACGACTGATCCGGCGGCGCTGGGGAACGTGCGGCGCCTGCACCGGCGCTTCCACCGGGCGGACTGAGTCGAGTAATTTCGCGCCCGCGACAAACACCACGCCGGTCGCCAATGCGGCGAACATCCAGCCGATCTTGCCCGGGTAGATTTCCAGATAGCGATGGCCGCGCTCGACCGCACCCATGGCGATTGCAAAAATGATGAACCACGCCTCGAAGCGGGTCTTGATGACGAACAATCTGGCGATACGCTTGAGCATGGCTATGGTTAAGCAAACGTCATGCCAGCTGCGGGGTTCCGCCAAAAATTCGTTAACATTTAACAAAAGTGTCAATTGTCCCGACTCAGGACAGTGATTCGAGGTCCAGTGCTTCAAGCAATGCGGAACGCGCCTCGATGACATCGGCAATCAACGTTGACTGCTGCAGATCGCCGGCTGCAATCTCTTGTGGCCAATGTTTGCCGATCGTCATCGCCAGCCGGTCCAGCTTGGCCTCGTCGACCAGGAAGCGCGGATCGACCAGCGCGGGATCGCACGCCACCCGCAGCCGCAGGCATGCCGGCCCGCCGCCATTGGCCATCGATTGGCGGACATCGACGAACGCGACTCGCCGGATCGCGCCATTGCTCGCCAGGTGACGGTCGATCCACGCCTTCACGGATGGCGTGTCGCGGCACTCGGTCGGCGCGACCAACGTCATTGCACCATCGGGGGGCGTGACCAATTGCGCGTTGAACAAATAGCTTTTGATCGCATCGGCCAATGGTACATCGGAGTCCGAAACTTCGACAATCTCGACGCCCGGCATCATCCGCTCGATCGCTGCGAACGTCCCGTCGCGGTCGGTAAACGCCTTGCCATGCGCAAACAGCACCCGCTCATTGGCGACCGCGACCACGTCATTGTGGAACGCCCCCGCCGCAATCGCTTCTTCGGATTGTTCGATAAACAGGGTCCGCGACGGATCGAGCCCGTGCCGCCGCGCAATCGCCTTCGACGCCTCGACATGTTGCCGCGCAGGGAAAGGGCCGCCGGTCCGGCCATAGACGAACAGTTCGATCCCCGGCGCGCCATGTCCGCCCACCAGCCGCATGTGATTGGCGGCACCCTCGTCGCCGAACGCCGCTGGAACCGGCCCGTGCACTGCGAATGCCGGATCGGCGAACGCGACCTTCAGCTGGGCCAGCGTTGCGACCCACTCGTGGCTGCGGTGCGGCATCGTCCGAAGATTGGCCACGGTCAGGTGGCACTTGCCATCGGCGGTGTCGGGCGCGGGGCTGACCGTTGCCGCATTGGCCGCCCACATCGCCGATGCGCTCATCGCATTGGCGGCAAGCCCGGGCTCCGCTGCCTTGATCGTCGTACCAAGCTCGGCCAGCCAAGCCCGCGCCGGCCGTGGCTGCGGAACGAACACGCCTTGCACCAGCCCGAGCGCCAGATTGGCGCGCATCTTGTCGAGCCCCTGCAGCGCCGCCGCGCGTGGCTGCGACACGCCGCCCGCATTGCGAGTCGATGCGAGATTGCCAAGGCTCAGGCCGGCATAATTATGGCTCGGCCCGATAATCCCGTCGAAATTGATTTCGCGGATCGGCACTAGCGCTTCGTCGCCAGCACGGCATCGCCCATGTCGAGCCGGAGCAGCTCGGCTGTCTGGTCGTCGAGCAGGATTTGCCCGTCATCGCCGCGCTGCGCCTGACCGTAGCAGGAGATGAACCCATCAAGCCGACCGCTTGCCAGCACCATCGTCTCGTTCGGGGCACCGGATTGCGGCGGTCCGGCAAAGCGCAGCCACTCCGATTGCTCGACTGTCTTGATCTTGTCGGTCGCCGCGGTGACCGTCGGCCCGCCATCGAAAATGTCGATGTAGCAATCGTAGGTGAAGCCTTCGCTTTCGAGCATCCGCAGCGCCGCGCGCCCGGTCGGATGCGGCTGGCCCATCACCATCTTGGCGCTCTCGGGCAGCATCGCGACATAGATTGGCGTCTTGGGCATCAAATCGGCGATGAATTGGGTGCCGTGGACCGCGTTGAATTCGTCGGCCTCGGGAAAGTTCATCCCGAAGAACCGCCCCGCCAGCGCGTCCCAGAATGGCGAATGGCCGGCCTGGTCCATCACCCCGCGAAGCTCGGCCAGCACGCGCGGCCCGAACCGCGGGCGGTGCTGCTTGATGAACATGTAACGCGACCGCGCGAGCAACATGCCAAGCCCCCCGGCGCGCTCCTGCGGATGGAGGAACAGCCCGCCGACTTCGGACGATCCCTCAAGATCGGTGCACAAGGACAAGGTCTGGTTGCGAAAGATCCGGTCGAGCTCGTGGCTGCGCTGGGTCAGCGTCGATAGGCGGTACGAATAGAATGGCCGGTCATTGCCGACCTTGCCGAACACCTGGCAGGTGCCGCGGATCGCCTTGGTCTCGACATTTTCGAGCACGAACAGGAACAGATCGTCATCCTGATTCTCGCCCTCGCGCTCGAACCCGGCCTGCGATTTCGCCAGCTTGGCCTCGAGCGTCGCTTTGTCGGCGGGCAAGTTGGTGAACCCGCCTCCGGTCAGCTTGGCGAGATCATATAAAGCGCGGCCATCAGCCTCGGTCGCGGCGCGGATGCGGAAGGTCATCGCGGATTGGCCAGTCGCAACATGGTAAGTGCCGCCAGCGCCGCGCGCTCGGCCAATGAATCCACGATCAGATATTCCTCCATCGAATGTATCTTGCCCCCGCGCACGCCCATGGTGTCGATCACCGGCACCCCGCAGGCCGCGATATTATTGCCATCGCACACCCCGCCGGTCGGTTGCCAGCCGATCGTCTGGCCAAGGTCGGCGCCGGCCTGCTTGACCAGCCCGAACAACGCCTCAAGCTCAGGCGTCATCGGCTTGGGCGGCCGCGCGAAATGGCCGTGCGTGTCGATTACCACGTCATGCTCCGCCGCCACCATCGCCACCGATGCCTCGATCAGACTCTGCGCTAGCGCTTGATCCTCGATCGTCGCGGGGCGCAAATTGACACGCAGCACCGCCAGATCGGGGACGACATTGTTCGGCCCGCCGCCATCGATCCTGGCCGGGTTGACCGACAGGCCAGGCCGGACCGCCGCCTTCAATCGAAGCGCGAGGTCCGCCGCCGCGATCAGCGCATTGCGCCCATCCTCGGGATTGCGTCCGGCATGCGCCGATTTTCCGCGCACCGTGAAACTGAAATAGCCGCTCCCCGGCCGCGCCCCGGCCAGCGAGCCGTCGGGCAGCGCCGACGGCTAGAACGACAGCGCCGCGCGCTTTCCCTGCGCCGCGCTCGCGATCAGGTCGGCCGAAGCGAGCGACCCGACTTCCTCATCCGAATTGAGCACCACCTCATAACCAATTCCCGCCGCCGCCGGACTCGCCTCGACCGCCTGTAACGCCGCCAGCATCACCGCGATCCCGCCCTTCATGTCGGCCACCCCCGGCCCGCCGAGCACCTTGCCCGGCTCGAGCCAGGTCAGCACCTGAAACGGATGATCGATCGCGAACACCGTATCCATATGTCCGGTCAGCAGGATTTGCAGCGGCGCGTTGGGACGGACCTTCAAACGCAGATGCTGGCCATGCGGCAAGTCGAACTTCCGGCCCGCACCATCCACTGCTTCGACCCGCGCTGGCTCAACCCGAGTGGCCTCACCCGGCAACGCCCCAAACGCCGCCCCAATCGCGTCAGCTACCGAAACCAATCCCTCAAGATTGCGCGACCCGGAATTGATCGCCGCCCACGCCTCGACATTGGCCAGCATCGCGCCCTGCGCGGCCATCGCTTGCGCAACGCAATCGCGTTCCTGTGAAGTCAGCCCCGTCATCGCCGCTGCCTAGCGCGGGACGCAGGGGAAGGCCACACCGTGCGACGCTAGCGGACGATCAACCCCATCACCGCCACGATCAACAGCAGCGCCGCAATCGCCAGGATCACGCGCCGCCGCCGCGAGCGCGACCATTCCTCGAAGCGCGGCACATCGATCCAGTATCGCCCGTCGCCAGCCGCGCGGATCACTCCCGCGTCGCACAATCGCTCAAACTCTCGCTGGCGGATATTCCGCCCTGGCGCATACGCCACTGCGCTCTCCGCCGAGACCGCATTGGCAGCCATGAAATGCGACACCACATCGCGCCGAGCCTTCGCCATCAACGCCGCCGCCGTCGTCGCCATCATGCCACTCCTTTTTACCGCCGTATCCGTTTCTTTGACGGCGCGCTATCCGTAGGACGGACGGATCGGGAGCAACCCATGACCCAATTGACCGGCGCAACGTTACATCTCGAAGACCTGGCCGTCGGCCAACGGTTCGAAAGTCGGGCGCACACGATCGATCGCGAACAGATTGTCGCGTTCGCCCGGGCGTATGACCCGCAGCCTTTCCACCTCAGCGACGAAGGCGCCGCAGGCTCAATCTTCGAAACGCTGGCGGCGAGTGGTTGGCACACCATGGCGCTGACGATGCGGCTCATGGTCGAAAGCGTGCCGTTCGCGGATGGCTTGATCGGGGCCAGCACCGAAGTCGTCTGGCCGACGCCGACCCGGCCGGGAATGGCGCTCCGCGTATTCACCGAGATCATAGATGTCCGCCCATCTCGGTCGAAGCCCGGGCTGGGAATCGTTACAATGCGCAGCGAAACGCGCGACCAGTCCGGAACGATCGTCCAGATCTTCACGGTCAAGGCACCGGTCTTCAAGCGCAAACGCGATTAGAGATAGTCCCCGAACCCGTCCACGATCGCGCGATACATGTCGCGCTTGAACGGCACGATCATGTCGGGAAGATGCGCCGGATCGACCCATTTCCAGGCGTTGAACTCGGGATGCTTGGTTGCGATGTCGACATCCGCGTCGGTCCCGGTGAAGCGCATCAGGAACCAGTCCTGGTCCTGCCCCTTCCACTTGCCCTTCCACAACCGCCCCGCCAGCTCGGGCGGCAGATCATAGCGCAGCCGCTGCGGATGCGCGGCGACCGGCTCGACCAGGTGCGGCGGGATCCCGGTTTCTTCCTCAAGCTCGCGCAGCGCGGTGTCGAGCGGCTCCTCGCCCGGGTCCATCCCGCCCTGCGGCATCTGCCAAGCCTCGTCGCTATTATCGATCCGCCGCCCGACCCACACCTGGCCCTCGGCATTAAGCAACATCACGCCAACCCCGCGGCGATAGAGATGGTCGTCGGTCATCGAAATCTCCTCGCCCCGTCATCGCGAGGCGCGGATCGGCGTAGCAATCCGGGTTGCGCGCCTCAAGCCAGTGTCGCGGCATGCTCCGGATAGGGCGCGATCGGCATCATGTCTTTCCTAGTTCCGCCGATCGTGCTCGCAAAGCCATGATTGACGTCGCGGTGATGCGCTTCGTCGGCGCGGACCAGCAGCACGACATCGCGCAATTTCGCGTTGGCCGGCATCTTCCAATAATCGATCGCGATCTTCGGCGCGGCGACGTTGGGCGAGCGGCCCTCGTCGATTTCCTTGAGGTAGAGCGTATAGCTGATCACCGCTTCCTCCTCGAAATAGCCAACAACACGGTGCGCGGTTTTCGACGAGATCAGGTAGAGCAGGGAGAATAGAGCGAGGAAAATCCACTGTGCCATCAGGATCACCAGCCGCTCGAACAGGGTCGGCTTGGCGATCTCGATGAAGGTCATCAGATGCATCCGCTCATTCTCGGCTTCCTCGAGCAAGGTACGGATCCAGCCTTCGTCATTCTTCATGCGGCGCAGGCAGGTAAGATGGGTGAACATCGCCCCGACCATGCCCGGCACCGCCGCGACCGTTTCAAGCACGATCGCGCGGTGGCCATAACGCTTGGCGAAGAAAGTGTCGGCGCAGAACCGCAACAACTTGGTGAAACCCAGCGCAAAGCGATCCGACGCGCCGACTGGCTGGTGGTGGATGACGGGCTCGGCATCGCGTTCCTCGGCGAGGGCAGCGGCATCGGGAGCGAGAATTTTATTGACCATGGATCGGTCACCTTGTGCGTGGGCAAGCGGGAGCAAAAGAACAGCTCTCTGTCACAGGGATGCTTGCGAAAAGGGCAGGTGATGACAATGGATTAGCACGGCTGCCTCCATTTGGCGAGGCAGGCGGCAAGCGCGCCGTCGCGCGTCAGGCGGCTCGCCTCAGATCGCGCGCACCAGCGGGAGGACGTCGGCGCCGCTGGTTTCGGCGGCTTCATGGACGATGCTGATGCTCGTCCCCGGCTTGGCGTCGGCAATCATGATCCGCGCGCGCAATTGCCGGGCGAGCGCTTCGACGATGCTGGTCCCGAGCCCGGCGTCGGCCAGTCTTGGGTTCGCCGGCATTCCGACCCCGTCATCCGCGACGTTTAACGTCCAGCCGTCTTCATCAGTCCGGTAACTAACCTTGATCACGCCGCCGCGGCCGTCGGGGAAGGCATGTTTGAGGCAATTGATCACCAATTCGGTGACGATCAGGCCAAGGCTCACCGACACGTCCGATCGTACCACCGTTTCATCGACATCCACCGCGATCGATAGTTCCTCGGGATCAGCGATCATCGACGCGCCGATGCTCGAGCACAGTTGCGTGAAATAGGGCCGCAATTCGACCTCAAGCGCGCCGGTCGTGGCCAGCTGCTTCTGCAGCGAGGCGACCGACAATACGCGGTTATGCGCCTTTTGCAGGTGAGATCGGATTTCGTCGCTGCTGACGCGCCGCGCCGACTGCATCAGCACCGAGGCGATGATCTGCAGGCTGTTGGCGACACGGTGCTGCAATTCCTTGATCAGCAACACCTTGTCGGCGACCAGTTCGTCTTTTTCCTTCTCCGCCGCGCGCTTGGCAGTCTTGTCGCTGCCAGCGATATAGTTGGTCGTCGGTAATGGCGACGTTACTGTCCCGCCACCGGCGCCCGTTGAAGCCTCATTCCTTGATATGCGCAATCCGCCGATTGAGGTCGACGGTGATGTTTTCATAGGGAATCAAATTGGTCAGCAGCGCCGCCTGCGCGGCCATGTGCCATTGCAGATCTTCGGCAAGTTCGGGGTGGCCGCGCAGGATCACCGCCGCTTTGGCCGCCGCATCCGCTGCGATTTTGAGATTGCAGGTTGGCGGCAGAGTGAAAAACAGCGGCTTCCTGGGATCGGGGTAGTCGCCGCACTGGGCGCGGATCGCATCCTGGATATCGACCGGGATCAATCGCCGCACGCCCGGCCGGTACGGAGTGTTGACGGCGGGAATGTCGAACTGGGTGTAATCGGCCGACATCAGGAACGACAAATCGTTGCGGATGGCCAAATTGTCGATCCCGCGTAGCTGGTCGGCCCCCAATACCGTAGCCCAGGTCGACCCGTTGGTCCCCAGGCCAAGCACCTGGCTTGCCTGATAGGCGGCGATGACGAAGTCCTGGTCGCTCACCTTGGGGTCGCCGCGCCAGCCCGCGAACGCGGTCGTCGCATAGCGCCGGGTAGTCGCATAATAGACCCGCGCGCTCTCATAATAATCGGTCAGCGATTGCAAATTGGGTTTCAGCTGCGCCAGCATCCGCTGCGACTCGACCTTCTCCAGTCGCCCCGCATTCCAGTTCGACACCTGCGTCCCGATGAACACTCCGACCACCACGATCCCCAGCTCGATCGTAATCGCCAGCCAGTCCTGCGCCTTCAATCGCGCCGCCACCCGTTTGTAGATCATGCTCAGTCGATCCGCTTCGTCAGTGCGATGCAATGATTCTTCAGGGTGTTGATGTTCTGCATCTGGGTTGCGATGGCCGCCCGGTGCCAGTTCAACTCGCCCGCCAATTCGGGTCTGGCGCGAAGGGCTGCTGCGGTGCGCGTTGCTTCGGCGGGTGGCAGCACCAAATCACAACGCGCTGGAATGACGATGATTCCGCCGGGCCGATCTTTGTCGCCACATTGCGCTCTGATCGCCTTTTGCTGCACGTCTGGAATGACCTTGCGCACTTCCTCGCGATAGCGCGATGCGGCAGCGGCGAGATGGACCAGGTCATAGTCGAACGTCATCAACTGACGCAGGTTCAGCCGCAGTCCGGAATCATCAATATTGCGCAAATTCTCCGCCCCGAAAATCTGCGCCCAGACCGAGCTGTTGTTGCCCACGCCGTTGATCTGGCTGGCTTGATAAGCGGCGATGACAAAGGCGCTGTCGCTCACTGCCGGATCGCCGCGCCAGCCGGCCGCCGCCTGTGCCGCGAAGGCGTCGGTAACCTGGTAATAAGTGGCGATACTGTCGAGGTTGGCGATGAAAACACCCATTTCGCTGTCGAGCTGGGACAGCAACCGGCCTGTTTCCTGCTTCGCCGAGCGTTCCAAATTCCAGTTGGCAGCGAGGATTCCAAAAAACACGCCAAGCACGACCATTACGAACTCGACCATGATCGCTGTCCAGTTCTGGGCGCGAAGGTTGATGCTCAGGCGGCGTAGGATCATTGCTCAATGTTGCATTTTGCCGGCCTGACGCCAAGTGCGACGTCCGACATGACAAACACTAGCGAAGCATCGCCCACCGTTCTAAGAGCAATGAAACCCCAATCGCATCATTTGAAGGACCTCATTTGACCCAGTCGGCGACCCATCTGCTGACCCCGCAAGAAGCCGACGCGCACCCGCCCAAGGATGCAATGGTCGTCCGTTTTGCAGGCGATAGCGGCGACGGCATGCAGCTCACTGGCGGGCAGTTCACGCTCTCCACCGCTTTGGCCGGCAACGATCTGTCGACCTTCCCCGATTTCCCCGCTGAAATCCGCGCTCCGCAGGGGACGACCTTCGGTGTTTCGGCGTTCCAGATCAACTTCGGCTCGACCGCGATCGATACCGCCGGGGACCAGCCCGACGTGCTCGTCGCGATGAACCCCGCGGCATTGAAGACCAATGTCGGCAGCTTGCGCGACGGCGGGCTGATCATCGCCGACGAGGGCGAGTTTACCGCCCGCAACCTGACCAAGGCGGGCTATGACGCCAACCCGCTCGACGACGACAGCCTCGGCCGCTGGCAATTGGTCAAGTTTAACATTTCGCAGCTCACGCTCGATGCGGTCAAGCCGTTCGGGCTGGGCAATAAGGAGGCGCTGCGCTGCAAGAATATGTGGACGCTCGGCCTCGCGCTGTGGATGTTCGACCGCGATCGCGCACCGATCACCGCCTGGCTCAAGACCAAATTCGCCAAGGCGCCCGAACTTGCCGAAGCCAATATCGCCGCGCTCAACGCCGGTCATGCCTATGGCGAGACGATCGAGATTGGCGGCCAGGTTCGCCAGCATCACATTGCCGCCGCGCCCGCCGAGCCGGGACTCTATCGCACCGTCACCGGGGCTGAATCGCTCTCGATCGGGCTGGTCGCGGGGGCGCAACTGGCAGGCCTCAAGATGTTCTTCGGCGGCTACCCGATCACCCCTGCCTCGGCGATCCTCCATCATCTGTCGCGCCTCAAGGAATATGGCATCATCACCTTTCAGGCGGAGGATGAGATTGCTGCCATCTGCGCCGCGATCGGCGCCAGCTATGCCGGCCAACTTGGCGTGACCTCATCCTCGGGCCCGGGGATCGCGCTCAAGGGCGAGGCGATGGGCCTCGCGGTGATGACCGAAATGCCGCTGATCATCGTCAATTCGCAGCGCGGCGGTCCCTCGACCGGCCTGCCGACAAAAACCGAGCAAAGCGATCTCTACCAGGCGGTCTATGGCCGCAACGGCGATGCGCCGATCCCGGTAATCGCCGCGCGCTCGCCCGCCGACGCGTTCGATTGCGCGATCGAGGCGGTGCGGATCGCGGTGCGCTACATGACCCCGGTGCTGCTGCTCACCGACGGCTACATCGCCAACGCCGCCGAGCCGTGGAAAGTCCCCGATATGGCCGATTATGCGCCATTCCCGGTGACCTTCGCTCCCGAACAGGAGCCCGGCACCCCGGTGCTCCCCTACGCGCGCAATGCCGAGCTCGCCCGCCCGTGGATCAAGCCCGGAACGCCGGGGCTCGAGCATCGCATCGGCGGGATCGAGAAGGCACCGGGCACCGGCAACATCGATTATTCGGCCGAGGCCCATGCCGAAATGACCCGCATCCGCGTCGCCAAAGTCGCCGGGATCGCCGACTCGATCCCCGACCAGGCGGTCGAGCTTGGCAATGCCTCGGGCAAGCTCGCCATCGTCGGCTGGGGCTCGACTTACGGCCCGATCCACCAGGCCGTCCGCCGCGCACAAGGGCGCGGTCTCGATGTATCGCATATCCACATTCGCCACATTGCGCCGATGCCGCACAACCTCGGCGATTTGCTCCGCGGCTTCGACCAGATCATCGTCCCGGAAATGAATACCGGCCAATTGAAGACGGTGCTGCGCGATCACTATCTGGTCGACGCCCGCCCGCTCAACAAGGTCAGCGGCCAGCCCTTCACCATCGCCGAAATCGCGACCGCGATCGACGGGGTGCTGGCCAAGGAACACGCATCATGAAGCCGATCAGCGTCTTCCCGATCGTCGCGATGCTGGTCATCACTGTCCTGCTCATCCTCATGTTCCTCGGATATTTCCAATGAACGAAGTCACTTCCATCCCGACCACCACCGCGAAAGATTGGGCGTCCGATCAGGAAGTCCGCTGGTGCCCCGGCTGCGGCGATTATGCGGTACTGAAAGCGGTTCAGCGAACCATGCCCGAGCTCGGCACCGCGCGTGAGAAGACCGTGTTCGTCAGCGGCATCGGCTGTTCGAGCCGCTTTCCGTATTACATGGCGAGCTACGGCTTCCACACCATCCACGGCCGCGCCTGCGCCGTCGCCACCGGGGTCAAGCTCGCCAATCCCGAGCTCGACGTGTGGATCATCACCGGGGACGGCGACGCGCTGTCGATCGGCGGCAATCACACCATGCACCTCTTGCGCCGCAACCTCGATTGCCAGCTTTTGCTGTTCAACAACGAGATTTACGGCCTGACCAAGGGCCAATATTCGCCCACCAGTCGCATCGGCACGCGCAGCCCCTCGACCCCGTTCGGCTCGGTCGACCGCCCCGCGTCCCCGTGCGCCTTTGCGCTGGGCAGCGGCGCGCGATTTGTGGCGCGCGGGATCGACGTCAGCAAGCATCTGCCCGACGTGCTCAAGGCCGCCCACGCCCATCGCGGCGCTAGCTTCGTCGAAATTTTCCAGAATTGCGTGGTCTATAATGACGACGTGTTTGCTGCCTTCACTGATCGCGCGGTCGCGGCGGAGAAGCAATTGTGGCTCAAGGCGGGTGAGAAGATGCTGTTTGCCAATGGCGAGAAAGGCATCGCACTTGATACCGCGACCCTGACCCTCAAGATCGTCCCGGGCGACAGCCCCGAAATCATCACCCACGATCCCAAGAATCGCGGCGTCGCGCACATGCTGGTCGAAATGCCCGAGGCCGGCTTCCCGGTTGCGCTCGGGGTCCTGTACGACGACCCCCGCCCAACCTTCGACAGCGCGGTGATCGAACAGAATGCCGCCATCGCCAAAGGCAAAACCCCCGACCTCCAAAAGCTCGTCGCGCAAGGGCAGACCTGGCAAGTCGAAAAGGAACCGCGTGTCGAGTAGGACCGCGGGTTTAGCGTATGGATAACCTCACACACACCCTCGCCGGTCTGGCGCTTGGGCAGGCTGGTCTGAAGATCAAGACCCGCAAGGGCCTCGCCGCGTTGATGCTCGGCGCCAACATGCCCGACATCGATGTCTTCTTCGGCTGGGTCGGCTGGCCGCCGCTGGCGATGCATCGCGGCTTTACCCACGGACTGGTCGGCGGCGTCCTGATCATGCCGCTGATGCTCGCCGGACTGCTGCTCCTGCTCGACCGCTGGCAAGTCGGCCGCGGCACCACGTTCAAGAGCGGCCTTGCGATGCATCCCGGCTGGCTGATCGCGCTTTCTTACCTCGGCGCGATTTCCCATCCCTTGCTCGACCTACAGACCACCTATGCCGTCCAGCTGCTCTCGCCATTCAGCAACGCCTGGTATCACATGGACAGTCTGTTCATCATCGATGTCTGGGTGTGGAGCGCTTTTGGCCTGACCATCGCCTGGTCGCGCTGGCGGGAAAAACACGACCGCGAATGGCGTCAGCCGGTACAGGCGGTAATCGCTGCTTTTCTGGTCTACGTCTCGTTCAATGCCGGCCTCAGCCAGACGGCGCGGGAAGCCGTTGCCCGGCGTTCGCCCAGCGCGACCGCTATTTTCGCGTCGCCGCCGCCGGTGTTTTTCTGGCAGCGTTCGATGAGCTGGCGCGCGGGGCGCTCGATCGGTCGCGCCGAATTTCGACCGTTCGGCGGCGGGCTGATGCCTGACGAGCAGCTCCAGCCCGATGGGATGGACGATCCGATCGTTCGCCAGACCCTCGCCCAGCGCCCCGCGCTGCGCCGGTTTCTTGGCTGGTCGATCCTGCCCATTGCCACGGTCGAGCGCAGTAAGTGCAAGGCGACCGTTTCGATCGGCGACGGCCGCTATCTCCAGGGCGGATCGCGCCGGTCGCGGCTTGAGCGCCAGATCGTCACCAAACTGCCGGGACCGGGCTGCTGACCACGCCCACCATCGTCTGGCTTCGCCGCGACCTGCGCCTGACCGATCAGGCGGCTTTGCTTGCAGCGGCGGGGGAGGGGCCCGTGGTCCCGGTCTATGTGCTCGATGACGAAACGCCAAAGCATCGCAAGATGGGCGCGGCGTCGCGCTGGTGGCTTCACCACAGCCTCGGAGCGCTCGATGCGGCGCTCCGGGCAAAGGGATCGCGGCTGATCCTGCGGCGCGGCAAGTCCGATGACGTGCTGGCCGCAATTGCTAGGGAAACGGGCGCCATTCGGGTCCACGCGCTGCACCATTATGAGCCGTGGTGGCGCAACGCAGAGCGCGCGGTCGCCAACCGGCTCGACTTGGTTCTCCACGATGGCAATTACCTCGCTCCGGCGGGCAGTGTCACGACTGGCGCGGGCCAGCCGTACAAGATCTTCACGCCGTTCTGGCGCGCGCTTCTCGAGCAATTGCCCCCCGCCGAGCCGTTGCCCGTTCCAGAGCAGCTGGCTCCGCCCGAAGCTTGGCCGACGTCGGACAAGCTCGACGATTGGACCTTGCTCCCCACGAAGCCCGATTGGGCGACCGGCTTCGGCGAAGAATGGATCCCCGGGGAAGCTGGCGCATCCGACCGGCTCGACGACTTCGCCGCCATCGCGTCGCGGTACGAGGGGCAGCGCAATCTGCCGTCGATCGAAGGCACCTCGCGCCTGTCGCCCTACCTTCACTTCGGCGAAATTTCCCCCGCGACCATCTGGCATGCCGTCGCCGCCAAACGCGGATCGGTCGATACGTTTCTCGGGGAACTTGGCTGGCGCGACTATGCCCAGAACGTCATCCTGCAATTGCCCGACTACGGCCGCACTAACGGCCGCCCCCAGCTTGACGCAATCCGTTGGCGCGACGCCCTGACCGATCTCGCCGCGTGGCAGCAGGGGATGACCGGCTACCCGATTGTCGACGCCGGAATGCGCCAATTGTGGACATCGGGCTGGATGCATAATCGCGTGCGGATGATCACCGCCAGTTTCCTCGTGAAGCATCTGCTGATCGACTGGCGGGCGGGCGAGCAATGGTTTTGGGATTGCCTGGTCGATGCCGATTACGGCTCGAACAGCGTCAACTGGCAATGGACCGCAGGCAGCGGGATCGACGCCAACATGTTCGTCCGGATCATGGCCCCGCTGAGCCAGTCGGACAAGTTCGATGCCGCCGGTTACATCCGCCAATGGGTGCCGGAACTGGCCACCTTGTCGGATGAAGATATTCACGACCCTGCCGATGGGCAGCGCGGGACCTATCCGGTGAAGATGATTGGTCACCGCGAAGCCCGCGAACGGGCGCTTGGCGCGCTTGCCACGGCGAAGGCCGGATAGGATAAAGCGGAAATGGCGTCGCGTGGTTCTCATCTGGTCCGGGCCGACCGGCGGTTCGCGACCGGCGCGGGCATCGTCGGGCGGATCGCCGCGCCGGCCTTCGCTGCGGTGCTCGACCGGCTCGACGAACGGCTCGAACTGGGCGGGATCGACGTGACCTTGCCCGATGGATCGCACCGCCGGATCGGCTTTCGAGCGCCGGGGCCGGTGGCGCTTGTTCGGCTGCATAACTGGATGCCGCTGGTGCGGCTTGCCACTTCGGGATCGGTCGGCTGGTATAAGGCGTGGGCGGCGGGCGAGTGGTCGTCGCCCAATCCGGTGCCCTTATTTGAATTGTTCATGGCCAATGCGGTTGCGCTGGGGGACGTTGCCCGCGCCAAGGGGCCGATGCGGTGGATCAATTCGCTCGCCCATCGACTGCGCGACAACGGCCTGTCGCGTGCTCGGGCCAACATCGCCGCGCATTATGACCTCGGCAATGATTTCTATGCGGCCTGGCTCGACCCGAGCATGACCTATTCGTCGGCGCGGTTCATGCCCGGCGACACGCTCGAGGCTGCGCAGCATCGCAAGAACGAAATGCTGCTCGACCGGCTCGACCTCAAGCCCGGCCAGCGCCTGCTTGAGATCGGCTGCGGCTGGGGAACCTTTGCCGTCGCCGCTGCACGGCGCGGAGTCGACGTGGTTGGACTTACGTTATCTGCCGAACAAAAGCGTTATGCCGACGAAACAATTGCCAAAGCGGGTCTAAGTAATCTTTGCTCCATCCGGCTCGAGGATTATCGGGCGGTCAACGAGCAGTATGACGCGATCGCCTCGGTCGAAATGGTCGAAGCGGTCGGCGAGCGCTGGTGGCCCGCCTATCTCGACTGCATGCACCGCAACTTGAAGCCTGGCGGCAAAGCGGCGCTCCAGTTCATTTCGATCGACCACCGCTTGTTCGACGCTTACTCGAGCAGCGCCGACTTCATTCAGGCCTACATTTTCCCCGGCGGCATGTTGCTGAATGAACTGCGTTTTCAAGAGCTTGCACAAGATCGCGGGCTAGACTGGACCGACCGCGAAGGCTTCGCTTCGGATTATGCCGACACCCTCGCCATATGGTGCTCGCAGTACGACTGCGCGGTTGCCGCCGGCCGCCTCGCCGGGTTCGATGACGAGTTCCACAATCTCTGGCGTTACTATCTGATGTATTGCGAAGGCGGTTTTCGCGGTCGCGGCATCGATGTAGCGCAGGTAACGCTGACTAGATCGTGATCCGGCTACCCGTCGCCCCGTCGCCGAGCAGATGCTCGATGATCACCGCTGCTACGACCTCCGGCCCCTTGACCGACTCCGGCTCCTCCCCCGGAAACGCCAGCTGCCGCATCCGCGTCCGAGTTGCGCCGGGGTCGAGCGTCCGCACCCGCAGCTTGCCAGCATGCGCCGTCTCGTCGGCATAGGCGTTGAGCAGCATCTCAAACGCAGCCTTCGACGCGCCATAACCGCCCCAGAACGCGCGCGCTTCGCTGCCGACCGATGACGTAATACCAAGCACATCGGCTTTGGCCGAGCGGCGGAGCAACGGGTCGAATGCCCCGATCAGCGCCTGGTTGGCGTGGACGTTGAGCGCGAACACGCGGCCCAATTCCTTGGGGTCGAGATGC
The DNA here is from genome assembly GCF_031372575.1 of Sphingomonas sp. Lineage (GTDB taxonomy): Bacteria > Pseudomonadota > Alphaproteobacteria > Sphingomonadales > Sphingomonadaceae > Sphingomicrobium. The sequence continues at coordinate 26,637 of NZ_JANMLM010000057.1, read as the reverse complement.
TCGACCGGGCTCAGGCTTCCGAGCATCGCGGCATTCAGTACCAATATGTCCAGGCTGCCCCATCGACCAGCGACCGCCTCAGCCAGTTTCTTGATATGATCGCCTTCGGTCAGGTCCATCGGCGCGATTGTCGCCGCGCCGCCGGCGGCATGGATCCGTTCCTCGACATCCTCGAGCGCCGACGCGGTGCGCGCGGTCAGGATCACATGAGCGCCGGCGGCCGCAAGCGCCTCGGCAGTTGCAGCGCCGATGCCGCGGCTCGCGCCGGTGACGAGCGCAAGCTTGCCATCAAATGGCTTCGTGTCAGTCATTTCAACGTCCTAAAGGTTGGCGGCGAGCGGGAAGCTGTCTTCCATCGCCTGTTCCTGCGCGACGTCGCTTGCGCCCGCCGGGTGATCGGTCAATGTCGTCGGGTAAGCGCCGGTGAAGCAGGCGTCGCAACGCTGCGGCGCGGCGGCATTCCGCGCTTCTCCCATCGCTTGGTACAGCCCGTCGATGGTGATGAACGCCAGGCTGTCGGCCTGAATGAACTGCCGCATCGCCTCGACGTCCATCCGCGCGGCAAGCAGTTTCTCGCGCACCGGCGTGTCGACGCCGTAGAAGCAACTGTGGGCGGTTGGTGGGGAGGCGATGCGCATATGGACTTCGGTCGCGCCCGCATCGCGCATCATTTGCACGATCTTCAAGCTGGTCGTGCCGCGCACGATCGAATCGTCGACCAAGACGATGCGCTTGCCCTTGATCAGCGCCGAATTGGCGTTGTGCTTCATCTTGACGCTATTGCCGCGCCCTTCGGCGCTGGGCTGGATGAAGGTGCGTCCGACATAATGGCTGCGGATGATCCCCAACTCGAACGGGATTCCGCTTTCCTGGCTGAACCCGATCGCTGCCGGCACGCCTGAGTCGGGCACCGGGACGACATAATCGGCCTTGACCGGGGCTTCGCGGCTCAGCTGCGCGCCGATATTCTTGCGCACTTCATAGACCGACTTGCCTTCGGCGACGCTGTCGGGGCGGCTGAAATAGACATGCTCGAAAATGCACGGTCGCGGGCGGACCGAAGCGAACGGGCGGATCGATTTTGCACCGGCCTCATTGACGAAGATCATTTCGCCCGGCTCGACATCGCGCAGGAAGGTCGCGCCGACCACGTCGAGCGCAACAGTCTCCGACGCGAAGACGGTCGAATCGCCGATCATGCCCATCACCAGCGGCCGAATGCCGAGTGGATCGCGGCACGCCACCATCCCCTGCGGAGTCAGGATGACCAGCGAATAAGCACCCTCGACCTGCTTCAATGCATCGATCAGCCGGTCGACCAAAGCATCATGTGACGAGCGCGCGACGAGGTGGATGAACACTTCGGTGTCGCTGGTCGACTGGAAGATCGAGCCGCGCTTCACCAATTGGTCGCGCAGCGCCATGGCGTTCGACAGATTGCCGTTATGCGCGATTCCGAACCCGCCAGTGGCAAGCTCAGCGAACAATGGCTGGACGTTGCGCAGGCCGTTCTCGCCGGTGGTAGAATAACGATTGTGGCCGATCGCGGCGGACCCGGCGAGCGCGTTGATGACGTCGTCGCGGTCGAAATTGCCAGCGACGTGGCCCATCGCGCGGTGCGAATGGAAATGCTTGCCGTCGAAGCTGGTGATGCCCGACGCTTCCTGCCCACGATGCTGCAATGCGTGCAGCCCGAGCGCGACATGGGCCGAGGCCTTGTCCGCCCCCCAGATACCGAACACGCCACATTCCTCATGAAGCTTGTCCGCCTCCGGATCGAAGATTTCAAACGGGTTGGTCGTCAGCATGGGACGGCGCGAATCCATGACATGGGCGAGTGAAGATGCGCCTATACGCGGGCGTCACACATTTGTCGCTATTCGCTTTTGACGCATTGACCTTTACGGAAACGTAAGGTAGTTGGTTGTCATGCTCAGCAATGGATCAGCGAAATCAGCGTCCGTGGGTTCGACGGGACCAGTGGCATCCACTCGGCCGTTGGGCCTGGCCTTGCCAGACGCCTTTGCCCAGCCGACCCACAAGCTTGGTGGCGACAAGGGGCGGAGCCATTATTCGATCGGCGAATTGTGCGAAGAGTTTGCGGTCACCGCACGCGCGCTTCGATTTTACGAAGATGAAGCTTTGATCGCGCCCGAGCGGCGGGGGACGACGCGGCTTTATTCTGAGCGCGACCGGTCGCGGCTGGCGTGGATCCTGCGCGGCAAGCGCGTCGGCCTCAGCCTCAACGACATCAAGGAATTGCTCGACCTGTATGACGTCGGCGACGGTCGCAAGACCCAGCGGATGGTGACCATCGAACGGTGCCAGGCGCAAGCCGACAAACTGGCCGCCCAGCGGGTCGATATCGACGCCACGATTACCGAACTCAATCAATTCATCGCGCTCGTGAAGGCGCAAGACCAGGAGAGTTAAATGCCCGTCTACGCCGCACCGGTTCGCGAGACCAAGTTCGTGCTCGACCACATTGTCGAGCTTGGCAAATATGACAATCTGCCGGCCTTCGCCAATGCGTCGAGCGACATTGTCGGTGCGATCCTGGAGGAGGGCGGGCGCTTTTCGTCCGAAGTGCTAGCCCCATTGAACCGTGTCGGTGACGAAGAAGGCTGTACCCGCCACGCTGATGGGTCGGTAACCACGCCGACCGGTTTCAAGGATGCTTACAAGCAATTCTGTGACGGGGGCTGGACCACATTGAGCGCGCCCGAGGAATATGGCGGGCAGGGCTTGCCGCAGGTGCTCGCCAGCGCGGTCAGCGAATATGTGCTGTCGGCCAACCAGGCGTTTGAAATGTATCACGGGTTGACTGCCGGCGCGATCGCGTCGTTGCTGGTCAAGGGGACCGACGAGCAAAAGCAGATGTACGTCCCCAAGATGGTGGCGGGCACCTGGACCGGGACGATGAACCTGACCGAGCCGCATTGCGGTACCGATCTGGGGCTGATCAAGACCAAGGCCGATCACAATGCCGATGGCAGCTACGCGATCAGCGGGACCAAGATCTTCATCTCGTCGGGCGAGCATGATCTGGCCGAGAATATCATTCACCTGGTGCTGGCGAAGATCGCCGGCGCGCCGGACAATGTGAAGGGCATCAGCCTGTTCGTGGTGCCCAAGTTCCTCGTCAACGACGATGGCAGCCTGGGCGAGCGCAATCCAGTCAGCTGCGGCTCGATCGAGCATAAGATGGGCATCCACGGCAATTCGACCTGCGTGATGAATTATGATGGTGCCAAGGGCTGGCTGGTGGGCGAGGCCGAGAAGGGCTTGGCCGCGATGTTCATCATGATGAATGCGGCGCGGCTCGGCGTCGGCATGCAGGGGCTGGCGATGGGCGAGGTCGCCTATCAGAATGCGGTGATGTACGCCAAGGATCGCAAGCAGGGCCGCGCCTTGAAGCCCGAAGATCGTGACCCCGACGCCAAGGCCGACAACCTGTTCGTTCACCCCGACGTTCGCCGCATGCTGATGGAAGGCAAGGCGTTCAACGAGGCAGCGAGGGCGCTGATCCTGTGGGGTGCATTGCAGGTCGACCTCTCGCGCCAGGCACAGACCGAAGACGAGCGCCAGTCGTCGGATGACCTCATTTCGCTGCTCACTCCGGTGATCAAGGGCTACCTCACCGATCGCGGGTTCGAGACTGCGGTCAATTCGCAGCAGGTGTTCGGCGGTCATGGCTATATTCGCGAATGGGGTATGGACCAGTTCGTCCGCGACGCCCGCATTGCTCAGATTTATGAAGGCACCAACGGTGTCCAGGCAATGGACCTCGTCGGGCGCAAGATTGGCAAGGACGGCGGTCGCGCCATTCGCGCCTTCTTCGACCTGCTCGGCCGCGACATTGCCGATGCCAAGGCGGCTGGTGATCCCGCCGGGATTGCCGAAGCGCTAGAGGGCGCAGTCCAGCATTTGCAGGCTTCGACCATGTGGCTGGCGCAGAATGGCATGGCCGATCCCAATAATGCCGGTGCGGGCGCTTATGCTTACATGCAGTTGATGGGGCTCGTCTCGCTCGGCTGGATGTGGCTTAAGATGGCTGGCGTTTCGGCGAGGCTCAAGGATCAGGCCGGCGAGGACAAAAGCTTCCACGAGACCAAAATCATCACCGCGCGCTATTTCGCCCAGCGCGAACTGGTCGCGGCGTCGACGCTTCGCAAGAAGGTCGAGGCTGGGGCCGAAAGCCTGATGGCGTTGCCGGTCGAGGCGTTCTGATCGCAAAGGCCGATGTCCTGACCCTGGCGGCGGCGGCGCTGATCGCCGTCACCGTCACGATCCATTCGCTGCTGGGTGAGCGGCGGCTGATCGGGCCTATGCTGGCGATTGGTGGCGGGGTTCTCGATAATAGTCTTGCGCGGGGCGTAGTTCGCTTTGCCTGGCATTTGACTACGGCGATTGGATTGACGATCGCGGCGGTGCTGGTTGCAATGGTCGTGCGGCCCGACGCGGTGCGCGATGTCCTGCTGCTGGCGACTGGCCTGAGCTTGACGGTGGGCGGTCTGATCGACGCAGTCATGACTCGTGGACGCCACATTGGCTGGCCGTTCCTGACTGCAACCGGTCTTGCCTGTTTCGGCGCATACCTGCTGGGTTGAGCGCTTAGCTGGCGATCTTGCCTCGGTCGCCGATGTACCAGGGCGATAGCATCGTCACGTCGTTGAGCTTTTCGCGGCGCGGGGCGAGCCGGGCGATTTCGAATGTTTCTTCAAACTTCATTCCGAACCGACTGGCTTGCGCCCAGCGGACCGTGCCGACCACCGGGCCGACACCGACGATGTCGACCGTCAATTGGGTCCCCGGTGCGACCGGCGCGGTGCACTCGACCAGGGCGCCCATGGCCGAAATGTTGCGCAAGCGAATCTCGACCGTTTCGCCGTTGATCGCGGTCAGCGCGCGGCGCATCAGGCTCTGTCTTGGTTCGCGGACGCAGGCGAAACCATCGGCCTCGACCGCCAGCTTCGACGCGATTTCGCGGGCCGTCGCGCCATCCGCTGGACGACCGAAGATGAATCCCTGGACCTGGCTCACGCCAAGTTCGCGGATGAGTTGCAAATCGTCGTGGGTCTCGACGCCTTCGGCCGTGGTATCCATGCCGAGACTTTCGGCGAGCGTGACGATCGCGCGGATGATTGCCGAGTTGCGATTGTCGCGCGATGCAGCACCGCGAACGAAGCTCTGGTCGATCTTGATCTTGTCGAACGGTGCTTTCTTCAAATAGCCGAGCGACGAGTAGCCCGTGCCGAAATCGTCGAGCGCAAGGCGAACGCCCAGCGCCTTGAGATTGGCGAATGTCTCATCGGTTGCGTCATTGTCGGCCAGGAACACGCCTTCGGTGATTTCCAGCTCGAGCCGTTCGGCGCGAAGTTTGTGATCCGAAAGGGCGGCCGCGACGGTGGCGATGATCGCTGGATTGTTGAACTGGATCGGCGACAGATTGACCGCGATCCGCACCTGGTCGGGCCAATGGCTGGCTTCCTCGACGGCGGTTCGAAGCACGAAGGTCCCGATTTTTTCAATCATGCCGCATTCTTCGGCGAGCGGGATGAACTTGTCGGGACCGATGGCGCCGCGCGTGGGGTGAGTCCAGCGGACCAACGCCTCGAACCCGCAGACATCTTCACCCGTCGTACGAACGATCGGCTGATAGACGACCGACATTTCGCCGCGATCGATCGCCAGCCGGAGATCATTTTCGAGCGCCTGGCGATCGGTCGCTTCGCTGTGCATCGATTGTTCGTAGAAGAAATGCTGGCCGCGACCGGCAGCCTTGGCGGCGTACAGCGCGAGATCGGCGTTGCGGACCAACGCATCGGCGCAGGCGCGGCCCGGATCGCCGATCGAAATGCCGACCGAGGCACCGATCGTCACCTTGTGACCCTCGATCGTGTAGGGCCGCGAGACTTGCTCGATCAGGGTTTTGGCGAGCGACTCGAGCAGGCCGGTCTCGACCGTTCCGGGGAGCACCGCCTTGAACTCGTCACCGCCCAGGCGGCCGACCTGGCCGTGGACGCCCATCACCGATTTCAGTCGTTCGGCGACCTGGCGGAGGAGGGCATCGCCGATCGGATGCCCCAGCGTGTCATTGACGTTTTTGAACCGATCGAGATCGATCAGGAACAAGGCGCAGCCCTTTTGCCGGCGCGCGGCGTTGCGAAGAGCCTCCTCGAGCGTCTGGCGCATCATCGCGCGGTTGGGCAGCCCGGTCAGCGAGTCGAACCGGGCGAGGCGGGTGATTTCCTGCTCCGAGCGGCGTTGTTCGGTGAGGTCGGTGCCGATCCCGCGGAAGCCCATGAAGCGGCCATTGTCGTCGAAGATCGGGTTACCCGATAGCGACCAGTGGACGTCGTCATTGGTTGCGGCGCGGACGATCACGTCGGAAAATGGGAAACGCGCCGACAGGTGGAAGCCTAGGGTGCGTTCCTCGCGAAGCGGGCTATCCGGGCTTGCGTCGACCGATAGCAAGGCAGTGAACTGACGGCCGAGTAGTGCCTCGGGCTGGGTTTCGAAATCCTCCGCCAACTGTTGCGATACATAGGATAAGGTGCCCTGGCTGTTGGTTTCCCAGAACCAGCCGCGGCCGCTATTTTCGAATTCGGTGACGAAATGCAGCGCCTTATGCGCTTCATTGTCGAGCGATAGGCGACGGCGCGCTGACGCGATCATCTTGCGGGCACTGCCAACGCTGTATGCGACCACGACCATCGACATCGTACCAATCCCGCCGACCACCGCCGGATCGCCGCTGAAGATCGCTGCGCCGACCGTCCCGACAAACGCGCAGACAACCGCGAGCACCGGCGAACTGCTGACCGCGACCGCGCTGGCAACGATCACCGATCCGATGACTAGCGAGAGAATCCCCGACTGCGAAGAATTGGGCAAGGTCGCGGCGGCGTGGCCGAACAAGGACCACAGGCTGCATGACAGGAACACCACGACGGACATGGCGACCGTAACGTTGCGCGGCGAAACATCGAACCGCTCGCGCATCCGCATGAAGGCCAAGGCCGCAACATCGAACATCAATGCAATGCCGGCAGGCACGAACAAATAGGGCGCGACGTAGGAAGGGATTGAGAAGCCGTAGTGGAGCAGGATTGCGGCTGTCGAAATGATGTGTGCGACACCGAGCAGTAACGGCACATAGGTCAGCTGGGCGACGCGCTGATCGGCAATGACCGATTCCTCGCCATCGACCGGCGGGCGCAGGTCGAACGACAGGGTTTCGAGCCACGCAGCGCGCGGATCGCGGTCCACCGCCTTGATACTGCTGCCGAATCTGCTCCTACGCATCGTCCAATACCCTTACTCTAGGGCCGACTATGGCAGGCAGGAGTTAACAGCCCCTCAAACGAACGCGGTGTTTGTTAACTTAAGCATCTTCCTCGGGCAGGAAATCGGCGACCGAAAGGTAACGCTCGCCGGTATCGTAGTTGAACGTCAGCACCCTTGCGCCCGCGCCCAATTCGGGCAGCTTGCGCGCGACCGCAGCGAGGCTCGCGCCGGACGAAATGCCGATCAGCATGCCTTCCTCGGTTGCCGCGCGGCGGGCCATGTCCTTGGCTTCGCCGGCGTCCATGTCGATCACTTCATCGAGCAGGTCGCGATCGAGGATCGATGGGATGAAGTTGGCGCCAATGCCCTGGATCGGGTGCGGGCCGGGCTTGCCGCCGTTGAGGATAGCCGACAGCGCCGGTTCGACCGCATACACCTTCATCGACGGCCATTGTTTTTTCAGGACTCGCGCGACACCGGTGATGTGGCCGCCGGTGCCGATCCCGGTGACCATCGCGTCGAACGGGGTGTCGCGAAAGTCGGCCAGGATTTCCTCTGCGGTGGTGCGGACGTGAACCTCGACATTGGCAGGATTGTCGAACTGGGCCGGCATCCACGCGCCGTCATTTTCGGCGACCATCTCGGTCGCACGATCGACCGCGCCCTGCATGCCCTTGGCGCGATCGGTCAGCACGAAGGTCGCGCCGTAAGCCAGCATCAGGCGGCGGCGCTCAATCGACATGCTATCGGGCATGACCAGGATGAGCTTGTAGCCCTTGACTGCGGCAACCATCGCCAGACCAACCCCGGTATTGCCGCTGGTCGGCTCGATGATCGTCCCGCCGGGCTTCAACTTGCCGCTGTTCTCGGCATCCTCGATCATCGCCAGCGCGATACGGTCCTTGATCGACCCGCCGGGGTTGGCGCGCTCCGATTTGCACCAAACTTCGGCATCGGGAAACAGGCGGCTGAGGCGGATGTGCGGGGTGTTGCCGATGGTGTCGAGGGTCGAGTTGGCCTTCATGCGGTTTCTCCTTTCAGAGGGTCGGGCGCCACCGGTGGATCGAAGGTGCGCGCGTTACGAAGTTCAGGAAAGAATATGGCCCATCCCATTGCAACGACAATGGCCGCCGCGCCGCCACTGACGACCGCAAGCGTCGGACCGAGCAATCCAGCGGCCAGGCCGGATTGCATTTCGCCCAATTCATTGGAGGCGGAGATGGCGAGGCCAGAGACTGCCGATACCCGGCCGCGCATCGCATCGGGGGTGTGGAGCTGGACCAGGCTCGAGCGGACATAGACCGACAGCATGTCGAACATGCCGAGCAAGGCGAGGGCGCCAAGCGAGAGCGCCATGTTGCGCGACAGTCCGAACGCGATGGTCATCGCGCCGAAGCCGCCGACGGCGAGCAGCATCTTGACCCCGACGTTCCGCTTGAGCGGCACCCAGGCATAATAAAGCGCAAGCAAAGCTGCGCCGACCGCCGGGGCGGCACGCAGCAAGCCAAGCCCCTCCGTCCCGACCTTGAGGATATCGCGCGCATAGACCGGGAGCATCGCGGTCGCTCCGCCGAGCAGGACTGCAAATAGGTCGAGCGTGATCGCGCCGAGCAGGAAGCGGTGCAGGCGGACATAGGTCAGGCCGTCGAGCATCTGGCGCAACGGATGGGCATTGCCGGTAATCGTTGGCGGCTTGATCGGGCGGATCGGGCTGATCGCGATGATCGCCACCAGCATCAGCCCGGCCGATACCCAGTAAGGAAGGGCCGGGTCGGACGCGTACAGGAAGCCGCCGATTGCCGGGCCAATGACCGAGCCGACCTGCCATGCGATCGAGCTCATGGCGATCGCTTCGGGCAATATCTTGGGTGGGACGATGTTGGGGGCGATGGTCGACATCGCCGGCCCGACGAACACCCGCGCGACCCCGTGCAGCGCAGCAAAAACGAACAGGATTGGCAAACTGAGCGCATCGGTCGCGGTCAGCCATCCGAGCGCGAGCGCGATGCTCATGTCGATCCCGTTGGCGAGCCGCGCCACCGTTCGCCGCTCGTACCGGTCGGCAACCCAGCCGGCGACCGGGGTCAGCAAGGCGAGCGGGACGAATTGTGACAGGCCGAGCAGGCCGAGCTGGAACGAGGCCGCACGGATCGACATGCCATAGCCGCCAGCCGACGGCGCGGCGCGGGCGAGATCGTAGACCTGATAGCCGATGATCACGACCATCCCCATCGTCGCCAGCACCGCGGCGAAGCGGGCGATCCAATAGAGCCTGAATTCGGCGATCCGCAGTGGCGCGGGCAGGAGGGTCATGTTCGCCGCCTAGCTGGCACGCCAAGCATCGACAAGCGGCGCGCTTGCGTTCTTGCTTCGTTCACGTCAATGTGATGCCATGGCCAAGCCCAAGAAAGTCTATGTCTGCCAGGCGTGCGGGTCGTCGAGCCACCGCTGGCAGGGGCAATGCGCCGACTGCGCCGAATGGAATACATTGGTCGAAGAAGCGACGGTGACCAATATCTTCAGTGCCAAGCATGATCTGTCGGGTGGCGGGCGGGCGATCACGCTGACCTCGCTCGACGACGAGGTTGCGCTGCCCCAGCGGTTGGCATCGGGGATTGCCGAATTCGACCGCGCGATCGGCGGCGGGATCGTCCCGGGATCGGCGATGCTGGTCGGCGGCAATCCGGGAATCGGCAAGTCGACCCTGCTGCTGCAGGTCGCGGCCAAGCTGGCCAGGGCGGGCAGCCGGGTGGTGTATGTTTCGGGCGAGGAAGCCGCCAACCAGGTGCGGCTGCGCGCGCTCCGGCTCGGGCTGGGTGGATCGCCGGTCGAGCTGGCGGCGGCAACCAGCGTGCGCGATATTTTGACCACGCTTAGTGAGGGCCAGCCACCCGCCTTGGTGGTGATCGATTCGATCCAGACGATGCATAGCGACCTGATCGAGGGCGCGCCGGGGACAGTCAGCCAGGTGCGGGCGTCGGCGCAGGAACTGGTGCGCTTTGCCAAGCAGAGCAGTGCGGCGGTGGTGCTGGTCGGCCATGTCACCAAGGACGGCAGCATCGCCGGCCCGCGCGTGCTCGAGCATATGGTCGACACCGTGCTGAGCTTCGAGGGCGAGCGCAGCCACCAGTATCGGATCCTGCGCGCGGTCAAGAACCGCTTTGGCGGGACCGACGAGATTGGCGTGTTCGCGATGGAAGAAGGCGGGCTGGCCGAGGTCGCCAATCCGTCGTCGCTGTTCCTGACCAGCCGCGACGATGCGGTTAGCGGGACCGCGATCTTCCCCGCGCTGGAGGGGACCCGCCCAGTGCTGGTCGAAATCCAGGCGCTGACGGTGCGGCTGGCGAGTGGTGCAACCCCGCGGCGTGCGGCGGTGGGCTGGGACTCGGGGCGGCTGGCAATGATTCTCGCGGCGCTCGAAGCGCGCTGCGGGCTGAGTTTTGCGACGGTCGAAGTCTATCTCAACGTCGCCGGTGGCTACCGCCTGACCGACCCTGCGGCCGATCTCGCGGTGGCGGCGGCATTGGTCTCGGCGATGAGCGAACGGTCGGTGCCGCAGGATGCGATCGTAATGGGCGAAATTGCATTGTCGGGTGAAGTTCGCCCGGTGGCGCACGCCCCGTTGCGGCTCAAGGAAGCCGCTAAACTGGGGTTCGGCCAGGCGTGGGCCCCGATCGGCAGCAAAAGCGAGGGCGGGATCAAGGTTGCGGGGTTTGCCAATCTGCGCGGGTTGGCCGACCAGATTTTGGGGCGATAGGGGGCTGGCGTTCGCGCCCGACCGCCGCTAGCCGGAAGCATCATGACCGCGCTCGATATCTTCGTCGTCCTGTTGCTCGCCGGAAGCGCGATGGTCGGCTTTGTGCGTGGGTTCGCACATGAAGTGCTGGCGTTGCTCGCCTGGGTGGTCGCGATCATTGCGCTGAAATTCCTCCACGCACCGTTGCAGGCGCGGCTGGCCGGGTCGGTCGGGACCGAGACGGGCGCGGCGGCGGTGGCCTTCGCCTTGCTGTTCCTGCCAAGCTACATCGGGGTCAAATTGTTCGCCCGCGCGGTCGGCGGCAAGGCGCGGCGCTCGATCCTTGGCCCGCTCGACCGGATCCTTGGCGGCGGGTTCGGCATGGTCAAGGGACTGATCGGCGCGACTCTATTCTTCCTGCTCGCGCACCTCGCCACCGACATGGTCTATGGCCCGACCGCAGAACGGCCTGAGTGGATGACCAGCTCGCGCACCTATCCATTGCTCAACGCGACCTCGAAAGCGGTGGTCGACTGGGTCGAGACCAAGCACCAGCCGCAGGTGACCGGCGAACCGAAATGATCCGCCTCCACGACACGCTGGCGCGGGCCAAGCGCGACTTCGTTCCCGCGGACCCAAAAGCGATCACCATGTATGTCTGCGGCCCGACGGTTTATGGCCGCGCGCACATCGGCAATGCGCGCCCCGCAGTGGTGTTCGACACGCTGCGGCGGTTGATCGAGCATCACTATGGCGAGGGCAGCCTGACCTATGCCCGCAATGTCACCGACGTCGACGACAAGATCATCGCTGCCGCCGAGGCAGAAGGAGTCGAGCCGTCGGTGATTACCAAGCGGTTCGAGCAATTTTATCTCGATGACATGGCCGCGCTTGGCGTTGCGGCGCCAACCATCGCGCCGCACGCGACCGCTGAAATCGGGCCGATGGTGGCAATGATCGCGACATTGATGGACAAGGGTCACGCCTACGCCGCCGAGGGGCATGTGCTGTTCTCGGTCGCGTCGGACCCCGATTATGGCCAGTTGAGTCGCCGCGACCGCGAGGCGATGATCGCCGGCGCACGGGTCGAGGTAGCACCGTACAAGCGCGACCCGGCCGACTTCGTGCTGTGGAAGCCGAGCGCCGACGGGGTGATCGGTTGGGATAGCCCGTGGGGTCGCGGACGACCGGGCTGGCACATCGAATGCTCGGCGATGATCCGCGCGCACCTTGGCGAGACAATCGATATCCATGGCGGCGGGCTCGACCTGATCTTTCCCCACCACGAAAATGAGATCGCGCAAAGCCGCTGTGCGCATGATGGCGCTCCGCTGGCGCGCTATTGGGTGCACAACGGCTTCGTCGACATGGGCGCAGAGAAGATGTCGAAGAGCCTCGGCAATGTGGTGACGGTCGATCGACTGCTGGCCGCGGGGCATCGCGGGGAGGTGCTTCGGTTTGCCCTGTTGTCGGGCCATTATCGATCACCACTGCCGTGGACCGAAAGCCTGATCGCGCAATCGAAGGCGACGCTCGACGGATTGTACCGCAAGGCCGGTGATGGTGCGCCTGGAGAGATTGATCCGGGCGTGGTCGAGGCGATGGCCGACGATCTGAACACGCCGCTGGCAATCGCTCGATTGGGCGCGATTGAGGATAGCACGACACTGAAGGCATCGGCGGGGTTGCTCGGGCTGCTGACCATGTCGTCCGACGATTGGTTTCGTGGCGACGGTGATTCGAGCGCCATCGATGTACAGATTGCGGCCCGGACCGCAGCCAAGACAGCGCGAAATTTTGCCGAATCCGATCGCATTCGCGATGCGCTGAAGGCCGACGGAATCCTGCTCGAGGACGGGCCCGGAGGGACGACGTGGCGGCGAGCGTGACCCTTCCGTTGTACACGCGCGACATTCTTCGCCTCGCCGCGTCGATTCCGAATCAAAAATCGTTCGATGAACTGGACGATGTCGCCGCGGTCCGATCACTGACCTGCGGCAGCCGGGTGGCGATGCGGGTGGCGCTCGATGCCGACGGCCGCGTGACGGAAATCGAGCAGGCGGTCGAGGCGTGCGCATTTGGGCAAGCGGCGGCGGCGCTGGTCGGGATGCATGGTGCAGGCACTGACAAAATCGGTGCAGTCGCCGTGCTGGCTAGTGTGGAGCGCTGGCTGGACGGGGCGGGCGATGAACCCTGGCCGGGCATGGCAATGCTTGATCCGGCGCGTGACCGGCGCGGGCGACATGGGGCTATTCTTTTGCCGTTCCGTGCGCTTGTCGCCGGAATCGAGCAGGCAAAATGAGCGATCCGCAAAGCACCGCGCACGCCACCACCGCCTTGCTCGAGGCGAGCGCGATCCTGCTGGGCGCGGGGCTGATCTTCGCTTTGCTGTTCCGCAAGCTGAAGCTTGGCGCGACGCTCGGGTACATCGTCGGCGGGGCGGTGATTGGCCCCTATGCGATGGGGCTGGTCGAGGAGCCCGAACGATTGTCGGGGCTGACCGAAATCGGCATTGCGCTGTTGTTGTTCATTGTCGGGCTGGAACTTGACCCGGGCCGCTTGTGGCGGCTTCGCAAGAACATCTTCGGGCTTGGGCTGGCGCAGGTCGTGCTGTCCGGGCTGGCGCTCAGCGGGTTCATTTACCTGGTGTTCGAGCCGTCGTGGCAGGCGGCACTGGCGATCGGCCTGCCGCTGGCGCTGTCGTCAACCGCGCAGATACTGCCGATGCTGCGGTCGAGCGGATTGCTCAACACGCCGCGCGGCGAACGCGCCTTTTCGATCCTGCTGTTCCAGGATTTGAGCATCGTCCCGCTGATCACGATCGTGGCGGCTTTGTCGCGGGTCAATCCGGATCCGTCGGCACCAAGCGGGCTGACGCTGGCGCTTTATACGATCGCCGCAGTGGTCGGGCTGGTGGTGGCTGGCCGGTTCCTGCTCGGGCCGTTGTTCCGGCTGGTCGGACGGATTGCGGAGCAGGAATTGTTCGTCTTCGCCGGCCTGTTCGTAGTGGTCGGCGTGTCGGCGTTGATGCATTTCTTCGGCCTGTCAGTGGCACTTGGCGCATTCGTCGCCGGCGTGATGCTGGCTGAGAGCCCCTATCGCCACGAGCTTGAAAGCGACATCGAACCGTTCCGCTCGCTGTTGCTCGGCATGTTCTTCCTGTCGGTCGGGATGTTGCTCGACCTGACGGTGATCGCCAATCGACCGCTGACGGTGATCGGGATCGCGGTTGGCATGGTGGTGATCAAGGCACTGGTGCTGATGCTGGTCAGCCGCGCCTTCCGGGTGCCGTGGCATCGGTCGATCCGCCTTGGCCTTTTGCTTAGCCAAGCGGGGGAATTCGGCTTCGTGTTGTTCGCGCAGGCGGCGGCGGGGCAATTGCTGACGACCGATGCAGCGGCGATGTTCAGCGCCGTGGTGGTGCTGTCGATGGCGACCACCCCGCTGCTGATGCGGCTGACTGGCGCGCTCGACCGCTACGAAGAAAAAAGGACCGACCTCGACGGCCCCGAAAAGTCGCCCGTCACCCCGGTTATCATGGTTGGTTACGGCCGCTTCGGCCAGACCGTCGGCCAGATGCTGATGGCCAAGGGGTTCGGGGTGACGATCATCGATCTCGACGCGGAGATGATCGACGTCAGCGGCGAATTCGGGTGGAAGGTCTATTATGGCGACGGGACGCGGATCGACCTGTTGCGGACCGCCGGTGCGGCCGATGCGCGGGCGATCCTGTTCTGCAACGATGGCGACAGCCTCAACCGCGAATCGCTCACGCGCGTGCTCGAGGCCTTTCCACAAGCTAGCATCATGGCCCGCGTATTCGACCGGCGGCAGTTAATCGATTTGCGCGGGCTCGACCTGGCCTATGCCCAGCGCGAACTGTTCGAAAGCGCGGTCAAGGTGGGCCGCAAGGCACTCGCCGAACTCGGCATCGAAGCCGAGGAAATCGACCGCGTCGAAAGCGCCTATCGTCTGCGCGATTGCGAGCGTTTGGAGCGCCAGCGCGAAGCAGGCGACTATCGCGCCGGACAGGACCAGATTTTCGCCGAGAATCGCGCGCTCGCCGATCCCGAGGATAAGGCCGGCCTTTAGGCCGCCGAAAGTATGGCCAATAGGGCGCCCGCCGGGACTGGCGCGAGTATCGCCCGGCCGATCCCGTGCGCAAGGATCAGGGTGAAGTCGTCCGAGCGGTTTTTCTTGTCGTTGCGCATCTGGTCAAGGATGGCACCGCCCGCCCGTTCAAGCCCGACCTGGTCGAGGCCGGTCGGAAGGCCGACAGCGCGCAAATGGGTGACCAGGCGCATTGCGTCGGCGTCGTGGCAAAGCCCGAGCCGGACCGACAATCGAAACGCGAGCACCAGCCCGATGGCCACCGCCTCGCCATGCAACAGCTGCCCGATCCCAGCCTCCGCTTCGATGGCGTGGGCGAAGCTGTGGCCGAGATTGAGCAGGGCGCGCTGGCCATTGGTGTCGTCGGGATCGGCGGCGGCGATACGCGCCTTGGCACGGACGCAGGTGGTGATGGCGTGATGGCGCGCAGCGCGGTCCCCGGCGATCAGTGCCGCGCCGTTCGCCTCACACCAAGCAAAGAAAGCGGGATCGTCGATCAGGCCATATTTGAGCACTTCGGCATAGCCTGAGGCGAGTTGGCGCGGATCAAGCGTGTCGAGCAACGACGGGTCAACCACGACCAAGGCGGGCATGTGGAACGTGCCGACGAGATTTTTCTGCCCTGCAGCGTCGATCGCGGTCTTGCCGCCAATCGCACTGTCGGCCTGCGCCAGCAGGGTGGTTGGAATTTGAATGATCGGGCAGCCGCGCTTGTAGAGCGACGCGGCGAGGCCGGTGACATCGCCGATCGATCCGCCGCCAAACGCGATGATCGGGGTGCCGCGACGGATTTCGCGCTGGGCAAGGCCGTCGATGATTGCGGCCAGCGTCGGCCAGTCCTTGGCGGTCTCGCCCTCGGGAATGAGGATCGGCGGCTGGAGCATGACCGGACCTAGTTTGGCACCGTGGAGAGCGAGGATGCGGGCGTCGGTTACGAGTGGGAGCGGGTGCCCCCCGCCGATGCTCGAGATGCGATCCAACGCTTCGGACAGGTCGCCAATCACCACGCCGCCACCGCAAGAAACCAAGCCCGTCACGCCGCCAGATGGCGCTCCAGCGCGACGATGATCCGCTCGACCACTTCATAATGGCCGCCGCCCCCGCTCAGGATGTGGATGTGTGCCTCGGCATAAGAGGGACGGCGCTCGTCGGCCAGTTTCTCGAGCGTCCCTCTGGGGTCGGCATTGCGGAGCAGGGGCCGGGTGTCACGGCGCCCGGTTCGCTCGTTCAGCACGTCGACCGACGCGTCGAGCCAGACAGTAATTGCCCGGGCGTTGAGCAATTCGCGGGTTCGCGAATCGATGAACGCGCCGCCGCCGGTGGCGATCACCCCGACCTTTCCATCGACCAACCGCGCGACCAGCCGCCGCTCGCCGTCGCGAAAATCCTCCTCGCCAAATTTCTCATACACTTCGGCCGCACTGAAACCGGCCGCATCCTCGATCGCCGAATCGCTGTCGACGAACGGCAGCCCGAGCCGCTTGGCGAGACGCCGACCGACGGTCGACTTGCCGACCCCCATCAGGCCGACAAGGACAATCGGTTTGTCGAGATGATCAGTCCAACTTTGCACAGTGAAGGGGCTATACATGGGGATGCATGGTCGGGCAAAAGGCCGCGATTACCTTTTTCAGCCGGCAAGGAATGCAATGTCACGCGGTGTCTTAGTCCTCATTCTGTTATTGCTGCTGGTGGTCGGCGGCGCGTTTTTCCTGTCATCAAGCGCCCATGAGGTTCCGCTGACCAAGATCGAGGCTGACGTCGCCCGTGTACCAACTGCGCAATAAATTTCTTCTCTGGAGCGTGGCGGTCGCGGCGGTGGCGGCGGTCGCCATCCCCGCGCTTGCCCAGGATAATCCGGAATCGATCCTTCCGCCCGGGTTTGGCGATCCGGCCCCGGCGCCGAGCCAGACGCCGACCCCGGCACCCAAGCCTGACTCTGAAACCCGGCCGGCCGAGAGTAGCGCAGTGGTCGAGACCGGCTTGTCGGGACTGACCCCGAGCGAGGCGGCGGACGCGATGGTGGTCGAAATCGCGCCGCCCATCGAGCTTCCCGACGATGCCAGGCGCGACCCGTCGAGCGTTGGTCCTTTACCCGCCGCCCAGACCGGCTTCGGTGACAATCCGTGGGGCAGGTCGAGCGGCAAATTCTTGTCGATCCTGATGCGCAAGACCGACGGCCCTCTGGCATCGCGCTGGGGGCATATCCTGCTTCGCAATGCCTTGCTGACCAATGTTCGCGGACCGGGCGACGTCAATCCCGCCGACTGGGTAGCGGAACGCGCCTGGTTGTTGATCCGGATGGGCGAAGCGGATGGCGCGCGGCTGTTGGTGGCGGGGGTCGACGTCGCCGACTTTACCCCGAAAATGTATCAGATTGCGGTGCAGAGCGCGCTCGCGAGCGCCGATCCTTCGGCGTTGTGTCCGATCGAGGACGGGCTGCGCAAGGTCGAGCGAAACGTTGCACCGCTAGTGCGGGCGATGTGCGCGTCGCTGTCAGGCAATAGTGCTATCGCGGCCGCCGATGTGGAAGCAGCGCGACGTCGCGGCCGGTTCGACCCGATCGACCTTGCGCTGGCTGACAAAGTGGTCGGCGCGGGCGCGGACACCGCGCGCGCCGTTACGATCGAGTGGAAGCCGGTGAAGCGGCTCAATGCGTGGCGCTTCGGCCTTGCGACCGCGACCGGGATGGAGCCGCCAGCGGCCCTGATCGGTGCCGCCAGTCCGCAATTGCGGGCGTGGCAGGCACGGGCCCCGATGCTGAGTGCCGAGCAAAGGCTGGCATCGGCCCGGATCGCGACCGGACTGGGGGTATTTTCATCGCAGGCACTGATCGACCTGTACGCCCAGATTTACGACCTGACCGATGCCAGCGACCTTGGCCAGACCGACGCATGGCAGGTGCGGCTTGCGGTGGCCGGCAAGAATCAGGACGACAAGATTGCGGCGATCCGCAAATTGCTCGATTCGGCCAAGGGATCGACCGAACGCGAGGCAACCCGTGCCTTGCTGGCAAGAGCAGCGCAACGGATTCCCCCCGACGCCGAATTGCAGGAGATAGCGCCCGAACTGATTTCGGCCATGCTGGCTGGCGGCTTTGACCGCGAAGCGGCCCGCTGGGTCACCGTGGTCAACGATATGGACGACCAATATGCCGATCGATGCTGGGCGATGCTGGCGCTTGGGGCACCAACGACCCAGGGGATCGACCTTGGCGGATCACGGGTTGCCGATTTCATCAAGAATGACGCGAGCAAGGACAAGCAGCGAAGTGCGCTGCTGGTCGCCGGGCTCGCCGGGCTCGGCCGGATCAGCACCAGCGCGGCAGGCCAGCTGAGCGCGCGGTACGAACTCGGACTGGGCGGCAAATCGGTGTGGACCCGCACGATCGACGGCGCGTCGGTGCGGGACCAGGCCGGCACGGTGGCATTGCTTGCGGCGGTCGGGATGCAGGCTCCGGGAATGGAATCGGTGCCCGGCTATCATTTGTTTCATTTGATCACCGCGCTGAACCGCAATGGGCAAGCCTTTGCCGCCCGGATGATCGCTGCCGAGGCGCTGTCGCGCACATGAAGCATCTGGCGTGACCGTGGACGACCTTGCGTTGGTCGACCGGTTTCTCGACATGCTGGCGTCGGAAGCAGGGGCGTCGCGCAATACGCTGTCGGCCTATCGAAGTGACCTGGCGGCTGCGGCTGGCTTGCTTCCGAGCTTAGGCGAAGCATCGATCGACGAGTTGGGTGGACTTGCCCCGGCATGGTCGCAGCTCGCGTCGTCGACCCTCGCGCGGCGCTCGGCGGCATTGCGGCGGTTCTACGGTTTCCTGCAGGAAGAGGGGCTGCGCGCGGACAACCCGGGCGCCGCATTGCCGCGCCCTCGCCAAGTTCGGCCACTCCCGCGGATCCTCGACCGGGACGATGTCGACACGATGTTCCGGTCGGCCGAAGACAAGGCGTCGAGCGGTGAGCCAATCGCGCTTCGCAACCTGGCGTTGCTTGAGCTGCTCTATGGATCGGGCCTTCGGGCCACTGAACTGGTGTCTCTACCGAGGCGCGCATTGCGCCAGGGGCAGCCATTCCTGATCATTCGCGGCAAGGGCGACAAGGAACGGCTGGTGCCGGTGTCATCGCGCGCTGCGGCGGCGGTTGAGCGCTGGTCGGCGACGTTGATCGAAGGTCCGTGGCTATTCCCCAGCCGGACCGGGCATATCAGCCGGGTGCGGCTATTCCAGATCATGCGGACGATGGCAGCGGCAGCGGGGATCGCGCCCGAACGGGTCAGCCCGCATGTGCTTCGTCATGCCTTTGCAACGCATTTGCTGGCCGGCGGGGCGGACTTGCGCGCGCTGCAGACGCTGCTTGGTCATGCTGACATTGCGACGACCCAAATCTACACTCATGTCGACAGCGAGCGGCTGGTTCAACTGGTCAACGAGCGCCATCCGCTGGCACATAAGGGCGCAGGCCCACGTTGACGGGGGGCGGTCCCGGCCCTAACCCCCCGCGCCGACCATGCTCACCTATCTCGACTTTGAAAAACCAATCGCCGAACTCGAACGGCGCCTGACCGAATTGCGCGAAACCGCGAGTGCGGGCTCGATCGATATCGACAGCGAAGTGGCCAAACTCGAGGCCAAATCGACCAAATTGCTCAAGGAAATCTATGCGCGGCTGACCCCGTGGCAGAAATCGCAGGTCGCGCGGCATCCCGACCGACCGCATTTCAAGGATTTCGTTGCTGGCATGACCGAGGAGTTCATGCCGCTGGCGGGCGATCGGGCGTTTGGCGACGATCCCGCAATTATCGGTGGGCTGGCACGGATCGGCGGCAAGAAAGTCATGCTGATCGGCCATGAGAAAGGCGACGATACGGCGTCGCGGCTCAAGCATAATTTTGGCATGGCCAAGCCCGAAGGCTATCGCAAGGCGATCCGCCTGATGAGCCTTGCCGACCGGTTCGGGCTGCCGGTGGTGACGTTGGTCGATACACCGGGCGCATTTCCGGGCGTTCAGGCCGAGGAGCGTGGCCAGGCCGAGGCGATTGCCCGATCAACCGAGCAATGCCTGGCGCTGAAAGTTCCGCTGATCGCGGTGGTGGTCGGCGAGGGTGGATCGGGTGGCGCCGTGGCGCTGGCGGCGGCCAATCGCGTGCTGATGTTCGAACATGCGGTTTATTCGGTGATTTCGCCCGAAGGCTGCGCGTCGATCCTGTGGCGGACGTCGGACAAGGCAGCCGACGCGGCCGAAGCAATGAAGATCACGGCCAATGACCTGCAGGCGCTAGGGGTCGCAGACCGTATCGTCGAAGAGCCGCTTGGCGGCGCGCATCGCGACCCGGCAGCGGCAATCGGCTCGCTGAAAGCGGCGATTGTCGAAGAAATCAGCGGTTGCCAGAATTTGGGACCCGACGAATTGCTTGCCCAGCGCCGCGCCAAATTTCTCGCCATCGGCTGAGATCGTTACGGAACCATCCGGCATTTGAACCCGTTCAGGGAGGCGAAATCACCTCTTTGTCACGGAGTGACTATGCGTAACACCTTATTGCTCGCCGCCAGCGCGATGCTCGCCCTTCCCGCCGCCGCCGACGCGCAGGTGCGCTCGCTCAATCCGCGCGAGGTCGCCGAGGCGCAGCGCCAGCATGCCGACCTGGTCAAGGAATTTGGCGGCGCGGAAACCGGCGCTCGGGCGGCGTATGTCGAAGGCGTTGGTCGACGAGTCGCGAGCTATTCGGGCGTTGCCAACCCCGGGCAAGCGTTCAATTTCACCACGCTCAACACCGCGGTCGAAAACGCCTTTGCGGTGCCGGGCGGCTATATTTACATCACGCGCCAGTTGATGGGACTGATGGACGACGAGTCCGAACTGGCCTTCGTACTCGGCCATGAAGCGGGTCACATTGCCGCCAATCATGCGCAGCAGCGCAAGGCGGCGGCGACACGCAATTCGATCCTTGGTGTGCTCGGGGCGATCATTGGCAACGTTGCCGGGGTCGGATCGCTCGGCGGGCTGGCGCAGCAATATGCGCAGGTTGCGACCCTCGGCTTCTCACGCAATCAGGAGTATCAGGCGGATACATTAGGCACCCGCTACATGATCGCGGCGGGTTATGATCCGCTCGGCGGGGCCAAGATCCTTGCTGCCTTAGGGCGCGCCGATGCGCTGCAACTCCGCATCCAGGGCAAAGATAGTCGCTCGACGCCCGAATGGGCCAGCACCCACCCAAACAGCCAGAGCCGGGTGCAGCGCGAGCAACAGCTTGCAATGCAGAGCGGGCGCGCCGGAAAGGGCCTCCGCAACCGCGACCAATTCCTCGCCCAGATCGAGGGGCTGACGGTCGATGACGATCCTGCGCAGGGTATCATCGAAGGGCGCAATTTCATTCATCCCGATCTGCGACTGCGATTCACGGTGCCGACCGGCTATTTGATGCAAAATAGCACGAGCGCGGTGAGCATCGAGGGCGGAACCGCTGGCAAGGCCCAGTTTGGCGGCGGCAGCGGCTATACTGGCGACCTCGGCAATTATATCGCGCAGGTGGTCAACAGTCTGACCGGCCGCCAGCAGCAGGTTCAGATGAACCCGCCGCGTCAGACGATGATCAACGGCATTGAAGCCGCGTTCAGCTCAGGCCGGGTGAATGCATCCTCAGGCGCAGTCGATGTCAGCGTGATGGCGTATCGCTGGGATCGCAACACGGTCTATCATTTTGTGATGATTACACAGGCGGGGGCCGGGATCGGGCCGTTCGCGTCGATGGTCGACTCGTTGCAGCGCGTATCGCCGGCCGATGCGGCGGCGATCCGTCCGCGCGTAATCGACGTGGTGACGGTCGCGCGCGGCGATACGGTGCGCACGCTGGCCCAGCGTATGGCCTATCGCGATTTCCAGCTCGAACGCTTCATGGCGCTCAACGGGGTCATGGCCAATGGCGTGCTAACCCCCGGCCAGAAGGTCAAAGTCGTGGTCTATGGCAGGCGGCGCGCTTAGCCGCGAGAGCGATCACATGTAGGTGTTGGCGACGTCGCCGACCTTGGTCCACATGCCACCGGCACCGCCGCCGAGGGTCTTCAGGCCGGCCATCATCGCGATGACGATGAGCGCGGCGATCAAACCATATTCGATCGCAGTCGCGC
The DNA here is from genome assembly GCF_031372575.1 of Sphingomonas sp. Classification (GTDB taxonomy): domain Bacteria; phylum Pseudomonadota; class Alphaproteobacteria; order Sphingomonadales; family Sphingomonadaceae; genus Sphingomicrobium. Next base: position 4,369 of record NZ_JANMLM010000057.1, on the reverse strand, counting down.
CTCGTTTGTCCGCACCCAAGGTGCGCAAAAGTATACGGATAGCTGTCACGCCACCCTCCTCTGATCTTGGTCCACAATGACATGATTAGGCGCGACTGGTTAAGAGAACCTTCGCAGAGCAAGGTTAATTTCTATATTGTTTGATCAGAGTTGCGGCGCCCACGCCGCGAAGTGCAGCAGCTCGAAATTCTCGCTCGCCCGGTCTTGGCCATCAAGGAAGGCGGCGCGCGCAAGGGTGAACTGGTGCCGGGTCAATGGTCGGCGTGACCGCTCAACCAGCATGTTGGTGCAGCCCATCGCCCGCAGGTCCGCGACCAGCCGGTCGAAGCTCGCATAGCTGACCTCGACCCGGTCGACATCGACCACCGGTTCGACAAAGCCGACCGCAGAAAGCAAGGCAGACAGGGACGGGCCGTCGATGCTCGGGTGAATGCGCGGCGACGCGCCGGCTCCGGCCCGGTCCGCAGCGAGCATCGCGACACGCAGGCGTGGCAGGCTGTTGCCGCCGACGATCGCGCCGAGCAAGAGTCCGCCAGGCGTGAGCAGATGGCGCAGCGCAAACGCCGCGATGGTGAGGTCAGGGCTGGTTTCCAGTTCACCGATCGACAGGCACAGATCGAATGACCCCGGCTCAAGGTAAAGCAGTTCCTGGTCGCTCACTGCCGTGACAGCGGCCTCGGGCAGCGCTTGCGAAACGGCGCGGATCCAGGGCTTTGCATGGTCACCGACGATCAGCGCCGTTGCAATCGGCCAGCGTATGTCCCGCAACCGATCAAGGCATTCCTCAAGCGCTCGGTCGTGGAGGAAACGGTCGCCGCCGAACCGCAAGGCACGGGTACGTCGAAGTTGGCGAACGGATTGATCGAATATGGGATGGCTCACTTGATCCTTGTGCGCGGCGCCGACAGCCGCAACAAGAGGCGATGAACGCCGTGATGCAGGGGATACAGTGGCTTGGCCGCAATGCGCTCGACTTCGCGCTTCCGGCGCGCTGCGCGGGGTGTGGCACGATCAATGATGAGCCGAACCAATTTTGTGCGACGTGCTGGCAGCAGGTCGAATGGCTTGGCCACGGCTGCGATTGCTGTGGCATGCCGCTCGAGGCGACCGACATCGAGCATTGCGGGCGGTGCCTGGCGGAACAACCGATTATCGCGCGGACGCGCGCGGCGATGGCTTATGGCGACATCCCCAGGTCGCTGGTGCTGCGGCTGAAATATTCGCGAAAAGTGGCGCTGGCAGCGACGATGGCGCGCTATATGCGACCGTTGGTGGAGGTGTCACCCGATGCAGCGCTGGTGCCGGTGCCATTGCATTGGACGCGCATCTGGTGGCGCGGGTTCAACCAGGCGGGGCTGATTGCAGCGCGACTGGCGGGCTTGACCGGGATGATCCATGAGCCGGCATTGCTCGAACGGGTCAAGCGCACCCGATCGCTCAAGAATATGAGCCCGCGGCAGCGCGCGGACGAGGTTCGAGCGGCGTTCAAAGTGACGAATAAGGGGCGGGTGAAGGGACGGCGATTTGTCCTGGTCGACGATGTGCTGACCAGCGGAAGCACGTCCGACGCCTGCGCCAAGGTCCTGCTTCGCGCCGGCGCCGAGCGAGTCGATTTGATTTGTTTTGCGCGTGTGGTGCGGCCGGCTTTGCTGGGGCGTTAGAAGCGGAGGAAATTGAGGAGTGACAAGGTTGGCCAAGGTCGAAATCTACACCAAGGATTGGTGCCCATATTGCGTCCGTGCCAAGCGCCTGCTCGCCGAAAGCGGGGCTGCTGTGGTCGAATATGCGGTCGACCGGGGCGGGGAGAAGAAAAGCGAGATGATCGACCGGGCCGGCGGACGGACGACCGTGCCGCAGATTTTCATTGGTGGTCGGCATATCGGCGGGTGCGACGATTTGATGGACTTGGCTGCGTCGGGGAAGCTGGTCGGCTTGCTGGCGGCTTGACGATGGTCAAGATCGCGATTTTCCAGATGCGCAGCGGCATCGACCCGGCGGCCAATGCGGCGGCGCTGGTCGTCGCGGTCGAGCAAGCGGCGGCTGGCGGAGCGGCGATGCTGTTCACTCCCGAAATGTCGGGACTGCTCGACAGCAATCGCGAGCGCGCCGGGGCGGTGGTACGGAGCGAAGATGAGGATGAGGTGCTTGCGGCGGTGGGGGACGCCGCGCGGGCGAATAATATCTGGGTGCACCTCGGGTCGCTGGCCCTGCGCGAAGGCGGCGGCAAATTGGTCAATCGCGGGTTCGTGATCGATGCGGCGGGGGACGTCGCGGCGCGCTATGACAAGATGCATTTGTTCGATGTCGATCTGCCAACCGGCGAAAGCTGGCGCGAGTCGGCGGTGTATCAGGCGGGCGATGAGGCGGTTGTGGTGCGCGGGACTCCGGTCGGGTCGTTGGGTCTGACGATCTGTTACGATCTGCGCTTCCCGGCGATCTTCGAGCGGCTGGGCGAGGCCGGGGCCGAGGTGATTGCGGTTCCGGCGGCGTTCACCGTTCCGACTGGCGAAGCCCATTGGCATGTGTTGCTGCGTGCAAGGGCGATCGAGGCGGGGCTGTTCGTGGTCGCGGCGGCACAATCGGGTCGGCACGACGATGGCCGCGCGACTTTCGGCCATAGCCTGGTGGTCGATCCGTGGGGCGAGGTGATGGTCGATGGGGGCGAGGGGGAACAGTTGCTGTTCGCCGAGATCGATCTGGAGCGGATCGCCGAGGTCAGGTCGCGGATCCCGGTGATGAAGCATCGCCGCGATATACCGATGGTGAGTGATTGATTCGCGCCACTGCGGCCCCTATTCGACGCCCACGGCTCCGTAGCTCAGCCGGATAGAGCAGCGGTTTCCTAAACCGAAGGTCGCAGGTTCGAGTCCTGCCGGGGCCACCATTAAGTCAATGATAAGGTTACACTTTGCCGAAACGCGTCGCAATCATCGGGGCGGGTTTCGGCGGCACGATGACCGCCGTCCAGCTCGCCAAGCGGGGAATCGACGTGACCCTGATCGGCCGCGCGCCACAGGTCGGGATGGGCGTAGCTTATTCGACCGAGGACCCGGCGCATCTGCTCAATATCCCGGCGGTGAAAATGGGTGCCTGGCCCGACGCGCCAGGCGATTTCGCGGACGCGACCGGAGCGGACCCCGAGGCCTATGTCCCGCGGATGCTGTTCGGGCGCTATTTGCGCGATATTCTCGAGGCGTCGGCGGTAACAGTGATCGAGGGGGAGGCGATCGGCATCGAGCCGGGCTGGACGGTGCGGCTGGGCGACGGGTCGCGCATCGCGGCGGAGGCAGTGGTGCTTGCCCCCGGCAACCAGTCGCCCGACGCGCTGCCGTTCGCGCGCGATCTGCCGGAACATCTGTTCGCGGCTGATCCGTGGGGCCAAGCGGGCCGCGCGGTGATTGCCAAGGCGGTTGCCAGTGGCGGCGATGTGCTGGTGGTGGGCAGCGGATTGTCGATGATCGACGTTGCCATGTCGCTCGATGCGGCCGGATATTGCGGCAAACTGGTCGCGGTGTCGCGGCGCGGGCAAATGCCGCGGATCCAGCTTGAGACAATGAGCCAGGTGCCGTCGTCCGACGACGCGCCGAGCGGCTCGCTCCGGGCTTTGTCTCGCTGGGTGCGGCAGCGAAGCGGCGCGATCGAGTGGCGGGACGTGGTAGATTCAGTGCGACCGCGAACGCATGAATTGTGGGCATCGCTCAGCCTGGACGACCAGCGCCGCTTCATGCGCCACGCGCGGCCGTGGTGGGACGTCCATCGCCACCGCATCGCGCCCAAGGCGGGGGCGATTGTCGAACGGATGATGGCCGAGGGGCGGATGGAAGTGCTTGGCGGGCGGGTGCAGTCGCTGGTCGAGGCGGATGGCGCGATCGACGCAATCATTCGGCAGCGTGGGGCGGCGAAGAATGATCCGGTGCGGCGCTTTGCGGTCGGGATCAATTGCACCGGGCCGCTCCACGCGATTGCGCGGACCCGCGATCCGGTGTTGCGGTCGTTGCTCGATGCGGGGCTGGCCGAGCCCGATGCGCTGGGGATCGGGATCAACGTCGATGACGGCGTGCGGGTGATAGGGGCGGACCGGATGTGGGCGATGGGATCGCTCGGCAAGGCGCGATACTGGGAAATTATCGCGGTGCCCGATATTCGGGTACAGGCGGTCGAGGTGGCGAATGCGATTGCGATGGAGTTGAATGATGTCGTCCAGCCCTGATTCCGGTGACCTGGTGTCCGCCGACCCGAAAATTGCCGTGCCCGACGAGGTTGCCGAGGCGGTGCGGACCTTGATCCGCTGGGCGGGCGACGATCCGGGCCGCGAGGGTTTGCTCGATACGCCGGCGCGGGTGGCGCGGGCGTGGAAGGAATATGCGCG
>NZ_JANMLM010000076.1:0-29637 GCF_031372575.1 Sphingomonas sp. | reverse complement strand
GCGACCGCGGCGATGCCAATGCCGTACAGCGTGGTTTCCTTGCCCTTGCTGAGCGGAGCCGGTGCTTCGCCCGCGCCGTTGAGCGCTTTCTTGCCAAGCACGAACACGATCAGGCCGGCGATCATGCCGATGCCCGCGAGCCCGAAGCCATAGCCCCAGCCGATCGTCTCGCCGAGATAACCGACGAGGATCGTGCCGATCGCCGCGCCGACGTTAATCCCCATGTAGAACACGGTGTAGGCGCCGTCGCGACGGACGTCGGTGAGCTTGTAGAGCTGCCCGACCATCACCGAGATATTGGCCTTGAGGAAGCCCGAGCCGACGATGATGAACGCCAGCGCGAGCCAGAACACGTTGATCGTCGGATCGGACTGCCCGCCGACCCCCTCGACCGCCATCAGGCTGTGCCCGGCGGCGAGCAGCAGCCCGCCGAACAGGACTGCCTTGCGCTGGCCGAGGTAGCGGTCGGCGAGATAGCCGCCGAGCACCGGGGTGATGTACACCAGGCTGGTGTAAGCGCCGTAGATCAAATTGGCCTTGCCGTCGGCAAACAGCCAGTGCTTGGTGAGGTAGAAAATCAGCAGCGCGCGCATGCCGTAGTAAGAGAATCGCTCCCACATTTCGGCGAAGAACAGCATGTACAGGCCCTTGGGATGACCCGCGAACTCGGGTTCCTTCTGGATCACGATCTTGGCGCCGACCGTGAGGAAAATACCCAGCAGGATGACCGCGATTGCCGCAATCCACTCGGTCTCCTGCCAAAGGGACATGTCTTTCATTCGCTCTCTCCGCCTTGATCGGCACGCCTCGCGCGGGGGTGCCTGGTTGGTTAGGGCGCACCCTAACGACGAAATTCGGCTTGTGAAGCCGGTTGTTACGCGCGTCAGCCATGCGTAGTGCTGCCCCCATGACGCTCAACGACCGCTCGACCATCCTCTCCCTGCTCGAAACCCGCCGCTCGGGCCGCCCGCGCGAAATGGTCGCGCCGGGTCCAAGCAATGACGAGTTGATGCAAATCCTCGCCATCGCCGCGCGCACGCCCGATCATGGAAAATTATTCCCGTGGCGGTTCATGGTCGTCGCCCCCGACCAGCGCGATGCGCTCGCCAATCTGCTGCTCGAAGCGCTGCCCGAATGCGACCCCAATTATGGCCCCGCGCACGTCGCCAAGGCGCAGGAGTTCGCCCACCAGGCGCCGACCCTCGTCGTGCTCGTCGCCGCACCGATTGCGGGCCACAAGATACCGTTGTGGGAACAGGAGCTATCGGTCGGCGCGTCGGGAATGAACCTGCTGCTCGCCGCCCATGCTTTGGGCTATGTCGCCAGCTGGATCACCGGCTGGGCGGCCTATTCCGAACGGGTCCGCGCCGCCTTCTGCGCGCCGGGCGAACGGATCGCCGGGTTCATGTTCATCGGCTCGCCCGGAATGCTGCTCGAAGAACGCCCGCGTGCACCGCTCGCCGCCGTTGCGCGCCCGTGGGTTCCGCCGTCCGCGTAACCCACTTGAAACAAAGCGCGACCTGCTGTATTACCACAGCATGACGCTTAGAAACTCTCATGAAAAGCCCGTTTACGTCCGCCTCCGCGAAGTGATTGCCGATGCAATCCTTGCCGGCCGGTACAAGGACGGCGATCCCCTCCCCTCGGTCCGCGCGCTGGCGGTCGAGGAAGGTGCCAACCCGCTGACGGTCGCCAAGGCTTATCAGGGGTTCCAGGACGAAGGGCTGATCGTCGTCAAGCGCGGGGTTGGCATGTTCGTCGCCGCAGGTGCCGCCGCCCGGCTGCGCACCAGCGAGCGCGACAGTTTCATCCAATCCGAGTGGCCGTTGATCCGCGACCGCATGGCGCGGCTCGGGATTGTCCCGGCCGATCTAGTGGCCGACGCTTAAGCCAGCGCCGACGCCTCGCACGCGTATAACATCGCCGCTCCGCTCTCCGCCGCCGCCCCAAGCCCGAGCGCTTCGGGCACCACTACGGCACAGAAATATTCCGCTGCCGCTTTGTCGCGCGCATTGGCGTCGGGCGCTTTCGCCAGTCGCTCGACCAGCCAGCCGGCGACCATCACCGAGCACATCGTCAGGAATGGGTAGCTCCCCGCCAGCCGATCATCCGCCGACGCGCTGCGCAGGCTCGCCGCCGCAACCTCGACCGAGTCGGTCAGCGCGATCAGCAGGGGATGTTCGGCTTCGGCTTCGACCTCGGCGATCAGCCCGTCGAACGCCAATCCGCCGTCGAGCCCGAGCTTGCGCCCGACCAGATCCGCCGCCTGGATGCCATTGGTGCCCTCGTAAATCGGCGCGATCCGCGCATCGCGCAAATGCTGCGCCGCGCCGGTCTCTTCGATATAGCCCATCCCGCCATGCACCTGGATGCCGAGGCTGGCGACTTCGCACCCGACATCGGTGCCCCACGCCTTGGCCAGCGGAGTCAGCACATCGCCGCGATAGCCCGCCTCGGCATCGCCTTTCGCGCCGCGGTCAATCTGCCCAAAGGCGTAATAGACCAATGCCCGAGAGCCCATCGTGAGCGCCCTCATCCGAAGCAGCATTCGCCGCACGTCGGGATGCTCGGCAATCGCCTTGCCGCCTTGTCGCCGGTCGAGCGCGTAAGCCACTGCGCGCTGGGTCGCGCGCTCGGATATCCCCACGCCCTGCAGCCCGACATTGAGCCGCGCGTTGTTCATCATCGTGAACATCGATCGCATGCCCTGATTCTCCGGGCCGATCAGCCAGCCGGTCGCCCCGCCATGATCGCCGTAACTCATCACGCACGTCGGCGAAGCGTGAATGCCGAGCTTATGCTCGATCGACACGCACTTCAGGTCGTTGGCGGTCCCGTCGGGCAAGACCTTGGGCACGAGGAACAGGGAAATCCCGCGAGTCCCCTCGGGCGCGGCGGGGGTCCGCGCCAGCACCAGATGGACGATCTGCTCGGCCAGATCATGATCACCATAAGTGATGTAAATCTTGGTCCCGGTGACGCGCCAGCTGCCGTCGTCATTGGGCTCGGCCTTGGTCTTCAATGCCCCGACATCGCTGCCCGCCAGCGGCTCGGTCAAATTCTTCGTCGCCGGCCATTCGCCCGACACGATCGTGGCCAGATACTTGTCCTTCAATTCCTCCGACCCGTGATGCTGCAGCGCTTCGATCGCCCCCATCGACAGCATCGGCAGCAACGCAAACCCAATGTTCGCGGCGTTCAAATCCTCCATCAGCGCCGCCGACAAGGCCAGCGGCAACCCCTGCCCGCCATACGCCTCGGGCGCGGCGAGCGTCATCCACCCGCCGTCGACGAACGCCTTGTACGCCGCCTTATATCCGTCAGGCATGACCACCCCGTCGGGAGTCCATTTCGCCCCGACGGTGTCGCCGATCCGGTCAAGCGGGGCGAATTCGCCTTCGGCCAGTTGGCCTGCGCCTTCGAGCACCGCGCCGACCATTTCAAGGTCGTTCGACAACTCGCCGATCCGCACCACATGGTCGAGGACGAGGCGCTGGTCGTGGACGGCGGAACGAAAGGTCATGTGCGGGCACCCTTGATGATCATCGGGCCATGCCATAGCGAGCGCGCCATGAGCCCGCCAGATACCGAAGTGCTGCCGTTCGACGACGCGGGTATCGCGCGCGCCGCAGCGTTGGTGCTCGCCGGACAGCCGGTCGCGGTGCCGACCGAGACCGTCTACGGCCTCGCTGCCGACGCCACCAACGCGGCTGCAGTTGCGCGCATCTATGAAGCCAAGGGCCGCCCCAGCTTCAACCCGCTGATCGTCCACGTCGCCAATCTCGCCGCTGCCGAGCAGCTTGGCTTGTTCGACGACACCGCCCGCGCCTTGGCCGAGGCGCACTGGCCGGGGCCGTTGACGATCGTCGTTCCGGCGCGGCCCGACAATGGCATCGCCTTGCTGGTCACTGCCGGCCTTGCGACCATCGCCATTCGAGTCCCCGCGCACCCCGCGATGCAGGCCTTGCTCGGCGCGACCAACTGCCCGCTCGCCGCCCCGTCCGCCAATGCCAGCGGCAGGATCAGCCCGACCCGCGCGGCGCATGTACTTGCGAGTCTCGATGGGCGGATCGCGCTGATCATCGACGGTGGCCCGACGACGCAAGGCATTGAATCGACCATCGTCGCCGCGACTGGTGGGCCCGTGCGCCTGCTCCGCCGCGGCCCGATCCAGATCGACGCCAAACTATCGTCAGGCGGGATCGAAGCCCCCGGCATGATGGCCAGTCATTACGCTCCGCAAAAGCCGCTCCGGCTCGACGCCACGGCGGCCCAGGACGACGAATATCTGATCGGCTTCGGGGGCGTCGCGGGCGACTCGTCACTCAGCGAAACCGGCGACCTGACCGAAGCCGCCGCTCGCCTGTTCGACCTGCTTCACCAAGCCGACGCCTCGCCCAAATCCCGCATCGCCATCGCGCCGATCCCCAACGACGGAATCGGTGCCGCCATCCGCGACCGCCTCAGCCGGGCTACTGCACCGCGCGGATAAAGAAAAAGGGGCAGCCCGCGCCGCCCCTTCGTCCTTGATAATTATATGTTGAAATCAGTTCTTGGGTACGACCGGAACCGCCGTCACCGCTAGCGGCGCGGCGGGCGCACCGACGGCCATTGGTGCCGGGCCGGTGACTGGCATGGCAAGCTGGACGTCTTCGTCGATGAACCCCTTAACCGCAGCGCCGACTGGCACCTTGGCGCTGGTTCCGGTCATGAAAAAGCCAGCGGGAAGAAACACGATGGCCGAGACTGCAACCGCGCCGACGCCGCCGGCAACGCCCTTGTCGTCGAAACCGCCGGTCATGCGGATCTGGCGACCGTTGACGGTGACGCTCAACACCCGCGCGACGAGGCGACCCGATTTGCCCCACATCCCCTTGTTGCGAACGTCGGTGATCTCGCCGACCGCTGGGCTGCCTGCGGGAATGACGACCACGCCCTGAACCAGCACCGGGGCCGAGGTTTCCAGCCGGAACCGCTGCCCGACGCGAAGCTTCTTGCCGCCGGTGGTCAGTTCTTCCAGCAGCCGCAGCGGGACTTCGGTACCGGTGCGCAACATGGCATTATTGGTGACCGGCGCACTGATCGGCGCGATCGTCTGCTGGGCCTGCGCAGTCAGCATCTGTGGTGCGAGCACGAGCCCGCAAGCGAATAGTCGCAAATTCATTGTAAATACCCCCAACAAACGGACAACAGAAAGCTGCCGTTGGCGCTGGCTGGCATACAAGTCGCTGCAATTCAATTGCATTAACCCGAGCAAAGGCTGTTTACCATTAACCTTCTCTCGGGCGTCGCACAGATTAGCTCGTTGCCGTCTCGCTCTTCAGTCTCGCCTGGAAGCTCTTGCGCAATTTCGCCAGTTTGGGCGGGATGATCGCCATGCAATAGGGATTGCGCTGGCCCTCGGTCGCCCAATAATCCTGGTGATTGTCTTCGGCCGGATACCATGTCGCTCTGGGCTCGATGGTGGTGACGATCGGCACCGATTGTCCCGCTTGCGCCTGCACGATCCCGGCGCGGGCCTCGGTCGCCTGCGCCTCGTCCTGCGGGAAGATCGCCGAGCGATATTGCGTGCCGACATCATTGCCCTGCCGGTTCAGCTGGGTCGGGTCATGGGTGGCGAAAAAGATTTCGAGCAGGCTCGCGTAAGGAATGACATCGGGATCGAAGGTCACCTTGATCGCCTCGGCATGGCCGGTATTGCCGCCGCAAACTTCGCGATAGGTCGGGTGGTCGACATGGCCACCGGTATAGCCGCTTTCGACCTTGCTGACGCCCGCAATGTCGAGGAACACCGCTTCGGTGCACCAGAAACAACCCCCTGCCAGTATCGCGACTTGCTCGGCCATCATTCGCTCCTCTTGTCGAAGCGCCTGAAATGGAGAGCCGCCCCGCGATCGGCAAGAGCGGGCTTTAATTGTTCTTTTTGTAGCTTGCTTTGAGGCTGGCCATTTCGACCCGTTTGCCGACCCAGTCGGCCAGTTCCTCAAGGCTCAGCGGCTCGTCGAACACGATCCCGGCGCGGCGTTCGGAAAACCAGCGCACCTGACCCTTGATCGGGCGCAAGCTCTCGACCACGATGACGACGTCCTTGCCGAGGCAATATTCCTCGATCGGCTCGACTTTCATCCCGCCCAGCGAAATATCGCGCACTTCGCAATTATAGTAAGTGCTGCCGACGCGGACGCTGGCCTTGCACTGCACGTCGAGTCGCGGCGGGCGCTGGCGGAAACCGTGGCGTGGCTTGCGACCGGCGAGCAGTTCGCCAAGGTCGATATTATGCGCGAATTTGAACCCGGCCGTGCCCTCGCGGGTCCAGATCACGGTGGCGGGAATCTTCTGCCCACTGAATTCGATCCACACCGCATCGCCGACACTGACCGTCTGGCCGACTTCGGCCATCAGCCCGCCGGCCGACATATTGCGCACGCGGATCAACTGATCAGCATGTTCAGTGGTCAGCTTGACGATGCACAGCGTCGACGGAAGGCGATCTTCATCGCGCCGCTCCGACGGCCGCGGCACCGCGGTCGATAGCGAAAAGGTCGTCGATTCAAAGGCAACGTCGTCATTGGCGAGCGACATTGCCGGTTTACGGCGGATCAGTGAGCCAAACATTCCCCACTCCAACGGAGAAAACTCTCCAAGCGTGGTGTTGTACGACCGATGCGGTTAATAAGGCGTTTCTTGCGTTGGACCCGCGCTCGGGTACGTGCCTTACCTGCACGGAGCGCTATTTTTGAACGGAGCACCACGGGTCATGACGCGTCCGCGTCTGTTATTGATCGACGATGAGCCGCAACTTGCGGCATTCGTCGCAAGCGCGGCCAAAATGTGCGGTTTCGATCCGATCGAGACTGACCGCGACGACCATTTTCGTGACCATTTCATCGCGCAACTGCCCGAAATGGTGGCGCTCGATCTCGGCATGCCAGGGATGGACGGGGTCGAGTTGCTCCGCTTCCTGGCCGACCAGAATTTCACCGGACCGGTGCTGATCATCAGCGGCTTCGATCGCCGAATCCTCGAAAGCGCGTTCCGGCTGGGCGAGGCACTCGACCTCAAGATGGTCGGTCCGCTCGAGAAACCGGCGCGACTCGACGCGCTCGAGACGATCCTCAAGCAGAATTTGCCAAGCGAAGCCCGATGATCGCCGCCGCATGATCAACCAGGCGGATCTCGGGTTGCTCGATGGTTTCGAGCGGGCGTTGATCAACCACCGGCTCAACATGGTCTACCAGCCGAAGATCGCGCTTGCCGATGGCCAGCTGAAGCGGGTCGAGGCGCTGGTGCGGTGGGACGATCCCAAGCTTGGCAAGGTCCCGCCATCGCGCTTCGTCCCGCTCGCCGAGCGTCACGGGCTGATCGACCAGCTCACCCAATGGGGGCTGCGCACCACGCTTCGCCAGTGGATCGAGTGGCGCGACCAGGGAGTCGACACCTGCATCGCATTCAACATTTCCGCCTTGAGCCTCGAACAGCTCGATTTCCCCGATCTGGTCGAGAGAATGTGCCGCGCGCTCGATGTCCCGACCGACCGGCTGGTGCTCGAACTGACCGAGGGTTCGACCCAGCCGCTGATCAAGCTGATGGACACGCTGACCCGCTTCCGGATCAAGGGGATCGGGCTGGCAATGGACGATTTCGGGGTTGGCTATTCAACCCTGATGCAGCTTCGCCAATTGCCGTTCACCGAATTGAAGATCGACCGTTTCTTCGTCGACGATGCGGTGACTTCGGCCGATAGCCGGGCGATTGTCGCGTCGATCATCCAACTGGCCCGTTCGCTCGACCTCAGCGTCACCGCCGAGGGGGTCGAGACCGAGGCGCAATTACATTTGCTGTGCGATCTCGGCTGCGACGTCGCGCAAGGCTATTGGATCGCCGAGCCGCTCGAACCCGAGTTGCTCGGCCAGTGGCAATCGGACTGGGCCAAACGCTGGGCCGCGCTCAGCAAAGGTCGAGGTCGAACTTCACGCCCTGTGCCAGTGGCAGCTGGCTCCCGTAATTGATCGTATTGGTCGACCGCCGCATGTAGGCGCGCCAGCTGTCAGACCCGCTTTCGCGCCCGCCGCCGGTTTCCTTCTCGCCGCCGAATGCGCCGCCAATCTCCGCCCCCGATGGCCCGATATTGACGTTGGCGATGCCGCAATCGCTTCCTGCCGCCGACAGGAATTGCTCGGCCTCGCGCAGATCGTTGGTGAAGATCGAGCTCGACAGCCCCTGCGCGACGTCATTGTTGAGCGCAATCGCCTGCTCCAGCGTGGCGTAGCGCAGCACATAAAGGATCGGCGCGAATGTCTCCTGCAGCACGATCCCGGCCTGCGCCTCTACCTCGATGATCGCCGGCCGAACATAATAGCCGCCTGCCACCGCCTCGACCCGCTCGGTCGTCGGGCAGGCCCGCTGCATCGCGTCATACGCGCCCCGGTCGATCAGCGGCCCGACCAAGGTGTCCGCCGCACGTGGATCGCCGACCGGTATCTTGGCGAATAGCGCCCGCAATCGCGCAATCAGCGCCTCCGCCACATCCTCATGAACGATCAGCCTTCGCAAGCTCGTGCAGCGCTGCCCCGCCGTCCCCGCTGCCGAAAACAGCACCGCCCGCTCGACCAAGGCCATATCGGCACTCGGCGCGACGATCATCGCATTATTGCCGCCTAGCTCAAGCAAGCTTCGCCCGAACCGCGCCGCGACCTTGGGCCCGAGTTCACGCCCCATCCGCGTCGATCCGGTCGCCGACACCAACGCGATCCGCGGATCATCCGCCAGCGCCGCGCCAATCTCGCGCCCGCCCTGCAATACTTGCACCAGCCCCGCCGGCGCATCGCCGAACCGCACCAGGGCGCGCTCCATCAGCGCCATCACCGCCGCCGCGACCAACGGCGTCTTCTCGCTCGGTTTCCAGATGACCGGATCGCCGCACACCAGCGCCAGCGCCGCATTCCACGCCCATACCGCGACCGGGAAGTTGAACGCGCTGATCACTGCCACCGGGCCGAGCGGATGCCATTGCTCGATCATCCGATGCTCGGGCCGCTCGCTGGCGATCACCAGCCCGTACAATTGCCGCGAAAGGCCGACGGCGAAGTCGCAAATGTCGATCATCTCCTGCACTTCGCCGAGCCCTTCGGAGACGATCTTGCCAGCCTCGAGCGTCACCAGCCGCGCCAGCGGTTCCTTGGCGGCGCGCAATTCCTCGCCGAGCAAGCGTACCAGCTCGCCGCGCCGCGGTGCGGGCACCGTCCGCCATGCCAGGAACGCCGCCTGCGCCGCCGCGCACGCCGCATCGACATCAGCCACCGACGCTTCAACGACCGATCCAATCACCGATCCATCGATCGGCGAAACGCTGCGCATCGCACCAACCGACTCGACACCCAGTGACCGCAAGATTGCCGCAGCTTCGTCTGTTACCGTCACCGCGCCAGCTCCATCGCCTTGGCCATCGCTTTCACCCCTGCTTCGATCGTCTCGTCACGCTTGGCAAAGCACAGCCGCACCAGATGGGTCGGCGCATCTTCATCGGCAAAAGCCGATATCGGCACCACCGCCACCCCGGCCTGCTCGACCGCAATCTTCGCAAACGCCTCGTCGTCGAGCGATATTCCCGACGCCGCCAGATCGACGATCAAAAAATAGGTCGCGGCGCTCGGCAGCACCTTGTAACCGACCGCATCCAGCCCCGCCGACATCGTATCGCGCGCGCGCGCAAATTTCTGCCGCATCGGCACCAGCCAATCGTCTCCCTCGGCCAGCCCATAGGCCACCGCCGCCTGCAAATTGGGCGCGCTGGCGAAGGTCAGAAATTGATGCGCCCGCGCCGCCAGTGTCGCCAGTTCGGGTGTTGCTGCAATCCAGCCGATCTTCCACCCGGTCAGCGAGAATATCTTCCCCGCCGACCCGCATTTTAGCGTCCGCGCCGCCATTCCCGGAAGCGCGGCGAGCGGCACGAAATCCTGCCCGTCCATCAGCAGATGCTCCCACACCTCGTCGCTGATCACGATCAAATGATGCTCGCGCGCCACACTCGCCACCGCTTCCAGTTCGTCGGCATCGAACAAGCGTCCGGTCGGGTTGTGCGGATTGTTGAGGATGATCGCCTTGGTTTTTGCGCTTACCGCCGCCGCCAGCGCGTCGCGCTCGATCCGCCACCCCGGCGGCTGCAGCGCCACTTCGCGCACCACCCCGCCCGCGCGGCGGATCAGCGGCGCATAGGCATCATAAGCCGGCGTCATCACGATCACTTCGTCGCCCATGCTGACCGTCGCCAATATCGCCGCCGCCAGCGCCTCGGTCGCGCCAGATGTGACGCACACCCCCGCCGCCCCGGTCTCGACCCCATGCTGCCGCGCATAATGGCTCGCCACCGCTTCGCGCAGCACCGGCAGCCCGCGCGACGGCGCATATTGGTTCGAGTTCTCTTTGAGCGCCCGCGCCGCCGCCTCCAAAATCGCCTCGGGCCAACCAAAGTCGGGAAACCCCTGCCCCAGATTGACCGCTCCATGCTCGGCGGCGGCGAGGCTCATTCGCTCGAACACGCTGGTCGGCATCGTTTCATATAATGGGTTCATGCGCGCCACGCTTAGCTTGCGATTGCCAAGCTGCAAGCGCGCGCTACGCTGCCTCCCATGATCGACGCTTTAGACCGCTCCTTGTTCAGCGAGGACCATCACGCCTTCCGCGACACCGTTCGCAAGGTCCTCGACACTGTTATCGCCCCGCGCATGGACGCGCATGAGCATGACGGCATGGTCGAGCGTGAGGCATGGGCCAAGGTCGGCGCGGCCGGCCTGCTGTGCCCGCAGGTTCCCGAAGCTTATGGCGGCCCCGGCCTCGATTTCGCCTTCAACGCGATTGTCGGCGAGGAATTGAGTTATATGGGCTCGGCCGCCGGCTTCACCCTGCAATCGGACATCGTCGCCGATTACCTCGTCCATTACGGCAGCGAAGAACAGAAGAAGCGCCACCTCCCCGGCATGGTCGACGGCACCACGATCAGCGCCATCGCCATGACCGAACCCAATGCCGGAAGCGACCTACAAGGAATGAAGTCGATTGCGCGCAAGGACGGCAATGGCTGGCGGCTGTCGGGCAGCAAGACCTACATCACCAACGGCCAGACCGCCGACCTCGTCATTGTCTGCGCCCGGACCACGGAAGAGGGCGGTGCGCGTGGCATCTCCCTGTTCCTGGTCGAGGAAGGCGATGACGGCTTCACCCGCGGCCGCAACCTCGACAAGATCGGCCTCCCCGGCAATGACACGGCGGAACTCTTCTTCGACGAGGTCCACCTCCCCGCCGACCGCCTGCTCGGCCCGGAGAATGGCGGTTTCGGGATGCTGATGCAGCAATTACCGCAGGAACGGCTGTCGATCGCGGTCCAGGGCCAGGCCTCGGCCCAGCGCGCCTATGATGAAGCGGTTAAATTCACGAAAGATCGCACCGCCTTCGGCAAGCGCATTCTCGATTTCCAGAACACCCGCTTCACCCTCGCCGACCTCAAGACCAAGCTCCAAGTCGGCTGGGCGCATCTCGACTGGGCGATCGCGCGCCATGTCGCGGGCAAGCTCACCGCCGCGGAGGCCAGCGCGGCCAAATTATGGCATACCGAGATGCAATGGCAGGCATGCGATGCCTCGCTCCAGCTTCACGGCGGCGCGGGCTATATGAACGAATATCCCATCGCCCGCCTGTGGCGCGATGCCCGCGTGGCGCGAATCTACGGCGGAACGTCGGAGATCATGAAGGAATTGATCGGCCGGTCGATCGGCTAAAAACTGGCTGGGGCGGCAGGATTCGAACCTGCGAATGCCGGCATCAAAAGCCGGTGCCTTACCACTTGGCGACGCCCCAGCAGGCGCTTCGCACGGCACCTTGGCGCGTGCGTCGGGAGCGCGGCTTATAGCGCCACATCGCCCGCTGAAAAGAGCCGCGCACACGTTATTATGGTTCGCGCCCGATAATCCGGTTCAGGCTTGCCGAAGAAGCTCGTCGGCCATCTGTTCCGCCAGATCCCCGGCCGGCACCGGGCGACCGAAGTGAAAGCCTTGCAATTGGTGACAGCCCGCCGCGCGCATCGCTGCGGCCTGGGCTTCGGTCTCGACCCCCTCAGCGGTGGTTTCGATGTCGAGCCCGTTGGCGAGCGCGATGATCGCATTAACGATCGCCATGCAATCGCGTTCGCCATCGGCCGCGCCGCGCACGAACATTTGTTCGATCTTGATTTTGGCGAATTGTGCCCGGCTCAAATACCCAAATGACGAATAGCCCTTGCCGAAATCGTCGAGCACCAACCGCGCGCCAAGCGCCCGCAGCCGCTCGAGCGACGCCAGCGTCGCCAGATCGTCGCCCAAAAAGATGCTTTCGGTCACTTCCAGCTCGAGCCGCGCCGGTGACAGGCCGGTTGACGCCAACGCGCCCAGCACCGTCTCGGCCAGCCCGCTGCCCGACAATTGCGAGGCCGAAATATTGACCGCGATGCGGATCGACGGGTCCCACTTGCTCGCCACCCGGCACGCCTCGCGGATCACCCAGTCGCCGATCTGGTGGATCAGGCCGGCATCTTCGATGATCGGGATGAACTGGTCAGGCGGGATCGGCCCGCGGGTTGGGTGATTCCAGCGCAACAACGCTTCGCGGCCGACCAATGCCCCACTCCGCGCGTCGATGATTGGCTGGTAGGACAGCGACAGGCCATTATCGGCCAGCGCGGCGCGCACGTCATGTTCGAGCAAGCGGTGATTTTCGGCGCGAACATACATTTCGGGCGCGAACAACGCGAAGCCGCCACGGCCGTCTTCCTTAGCCTGGTACAAGGCCAAATCGGCGGCGCGCATCAGTGCTTCTTCGGCCTGTCCGTCGATCCCGCCACGCGCAATCCCGATCGTCGCGCCAATGTGCAGGCGCGCCAAGCCGATTGTGAAGGTGCGCGACAGGTCGACGATGATTTGCCGCGCGATGCGCGCGATCCGCTCGCTCGATTGTTCGCCGGTCACGACCACTGCGAATTCGTCGCCCCCCAGCCTGCCGACGGTCGAACTTGGCCCGACCGACAGTTCGAGCCGCCGCGCCACTTCGCACAATAATTTGTCGCCGACCGCGTGGCCCAGCGTGTCGTTGACCAGCTTGAACTTGTCGAGATCGACCACGAACAACGAGCAAGGCGCGTGGCCCGCCAGCTGGGCGAGCAACGCTTCCTCGAGATGTTCGCGCACCAGCAGGCGATTCGCGAGCCCGGTCAGCGGGTCGCGCCGGGCGGCACTGACCGCGTCGCTGCCCGACAGGCGGACATCGGTGATGTCGGAGCCGACCCCGCGCCAGCCGATGACCTTGCCATTGGCGTCATGCACCGCCTTGCCGGACAGTGACCACCACGTCTTGCTGCCGACGGCGGGGATCGCCAGGTCGCGGAACGGAACGCCGTTTTCCAGATGGTTGAACAAGGTCCGCATGCTTTCGGACACACGCGCAATCTGGTCGCTCGGGTCGAGCAATTGATGCACCGTCCGCCCCACCAGCCGCTCCGACTTGCTCCCCAATCGGTCGGCCAGTTCATCCGAAATATGAGTCATTCGAAGCTCGGCATCCAATTCCCATATTCCGCCGCTCCCGCTCGCTTCGAACTCGCGCAGCAACGACACCAATTCACCGCGTTCTTCGAGGTCGTAACGCGATCGAACTTCGCCGACGAAGCGTCGCGCCACGCTGATCGCGATCCACATCACCATCAGTGCATAAATCAGGGTCAGCGCGATCAACGTCCGGTTGCCGAGCTGGATCGCCATCGACAAATTACCAGCCCCAAGCAGTAGCACGTAATGCAGCGCTGCACGCGGCAGCGTCGTAAGCGTGACGATGCCCACACTCATCAGGCCCATGCCGACCAGCAGCAGGATCACGCGCTCGGACAGTGGGACCTGGTCGAACCAGAAGATCGGCGGGACCAGCCACAACATGGCCAAAATGGTTATGACCCAAGTGATTGCCCGCGCATCGGCCGGCTTGCGCCTGGCGTAGGCGATATCCACCCTCAGCCGATAAGCGCGGACCCCGCGGGCGACGCATAGCCCGAGCGCCATGACCAGCCAGATCGCAAGCTGGGCGAATGGAATGGTCCCGAAAAGCGAAACGGCGACCATCGTCGCCGCGACAAATTGCCCGATCAGGGTTGCCGGGACCATTCGCACCAACGCTTCGAGCTGCGCCTGGCGGATCGCGACAAGTCTGGGTTCGGTTGGCGATTCAAGCGACAGCAAATCGCGCAGCGAGCCCCGCTCCCCTTCGGAATCGAGCTCATTATCCCTAATCTTGAACGGGTTCGGCCTTACCGACGCAACCATCAACCAGTCCCTGCCCCGACGTTATGATCACGCTGCTACATGCATATGGTTACATCACTCTAAAGACCAACGAATTTGGCCAAACCCCGGTGAAAATGGATGGAGCTCAGGTGTTGGCCGGTCGTTCGTGGACGAGATCGTCATAATCCTTGGCCAGCTGCCGCGACAAGTCGCCGACTTCGAAATTCCATGGCCCGGCCGATCCGACAAAGGTCACTTCGGCTGCGCTTCCGGTTAGGAAGAATTGCTCGAAACTCTCCAGTTCTTCGGGCCAGATGGCGCGTTCGACCACTTCGATCCCGCGCCGCCGCGCCAGGTCCATCACCGTCTGGCGGGTGATCCCGTTCAGGAAACAATCCGGCGTCGGGGTGTGGATCACGCCATCGCGGATGAAAAATGCATTGGCGCCGGTGGCTTCGGCGACTTGCCCGCGCCAGTCGAACATCAACGCGTCATTGAAACCATGATCCTCGGCATGTTGCTTCGACAAGGTGGCGATCATGTACAGGCCGGCCGCCTTGGAATGGACCGGCGCGGTATAAGGTGCCGGGCGACGCCAAGGAGCGATAGACAGGCGAATGCCGCGCGCGGCCAGTGCAGGATCGAAATATTTGCCCCATGCCCAGGCGGCGATTGCCAAATGCGGCTTGGTCCCCGTCGGCGACACGCCCATTTTCTCCGACCCGCGCCATGCCAGCGGGCGCATGTACGCGTCCTGCATCCCGCTCGCTTCGAGCACTTCGATGCAGGCGGCGTTGATCTCCTCGACCGACCACGGCAGGTCGAAGCCGAGCAATTCGGCACTCTTGCGGAGTCGGCTGCTATGCTCGCTTAACTTGAAGATCTTGCCGCCATAGGCTCGCTGGCCTTCGAACACCGACGACGCATAATGCAGGGCGTGGGTCAGGACGTGGACGTTCGCGTCGCGCCACGGCACCATCTTGCCATCGAGCCAGATAAACCCATCGCGATCGTCGAAATTTGCCTGCTCGGCCATTCACTGCCCCTGTTATGAAGGCGTTCGACTAGGCCAGCGAACGAGGTGAATCAATCCGCGCCGCCTCGGCCAGCTCCTGCCCGCGCCGCGACGCCGCCGCGATCGTCCGGCTGACCAGCTGGTCGAGCTCCTGATCGAGGATTTCGAGCCCGGCCTGCGTCGTGCCGTTGGGGCTGGCCACGCGCACCGCGATCGATGCCATCGTTTCGCCGCTCGCCGACGCCATCGCCGCCGTGCCGAGCACCGTCTCCAGCGCGATCCGGTCTGCCGTTTCGGGCGCAAGTCCGCGCTCGACTCCCGCTTTCGCAAGCGCCGCAATGAACCGCGCGACATAAGCTGGCCCGGCCCCGGCAAGCGATCCAACCGCCGCAAGGTCGGCCTCGCTATCGGTTCGAACGACCGTTCCAAGCAAGCCGAACAACGCATCGATCGCCCCGTCGCCGCCCGTCAACGCAACCACGCCGCGCCCTTCGCTGACCGGTAAATTGGGCATCACGCGGACAATCTGCCCGGCCTGCGGGAACCGCGCACGCAAACTGGCAATCTCGACCCCAGCCAGAATTGAGACGAGAATAGTATTTTTGTTCAGATGCTTAGCTAGTGTTGGCGCGACCTCATCCAGCTTCTGCGGCTTCACCCCCAATAGCACCAGACGCGGCTTACCGCCCATCTTAGATAACCGCTGCAGTGTCCGAATCCCCTCGACTGGATTTCCGCTGGGCCGCACCGCAAGCGCTTCGGAAAAGTCGACTCCGGCCCGCTGCCAACCCGCGACCATCGCCCCGGCCATCTTGCCGCAGCCGATGATCCAGGTGGCGCCCGGAAGCTGCGGCGTCATGCCTCGCCCGCGGTCTCGATCAGCGCCGCCGCAATCGCTTCGCCCGGCGATTTCCCGCCCCACAAAACGAACTGGAACACCGGATAGAATCGCTCGCATTCCTCCAGCGCCGCTTCGGCAATCGCCTCGGCATTTTCAAACGACAAGCTATCGGTCTCGCCGACCAAAGCGGCGTGGCGAAACACGATCAAGCCGGAGGCCGACCACATTTCGAAATGGCCAAGCCACAATTGCTCGTTGATCAGCCCCAATGCTTCATAGATTGCACCGCGCTTCTCCGCCGCCACCTTGATGTCGGGGAACGCCAGGAATTGCAGCACCTGGTCCTCGCTGCGCCACACGCCGCGAAGTTCATATTGCGCCCAGCTGCCGGTCGCCGAGGCGACAATCTCGCCTTCCCCGGTCCGTTCGGCAGCCCAGCCGCGCGCCTCGAAATATTGTTCGAGCACGTCGATCGGCGCACCGTCGTCATGATCTTCGGGGGCAACAGTATCGGGCAGGATCAAGCTCCCGGTTGCGGCGCTTTAGCGGCCTTGGGCCCCTCGGCTTTGCTCGGGACAGGCTTGGCCGCCTTGTCCATCGCGTCGATACGCTTCTTGAGCGCTTCATTCTCATCGCGCGCGGCAACCGCCATTGCTTTCACCGCCTCAAACTCGTCACGCGAGACAAAGTCCTGGCCGCCGACCCACTCGCGCATTTTCTCGCGCATCGACCCCTCGGCCTCGCGGCCCATCCCCGCCATGGTCCCGGCAACGCCGTTCATCATCTTGGCGAGATCGTCGAAAATCCGGTTTTCCGATTGCATGATCTTAGCTCCTCGTCAGTCCCAGCGGCGCGGAATCCGCCCCCGGGTTCAATTTTCCGGTCTCATAGTTGAGCGCGGTCGCCACGCACAGCCATAGTAGATAGGGAATCATCAGCCATCCTGCCACCGGCCGCAGTTGGCGGAAAAAATTGGCGGTCACTGCGGCCATCAACAGCATGACGATGATCACCACCAGCGCGACGTCGATCATGTGCAATGCGAAGAATATTGGTGACCAGGCGAAGTTGAGCATCAACTGCCCGCCGAACAGCCACAAGGCATCGCGGCGCAGCATGGACGGCGGCTCGTTGAGGATCGCCGCAAGCGCAATCCCGAGCATCGTGTAGAGCGACGTCCACACCGCACCGAACGCCCAGCCCGGCGGCTGGAACCCGGGCTTGGTCAGCGCGCCATACCAGCCATTGACCAAGCCGGCGTTGGACACCGCGCCCATCACAAACCCCAGGATAACGATCGCCGGAACGGTGAAGAGTGTCTTTTTCCAAAGTCCATGATCGCCCTTGGCCGTAGTCGCCATATGCCGTCCTTCCGTTTGAAAAGCCCATACAGCCGATACCTTGACCGCGCCACTCGGACCGCGATCTCGCTGTCATTCGGCGGGTAGCGCATTGCCCAATTGCTGATCCAGCTTGCGGGTCACCGCTTCGGGCGAGCCGGTGTAGCCGGCAAGGCGTGCGTAAAGGATCGGGATCAAGAACAACGTCACCAGGGTGGAGATCGATACCCCCCACACCACCACCACGCCAATCGCCTGCCGCGCCCCGGCCCCTGCGCCCGAAGCGATCATCAGCGGCACCGCGCCGGACACGGTGGCGATCGAGGTCATCAGGATCGGCCGCAGCCGCCGCGCCGAGGCTTCGCGGATCGCGGTCGCGATATCGCGGCCCTCGTCGCGCAACTGGTTGGCGAATTCGACGATCAGGATTCCGTTCTTGGCTGCAAGCCCGACCAGCATGACGATCCCGATCTGGCTGTACAGGTTGAGCGACTGGCCCATCGCGGCAAGCCCGACAATCCCGCCCGCTACCGCCAGTGGAACCGTGGCGATGATCACGATCGGGTGGACGAAGCTTTCGAACTGCGCGGCGAGCAGCAGGAACACGACCAGGATCGTCAGGACGAACACGGTCACGATCGACCCTCCGGACTCGCGAAACGCCTTGCTTTCCCCACTGTAGCCGATCGCGGTTACCTCAGGCG
Source organism: Sphingomonas sp. (assembly GCF_031372575.1). Taxonomy (GTDB): domain Bacteria; phylum Pseudomonadota; class Alphaproteobacteria; order Sphingomonadales; family Sphingomonadaceae; genus Sphingomicrobium. Next base: position 11,437 of record NZ_JANMLM010000076.1, on the reverse strand, counting down.
ATTTGGCCGCTTCCCCCTCAAGGAAGGTCAGCGCCTTGCCGAGCGAATATCCATCGGCCAGCCCGCCCGACAGCGTGATCGCTCGCAATTTGTCGAATCGGCCAAGGTCGCGCGCGCCGGCCGTGTCGCGCGTGGTGACCAGATTGGACAAAGGCACCAATTCGCCCGAGCGGCTGCGGACATAGATTGATGCGAGATCGGTCTCGGTCGATCGATTGGCGGCTTCTGCCTGCACCACCACGCGATACTCTTCGCCGCGATCGAGGTAGGTCGAGACGCGCGCCGAGCCGAGCAGGGTCTGCAGCGCCTGGCTGATCGCACTGACCGATACGCCGAGATCGCCCGCCCGCGCGGTATCGACCTCGACCCGCATCTGCGGCTTGCTCTCCTTATAATCGGAATCGAGATTGACGATTCCGGGATTGTCGGCGGCGGCGGCCAGTATCCGGTCGCGCGCGACGATCAGTTCGGGATAGGTAGCGCCGGCGATGATGAAATTGATCGGCTGCCCCCGGGCGCGGCTGAGCGAATTGCGGATCGAGGCATTGCCGCGCACCGCCGGAAGCGCGGCCAGCATCTTGTTGATCTCGCTGACCATATCCTGCGTGCTTTTTTCGCGCTCGCCCCAGGGTTTGAGGAACACCGTGAATGAGCCGCTGTTGAAATCGTCGCTCGCGGTGAAACCGCCGGGCGTGCGCGTGATCACCGTCCGCACCGCGCCGTCCTTGTCGTCGAGCAGTGACAGCAAATGCGCCTGCACGTCGAGCATATAGCCGTCCATCGCCGCGAAACCGGTGCCTTCGGGGGCGGAGACATTGCCCTGCATAATGCCGACATCCTCGGGCGGGGCGAGCTCGGATTCGAGCGTGGTGAACAGGAAGCCAGCGCCGGCGAGCATGATCACCACGCCGATGATCGCGAGCCGCGGCCTGACCAATGTCTTGTCCAGCCGCGAAGCATAGGCCGCCTCAAGCCGCTTGAACCGCCGGTCGACCCAGGACGCGAACCGCCCGCGTTGCTCGTGATGCAGCAATTTCGAGCACAGCATCGGCGCCAGGCTGAGCGCGAGGAAGCCGGAGAAGGCAATCGCCCCGATTATCGCCACCGCAAGCTCACGGAACAATAGCCCGGTCTGGCCGGAAATGAACATGATCGGTACGAACACCGCGCACACCACCAACGTCATCGAGATGACCGCGAACCCGACTTGTCGCGCGCCGTTATACGCGGCGGCGAGCGGCGGCTCGCCCCCCTCGATTCGGTGATAGACATTCTCCAGCACCACGATCGCATCGTCGACCACGATGCCGATACTCAGCACCAGCGCGAGCAGGGTCAGCAGATTGATCGAGAAGCCGAACATCCACAGCACGGCAAAGCTGCCGAGCAGGCAGATCGGCACCGTGACTGCCGGGATCAGCGTGGCGCGCCAGCTGCCGAGAAACAGGAAGATCACCAATACCACCAGTACCGCGGCCTCGGCCAGCGTCTCGTAGACCTTCTTGATCGCTTCCTTAATGAACTGCGAATCGTCGGACCCGATGCTGACCGTCATCCCCTCGGGCAGATTGGGCCGCATCTCGTTGGCCAGCGCCTTGACCGAGTCGGCGACCGCGAGCGTGTTGGCACCGGACTGGCGGACGATCCCTAGCCCGACCGCGCTATTACCGTTGAGCCGGAAGGCCGAATAGGGATTTTCCGGCCCAGCCTCGACCCGCGCGACGTCGCTCAAACGGACGAGATAGCCACCCTCGCCGCGGCGAACCACGAGGTTGCCGAAATCCGCGGCCGAAACGAATGGCCGCTCGACCCGAAGCGTCACGTTCTGGCTTGCCGATTCCAGACGGCCGGCTGGAAGCTCGACATTCTGGGTGCGAAGCGCGGTCTCGACATCGGCCGGGGTGAGCGAGAAAGCAGCCAGCCTTTGCGGCTGCAACCAGATGCGCATCGCCGGCCGCGCCTCGCCGCCGATGAACACCCGTGCCACGCCGTCGAGCGCGGAGAAGCGGTCGACCACATTGCGATCGACATAATCGCTCAGCTGAAGCCGGTCCCATCCGGGCTTGCTGAACACCATGAACATGATTGGCGAGGCATCGGCATCGACCTTGGCGACTTCAGGAGGCTGGACTTCGTCAGGCAAATCGTCGGCAACCCGGGCGACCCGGTCGCGAACATCGTTGGCGGCGACATCGACTTGAGTCCCGGCGGAAAATTCCAGCGTGATCTGCGACTGGCCATCGCGCGATCGGGAGGTGATCGTCTGCAGCCCCTCGACCCCCGACAACCCCTGTTCCAGTACCTGCGTTACGCGGCTTTCGACTACCGTCGCGGCGGCGCCGGTGTAGGTCGTGCTGATCGACACCACCGGCGGGTCGACGTCGGGATATTCGCGGATCGACAGGTTGAAGAAGCCGACCAGCCCGATGACGACCATCAGGATCGCCATCACGGCGGCAAAGACCGGTCGCTTTACCGAAAGATCGGAAAGTTGCACCGTACGCGTCTAATTCGCGCCGGCGGCGGGTCGCGAACCCTGGCGCCTGGCTGGTCCCGCGACCTTGACCTTCATTCCATCCGTCAGCTTGATCACGCCCTCGGTCACCACTTTCTGGCCCACCCGAAGACCCGACACGATCTCGATCCGGCCCGCCATCCGCGCGCCGGTCCGCACTTCGCTGCGCTGCGCCTTGCCCTGTGCATCGATCAAGTAGACGAACCGGCAGTCGCCTTCGCCGACCACCGCAAGCTCTGGCACCGACAAGCCTTCGCGCGGCGCCGCGTCGATTACGACATTCAGCAACATGCCGGGCCGAAGCCGGCGATCGGCATTAGGTAGCTCGGCGCGAACAACCACCGATCGGGTGTTGGGATCGATTACAGGATCGATATTGGCGATCATTCCGCGAAACGGCTGGCTCGGCCAGGCTGCGGAGGTGACCGTGATCGGCAAGCCGCGGCGAAGCAATGGAAGCAGGGTCTCGGGGACCGGGAAATCGAGCTTGATGATCCGCACGTCGCTGATGGTAGCGATTTCGGTCCCCGCCGCGACGATCGCGCCAGGCGAGATCGAGCGCAGCGACACCCAGCCGGAGAATGGCGCGGTGATGACCCGGTCACCGATCGAGGCGCTGGCTTCGGCCGCCTGGGCGCGCGCGGCGGACGAGAGCGCGACTTGGCTATCGAGGCTGGAGTTGGTGGCAAAGCCACGGCGCTTCAATTCGCTGACCCGGCGCAATTGCTGGTTGGCGTTGCGCGCCACCGCCTGCGCCTCGGCCAGCTGCGCCCGCTCCTGCCCGGCGGCGAGCACCGCGACCGTCTGGCCGCGCAGGACATAGCCGCCATCGTCGAAGTTGATCCGGACGAGACGCTCGGTGACCGGCGCGGACAGGGTCACTTGTTCATTGGCGTTGGCGGTGCCGACGGCCTCGACCCGGTCGGCGAAGCGAGTGTTGGTCACGGCTTCGGTGCGAACCGTAGGGATTGGCCGCTTGCGCTCCGCCCCTTCGGCTCCGCCGCACGCGATCAGCATACCGAGCAAGGGAAGGGTGAAGAGCAGTCGAGCAGGCCCGTGGCGCAATGTTGCGCGCTGGTCGAGCAGCGATGAACGGCGCGACTTTAGGACGAGAAACTCCTTCGAAACCGAGGTTGGGCCAAGCCTCCTTAAAGAGCATTTTTGACACTGATGTTCCACCCTTCGTCGAACCGCGTCCCCGTTTGTCGAATGGCGCGCCCGATCAGGCGGGATCGACGCCCCCATCGCGGACTGCGCCGAGCAGGAATTCGACATTGCCTTCGGGCCCGGTGATCGGGCTCGTTTCTATCCCGATGACTCGCCAGCCCTTCGATTCGATCCACGCCGACGCATCATCGCATACGCGTTGGTGAATATCGGGATCGCGCACTACCCCGCCCTTGCCGACCTCGCTGCGCCCGGCCTCGAACTGCGGCTTGACCAGCGCAATCAGCTTGGCCCCCGGCCTGGCCAATCCAAGCGCCGCATCGAGCACCTTGGCAAGCCCGATAAAACTCGCGTCACAAACGATGATGTCGACCGGCTCGGGGACGATCTCGGTGTTGAGTTCGCGCGCATTGGTCTGTTCGTGGACGATTACGCGATCGTCGCTGCGCAATTTCCACGCCAGCTGGTTGGTGCCGACGTCGATCGCATAAACCCGCACCGCGCCCTTGGTCAGCAGCACATCGGTGAACCCACCGGTCGAGCTGCCGACATCGAGCCCGACCGCGCCCGCCACGTCGAACCCGAAAAATGCCAGGCCATGCGCCAGCTTGACGCCCCCGCGCGACACCCACGGATGATCGCGCCCCTTGACGGTCAGCACCGCATCTTCGGGCAGCAAGTCGCCGGCCTTGGCGACGCGACGATCGCCAACAAACACCTTCCCCGCCAGGATCAACGCCTGCGCGCGCGTTCGGCTTTCGGCCAGACCTTGGGCGAGAAGCAATTGATCGACGCGAATCTTAGGCAATTGTGTGACGGGGCATCAGGCGCTGACCCCCGCTTCCGCCTCCACACCGACGTCGTTGTGGCGCAGCGCCCTGAGCACGGTCTCGACAATCTGCGGGGCGTTGAGGCCGGCTTCGTCATATTGCTTGCCCGGATTATCGTGATCCTGGAACCGGTCGGGCAGTCGCATCGTACGCAGCTTCAGCCCGTCATCAATCAGGCCCTCATCGCTCGCCAGAGTCAGCACGTGCGCTCCAAATCCGCCGATCGCGGCTTCCTCGATCGTCACCGCAACTTCATGATTGGTAAGCAATTTGCGAATCAGCGCCTCATCGAGCGGCTTGGCGAAACGCATGTCGGCGACAGTGGTCGACAGCCCCATGCTTTCGAGCGTTTCTGCGGCCTTTTCGGCTTCCTCCAGCCGCGTCCCGAGCGACAATATCGCGACCTTCTTGCCTTCGCGGATGATCCGGCCCTTGCCGATCTCGAGCCGCGTCGGGTTAGCCGGTATCGCCAATCCGCGCCCGTTACCGCGCGGATAGCGAACCGCGCTCGGCCCGCTGTCGTGGAGCGCCATGGTGTGGATCATGTCGGTCAGTTCGACCTCGTCGGCCGCCGCCATCACCACGAAATTGGGGAGCGTGCAGAGATAGGCGAGATCGAACGCTCCGGCATGGGTGCACCCATCAGCCCCGACCAATCCGGCACGGTCCATTGCGAAACGCACTGGCAAATTCTGGATCGCGACGTCGTGGACCACTTGGTCATAAGCGCGCTGGAGGAAGGTCGAGTAAATCGCGCAGAACGGGCGATAGCCTTGGGCGGCGAGCCCGGCAGCGAAGGTAACGCCATGCTGCTCTGCAATGCCGACGTCGAAGGTGCGATCGGGGAACTCGGCCTCGAACTTGTCGAGCCCGGTGCCCGACGGCATCGCCGCGGTGATTGCGACCACCTTGTCGTCGCGCCGTGCCTCGGCAGTCAGTGCGGTCGCAAAAACCGATGTGTAGGCCGGCGGTCCGCCGCCCGGACCCTTGTCCTGCTTGCCCGACACGACGTCGAACTTGACCACGCCGTGATATTTGTCAGCCGACGCTTCGGCGGGGCCATAGCCTTTGCCCTTCTTGGTCACGACATGGACCAGCATCGGCCCTTCCTCGGTGTCGCGCACATTCTCGAGGACCTCGACCAATGCCTCGACGTCATGCCCGTCGATCGGCCCGACATAATAAAAGCCCAATTCCTCAAACAAGGTCCCGCCGGTCATCAACCCGCGGGCATATTCCTCGACCTTGCGCGCGGCGCGGTGCAGCGGGTCGGGCATCGCCCGAGCGATTTTCTGCGCGACCCGGCGAGGAGCAAGATATTTGCCCGAGCTGACCAGCCGCGCGAGTGAATTGCGAAGCGCACCGACCGGCGGCGCGATCGACATGTCATTGTCGTTGAGGATCACGATCAGGCGGTTGCCCGCGGCCTCGGCATTATTCATCGCTTCATAGGCCATGCCAGCGGTCATCGCCCCGTCGCCGATCACCGCGATTGCGTGATGCGGATCGCCCGAAAGCTTGTTGGCAATGGCGAAACCGATCGCGGCCGAAATCGAGGTCGAGCTATGCGCCGCGCCGAACGGATCATACTCGCTCTCGCTTCGCTTGGTGAAGCCCGACAGGCCGCCACCCATACGCAACGTGCGAATCCGGTCGCGGCGCCCGGTGACAATCTTGTGCGGATAGGCTTGGTGCCCGACATCCCAGATGAGCGTATCTTTCGGCGTGTCGAACACATGGTGGATCGCGACGGTCAATTCGACCACCCCGAGCCCGGCCCCAAGGTGCCCGCCGGTGACCGACACCGCCGAAATCATCTCCGCGCGAAGCTCGTCGGACAGCTGTAGCAACTGCTCTTTGGCGAGCGCGCGAATGTCGGCAGGGCCATCGATTGTATCGAGGAGCGGCGTGTGGGGGCGATCAGACATCCGGCCAGCCTAACGGCTTAGCGCAAGCGAATCCAGCACCTAGGATAGCGACCTGCGCCGGACAAGTCGCTCGACCGCTGCGGCCGCGATGCGGTACCGCTCTTCCCAGTCACCGCGGACCTCGACCGCCGGCACCGCTGCCTGCTGCAGAATAGAGCGCGCGATACCGTCGAACCGGGTGCGATCGGCGGGGTCGCCATAGACCCGGATCCCGTCCTCGATGAACCGTGTATCGGGCGCACAATGGAGGTAAAGGTCGGCCTTTCGCGCCGCCAGCAGCCCGGGCGGAACCTCGCCATTCATCATTTGCGCCCACGCCGCAGTGACCAGCGAATCAGTATCGCTAATCACGAGCGGGCGTTCGGCCAATGCGACCTCAATATTGGCCTGCTGCGCGCGGCCGATCGCGATCAGATCGTCCTGGCTGCAGTCGGTGCCATGAATTTCGCAAAAGGCGCGGCCGAATTCGGGCAAGAATTGCGCCCCGAAGGTCCCAGCCAGACGCCGCCCGAGCGTGGTCTTGCCGGTGCTTTCGACCCCATGAAGAACGATCAATGTCATGCGGTCTCACGCTCCAGCGTTCGATGCCAGTTCACTAGCCCAACGATCGCAAGAATCAGGAAAATGCCGTACAGTCCGGCGGTCGGGTACAGGCCTTTCGACCAATAAAGCGGCACGGCGATCAGGTCGGCCACGATCCACAATGCCCAGGATTCGACGCGGCGCAATGATTGCAGCGACTGGGCAGCGACGCTCGATCCGGCGATGGCGGCGTCGATGAATGGCGCGGCAGCATCGGTCAGGCTCGCCATCGCCCAACCCCACAGCAGGCTAGCCATCGCCGTTGCTGCAAGCCACGTCATTCGTAACGAAATGCTCATCCGCTCGACCGCGACCCCATCCTCCATCGCCGGCGCGCGGCGCCACATCCACCAGCCGTAGCCGTTGATCAGGAAGAAAAATATCTGGAGCAGTGCGTCGGAGTATAGTTTTTCGTGGACGAATTCGAAAAAGTAGAGTGCGACCATCACTAGCGCGAACGGATAATTCCAGATGGATCGCCGAACGACGAGAATGACCGTGATCAGCCCCAGGAACGCAGCTATCCATTCAAGATAATCGCTCAACGGTTCCAGAAACGCAGACACCATCAAGATTTACCGACAGTCGGTCAGCTGCAGTCTCCGCATTTGCCGCGCACTTCGATCACCGGGCGACTGGCTGCGAAACCGGCATCGGCGGCGGCCTGGCGAACCCCGCCCGACAATTTGTCATCGTCGAGATGCGTGGTGGTGCCGCAGGTATCGCAGATTAGGAAGATGCAATCGTGGAGGCAGCCGGGATGCTGGTTGGCGACGTAGGCATTAGCGCTTTCGACCCGCATCGCGAGGTTGGAGGTCACAAACAAATCGAGGATCCGGTACACGCTGTTCGCCGCAACCCGCCGCCCCTCGGCCTTGGAAACCGCTTCGGCAATGTCATAGGCCGATGCCGGGCGCTCGAAGCTGGCCAGTGCTTTGAACACCGCCTCACGCATCTCGGTCCATTGCTCACCCTTGTCGGTCAGCTGGCTGCGCGCCGCATCATGCAGCGATTCGCCCTCGTGAAGATGATGATCATGTCTGCCCATCAGCTTGAAATAGGCTGACGGTGCCGCCGCGACAAGCGCCGCTTATTCTGCGGCGATAAAGTTGAGCCGGTGACCAAGCGCGAGGATCGCAACGCCAATCACCGTATACAGCGCCTCACCGCCATCATGCGGCAGCGTCAGTGCCCCGGCCATGATCCCGAGCCCAAGCCCACCGACCTGCGCGGGCAGCGTGTAGCCATGCTCGAAAATGCCCTTGCCCAGCGAAATCGTGCCGAGCAGCATCGCCAGGCTAAGCCCGACTTCATGGATGATCGGTGCGCCAAATGCCCCGCCGGCGCTAGCCAGTAGCGCCAATACAATTGTCGTGCCGAGGCAATGGACCAGGCATAGACCGGACAGGCCGATCGCCCATCGGTCGAGGCGGGGGGAAGGAATCGCAAGCGAGAGCATGGCCGAGGATATAACGTCGCTTCACTAAAGTGACAATATCTCATTCCAAAATTCATTGGCCTTGGCAGGCGCGCAGGCCATCGCCATATCGCGGCGATGGAACCGCCCCAGCCGCTCGCCCGCCCTGCCGCCATCGCCAAATGGCTGTTCGTCGTCGCCGGACTGGTGTTCGCGATGGTGATCATCGGCGGAATTACCCGCCTGACCGAAAGCGGGCTGAGCATCACCGAATGGAAACCGGTGTCGGGCGCAATTCCGCCACTCAATGCCGCCGACTGGGCGCAGGCATTCGACCTGTACAAGGCGACCCCGCAATATCGAGAGGTCAGTGGCCCGGCCGGGATGAGCCTTGGGCAGTTCCAGTTCATTTTCTTCTGGGAGTGGGTCCACCGTCAGCTTGGACGCATCATCGGACTGGCCTTCGCGATTCCGTTGCTGTGGTTTGCTGTTCGGCGCTTTATTCCGCGCGGCTATGCTTGGCGGCTAGTGGCGTTGCTGATGCTCGGCGGGGCGCAGGGCGCACTTGGGTGGTTCATGGTCCAGTCCGGACTCGCCGGGCGGACCGAAGTCAGCCATTTGCGACTGTCGGCGCATCTCCTGCTGGCGCTGTTCACCTTCGGCGCCCTGATCTGGACCGCGCTCGATCTGCGCGCCTTGGTCCGCGATCCCGACGCTCGCCCTGCCCGGCTTCGGCCCTTCGCGGCCCTGGTCCTGGCTGCACTCGGCCTCCAGCTCATGCTCGGCGCTTGGGTCGCTGGCCTTCGCGCCGGCCCGATCGCCAACACGTGGCCACTGATGAATGATCGCCTATTGCCCGCCGGGATCGACTGGTCGCACGGCATTGGCTTCGCAATTACGCACGATCCTTACCTGATTCATTTCGTCCATCGCTGGTGGGCCTGGGCGGTCGTTATCCTGCTGGTGCTGTTCGCGCGGCGGCTCAAACCGCTCGACCGGCGGGTCTCGATCGCCATCCACAGCACGATCGGGCTGCAGATCGTGCTTGGGATCGCCACCGTGATGAGCGGCGTCGCTTTGTGGCTCGCGATCCTCCACCAGGCGATCGGCGCAATTCTCGTCGCCGCGGCCGCCCGGGGAGCGCACCTGCTTTCGCGCGCAAATCAGCCCCCAATATAGGTTCGGTATCATTTTACCCGTCGAGAATGGCTTGCATTTGCTTGACTTTTCGCCTCTCTGAAGCGAATAGGCCGCTCGACGGCGCTTCCATCTGGGGTGCCCCTCACACATTTTAACGAAGAGGTCCCAGCCCATGAAGGCGCTGATGAAGACCACCAAGTCGATCAAACCGGCTGACGTGGTGAAAAAATGGCATCTGATCGATGCCGAAGGCCTGGTGGTCGGTCGCGTTGCGTCGATTATCGCCAACATCCTGCGCGGCAAGAACAAGCCGAGCTACACCCCGCACGTCGATTGTGGCGACCATGTCGTCGTGATCAACGCCGGCAAGGTGCGCTTCACCGGCAACAAGCTGAAGAACAAGGTCTATTACAAGCACACCGGCTACATCGGCGGCTTGAAGGAAGTGACCGCCGACAAGATCCTCGAGGGGCGTTTCCCCGAGCGGATCCTGGAGAAGGCGGTTGAGCGGATGATCCCGCGTGGCCCGCTTGGTCGCGACCAGATGCGCGCACTGCACCTTTATAATGGCACCGAGCATCCGCACGGCGGCCAGAGCCCGGAGGCGCTCGACGTCGCCGCGATGAACCGCAAGAACAAGGTGGGCGCATAACATGGCCGACAAGAAAAAGTCCCTGTCCGACCTCGGCGCGCTGACCAGCGAAACGCCCGAAGTCCCCGCCGAGACCGCAGCGACCGAAACCGCCGTGGCCGATGCCCCTGTGGCTGACGCTGCACCAGCTGCCGAGGCCGACGAAGCCCCGGCCGCTCCGGTCAACATCCAGCCTGAGGCCCCACTTCGCGAGCAACAGCTCGACAAGTTCGGTCGGGCTTACGCCACCGGCCGCCGCAAGGATGCCGTGGCACGCGTCTGGCTCAAGCCGGGATCGGGCAAGATCACCGTCAATGGCCGCGAGCAGGAAGTCTATTTCGCGCGTCCGACGCTGCGTCTCGTCATCAACCAGCCGTTCGGCATCACCGATCGCGCCGGTCAGTATGACATCATCGCCACCGTCAAGGGCGGCGGACTGTCGGGCCAGGCCGGCGCCGTGCTGCACGGCATCGCCCAGGCATTGACCCGCTACGAGCCGGTGCTCCGCACCACCGTCAAGCGCGCCGGTTTCCTGACCCGCGACAGCCGCGCGGTCGAGCGCAAGAAGTATGGCAAGGCCAAGGCCCGCAAGAGCTTCCAATTCTCGAAGCGCTAAGCCATCGCCTAAACCTGCAACAAAGGGCGGTCCCGCCGGGGCCGCCCTTTTTGTTTGCCCGCCGCTCGCTTGCGATTAGGCTGCGGCAATGGGCGGCTATGTTTATGGACCAATGCGCTGGAACCGTGACGCTTCGGCGCTTTGGGCCGGCCAGCGAGAGGCCGCACTGAAACTTTGCTTGGATACGCTCGATGCTGATCCCGCGCCCGATGCCGACGCCTTCATCCAGCCGGGCTTCTATGCGTTCCAGCTCGGACGGTTCGACCTCGCCAGCGCCATATTTGAACGCGGGCGGGCGCATTTCCCCGATCACCCGATGATCCTGTTGAGCCTCGGCAGTGCTTATAGTCGCTGGCACAAGCATGCCCTCGCGATCCCGGTGCTTGAGCGTTTCCTAGGGCAGGGTATCGTTGACGCCAGCGCCTATGACGCCCTCGCCGTGTCATTCGCGGGGACCGGCGATCTCATTCGGGCGCGCCTGTTCGGAACAATGGCGCTCAACGAGAAGGATGCGTTGACCGCTGATCGCCGCGGCAAGCCGGAGCTCAGCGACCAAACAGCCGGCGACAAGCGCAAGATTATCGCCTTCAGCCTGTTCGGCTCGCACCCGC
>NZ_JANMLM010000020.1:0-2739 GCF_031372575.1 Sphingomonas sp. | reverse complement strand
TTATCCCTATCGCGTGCGTTGCATCGCCGGGCCCTTGAGTAGGTTTCAGCTAAGAGGGCTCGGCACCGCCCCCCACCCCCCCCCGCCCTCCCAATTCAGTTAACGCTGTGGGTGGCCGGGTGGGGGTGCGGGCCGGTGCCGATCCCTCTTAGCTGAAACAGACTCTAGCGCCCGGCGATGCTCCGCACGCGATCGGCATAAAGCCGGCCAACCGGTTGTTCGCTTTGATCGCCGAGACGCGCAATCCAGCGGCCTGAGGGATTGCGCGAGAAGCCAGCGATAAATTCGCGGCGGACGATCGCCGAACGATGGAGGCGGACGAAAGTCTGCGGATCGAGCCGTTCCTCCAGCGCCGCCATCGAATGATGGATCAGCCAGCTGCGCGCGCCGACATGGAGCCGCATATAGTCGCGCTCGGCGGTGATGCGGTCGATGTCGCGTGACGCGATGCGAACGAGGCCGGTGCGGTCAGAGGCCCAGAATTCGTCGAGGAATGGGGAGACGTCGGCATTGTCGTGCGCGGCCTCCTGCTCATGGCGATTCTTGAGGTGCAGCCGCGCGCGATCGAGCGCGCTGGCGAGCCGCGCCGGTTCGACCGGCTTCATCAGATAATCGACCGCCGCGACTTCGAACGCAGCAACCGCAAACTGGTCGAAGGCGGTGACGAAAATCACGGCGGGCGAGGGGCGGCGGCGGGCAAGCGCGCGGGCGACATCGATCCCGTCCATTCCGGGCATCGCAATATCGAGCAGCACCGCATCGGGGTTCAGCGCCTCGGCCAGTCGAACCGCGCCTTCGCCATCGCTGGCGGTGCCGACCAGATCGACCCCGGCGTTGCGCGCAAGCAGCAACTGGAGCCGCTCGGCGGCGAGCGGTTCGTCGTCGGCAATCAGCACCCGCAGTGGCACCTCATCAATCATGTCTGTCTCGCGGCAGGGTTAGCCGGACTTCAAATCCGCCGTCGCCGAGCGGACCATATTCGCAGCTCGATCTGCCCGCGAAGCGCGCCTCGAGCCGCTGGCAGACATTGGCCAGGCCGACCCCGGTGCCTTCGATCCGGTCGCTGTCGCGGCGACCGCGCGGCTTGGGATTGGGCTTGCCGCCGCCGCCACTATTGGTCACCCGAAGGAGCATCTGGTCGCCGCCGAGCGCGGCGGCGGCGATCGTCAGCGTGACCACCTCCCGGGTGGGCGAGACGCCATATTTGATCGCATTTTCGACCAAAGGTTGGAGGATCAGCGCCGGCAGGCGAACGCTTTCCAGTTCGGGCGGGACGTCGATCGCCACCTTGAGCCGGCTCGGGAAGCGGATCGTCTCGATATCGAGATAGAGCCGCTGGAGATCGATCTCCTCCGCCAGCGTGACATCGGCGGTGGGATTGAGCGACAGGCTGGTACGGAAGAAAGTCGACAAAGCGAGCAGCATTTCCTCCGCACGGTCGGTGCGGCCGGTCATGATCAATGACGACAAGGAGTTCAGCGTGTTGAACAGGAAGTGCGGATTAACCTGATAGCGCAAGGCACGAACCTGCGCTGTGTGGGCGGCGCTCTCGGCATCGGCAGCACGGCGCTGGGCGCGCAGGGCCTGGGTCTGGGCGACGGCAGCGAGGTAGAACGCGCTCCAAGCGGCGAAGAAGAACAGCCAGATGACCGCGGCGTCGGCGGCATAGCGAAACTTCTTGCTGCTCTCGAGCTGGTGCATCTTGGGCATGGTCAACACCAGCGGCTCGCTCGCGGTGCGCTCGATCCGGATTTTGTTGCCCTTCTCGATGATGATGAAGCCTTCCTGCGCCTGATAACGGAATTCTTCCTTGCTCTCGCGCATTTTGCCCTCGGCGAGCAGCAACAGGCCCGACATTGCGCAGGCAGCGACGAACGAAGCGAGGCCAGCGACGATCGCCTTGCGCCGGTTGCTCCCGTCGATCCCGCCAAAGATCGCAATCGCGGCATAGACCAGCCCGGTGAGCACGACACCAATGGCGATGATCACCAACTTGTTCTGAAGCGTGGCAATCGGATCCGAGCCGAGCAGGGCGCGGGCAACCACGGTCAATGCGTAAATTAGCCAGAAGCCAATGATGGTTTTGACCGCCAGATGCCAATCGGCGAAGCGGCCATTCGAGGAAATCGGAGCAGAAGCCATGGTCGCGACAGTGGCGATGTCGGCCGGAACGCGCAATCCACGCCGCGGCGCTTGGCAGAAACAGCGCCCCCGCCGGTCGAACAATCATCTTTGCCCGCAGAGGGAACGGGCGGGATGCGGCAATCGTTTGCTTGACACATTCGAGGGAGGAACGAACCACATGACCGATAATACTGACACGACGCGCCCTGACGATACGGGCCAGCCCCCCGCACCGACGCAGCAAAAGCCGCCCGAGCGCGAGCTTGAACTGAAGCTCAAGAAGAACCCCGAAGACCTTGATACGAAGACGGATGTTGGATCAGATCAGTCGATGGACGCATCTGACCCGATTGCCGCGACCCAGCCGGGCGGCAACGAACCGGTGCCATCGTCGGGCTTTCCTGAGGGGAAGTAAGCCGACCGTCACCAAGGTGACACCCAGTTGCAATATTCCCACACCCGTCGCCCCAAAGGCGGCGGGTGAACTATTGGTGCTTGCCGTGGACCTATCCCTTTGATACAATGTGAATGGGGGGCGGGATCGTGGTTAAGCAATTTGCAACCACCGCTGCTGCATGATCCTCCCCAGGCAAAAGGAGTCGGGTTCATGACGAC
>NZ_JANMLM010000105.1:0-27810 GCF_031372575.1 Sphingomonas sp. | reverse complement strand
AGGCATAGTGATATTCCTTCTCTTGGACCCGACAATCGGGGCCTGGAGCTAAGAAGTAGCGAAGGGAAGGAATGAGGGCCGCAAAGCGCCTGAAGACCATCGATTTGCGACGACTAGCCCGGACTCTATAGGCGCATTTTGTCCAAACACCTAATCGTCGATTGGGTGCCGCGTCAGGCGGGCTCGAATATGCTCGCCGCGACCCACCCGCAAAGCGCCTCGCGGGCGCGGTTGGTATAGAGCTTTTTGCGGTCGGCCTTTTTCGATTTTGGGCCGTCCAATGGTGGCATCAGGCCGAAATTGATGTTCATCGGCTGATAGGTTTCAGCCTCCGCCCCGCCGGTGATGTGCGCCAGCAGCGCGCCGAGCGCGGTTTCTGGCGGGGGCGCGGACAGGGGGCGACCCGCGACCTCGGCAGCAGCGAATTTGGCCGCGAGCATCCCGATCGCGGCGCTCTCGATATAGCCTTCGCAGCCGGTGATCTGCCCGGCGAAGCGGATGTGGGGGAGCGACTTCAACCGCAATTCGCCATCGAGCAGTTCGGGCGAGCGGATGAAGCTGTTGCGGTGAATCCCGCCGAGCCGCGCAAATTCGGCATTTTCGAGCCCCGGGATGGTCCTGAAAATCCGCACCTGCTCGCCATGCTTGAGTTTGGTCTGGAAGCCGACCATGTTCCACAAGGTGCCGAGCGCATTGTCCTGCCGCAGCTGGACGACGGCGTAAGGCCAGCGCCCGGACGGATTTTCGGGCGTCGCCGTGTGGGGATTGTCGAGCCCGACGCCCTTCATCGGGCCATAGCGCAAGGTCTCGACCCCGCGGCTCGCCATCACCTCGATCGGCATGCAGCCCTCGAAGTAGGGTGTGTCCTTCTCCCACTCCTTGAACTCGGTCTTCTCGCCATCGTTCAACGCGGCGACGAAGGCGTCATATTGCGCCTTGGTCATCGGGCAGTTGATGTAATCCTTGCCGCCCTTGTCCCACCGCGCGGCCATCCAGCAAATGTCCATGTCGACACTGTCGCGGTGGATGATCGGGGCGATGGCGTCGAAGAAAGCGAGCGCGTCGGACCCGGTTGCGGCGGCAATCGCTGTGGCAAGGCCTGGCGCGGTCAACGGACCGGTGGCGATGATCGTCGATCCGGATGCCGGAAGGGCGTCGATCCGCTCGCGGACCACTTCGATATTGGGATGGGCGGCGATACGTGCCGTCACCTCGGCGGCGAACGCCTCGCGATCGACCGCCAGCGCCGACCCGGCGGGGACGCGGTGCTGGTCGGCGGCGGACAGCACCAGCGAGCCGAGCGTCCGCATTTCCTGGTGGAGCAGCCCGACCGCGTTATTTTCGGCATCGTCGGAGCGGAAACTATTCGAGCAAACCATCTCGGCGAGCCGGTCGCTGTCGTGGGCGGGGGTCGTATCGCCGCCTCCGCGCATTTCGCTGAGGCGAACGCGAAGGCCGGCTTCGGCCAGCTGCCAAGCGGCTTCGGACCCGGCCAATCCGCCGCCAATGATGTGGATATCGTGCATGAGCTCCTCTAACCGTTCGTCCCGAGCGAAGTCGAGGGGCGTATCTCGACTTCGCTCGATACGAACGGTTGGTGGAAAGACTATTCGCTCGGCGCTTCGTCCTCACCCGACGCGAGATCTTCTCCGATCACCGCATCCTCGGTCGGCGCAATCTCGTCGTCGCCTTCGAGTTCGATTTCCTCGACTTCGGCTTCGTCGATCTTGGCAACCGAGACGACCTTCTCATTCTTGTCGACGCGGAAGATGGTGACGCCTTGGGTATTGCGCCCGGCGATGCGGATGTCGCCGACGGTGGTGCGGATGACCTTGCCCTGGTCGGTGACCAGCATCAGTGCCTCGCCCGGGGTGACCGGGAAGCTCGCCACCACCCCGCCGTTGCGATCCGAGGTGACGATGTTGGTGATGCCCTGGCCACCGCGATTGGTGCGGCGATATTCGTAGGTCGAGCTGCGCTTGCCATAACCGTTGACGGTGACGGTCAGCAGGAACTGCTCGCGTTCGGCCAATTCCGCAAAGCGTTCGGGCGACAGGCTGCATTCGACCTCTTCTCGATCGCGCCACGGCGGGCATTTGAGATAGGCCTCGCGTTCCTCCTGCGTAGTTCCGGCGCGGCGCAGGATCGACATTGAGATAACGCGGTCGTCATCCTTCAGCCGAACCCCGCGCACGCCCATCGACGAGCGGCTCTGGAATTCCCGCACATCGGTCGACAGGAAGCGTATTGCCTTGCCGTTCCTGGTGGCGAGCAGGACGTCATCTTCTTCGGTCAGCAGGTCGACCGCAATCAGGCAGTCGTTGATGTCGCCTTCCTCGCCTTCTTCTTCGCTCACCCCGAACTTCATCGCGATCTTGCCCGCGGTGGGGATGTTCGTGAAGGCATCCATCGAATTGCGCCGCACGGTGCCCTTGGCGGTGGCGAACATGATGTGCAGATCGCCCCATTCGGCCTCATCTTGCGGCAAGGCGAGAACGGTCGAAATGGTCTCGCCCTCGGCCAGCGGGAGCAGATTGACCATCGGTCGGCCCTTGGCGGTGGGGCCGCCTTCGGGCAGCTTCCACACCTTCATCCGGTATACCCGCCCGGTCGAGGAGAAGAATAACACCGGATTGTGGGTCGAGGTGACGAACAAGGTGGTGACGACATCCTCGTCCTTGGTCGACATGCCGCTGCGACCCTTGCCGCCGCGCTTTTGTTCGCGGAACAGCGCCAGCGGGGTGCGCTTGATGTAGCCGGTCATGGTCACGGTCACGACCATGTCCTCGACCTCGATCAAATCCTCGTCGTCTATCCCATCGACCGCGCCGGCGAGTTCGCTCCGCCTTGGGGTCGAGAATTCCCGGTCGACCTCGTCTAGCTCCTCGCGCATCACTTCGTACAATCGCGTGCGGTTGCCGAGGATTTCGAGCAATTCGGTGATCGTCGCCGCAAGCCCTTCCAGCTCGCCGCCGATCTCCTCGCGGCCAAGCGCGGTCAGGCGGTGAAGGCGAAGCTCGAGGATTGCGCGGACCTGGGTTTCGGACAGGCGATAGGTTTCGCCTGCGGCCTGCGGCTCGATCGCTTCGACCAGCATGATGTATTGGCGGATTTCAGCAATCGGCCAGTCACGGTCGAGCAGTTTCTCGCGCGCCACGGCGGGGCTTGCCGACCCGCGGATCAGTTTCACCACCTCGTCGAGATTGGTCACCGCGACCACCAGCCCGAGCAAGATGTGCGCCCGATCGCGCGCCTTGGCCAATTCGAACTTCGAGCGGCGGGTAATCACTTCTTCGCGGAAGCGGATGAACGCCTCGATGAAGTCGCGCAGGGTTAGCGTCTCGGGCTTGCCACCGCGGATCGCGAGCATGTTGGCGGGGAAGCTCGACTGCGCCGGGGTGTGGCGCCACAATTGGTTGAGCACGACCTCGGCGGTGGCGTCGCGCTTCAGCTCGATGACGATCCTGACGCCGAGCCGGTTGGACTCGTCGCGGATGTCGGACACACCCTCGATGCGCTTGTCCTTGGCGGCTTCGGCGATCTTTTCGACCAGGCCATTCTTGCCGACCTGGAACGGGATTTCGGTGAGCACGATCGAGCGCTTGTCGCCGCGTCCTTCCTCGACATGCGCGCGGCTGCGCTGGAGGATCGAGCCACGGCCAGTGGTATAAGCCGAGTGGATGCCGGCCTTGCCGAGGATGATCGACCCAGTCGGGAAGTCGGGGCCGAGGACATATTCCATCAGCCCTTCGGAGGTGATCGTCGGATCTTCGATATAGGCGCGGCAGGCGGCAATCATTTCGCCAAGGTTATGCGGCGGGATGTTGGTCGCCATGCCGACGGCGATTCCGCCCGCGCCGTTGACCAGGAGGTTGGGGAAGCGCGCCGGCAGCACCTGCGGCTCGCGTTCGGACGCGTCGTAATTGGGGGTGAAATTGACCGTGTCGCGGTGAATGTCGCCGAGCAGGAAATTGGCGACCTTGGCCAGTCGCGCTTCGGTGTAGCGCATCGCGGCGGGAGGGTCGGGATCCATCGATCCGAAATTGCCCTGGCCATCGATCAGCGGCACGCGCATCGACCAATCCTGGGTCATCCGCGCGAGCGCGTCGTAAATCGCGCTGTCGCCGTGCGGATGATATTTACCCATCACGTCACCGACGATGCGGCTCGACTTGCGATACGCCTTGCCCGCGACATAGCCCGCTTCCTGGCAGGCGTAGAGGATCCGGCGGTGGACCGGCTTCAACCCGTCGCGGACGTCGGGCAGCGCCCGCGCCACGATCACCGACATCGCATAATCGAGGTAACTGGTCTTCATCTCCTCGACGATCGAGATCGGGGCGATATGCTCGCTCGACGGCGGCGGCGGTGCGGTGTCGGCAGGAGGCTCGGTGGCCAAGATATTTCCAGTCTTGTTGGTCTAAAAATTGGTGCGGAGAATCAGGCGCCGAAGCGGCGGCCGTGCCCCTTCATGTTGCTAGCCGATTGGCAGGCTGAGCGCCACCCCGCGCGCCCGCGTACGCCCGTACGCGAGGGCGGCGATCAGGCGCGGACGAACAAGGGCTTGTCGGGGATCGATCCGGCGGGGTCGAAGTGCCAGCCATCGGTATCGAACGAGGGCAAAGCCGCGGCGTCGGCGACGCGTTCATCGCACAGCCAGCGCGCCATCGCCCCGCGCGCAACCTTGGCGGTGAAGCTCTGGAACTGGAGGCCCTTGGACGTCTGTACGCGGAAGTCGGGGGCGATGACCCGCACTGACTTGGCGAACTTGCCCTTGAGCACCGCAAAATATTCGTTGCTGGCGAGGTTGATGACCAGCTTCGATTTCTCGGCGCGAAGGTCGGCCGCGACCGCCTTGGCAACCTTGTCGCCCCAATGATCGGTCAGACGGTTGCCCTCGGGCGCCCATTTGGTCCCCATTTCGAGCCGATACGGCCGTATCGCGTCCAGCGGCCGAAGCACGCCGTACAGCCCCGACAAGATCCGCAGATGATCCTGTGCGAAGGCGATCGTCTCGGGCTCGGCGCTGACCGCATCGAAGCCGCGATAAACGTCGCCGGCGAAGGCGCGGATCGCGGGGCGGGGGTCGGCCCGGGCAAAGCGCTTGAAGCGCTTATGATTGAGCTCGGCCAGCGCGGGCGAGATATGCATCAGCTCGGCCAACCCGTCGGCACCGATCTTCGACGCCGCGCGGGCGATGCGCCCGGCCTCCGCCGCAAAGCGGGCGCGCGTCGCCTCATCCGCATAAGCGGACTCAAAATCGAGCGTTTTGGCGGGGGACAACAGGATTAGCATTGCCCGTCCGGCTAGCGGGTGGCGAGCGTGACGTCAAAGGGCTTCCTAAGCCATTGGAAATACGTCATTCAATTGGCATTCACTTGGAGCGGACCAAGACAGTTGGCACCATATCCCCGCGGGTCTATGCCCGCACGGCTTTCACGTTGAACCCCCCGCCGCTTGTCTGGCCGCGGACAAGGAGATGCTTTGATGAACGGTAAGACCAAATTCCTGATCGTCGCGCTGGCCACCTGCATGGCGATGCCGGCGTCGGCGCAGCGCCTCGGCCGGGAAAAACCCAAGGATGCGCTGCCCGATGACATGTCGCGCAACACCGAAACCACGACCACGTCCGCGGCAACCACCACGACCGGTCGCAAGCTGGACATTTCCAAGGGCGCGCAAAAGGCGATCGTCGAGTTTCAGACGGCGGTCACGGCCAACGACGTAGCGACCATTCCCGCCAAGCTTGCAGCGGCGCGCGCCGTTGCCAAGACCAATGACGACAAGTTCATCATTGCATCGATTCAGACCAAGGCGGCGCTGACCGCGAATGACAATGCCGCAATCCAGGCCGGGATCGAGGCAATGCAAGCCTCGGGATCGGCAGAGAATCCCGATCTGGCGGCGCGCTTCAGCGACCTTGGCAAGCGTTACAAGGCGGCCGGGCAAGTCGATCAGTCGGTCGCCATGCTTAACAAGTCGCTGGCGATCGATCCCAACAATGTCGGTGCGCTGATCAACCTTGCCGCGATCAAGGAATCGCAGGGGCTCAAGGCCGAGGCGGTCACCTTAATGCAGAAGAGTTTCATTGCCAGCAAGGCAACGGGCAAGAAGGTCGAGGAAGGCAATTACAAATTTGCCGCCGGCCTTGCCTATGCGCAGCGGATGCCGCTTGCCAACGATCTCGCGCGGCAATGGTATGCGGCTTATCCGTCGCCTGCCAGCATGCGCGACAGCCTGCGCATTTATCGCGACCTCAACCGCCCAACCCAGGCCCAGTTGATCGACCTCCTGCGCCTCGGCCGCGCGGCCAATGCGCTGTCGGGGGAGACCGATTATTTCGCTTTGGGCAGTGCGCTGGTCAATGCCGGCAAACTCGCCGAAGCCAAATCGTTGATGGTCGAGGCCAAGACCGCGCCCAAGGTCGACACCACCAAGAGCGCCTTTACCGATGTCGTGAAAAAAGCCGCCGCCGCGCCCGCGCGCGCCGCCATCGACGCGTCGGCCAAGGCGGCGCTGGCCAGCGGCAATGGCAAGGCGATGATCGACGCCGGTGACGGACTATACGGGGTCGGTGCTTATGCCGAGGCAGTGCCTTTATATCGCGCTGCATTGGCCAAGGGCGGCGATCCCGGGCTTGCCAATTTGCACCTCGGGATGGCGCTCGCGCGCTCGGGCGACAAGGCGGGCGCGATCGTGGCGTTCAACGCGGTGACTGGCGCCAATGCTGACGTCGCGCGTTACTGGCTGATGTGGCTGGCAACGCAGGCTTAAGCCGACTGCAAGCATTGCAACGGGCGCCGGATAGCCTCCGGCGCCCGTTGTGCTGTATGGGCAAAAATGTCCCAAAACGGGATGGTTAACCGACCCCCGCTATCGGCTCACGCGACCTTGAGTAATGCCCTCTCCCCAAAGGCATTTTTCTGAAACGGCAGAGGTAGCGGCGAGTGCGGTTCGACGATCGATTGGCAACAGTGTTGTC
This sequence comes from Sphingomonas sp., assembly GCF_031372575.1. Classification (GTDB taxonomy): domain Bacteria; phylum Pseudomonadota; class Alphaproteobacteria; order Sphingomonadales; family Sphingomonadaceae; genus Sphingomicrobium. Next base: position 20,828 of record NZ_JANMLM010000105.1, on the reverse strand, counting down.
GCAGCCCGTCGGCTCGCCGCATGATCGTGCGGTGCGCTGGCGGCAGCTGGTCGATCTCGTCGCGCGATCGGGCGGCCAGGCCGACCGCGCTTTGCTTGAGCAGGCGATCACCGTCATCCGCACCGACAGCCGCGCCATCCGCGAGCCGATCCGCGCTGCGGCCGCTCGCTCGATTGCTGGCGCACCAATCCCGCTAGTACTGCTCAACGTGTTTGCCGCCGACAAACTGGCAGTCGCGGCGCCGCTCATTGCCTCGGCGTCGCTGACCGGGGATGCGCTGGCCTCGCTCCGCGCCGAAGCATCCAACGATGTCCGTCGCTTCCTCGACAGCCTGAGCCGTCCGTCGGCCGAGGAAGCGCCGCCCGTGCCTGCGCCAGCGCCGCCACCGCCAGCCGCCGAACCCGACATCGCTGCCGAACCGGTGCCCTCGATCAGCGAAGTCGTCGCCCGCATTGAGCGGCTTCGCTCAAGCCGCGCGCAAGCCCCATTGCCCAAACCCGACCCCCTGCCACGCGGTGCCGATTATCCGGTCCCGGCGCTATTTCGATGGGAATGCGGCCCAGGCGGGGAGATCGAATGGGTTGAAGGCGCCCCGCGTGGCCCCTTGATCGGGCGATCGATCGCGGTCGCCGACGCCGACGAAGGGGTCGATGAATGCGTAGAGCGGGCGTTCGTCATCCGCGCCCCGTTCCGCGATTGCCTGCTTGAACTTGGTGACGATGGCCTGATGGCCGGCGAATGGCAGATCAGCGGTGCGCCCGCCTTCGCGCCGGGCGACGGCCGCTTCATCGGCTATCGCGGGATTGCGCGGCGCGGCCTGCCCGAGCCCGAGCCCTTGCCGACGCGCACCGGCGGCGGGTTGCCGACCGGCAATGACGCGCTGCGCGAGATGATCCACGAGATCAAGACCCCGCTCAATGCGATCATCGGTTTTGCGGAGATCATCGACGGGCAATATTTCGGCCCCGCGCACCGCCGTTACCGCGAGCGCGCGGCGGAGATTGTGACCAATGCACGATCCCTGCTCGAAGCCGCCGAGGACCTCGATTTCGTCGCCAAGCTGCAAACCGCGCGTGGCGGCGGCGGGGAGGGGACCGACTTTGCCAGCTTCCTGCCCGGCTTTGCCGAAGGATTGCTGGCCCGGGCGGCGGCGGTCGGCGTTTCGCTCGACGTGGACGTGCCTGACGCGCAGGGCGTATGCGCGCTCGAGCCCGAACTGACCGACCGATTGCTTCGCCGTTTCACCGATGCGGTGCTGGCCGCTTCCTCGCCCGGTGAGCGGCTGACCTTTCGGGTAGGGCGATTGGACGACCGCTTCGGGTTCAGCCTGACCCGGCCCAAGGCGACGATCATGGCTGGCAAGGAAGATTTGCTCGATCCCGAATTCACCATCGGCGGTGCCGACCGCGCGCTGCTCGGCCTCGGTTTCTCGCTGCGCCTGATCAACGGACTGGTCGGGATCGCGGGCGGCGGGCTGGAGATTGCCGACGACCATTTCAGCCTCGACGTACCGCTTCAGGCTTAGGGCTGAAGTATCCGGTTGGTGGGCCCGGAGGGACTCGAACCCCCAACCTAGCCGTTATGAGCGGCCAGCTCTAACCAGTTGAGCTACAGGCCCCCACCCGTGGCCAATAATGATTTGCACAGCAAATCATGGTCGGGGAGACAGGATTCGAACCTGCGACCCTCTGCTCCCAAAGCAGACGCGCTACCAGGCTGCGCCACTCCCCGACGGATCGCCCGATAGAGTGCCTTTACCCCCGACGTAAACCCCAAGCCTATTGCTTATTGTCGCTTGCAGCCTTGTTGTTGACCGTCACGTCGACATCGGTGTTGCGAATCGCGGCGCCGGCTTTCTGGGCCTCTGCGCTGGCGGCCGAGCCCGCTTCCTTGGCATCGCTGGCGATTGCATTCGCCGCTTCTTTCGCTGAATCCAGCACGTCCGCGCCGGCATTCTCGGCAACGTCCTGATTGAACGCGACCGTCGTCGAGCCATTATTCTTGTCTTCGGTCACCTGGCAGGCACCGAGCAGCAAGGCGGGGGCGAGGAGGATGAGTGCGCGCATGGGGAAATCCTTTTCCTGTTATTGGTCGATCAACGCTTCTTCCGGCGATTAAGCTCCGCCGGCGGATCGATCCCGCCCGACAGGATCGCCAGCACCGCGGTCCACGCCGCGACATTCTGCCGCAATTGCACCGGGTCGATCTTATCGAGGGTGTCGTCCGGCGTGTGGTGATAATCGAAATAGCGCGTGCCATCCTGCTTCAATGCCACGCCCGGCTGGCCGTCGGCGACCATCGGCCCAATGTCCGAGCCTTCGGTCTCGTCGAGCGCGCCGGGGACGATCCCGAGCGGTTGCAGCGCCTGCTGAATCGCGATTGCTTCGGCCTTGCGCGCCTCGCCCAGGCGGCTGTCGACTTTCCAGATGCGATCGGCGCCAAAATCGCTTTCGATCAATGCATAATGCGGCTGCTTGCCATATTTGGCGCGATAATCGAGCCCGCCGAACAGGCCGACTTCCTCCGCCCCGAACCACACGATGCGGATCGTCCGAAGCGGGCGGCCTGCATCCATGATCCGCTTGGCGGCGGCGGCGGCAATGGCGACTCCGCTGGCATCGTCGATCGCGCCGGTGCCAAGATCCCAGCTGTCGAGATGCCCGCCGACCAGGATCGGAGGCAGGCCAGGGTCGCGGCCCGGGACTTCGGCGATGACATTGCCCGATTGCTGGTTGGTCAATTTGGTCGATTCGAGCTGCAACCGGAGCCGCACCGGGCCAGTGGCGCGCTTGAGGATGCGCTGGACCTGCTCGGAATCGGGCAAGGGTAAAGCGCCCGCCGGGATTGGCTTAACCCCGTCGGGAAAGTTCATCACCCCGGTGTGCGGATTGCGATGATAATCGGTGCCGATCGAACGGATGATGATCGCAATCGCGCCCTTGCGACTGGCGATCCCCGGCCCCTGGCGGCGCGGGCCGCCGAAAATGCCATAGCCCGATCCGTCTTCGGTGCGCGGCATGGCGTGCGACACGAAGACGATCTTGCCGCGAACCGCGCTGTCGGGTGCGGCTTCGAGCGCGGCGAGGCTGTCGAACCCGACCAATTCGCCTTCCAGCCCGCCGGGCGGGGTCGAGGCCGAATTGCCGAGCGCAGCGATCGCCAATTTCTGCGGAAAAGGCGACAAGATCGACGCGCTTTCGGCACCGCGCACCCACACCGGCATGGTGAAGGGGTCGACCCGGACGTTGGCAAAACCCATCGCCTTGAGCTTGGCGACGCTCCACGCCCGTGCCCTCGCTTCTGCCTCGGTCCCGGCCATGCGTTGCCCGACCTCGGTGGTCAGGCCTTCGGTGATGTCGAATGCATAAGTGTCGTTGAGTGCCGCATCGCGTAAGCTCGCGACTTGCTGCGGCGAGAACTGGGCGGGAAGGGCAGCGGCGGTGGCGAGCAAGGTCGCGGCGAAGAGGGTGCGGATCATGGCCACTGCCTAGCCAGCGCAGTCGCCCATGTCATCGCCCGTTCGTCGAATCTTACAATAAGCGCATCTGTGCACCTTCAGGTGGCACGAACAGATCGCGGCGCAGCGGGATCTTCATATTGCCGAGGCCGTAGCGCTTGGCGGCTTTGTCGAACCGCGCGCGGAGCAGGTCGGCCCATACGCCCTGGCCCTGCATCCGGCGGTGGAAATCGGGATCATTGTCACGCCCGCCGCGCATCGACTGGATCGTCGCCATCACCTTTGCGGCGCGATCGGGATAATGCGCATCGAGCCAGGCGCGGAACAAGGGCGCAACTTCGTGGGGCAGGCGCACCGGCAAATAGAAAGCACCGCGCGCACCCGCCGCGACCGCCGCCTCGACGATATGCTCAAGTTCATGATCGGTGATCTGCGGCACCACCGGGGCGATCGCGACATAGGTCGGAACGCCTGCTTCGTTGAGCGCCTTGACCGCTGCCAGCCGCTTCTTCGTCGCTGGCGCGCGGGGTTCGAGCGTGCGGGCAATCGCCGGATCGAGCGACGTCACCGATATCGCGACCGACACGATCCCCAGCTTGGCCGCGGGCACCAGCAGGTCGAGGTCGCGCAGCACGCGGTCGGACTTGGTGGTGATGGTGAATGGGTGGCGTGTTTCCAGCAACAATTCGATCAGCGAGCGGGTCACCCGCCAGCGCTCCTCAATCGGCTGATAGGGATCGGTGTTGGTCCCCATCGCGATCGGCGCGCATTCATAGCCCGGCCGCGACAAGGCCCCGTGGAGCAATTTGGCGGCATCGGGTTTGACGAACAACCGGCTTTCGAAATCCACCCCCGGCGACAAATCATGATACGCGTGGGTTGGCCGGGCGAAACAGTAAATGCAGCCATGCTCGCATCCGCGATAGGCATTGACCGATCGATCGAAGCCGATGTCGGGCGAGCGATTGCGGGTCAGGATCGACTTCGCTCGCTCGATCGTCACCGTCGTCCGGCGCTTGGGCACACCGTCGAGCGCCTCGACCTGATCGAGCCAGTCGGGATCGACCACATGCTCCTTCAAATTGAAGCGTGTCGGCCCCGCATTGCGCGTCGCCCCGCGCGATTTGGTCGATTCGATCGGCATGGCGCAGGGCTAGCGAACAACTTGGCTCACGGAGAAAAACTCGACGATATTCCCGTCCGGGTCGCGAACCTTGAAGAAGCGGAAAGGACCTTCCACCTTGACCTTTTCGGACTGAAGGCTGGTGGGTGCGACCTTTTTTACATGATCGAACAGCGCTTCAACGCTTGCGACCTTGATGTACGGGATCGCGCTGTCGCCGCGCTTGACGTCGGGTGCATAATCGGCGCGCGATACGAGCGCAAACAGACCGCCGGCAATGTCGAACCCAACCATTGCCTTTGTCTTCAACTGCGGCTGCTTGCCAAGGATGCGTTCGTAAAATGCGGCGCTTTTGTCCACATCCTCGACGACGATATAGGCGCCGAACCGTTCAAACACAGCCGGGCCGGATCCGGGACCTGACGCCGCTATCTCCGGAGGGGAGGCGGCAAGCGCCGCTGCCAGCAGGATCGCACTCAACATTGCCGACTCTCCTGATTGATGTTGCTAGTCCGGAAAGTGCCACATCGTTCGGAACGAAACAAGAACATTATTGGCGGATGATGCTCCGGGTGGCCCCGCGCGCGACCGGGAATGCCGGCCACTTATGTTGGGCAATGCTGATCAACGTGGTCTGCGGCGTTCCGGCCATGCCTTCGTAGACCCACATGTTGCGCAGCACAGCGGGGACGTAATAACGCGTTTCCCAATAAGGAAGGCTTTCGATCCACAGCAACGGATCACCCTTGTCGTTAATGCTGTTCCAGCGGTCGACTGGTACCGGACCAGCATTGAAGGCGGCGATCACGCGCGGGAGCTGGCCGCGGGTCGCGCTCTTGCCGCGCATCAATTCGATGAAGCTTTGGCCATATTCCAGATTGACCACCGGGTCGGCGAGATTGCCGACCATGACCCCGCGCGATCGTGCAAAATCACCAGCGGTGCCGGGCCGCACTTGCATCAGCCCGACCGCGCCCGCCGGGCTGACCGCCGCCATCCGGAAATCGCTTTCCTGCCGGACATGGGCATAGGCCAGCGCCGGATCGACCCGCCAGCCGCCGCTCGGTGCCCAGCGCGGCAGCGGGAAGCGGTCGGCGGGGGCGGCGACCGCGCCCATCGGACCATTATGCGCAATCCAGAAAGCGGCAGCGGGCAAGTCCAGTTCGCGCGCTTTGGCGGCCAGCGCGCTGTGGCTCGACGGCGATCCGATGCGGCACTGGTGGCGGAGCATCTCCTCCGCCAGCGAGCGCTCGCCAATCGCCGCCAGCTCGATTGCCCGGCGAACGTTGGGCAACGCGCCGATTGCCGCCGGTGCCCTCGGTGTCGGGGGCAGCGTCTTGGCCATCCCCAATGTCTCGCGCGCTACCAGCCCATAGAAACTCTCCGCCGATTTGGCGGCGGCTTTCATCAACGGCTCGACCAGTTGTGGGCGGCGGCACGCCATCTCGCTCCGCGCCGCCCAATAGGCCCCGGCGGCGGCAAGTTCGGGCTCCGACCGGCCATAAGCCACAGCGCGAAAATGCACTGCGGCACCCTCGCAATCGCTAGCGCGCCACGCGGCGAGCCCGGCGATCCAATGCGCCTGCGACCCCCATTCGCCGGTCGCGCCCTCGATGCCGGATTCGGCCACCCGGCGAGCATCGGCGTCGAGCCCGGTGACATAATAAATCCACGCCACTCGCTGCGCCGCTTCCGCGCGCGCTTCGGGGCTGAGCGTTGGTGCGGCAGCCGCGTATAGCGCCTCTGCATCGACCGCCAGGTCGGCCTTGACCAACGGCTCCATTGCGCTGCGCAGTGCATCGGCGGCGGGCTCGCCGCGCACCGGGGTCGAGCGATGCCGGCGCGGCGCGCTGGTCAGCGGGACAACCCGCGCTGGCGTAACAATGCTCGGCGTGTCGACCGCTCCCCGCGCGACGGCCATCCGCTGCAATTGCACCGCCTGCGGCAATTCTGGCGCCTCGCCGAGCAATGCCAGGATCGCGCTCAGATCGGCCTTGGGCGAGTTTTTCGCGGTGAAAAGTTCGGCCTTGGCCACGGGCTTCAACGGATGATCGCCAAGCGCCTCGATCCCGGCTCGCGCATCAACCCAATCCTCGGCGCGAATTGCGGCGAACACCCCGCGCCAGTCCTTCGGCACCACCGCTAGCGGCACCACCGGCTTGGGCGGCGGCAGATCGGTCAGGATCGGTGCCAGCGGATCGTCCTGCGCGATCGCCGGCGCTGCGGCTCCCACCAGCAGCAAGGCAAAAGTCCAGCGCATCAAATGCCCTCTTCCATCAGCAATAACAGGTCGCGCCACGCCAATCCCTTGTCGCCCGGCCGGGTCAGCAACCAGCGCGGGTGAAACGTCGCGATCGTCCGCACGCCCTCAACCTTGTGCGCCCGTCCACGCGCTTGCGCCAATTTCTCGCCCAGCAGCGCCATCGCTGGCCCGTCGCCGAGCAGGATCAGCCGCTTCGGCTTGACTAGCGCCACATGCCGCCGCGCAATCCCGGCGCAATTCTCCATTTCGCTCGCGCTCAATTTGGCCCCGGGGGTCGAGAAACAGGCCAGCGACGCGCTATAGGTCTGCTCGGTGGCCATCCCGATCGCGCCGAGCATCCGCACCATCAAGGCCCAGGCCTCGCCGCCGATCGGTTGCTCGCCATCGTCGGTGACCGGAAAATCGCTCAGCAGCATGACCTCGGCGCCCTCGGCCCCGTGCGGCAGCACCCGCCGCGCCCCGGCCCGGTCGAGCGGCAGCCCTGGCTCGCTCGACAGCCAGTGGCGGAAGGCGCTCAAATCCTCGTGCACCACCGCTGGCGGCGCTTCGACCGGCGCCGCAACCAACATCGGCGCGGCCTTGAGCCAGTCACGCGGGCTTTCGCTCACCGCGACGTCGACTCCTGCCTCGATCCACCATTGCAGCGCCGCTGCCGCGGCCGCATGGTCGTTATTCGCTTGATCCCCACCCATATTCCTTCTGTCAGCGAGGTTGACGGCGCGGTCAAGGAATTGGCACTGCTGTTCCCGGCGAGAAGACCTGTCTGCGCGACGGAAGGGTGAAGAATGAGCGACCGCGAATCGATGGACTATGATGTGGTGGTGGTCGGCGCCGGCCCCGCCGGGCTCGCCGCAGCGATCCGCCTCAAGCAACTCGCTGCCGAAAAGGGTCGCGAAATCACGGTTTGCGTGCTCGAGAAAGGCGGCGAGGTCGGCGCGCATATCCTATCGGGCGCGGTGATCGACCCCAAGGGACTCGATGAGCTGATTCCTGACTGGAAGGACAAAGCTGCGCCGGTCGGCGTTCCGGTGACCGACAACCAGCATTGGGTGCTCACCGCCAAGGGCAAATATGCCATCCCGCACATCCTGATGCCGCCGTTCCTCAACAACAAGGGCACCTACACCTGTAGTCTTGGCAATCTCACCCGCTGGCTCGGGTCGCAGGCCGAGGAACTTGGCGTCGAAATCTTTCCCGGTTTCGCCGCCGCCGAAATCCTGTTCCACGACGATGGCAGCGTGAAGGGGGTCGCGACCGGCGACATGGGGGTTGCCCGCGACGGCAGCTTCAAGCCCGACCACCAGCGCGGCATGGAACTCCACGCCCGCTACACCTTCTTCGCCGAGGGTGCGCGCGGCCATCTGACCAAGCGCCTGACCGAGATCTTTGACCTTCGAAAGGACTCTGGCCCGCAAGTCTATGGCCTAGGAATCAAGGAGCTATGGGACGTTCCTGAGGGGGTGCATAAGCCCGGTCGGGTGATCCACAGTCAGGGCTGGCCGTTGGAAGACGCGTGGGGCGGGGGCTTTCTGTACCATCAGGAGAATGGCCAGGTCGCGCTCGGCTTCGTCACTGCGCTCGATTATCAGAACCCCTATCTGTCGCCCTATGAGGAATTCCAGCGGTGGAAGACCCATCCGGCGATCGCCGCCGAAATCGCGGGCGGCAAGCGCGTGTCCTACGGCGCGCGGGCGATCAACGAGGGTGGCTGGCAATCGGTGCCCAAGCTCGCTTTCCCCGGCGGCGCGTTGGTCGGCTGCGCGGCGGGGTTCGTCAATGTGCCCCGGATCAAGGGCAGCCACACCGCAATCAAATCGGGCATGCTCGCCGCCGAAGCCGCGTTCGACGCCATCGCCGCCGACCGCCGCAGCGACACGCTCGATGCCTATGAGCCCGCAGTCCGTTCAAGCTGGATCGCCAAGGAACTCAAGTTGGTCCGCAACGCCGAACCTGCGGTCGCGCGCTGGGGCGGCACCTGGGGCACGCTTTATGCGGGGATCGACATGTGGCTCGGCCAGATTGGCATCAGCCTGCCGTGGACGTTCAAGCATCACGCCGACCATGAGCGCATCCGCCGCAAGGATCAGGTCAAGCCGATCACCTACCCCAAGCCCGACGGCAAATTGAGCTTCGACCGCCTGTCGTCGGTGTTCATTTCCAACACCAATCATGTCGAGGATCAGCCGGTCCATTTGACGCTCAAGGATGCCGAGATCCCGATCAGCGTCAATCTCGCGCTCTACGACAGTCCCGAGCAGCGTTATTGCCCGGCGGGCGTTTATGAGATTGTGGAGGAAGCGGGGTCGCCCCGGCTCCAGATCAACGCGCAGAATTGCGTGCATTGCAAGACATGCGACATCAAGGACCCGACCCAGAACATCAACTGGGTGGTCCCCGAAGGCGGTGGAGGCCCCAATTACCCCAATATGTAAGACGATCTGGCGAAGCTCGCTTGGCACTGCTGCCTTGCTGACGGCTGGAATTGCGCCCGCCAACACGATGACCCGCGACGCGCTCGGCACCTATGTCTCGGCGCGGGCGGCCGATGCGTCGGGCGATCCGGCGGCGGCGGCCCGATTGTTTGCGTCGCTGGTTCGAAGCATGCCGGCCGAACCCTTGCTTCGGCGGCGCGCCATCGGCCACGCGATCGAGGCGGGGGAGATGGAATTGGCACTCCAGCTCGCGGGGCGGGTGCCGCCGGAGGAAACGGCGCTCGATTTGCGCCTGCTGCTGGTCGCCGAGGAATTGCGTGTCGGCAAAGCGGCGCGGGCGCTCGAGATATTGCGGACGCGCGGTGGGATCATCGACAGTTCGTTCCTGTCGCCGTTCGTCGAAGCATGGGTCCGCGCCGAAAAACGCGACAAGGGCGCCCCGGCGAGTCTCGACCAAGTACCCGATTCGAGCGCGCTTGCACCGCTTCTCAACGAACATCGGGCGCTGATCCTGCTCAAGCTCAAGCGCCCGGCAGAGGCCGCGCCGCTGGCCGAACTGGCCTTGGCCAAGGCCGGTGGTCGCGCCGAACGGCTCAGGCTTGCTTTTGCTGACGGGTTCCTTCGCGCCGGTGACAAGGCAACCGCACTCCGGATGCTCGATGGCGGCGCTGGCGGGGCGCTGGCAACGGGCCGGGCGCAGATCGCCGCTGGCAAGCCGCTTGGCCAGGGGATCGATACGCCGTCGAAGGCCTATGCCGAATTGCTGCTCGGCCTGTCGCTGGCATTGTCCAAGATGCAGAATAAATCGCTCCCGATCAGCCTTGCCCAGATCGCGCGCTATTCCAACCCGGACAATAAAGCCGGAACCTTGCTGCTCGCTTTGTTGCTCGACTCTGGCAAGCGGAGCAGCGATTCACTGGCGCTGCTGGGGACGATTGAACCGTCCGACCCGTTCGCCACGCAGGCCGAGGATGCCGAAGTGCGGATCCTGAGCAGCATCGGGCGAAGCGAGGAAGCGCTGGCCCGCGCACGGTCATTCGCCACCGCCGCGCCAAACGCCGATTCCTTCTCCCGACTGGGCGCGGTGCTGACCGAGCGCGAGCAATATGCCGAGGCGGTGGATGCTTATGGAAGCGCCCTTGCGCTGGCCGCGACCCGGCCCGGCGCCGACGATCCGTGGGCGCTGCATTTGTTCCGGGCGAGCGCGCTTGAGTCGGCCGGGCGGTGGGACGAAGCCAAGAGCGAGATGGCAGCGGCGATGGCGCTGTCACCCGACAATCCGTTGCTGCTCAATTTCCTTGGTTACGGCCAGCTCGAACGCGGCGAAAATCTCGACGCGGCCGAGGCGATGGTACGGCAGGCTAGCGCCCTTCGCCCCGACGATTCCTCGATTACCGATTCATTGGGCTGGGCGCAGCACAAGCGCGGGCGCACGGCGGAAGCAATCGCGACGCTCCAGCGAGCCGCCGATGGCGATCCCGCGCAAGCCGAGATCCACGAGCATCTGGGCGATGCGCTTTATACTGCGGGTCGGCGGATCGAGGCGCGGTTCGCGTGGCGCGCGGCGCTAGTAACGGCGGAGGACAAGGCGAAGAAGCGGCTCGAGGCGAAGATCGCCACTGGCTTGACCACCGCCAACGCCTCGCCGTGATGCGGATATCGGAGCCGGCCCCGGCCAAGCTCAACCTCGCGCTTCAGGTGCGCGGCAAAATGCCCGACGGCCGCCACGCGCTCGAGACCGTGTTCGCCTTTTGCACCGATGGTGACCGGGTCGAGGGCGAACTTGCTGATGACGTCACATTGGAAGTGGTCGGGCCGTTTGCCGACGGGCTTAGCGGTGACAACCTTGTGCTGACCGCGGCCAACGCACTTCGCGAGGCTGCGAGGGTTGGGCAGGGCGCTTCGCTTCGCTTGATCAAGAACCTCCCCGTCGCGTCCGGAATCGGCGGTGGATCGGCCGACGCGGCGGCTGCCTTGCGCCTGCTGACCCGCCTGTGGGAGATCGATCCCGGCCACGCCACGGCGGTTGCTCCTGCGCTTGGTGCTGACGTCCCTGCCTGCCTGCTAAGCCTGAGCGCGCGCGGGGAGGGGGCGGGTGATAAGCTCGCCCTGATTGACGATCCGGGCATCGCCAATACGCCAGTGCTGCTGGTCAATCCGCTGCAGCAACTTTCGACCGGCGCGGTGTTCGCGCGCTGGGACGGGATCGACCGTGGACCGCTCGGCGACTGGCGCGCGGGTCGCAATAACCTCGAAGCGCCCGCCCGTAGCCTCGTTCCGGCGATCGGCGACATTCTGGATTGGCTCGTTGCGCAGCCCGGCGCGATCTTCACCCGCATGTCGGGCAGCGGGGCGACCTGCTTTGCCCTGTTCGCCGACGAACCAGCGCGCGATGCTGCTGCGACTGCTTGCCCCGGGCAATGGTGGCATCTGGCGACCATCCTGCGCTAAGGGCCGCGTCATGCCCCGTCCGATCCTCACAGCCGCCCAAATGCGTGCCGCCGAAGCCGAGCATGATGGCGACATGCTGATGGAGCGCGCCGGCGCGGCGTTGGCCGAGGCCGCGTGGCTGTTTGCCGGACCGATCGAAACGCTGATCCTGTGCGGACCCGGCAATAATGGCGGCGATGGCCTCGTCGCTGCTCGCCATCTCGAAGCGCGCGGCATAACCGTCCGCATCGCCACGCTCGACACCCTCGCCGACGCCGAGCCAGCGCCGATGGTGATCGATTGCTTGTTCGGAACAGGTCTCAGTCGCGGCTTGGAAGAGTCTGTTTATACGAAACTAAGTTTCCTGATCGATTCAGCCGAAATTGCCATCGCCTGCGACCTGCCCAGCGGCATCGCGACCGACGACGGCGCGATCCTTTCGCCAGTCGTACCCTATGACCTAACCGTGACTTTCGGTGCCCTGAAGCCCGCGCACCATATGATGCTCGGAGTGCGAACCATGGGCCGCATCGTCCTCGCCGACATCGGCCTCGACGTGACATCCGACTGGTTCGAAATCGCCAGGCCAAATCTCCCATTACTCGACCCGGCAGGCAATAAATTTACCCGCGGCATGGTCCATTGCCTCGCCGGCCAGATGCCCGGCGCGATCGCGCTCGCCGCCCACGCCGCCGCCCGCGCGGGGGCTGGTTATGTTCGGGTCTCGACCAGCCGCGCAATCGACAACCTCCCCTCGGCAGTGGTTCAGACCGACACTGCGGAAGTCGGCGATCCCCGCATCGGCGCAATCCTCGTCGGCCCCGGCCTCGGCGACATCCCGCCGGTGCTCACACTCGCGCTGACCGTCGCCAAACCGGTAATCATCGACGCCGACGCCATCGCTCTGGTCGGCGAGCCCGACCGCCTCAAGGGCCACGACGCGATCCTCACCCCGCACGAGGGTGAATTCGTCAAATTGTTCGGTGAGCTTCCCGGATCGAAGGCCGACCGCGCGCTCGAAGCCGCCCGCCGATCCGGCGCAGTGGTCGTCTACAAAGGCCCCGACACGCTCGTCGCATCGCCCGACGGTCGCCTCGGCTTTGCGCCGCCAGCCCCCGCCTGGCTCGCCAGCGCCGGGACGGGCGACGTCCTTGCCGGGATCATCGCCGCCTTCCGCGCCCGCGGCATGCCCTCGTTCGAAGCCGCCTGCGCCGGTGTATGGATCCACGGCCGCGCTGCCGAGCTGGCCGGTCTGTCGATGATCGCCGACGATCTCGTCGCTGCCATCCCCCGCGCGCTGGCACTGTGAGCGATCCGATAATCCGCATCGCCGCGCGCGGTGACGGGGTTAGCGCATCGGGTAAGCACATCGCTTTCGCGGTACCCGGCGACACGTTGCTTGAGGATGGCACCATCCAGCCCGGCCCGGGCCACCAGGTGCCGCCTTGCCGTCACTTTCCAATCTGTGGCGGGTGCCAGCTCCAGCATCTGACCGACGCCGCCTACGCCGATTATTGCGCCAGCCGGATCATAGGCGCGCTCGCCCAGCACGGGATCGAGACTGAGGTTCGACCGGCCTACCTCTCGCCACCACGCACCCGCCGCCGCGCCACCTTGCGCGCGTTGAAGGCAGGCGGCGGGATCCAGCTTGGCTTTAACGAAGCGGGGACCAATCGCATCATCGATCTTCGGGAATGCCACGTCCTCGACCAGCGCCTGTTCGCGATGCTTGGGCCATTGCGGAAGTTGCTCGCCACCATCCTGCCCAACAAGCGGAGCGGTGAAGTCCAGCTGACGCTTGCCGACCAGGGCGTCGATCTCGGACTCAAGGGCGTATCGATCGAAGGTTATGAGGGCGCGATGGCGCTGAACGATTTCGCCGAAGCAAACGGCCTCGCGCGGCTGTCGATCGACGACGGGATCGGGCCTGAAACGCGCTACGAGCCGGGGCCAGTGACCGTCACGCTCGGCAGCACCGCAATGGCCTTGCCGTCAGGTGCTTTCCTCCAAGCCACCGCCGATGGTGAAGCGGCACTCGTCGAGTCGGTGCGCGAAGCAATCGGCGATGCCCAGCGCCCGGTCGACCTGTTCGCCGGTCTCGGCACATTCGCGCTGTCGGTCGGGGGCAAAGTTACTGCCGCCGAGGCCGCGCGCGATGTCGCGCTTGCGTTGATGACGTCGGCGCGGACCGTCGAGGTCCAGCACCGTGATCTTTACCGACGACCGCTCGATTCCGCCGAATTGGCGCCCTTTGACGCGATCATTCTCGATCCGCCGCGCTCCGGCGCGCTCGACCAGATCAAGCAGATTGCTGCTTCAGGCGTCCAGCGCATCGCCTACGTGAGCTGCAATCCCGCAACCTTCGCCCGCGATGCCGAAGTCCTCGTCGCAGGCGGGTACAAGCTCGACTGGGTCCGCCCGGTTGGCCAGTTCCGCTGGTCGACCCATGTCGAACTGGCGAGTGCGTTTAGCCGTTGAACCAGCCGCAATCGTGAATGATCCGCGCCGCCGCGTGGACGGTCAGGCCAATCAGGCACAAGCTCGACAAGGCGAACAAGGTGAAACGGACGATCACCCGGTTGAAAGTCGCCTGGACGATACTATGCAGGATACGGATGATGACATAGCCCCAGGCCAGCTTGACGTTGATCGGGAAATCCAATCCCATCAGGATCGACGCGAAGATGATCGCGTAGAAGATCGTCGGCTGCTCCATCAAATGGACGTAATTATGCCCCGGCCAATTGCTCTCGTCGGGTAATACGCCATCGAGTTGCGCCCCGCGCCCGCCCACCCGGGTCTTGAGGTCAATCCCGGCTTTTTTCATTGCCGGTAGGCGAGCGACCACCAGCCACGCCATCATCACCAGCGACCAAGCGACAAGCACCACTACCGGCGCAATCAACGGGCTATAGTCCATGAAACATCCTCCCCCATGTTGGATGCGGGGAAGGATGCCTCATTCGTTTCGGAATGCAATCTATTTAGTCGAACAGCTTCGCAAACCCGCGCTTGTCGCGGTTTTTCCAATGGCCACGGTGATAGGCGTCACTGGCGATCAGCGGCAGCACCGAAGTCGCCTCGGCGAACACCATCTGCTCCATCGCGGTCGACACCTTACCCCAACTGGCTGCCTCCTGAAGCGTCGAGGAAGAGCAAGCTCCGTCGCGCACATCGGCGACGGTGATCTGGATGGCATATTTATGGACTTCTACATCGTCATGGCCGAGGATTTCGGCGCACACCACGGTATCCTGGGTGAAGTTCTTGGGCACGCCGCCGCCGATCATTAGCAGGCCGGTGGTGCCAGCCTTGATCTTGATGTCGGTCAATTCGCGAAAGTCGGCTATCGCGTCGAGCACCATGTAACGCCCGCCGCGCTTCATCGCGTCGACCTGATGCTTGACCAGTCCGAATCCTGCGGATGAGTCGACGAACGCCGGGCAGAAGATCGGCACGTCATGTTCGTAGCAGGTCTGGACCAGGCTATTGGTTTTCTTGGCATTGCCCGCCGCGAGCCACTTGCCCATTTCCTTGATGAACTCGCGGCTCGAATAAGCGCGGGGTTCGAGGCTGTCAGCGATCGCACCGATGGTGTGGTCGCAATCCTGCAGCGCGACTTCATCGATATAGGTGTCGTAAATGCGGTCGATGTAAAGCGAGCGGAGCGTATCATCGTCAGGAATTTCAAGCGCTTGATAATGTTTGTGGCCAAGCGCTTCGAAGAAATCCATGTCGACGATCGTCGCCCCGGTGGCGACCACGGCGTCGACCATATTGTTCTTCACCAGCTCGGTATACAGATCCATGCACCCGCCGGCCGAGGTCGATCCGGCGATCACCAGGATCACCGAGCAATCCTTGTCCGCCAGCATCTGGTTGTACAGATCGGCGGCGCGCGCGGTGTCGCGGCTGGTGAAGCTCATCTTGCCCATCGCGTCGATGATCGGCCGCGCGTCGAAGCTGGTAATGTCGATATGTTCGACCACCGACGACAGCAATTCCGCCTTGCGGGTGTCGTTGATCTTGGTTTCGTCGCTGGTCTTGATGAGCGTTTCGGTGGTCATTATTCACTCCATGACATCGTCATCCCCGCTTTCGCGAGGGCGACAATCAGAATTCTTACGCGAAATTACAGTGTGACGACGTTCGAACGCGCGGGCTCGTCAACTGCTCCATAGAGCGAGGACATCGGTTCGTCGCTTACGATCACGCGTTCCTCGACCCCGAAACCATTGAACCCGGTCCGCATCGCGCAGCCATAGGCGCCGAGCATCCCGACTTCGATATAATCGCCGGGTTGGACGTCGCCGGGGAGCATGAACGGGCCAGCCATACGGTCGAGATCGTCACAGGTGGGGCCGTAAAAGCTGAACCCCATTGGCCGCGTGTCCGAGGTGTTCTCGCGGATCAGCTTGACCGGATAACGCCAGCCGATGTGCGCCGCATCGAACAACGCGCCATAGGCGCCGTCGTTGATGTACAATTCGTCGCCGCGACGCTTTTCGACGCGGACCAGGACGCTTGCATATTCGGCGCACAAGGCCCGGCCCGGCTCGCACCACAATTCGGCCGAGTAGCTGATCGGCAGCGCTTCGAACGCGTGATGGATGACCTCGAAATAGGCCTCCATCGGGGGCGGCTCCATCCCGGGGTAGGAGGAGGGGAAGCCACCGCCGACATCGACGATGTCAACCGTCACCGCCGCCTCAACGATCGAATCGCGAACCCGGCTCATCGCGTCGCTATAGGCCGCCGGGCTCATTGCCTGACTGCCGACGTGGAAGCAGATGCCGAGCGCGTCGGATGCCTGGCGCGCGGCCTGGAGTAGCGCCTTTACTTCGTTGGGCTCGGCACCGAACTTGGCGGCGAGACTGAGCTTGGCATGGTCCGAGCTGACCCGCAGGCGAACGAGCAGGTTGAGGTCGGTCGCTGCAACACCGTCGGTCGAGGTGGCGCCGACGATTTTGTCGAGCTCCTCTAGCGTATCGAGGCTGAAGGTTTTCACTCCATGCGTGAAATAGGCCTCGGCGATCGCTTCCTCGGCTTTCACCGGATGCATGAAGCAAAGCTCCGCCTCGGGAAGGGTCGCCGCCACCAGCCGCACTTCGCCGAGCGAAGCCACGTCATAATGGGTAACGCCCGATTCCCACAGGATCGAAAGCAATTCCGCCGACGGATTGGCCTTTACCGCATAGAGCGACTTGCCCGGAAACTTCTCGACGAAGAATCGGGCGGCCCGGGCCGCGGCGTGCGGACGAAGCAGGGTGACCGGCTGAACCGGGCGACCCAGGGCGATTGCGGCGGCGGAGCCACCGTCAGGGGCTTTCGCTAGCCCCAGCGCGCGAGGATATTTGTGCAACTCAAGGGACCTCCAAGTGTCGTTCGAAGAAGCTGCCTTGCGGTTGGAAGTCCCATGGGGCAGCGGAGGCGGCGATATATGGGGGGTAGTGGCTCAAGTAAAGGTTTTTTGATGCTGCAGTCGCACTGCGAGCATCATATGGCGCAGGGCCTGCACGATTGAGCGAAAAACCAAGGAGATCAGAGGCTTGGACATGAAGATGAGCGATATTACCAACGCGGCGGCGCGGATCGCGGGGCAGGTTGTGCGAACGCCATTGATCGACGCGACCCTCGGCGGACGGCGAATCTGGCTCAAATGCGAGTGCCAGCAAACCGGCGGCGCGTTCAAGCTTCGCGGCGCAAGCAACCGCTTGCTCCAGCTGAATGCAGCGGAGCGCAAGCGCGGGGTGGTGGCTTTCTCGTCGGGCAATCATGCGCAGGGCGTGGCGATCGCGGCCAGCAGGCTCGGCATCCCCGCCACCATCGTCATGCCGAGCGACGCGCCGCAGATCAAAGTCGCTGGCACCCGGGCATTCGACGCGGAGATCATATTCTACGATCGCAAGACCGAGGACCGAGTGACGATCGCAATCGCGCTTGCGGCCGAGCGCGGCGCGACGGTGGTTCCGGCATTCGATGATCGCCACGTCGTAGCGGGGCAGGGCACGGTGGGTCTTGAAATCCTCGACCAAATGGCCGCGGCGGGGGCCGGTCATCCGCCCCTGATCGCTATGCCGGTCGGCGGCGGCGGGCTTGCGGCGGGGATCGCGCTGGCGTGCCCCGACACGCGGATCGTCGGCGCGGAGCCCGAGGGGTGGGACGATATGGCGCGGTCGCTGGCCAGCGGGGTAATCGAGCCGGTCGGCCCCGACGCACCGCCAACGATCTGTGACTCGCTCCAGACGCTCAAGGCCTCGCCGATTACCTTTGCCATCCTGCAGCAGCGTCGGGCGCAGGTGATCGCGGTCAGCGAGGATGAAGTCGCTGACGCGGTCCGCTGGGCCTGGACCGACCATCAATTGATGGTCGAGCCCGGCGGCGCAGCGGCGCTTGCGCTGTTCCTCGCCGGCAAGACCATGGTCGAGGAGGATATGGTGGTGGTGCTGTCGGGCGGTAATATCGATCCGGCGCTGCACGCGCGCCTGGTCGGTTAGGCGGTGCCGGTGCGATATTCGCCGGGTTCGACGTGCGACGGGCTCGACCGTTCGACCGCCTTGGTCAATTGCTCGAGCTCGGCGGCGAGGGTCTGCAATTCGGCGGCGAGCGCCCTGGGATCGGCCTCGGCGATATTTTCCGACGCGTCGAGCAGGCTGTCGAGCATCATCGCGATGCACGGCAGGATCGTCTCCTCGATCCGCTCGAACGCCTCTTCAAGGCGCGCCAGTTGCTCATCGCGTGTCATGAGCGCTGCTTTCGCACAATCTGGGTTAAGTGTTCGTGAAAGGACAATCACAAAATGCAACTGATCGCAGAAGGCGCACTGGCACTGGCAATGGTCGCGGCGTTCGTGCTGATCTTCTTCGGCCTTAAACTCGCGCTGCGCGGAGATGACCGCAAGCGCGGCATATTGATGGTGCTCGCCGCGCTAGTCTTGATCGCGAATGTGCTGATCTGGACGGTCTAGTCCAGCCGCATGTCCAGATAATCGTCGACGCTCTTCATCAGCAGGTCCATCTCATTGGCGAAGAAGTGGTTGGCGCCGGGGATGGTGTCGTGGTGGATGGTGATGTGGCGCTGGGTGCGGAGCTTGTCGACCAGCTTCTGGACCGCAAGCGGGGTGACGACCTCATCTGCATCACCCTGGATAATGATCCCCGACGACGGGCACGGAGCGAGGAAGGCGAAATCGTACATATTGGCCGGCGGTGCGATCGAGATGAAGCACTTGATCTCGGGACGGCGCATCAGCAGTTGCATCCCGATCCACGCGCCGAAGCTGACGCCGGCGACCCAGGTGGTCTCTGCCTCGGGATGGATCGACTGGACCCAGTCGAGCGCGCTCGCCGCATCGCTTAGCTCGCCAATGCCATTGTCGAACGTACCCTGGCTCTTGCCCACACCGCGAAAGTTGAAGCGCAGGGTGGCAAAGCCGCGGCGGACGAAGGTCTTGTAAAGCAATTGCACGATCTTGTTGTTCATCGTGCCGCCGGCCTGCGGATGGCTGTGGAGGATCATCGCGACCGGGGCGCGCGGACGGGGGCCGGGTTGGAAACGGCCTTCGAGGCGGCCTTCGGGACCGGGGAAAATGACTTCGGGCATGGATCGCGGCTCGCTTGACGAAGATGTGGACACGCGGGCAGGTGCGCCGCGCGGGCAGAGCCTATATAGGGACGAGCCGAGCGCTGGCAATTGCATGGATACTCAGCCCGTTGACCAATCGTATTTATTTCGATCATGCCGCGACCACTCCGGTGATCGCCGCGTCGCGTGACGCCTTCGCCCGCGGCATGACGGCGTGGAGCAATCCCAATTCGCCCCACGCCGAGGGACGCGCCGCGCGCGCCCTGCTGGAGGAAGCGCGCGAGACGATCAAGCAAGCGCTCGACTGGCGTCATGACGTCATCTTCACTTCGGGCGCGAGCGAATCGGTCGAGATTGTCGGCCGCCGTGCGCTGGTCGAGGGCCGGGCCTATGGCGCGAGCGAACATGCGATCGTGCCATTTGCGATGGATTCTGGGTCGAAGAGTGGGCGCGCGCAGGTCATTCCGGTCGAGGCTGACGGCCTGATCGACGAGGCGGCACTCGATGCGGTGCTGGCGCAGGGGCCGACCCTGGTGGCGCTGCAGCAGGTCAATAATGAGACGGGGATCGTCCAGGATCTCGACCGACTGGCGGGCAAGATTCGGGCGGCGGGATCGCTGTTGCTGGCCGATTGTGCGCAGGGGGCGTCGAAGATTCCGCTGCCGGACGCCGATTTCATCGCCATTTGCGCACACAAACTGGGCGGGCCGCCGGGGATTGGAGCGCTGCTGGTGCGCGACCTCGGCACGCTGGACCCTTGCGGGGGCGGGCAGGAGAAAGGCTATCGGCGCGGCACGCAGGATGTACCCGGCGCGCTGGCGTTCGCTGCGGCACTGGCGGCCAAGCCCTACGACATGGCGCGGATGGCCAGCCTTCGCGTGGCGCTGGAAGCCGGGGTGAAAGCGGTCGGGGCGACCGTGATCGGCGACCATGCGCCGCGCGTCCCGACGATCGGTGCGATCTCGCTGCCCGGGGCGACGTCGGCGTCGCTGCTGGTCCAGCTCGACCTGGCCGGGATTGCGGTGTCGGCGGGCAGCGCCTGCGCGTCGGGCAAGGCCAAGGCGAGCCATGTGCTGAGCGCGATGGCGGTCCCCGACGAGGTTGCGGCGGGGTTCCTGCGCTTGAGCTTCGGCCCCGATACGAGCGCGGCCGAGGTCGATTCCTTCCTTGCCGAATTCGGGCGGATCGCGGCGCGGTTCACAAAAAGTAAGGCGGCATGATTTACCTCGATTACCAGGCGACGACGCCGGTCGCGCCCGAAGTGGCGGCGGCGATGCGGCCGTGGATCGAGGAGAAGTTCGCCAATCCGCATAGCCCGTCGCGGTGGGGCGCCGAGGCGGCGGCGGCGATCGACCATGCCCGCGACCAGGTGCTGACCGAAATCGGGCTGGACGAGGGGCGGTTCATCTTCACCTCTGGCGCGACCGAGGCATTGAACTGGGCGATCAAGGGGACGATCGAGAAGTCCGAGCGGCGCAAGATCGTGACCATCGCGACCGAGCATGCCGCCGTCCTCGACAGCGCCGAATGGCTGGAAGC
>NZ_JANMLM010000084.1:0-2114 GCF_031372575.1 Sphingomonas sp. | reverse complement strand
AAGAATTTGTCTCCGCCCTGCGACCGCAGCTGGAGCAGCGACCGCTGGATCGTGCCGACCGATTGTTTGGTGATGTTGCCATATTCGAGCGTCAGTTCGTCGGCGCGTTCGCCGCAATGAACTAGCATCGCCTGGAGATCGTCGAGGTCGAGGAGCATCAGCCCCTCCTTGTCGGCGACATGGAAGGCGATGTTGAGCACGCCTTCCTGCACGTCGTTGAGGTTCATCAGCCGGGCGAGGAGCAGCGGCCCCATCTCGCTCACCGTGGTCCGAATCGGGTGGCCCTGCTCACCGAACAAGTCCCAGAATTGCACTGGGCACGCGGCATAGGCCCAATCGGTCATGGCGATGTCGGCGGCCCGCGCCTTGAAGATTTCGTGAGTGCGCGAGGTCGGGTCGCCGGGCATTGCGAGCCCGGCCAGGTCGCCTTTCACGTCGGCGACGAAGGTCGGGACCCCGACCGCTGAGAGCCCCTCGACGATACCCTGCAGGGTGACCGTCTTGCCGGTGCCGGTCGCGCCGGCGATCAGGCCGTGGCGGTTGGCACGCTTGAGTTCGAGGCGCTGGGGGTCGGCCCCGCCAGCGCCGGATCCGATGAAGATATTGGTCGCCTGATCGGCCATAGATGAGTCCCTCGTCCGGCTAGGCGCGGAGCCTAGTCCGAACGAAGGAGCGCGGGCAAGCAGTTACCTTGGCGCGATGTCGATGCCGACGAAGGCTTCGGGCGCGGTGCCGCTCTTGACCAGCAGCAGCACGCTCTTGCGGCCGGCGCGGCGCGCCGCCTCGACCGCCGCAGTGACCTGCGCCGGGGCGGTTACCGCAACCTGGTTGACCGACATGATCAGGAAGCCCGCGCGCAAGCCCTTCTCGGCCGCGTCGCTCGCCGGATCGACCGCGGTGATGACCACCCCGCGAGCACTCGCCGGGAGGTTCGAGCGGCGGGCAAGATCGGGAGTCAGCGGCTGCAGCGTGAGGCCGATCACCTGGGTCCCCGCCGCCGCACCGGGCGCCGTTACGCCGGGGGTGCTTTCACCGGGTCCGCCTGCCTGGAGCGCAAGCTGCTCCTCGGTCGGGCGCTGGCCAACCACCACTGTTACCGATTCGCGGCGTCCGCCACGGATGATCTCAAGCGGCACACGCGCGCCAACGGTGGTGTTGGCGATCAGGAACGATACGGTTTCGTCCGGAGTCACCGGCGCACCGTTGACAGAGAGGATGACGTCGCCCTGGCGGAGCCCGGCGCGGGCCGCGGCCTGGCCGGGAACTACCGAGCGCACCAGTTCACCCTGATCCTTGGGCAGACCCAGTGAAGAAGCGATATTCTCATCGAGCGGCTGGAGGCTGACGCCGAGGTAACCGCGCTGCGGGCGCTGGCCGCGACGCAGTGAGTCGATCACCGGCTTGGCCAGTTCGGCGGGGATCGCAAGGCCGATCCCGACATTGGCCCCGGTCGGCGAAATCAGCGCCGAATTGATGCCGATGACATTGCCCATCATATCGAACATCGGGCCACCCGAATTGCCCATGTTGATGCTGGCGTCGGTCTGGATGTAGCGATCATAGGCACCGACCCCGGTAATCCCGCGATGGAGCGCCGAGACGATGCCGGCCGTGACCGTGCCGCCAAGCCCGTAGGGATTGCCGATCGCAATCACCCAGTCGCCGACCCGCACGCGCGCCGAATCGCCGAAATTGACGAACGGCAAATTGGTCGCCTCGATCTTGAGCAAAGCAAGATCCGACGCCGCGTCACGACCGACGATGCGGGCGGTATATTCCTTGCGGTTGGTCAAGATGACCGTGACGCTGTCGACCGTCCCGGTGCCGTTCGCCCCCTCGATCAGATGGTTGTTGGTGACGACATAGCCATCGGCCGAAATGATGAAGCCCGAGCCAAGCGATCCGGTTTCCCGAGTGCGGGGCGCGGGGCCGCCAGGGCCGGACTGCGGACCCTGCGGGCCGGCCTGCGGCGACTGGCCGCCGGGCGCACCGAAGCGGCGAAAGAATTCCTCGAACGGATCGGCCTGCTGCCGAACTGCAATGCGTTGCTTGGTCGAAATGTTGACCACCGCAGGCTGGAGCCGCGCGGCAAGATCCGCAAACGACATTGGCGC
>NZ_JANMLM010000078.1:0-1945 GCF_031372575.1 Sphingomonas sp. | reverse complement strand
GTATCGATCCCGCGCCACTCGAACAGGAATGGCGCCGCACCGAAGAACAATAATTGCCCGACGATCAGTACGCTGAGCATGCCGGGGCGAACATCGACCATTGAGGTGAAGGCACCGGCGAGGACGACGAAGACGGCGAGGATCCACAAAGCGGTGCCGTTGATCCGCCCGGGCAATCGGCGATCGAGCGCCTGAGCGAGCATCGCGCCGTGGACCTGCAGCCCGGCGATGGTCTTCTTGGTCACCCGGGTCAGCGGATATTCGAATTGGTCGCTGTCGGGCAGATCACCGCCGATCAGGACATATCGGCCCTTGACCTCGCCCGACAAGGCAGGCGCCACGCTGGGGTCGATGAACAGGTCGACCGGCAGCGACGGGACGACGTCATATTCATTGTTGATCGGCGCGCTGTAGAGGACGCTGCCCTGATAGCTGGCGGCGGCTTTTCGACCGCTCATCGCGACCTGCCGGGATCGCTCTCGATATGGATCGAGGCCTTGCGGACGTTGGGATTGCCGATGCTGGCAAGGAACTTATCCATGAACTCCTGCTGCCACACCTGGATGTCGCGCGGATTATGGGCATTGTCGGCATAGCCCATCCACACCGGGGTCTTCATCACGCGCAGCGCGGCGATCAGCTTGGAATCGTCGGGCTGCGCCTGGTCGAACAAAATATCGATGCCGATCGCTTTGGCCCCCATGCCATCAAGGTTGGTCAGCGCCTCGGCCAGGGTGGTTCGATCGAGCGGCGAACGCTCGCCGGTCCGCCCCTGGCTGTCCTCGGTGAACGGAACCAGCAGGATGCGCTTTTCCTGCGCCACCTTGCGCGCGGCGAGCGCGGCATAGGACGCGCGGGCGTCATATAAAGCGCGCTCGGCATCGGTGGTGATCGGAATGGTCCAGTTGTGCTTCGATCCATCGTCATCGGCGACCATGATCGGCGTTTCCCAGCTGAACCGCGCGAGCAGGATTGCGATGATGATAAATAGCGTGGTCGCAATGCGGCGACCAAGCGGCACCTGCGCCAGATCCTTAGCGATCGAGGCAAACGTCGGCAGGCCCACGCTGACGCGAGCTTCCACCTTGGGCCATTTCAATGGCTTGTCCACCCCTGCCGACCGCTCCAAACTTATGGTTATCGAGTCGTTATGCGCCAAGCGAATAACTTCGGATAAGCCAAAAGGCGAGGGCGGTGGGCGTGACTGTGCCGCGATGCGACAGGGTGGCGCCGGTTAGAGCCGGGCGGTTTCGGCGACGCTCCACGCCAGATCGGCGAGCGGTTCGGTCAGCGCGGCGGTGGCAGCGGCATGGTCCGACGAGGCATTGCCGCGCGCCAAGCGGCCGCGGATGCCGTGGGTAATCGCGGCAAGGCGGAACATCACGAACGCCATCAGATAATCGATGTGGGGCAGGCAGTCGCGCCCGGTGCGCGCGCAGTAAGTGGCGATATATTCCTGTTCGGTCGGAATTCCGAGTGCGGCGTAATCAAGGCCTGCTAGCCCGGTGAACATACCAGCGGGCATGCGGTACATCATCAAATGATAGACGAAGTCGGCGGCGGGGTCGCCGAGCGTCGACAATTCCCAGTCGAGCACCGCAATCACGCGCGGCGCATCGGCGGCGAAGATCATATTGTCGCAGCGAAAATCGCCGTGGACGATGCGCGCATCCCCTGCGTCGGGTGGCAGATTGGCGCGGAGCCACTCGACCAGCCGGTCCATCGCCGGCACCCGCCCAGCGTCGACATCGCCTTCATATTGCTTCGACCAGCGCGCCACCTGCCGCTCGACGAAATTGGTCGGGCGGCCGTAATCGCCAAGGCCGATCGCGGCCGGATCGATCGAATGGAGGGCGGCGATGGTGGCGTTCATTGCGTCAAAATGCGCGGCGCGTTCCGCTGGCGTCAGGCTGGGGAAGGTCGGGTCCCAGACGATCCGCCCCTC
>NZ_JANMLM010000065.1:0-7420 GCF_031372575.1 Sphingomonas sp. | reverse complement strand
CGCGCGTTTGGATGGCATCTGTAACGCTTATCAGGAGAAAGCGCATGTTAGGCACCGACGACAACACGACGATCCTTAAAACCCTTACCTCGACTCTCAACGACAGCGTCAACGGCTATCGCGAGGCTGCCGAACATGCCGAGGGCAGCCAGTTCCAGCAGATCTTTCGCGACAATGCCGGCGAGCGCGAGCGCGTTGCTGGCGAACTTGCAGGCGAAGTGCGCCGGCTCGGCGGCACTCCCGATGAAGACGGCACAGTGCTGGGCAAGACGCACCAGGCCTTCCTCGACCTCAAGGCTGCGGTATTGGGACGCGACGACAAGGCGATCGTCAACGAAGTCGAGCGCGGCGAGGATTATCTCAAGGAGAAGTTCGAGGCGGCGCTGTCCGACGACAAACTGACCCCGGAGAGTCGCGAGATTGTCGAACGCGCGTATCAGTCAGTGCGCAAGGGACATGACCAGATCAGTCAACTCAAGCACGGCATGGAGGCCTGAATCATGAGCATTTTCAGCAAGATCAAGGACGCGATTTTCGGGCATAAGGCCACGCCCGCTCCGGCCGACCGGCCGCAGATCCCGGCCGGGATGGACGGCTCGACGGCCCCTGCACCAACGCCTACGGTCGACGCCGGCCCGGTCGATGTCGAACAAGTACTCAAGGAAATGTCCGCGGCGAAGGGCAATCCCGACCTCAACTATCAATCGTCGATCGTCGATCTGATGAAGTTGCTCGGGCTCGATTCCAGCCTCGATCATCGCCAGCAATTGGCCGATGAACTGGGGTACACCGGTGACAAGGACGGCAGTGCCGAGATGAACATCTGGCTCCACAAGGAAGTCATGCGCCAGCTGGCGGCCAATGGCGGCAACGTGCCGGCATCGATGCTCGGCTAAGCCACGCCTCTTTCGAAAAACGGGGCGGCGGGTGAAAACTCGCCGCCCTTTTCGATTCAGCTTACGGTCTGGCCAACCGCCATTTGCTGCACCAGCTTGATCGCTTCATGTGCTGACAGGGCCGAACCCTCCTGCCACAATCCGACATAGCTCAGATGCTCGCCAGCGAAGACGATCGGGCCTTCCGGCTTGCATAATTCGTCATAGGCCGGCCCGCGCTTGTCCTCGCCGAAATCGCGGCCGACCGCGCCCACGCCTTCGCTATACCGGACTTGGCCCCAGTTGATCGCCAGCGGCGACCGCAGCTCGCGCGACCGGCCGGGGTGCAACGCCTCGATCGATCCGGCGCTGATCCTGATCTGCTCGGCAATCGGCAGCTGCACGAACGCCTCGGGCGTATCGTCATGGGTCCAGCCCGCGACATAGGCGCCGATGATCACTCCGCGCGGCGAATGAAAACCGTGCGACGGATAGATCACATTTTCGTTGAGCCGGTCGGTCCACGCCAGCCCGCCATAAATATGGTCGTCGCGCTCCCAGAAACGCGGCGCTTCGAACGCGACTTTCGCGCTCTTGAGATATTCCACGCCCTTGAGCGCCGCCTTCTTGGCTGGCGAAAAGTCGCTCGGGATCCGCGCCAGCACCGGCGCCGGCAAGGTGCAGACGCAATAATCGGCGCGGGTCACGCCTCCCTTATGCTCGATCCGCACCTTGTCACCCTCGCGCCGAATCGCACTGACTGGAGTGCCGAGCACGACCGACGATTTGACCTGCTCAAACAATGCATGGGCAATCCGGTCCATACCCCCGACCGGCTGCATCATGGTCGCCTGCATATCCATGATCTGCTCGAAGAAATACGGCAGGCCGATGGCGCGACTGGGCAGCAACTGGCGCATCGTCAATCGGCCCACCGCGCTTGGTGGACGGTCATAAGCGCCGGGCCAGTTGGCAAAGCCTGAGCTGATGGTGGCGGCATAGGCACCCTTCTTGTCGAGGCCCGAATAGGCCCCAAGGAATTCGCGAAAATCCTTCAGCTCCTTGGTCGGCATGGCGCTGTCGAGGGAATGGCCGTCGATCGCCTTGGCCAGCATCTCGCCGACCAGTCCGCGAATGTCATTGATCATCCGCCGCTGCGGTTCGACACGCCCGGCAAAATCCCACCCTGCCGACTGGTTCGAATTGACGAACACCTCCAACGGCACCCCAAGCCGCTGGGCATAGCCAAGAATGACGTGATGGGTGCTCGGCAAGCGCGCCGGACCAGCATTGAAATATTGCCCCTGTCCAAAGTTTGCCTGTTGCAACGGTCGGTCGATCTGGGCGACCTGCTCCCTACCGCGGATCGTCCACACTCGCCCGCCGAACCGATTGCGCGCTTCGATCACGGTCACTGCGTAGCCCGCCTTGCGCAGCTCATACGCCGCCACCAATCCGGCAATGCCCGCGCCAAGCACGACCACGCGCTTGCCTGCGCCGCTTCCTTTGGGAAGACCAAATTGCGTCGCCTTGGCCGATGCCGGCGATTCGATCCCGAGCGACTGCAACGCCGCCAGACTC
This sequence comes from Sphingomonas sp., assembly GCF_031372575.1. GTDB lineage: Bacteria > Pseudomonadota > Alphaproteobacteria > Sphingomonadales > Sphingomonadaceae > Sphingomicrobium. The sequence continues at coordinate 4,964 of NZ_JANMLM010000065.1, read as the reverse complement.
ACCCCCGCCCCGCTCAGCAGGCCCAGTTCGCCAAGCAATTTCCGCCGTGTCAGCGCCATGTCACTCTCCCCCCGAAAAGCGCGATCACCGCAGGTTCGACTCGCCCCCGAAATGATGCATTCCAATAGAAGCACTTGCGTCGATGGTTGTGCAAGCCGACACTGCGCCCCCAACCCGAAGGGAGTATGCCGATGAACCGCTTGCTGCTCGCGCCCTTGCTAGCTGTCGCTTTGATCGCGCCCGCCCCTGCCGCGCCGCCCGTCGCCAGCGCGACCATCACCTTGACCAGCTATCGCTTCAGCCCCGGCCCGATCTACATCCCGGGCGGGGTTCCGGTGCGGCTGATCCTGGTCAACAGCGCGGGCAAGAACCACGATTTCACGGCTCGTGAATTCTTCCGCTCATCGCGCATCCTCTCGGGCCGCGCACCGAATGGCGAAATCTCGGTTGGCGCGGGCAAGAGTAGGATCATCGACCTGATCCCGACGCGCGGCACCTATAAGGTCCATTGCAGCAAGTTCGGCCATTCGATGCTCGGCATGAGCACCACCATCATCGTCGGCTGATCAACCGCTCGAGCGCTTTGGTGCGGACGCTTTTCTCGCCAAACTCCGCCTCAATGTCGCCGCGGATCTGGTCGAGGTCATCCTCGGTCAGATGCTCGATTCCGATGAATTCATTGCGCGCGCCTTCGATCGCCCGGATCACTTCATCGAGCTTGGCCTGAATCGCCGCCGCGTCGCGATTCTGCGCATTCTGAATCAGGAACACCATCAGGAAGGTGACGATCGTCGTCCCGGTATTGATCACCAATTGCCAGGTGTCGGACCAGCCGAACAACGGTCCCGTCACGCCCCAGATGATGATGATCGACAACGCTATGACAAACGCCGCCGGTCGCCCTGCCGCCGACGCCACGCGGGTCGCGAGATGCGCGAAAAACGGGCCGATCAACTGCGGCCGCAATCACTCGGGGAGGGTTTGCCGGCGAAGCGATCGGCGATCCATGCCAGCGTCGCCGCCGCGCTGTCCTTGGCGCTGGTCGCATGCCCTTCGCCCGCTATCGCGATCGTCCGCACCCGATTGCCCGACCGGCAAAGCGCTCGAACATGCGCCGCCGTGACCGATGGCGCGACCAGATCATCCTTGGCATTTTGCGCGATCAGCAATGGCACGCCGATGTTCGCCGTCGTCGGGCTATTGCGCCGCGCCAGCGTGGCCCACGGCTCGATCCGCCCGATGTCGATATTCTTGAGCCGGCTGTTGAGCGCCGAAATACCGAGGATCATGCCGAGCTTCGGCTTCATGTTGAGGCTGATGCAATTATTTTGCGCCAACCGATTCATGATCCCCTGCGTCTGGCGATTGCCAAAACTCGCCATCGGCGCACGATAATGGCTTGCCCAGCTGTGCCCGATGTAGGCGGTGAAGAAGCTCTTCAGCGCGCGGTTCGAGGTCAGCCGGAGATTCTGTTCCAATTGGGTCGGCGGTGCCGCTGCCGCCGCGCCGACCAAAGCCACATCGGGCGCATAGCGACGCGCCTCCTGCGCGGTCCACAGCGCCGCGTGCCCACCTTGCGACTCGCCCCACACCGCATAGCGACCGCCCGCCGCCGCACCCGGTATCTGCCGCGCCGCCCGCACTCCGTCGATCACCGATCGCGCCGTGTCCGCGCCGACCAGGAATGGATGCATCCCCGCGCTCCCCAATCCCGGATAATCGGGCGCGACCACGACATAACCATTTCTCACCGCATCGAGCCCGGCGGTGACACTCCAGAAATCCTTGCTCAGCGACGGCGCGCAGCGGCTTGCCACGCCCCATGTCCCATGAGTCCAGGCCAGCACCGGCCGCGGCTGCGGCGGGATCGCCTCGCGCGGAGCGACCACCATCCCGGTTGCCTCGCGCGGCCGCCCCGCACCGTCGGTCGTCCAATATTTGACCCGCCACGCCTGCATCCCGCCGGGCGTATCGACCACCGGATCAGCCACGATCAGCGCCCCGGCCTGCTGCGCGATGGCGGCGGTTGGGGCGGTTACCAACGAACAAGCGGCAAGTGCGATCGGGATGCGGCGCATGAAGACATCTCCTTGGGTCGGCCCCCCAATACCCCGCGCCGGGCAAGCGGTCACGCCAACATTGCATCCACTAATTCTGAATCAGTCGCACCAACGTCCCATCGGGATCGATCAGATAGGCGATCCGCATCCCCGATTGTTCGACCGTCGGCGGGTGGAGGCGCGGCTGACCGTGCCGTTGTTCGGCGATGCCGGCCAGTGCCGCCACCGCATAAAATGCGTCGAGATTGTCGAGCCGAAGGCAGCATCCGAACGAACTGGTCAGCGGATCGAGGCCGGGATAGGGGAAGAATTCCAGCGTCGCACTCCCGCGCGTCAGGATCATCCAGCCGCCATCGCGCCAGCCTTCGACAAAACCGAGGCCGCCATAAAATGCCGCCGTCGCGGAAAAATCGCGCGACGGCAGGTTAGGCGTGGTGTGGTCGGTCATCACCTGATCATGGCCACAATCCGGGGCCGCGCAATCATAGAATTGAACCAGCAGGCTGAGGGTCAAACCACCCACGGACAGAAATGGGGGCCGGCATTGCTGCCAGCCCCCACATGCGCCGAGTATGGATTTGCCGGTGTTCGCTTGGCGGCGAACCCGAGGGCCCCCCACTTCGTGATCCTGACTCACCAGCTCAGGCGTCGCTTCCCATCCGGATGGATCCAAGGATCCTCACCCTCTCGTTTCCGCGTCCCATCCCGAAAGATGCTCTGCTTCTTCGAAAGCGCTTCGCTTCGGCCCGAAGGCTTTGGCGTCCTGATCTTCCGCGGCCCTTCTTGGGCTGGTCCCCTTCGCGCGGCCTGTCTCCCTGGGGGGGAAACCGCCCTCGCAAAGCGCGGAACCAACTCTTCCGGCGCCTCTTGCCGACTGGTCCGGTTTTGAGATCCGCTGCGTCATCGCCCCGAGGGGCAGTTCTGCTTCGTATCTCGCATCCATCGCCTGCCGGCGGAGATCGGACCTTCCGTCCCGTCCTCAACTTACCGCCGTTGCCGACTATCCGGAGAGGCTGGGACTTTCGTCCCGATCACCAGCGGAATATGCGCACGATTCCGAGTCGCGCAAAGCGGAATCTGCACCTCCAAGCCTGTGGATAACGGGGATATCGCGGATAAGTCTCGCTTTGCCGTGGTTGCCCTTCTGTTCCACTTTGCCTACCGCTTCTGAGTGCCCGAATCCCTTGCTCTCACGCCCGACTCCGCTGGCGAACCCGCCTATCTTGCCGGCCTCAACCCGCCGCAGCGCGAAGCCGTGATGACGACCGAGGGGCCGGTCCTGATGCTCGCCGGTGCGGGTACCGGAAAGACCGCCGCGCTGACCGCGCGCCTCGCCCACCTGATCGCCACCCGCCGCGCCTGGCCGAGCCAGATCCTCGCCGTCACCTTCACCAACAAGGCGGCGCGCGAAATGAAGGAGCGGATCAGCGCCATTTCCGGCGGGGCGATCGAATCGATGCCCTGGCTCGGCACCTTCCACAGCGTCGCCGCGCGGATGCTGCGCGTCCATGCCGAGCTGGTCGGACTGCAATCCAACTTCACCATCCTCGACACCGACGATCAGCTCCGCCTGCTCAAGCAATTGATCACCGCCGCCAGTCTCGACGAGAAGCGCTGGCCCGCGCGGCAGCTTGCCGGGCTGATCGACCGCTGGAAGAACCGGGGCTGGACCCCGGCGCAAATCTCGGCATCCGAATCCGAAGGCTATGCCGCCGGACGCGGTGCCGAATTTTATGCCGCCTATCAGGCCCGCTTGAAGACGCTCAACGCGTGCGACTTCGGCGATTTGTTGCTCCACATGTTGGTCATCTTTCGCACCCACCCCGACGTGCTCGAAGCCTATCGCGACCGCTTCCGCTACATCCTCGTCGACGAATATCAGGACACCAACGCCTCGCAATATGACTGGCTCAAACTGCTCGCCGAGCCGCGCCGCAACATCTGCTGCGTCGGCGATGACGACCAGTCGATCTACAGCTGGCGCGGCGCGGAGGTCGCCAACATCCTGCGCTTCGAGCAAGACTTCCCCGGCGCGGCAGTGATCCGCCTCGAACAGAATTACCGTTCGACCCCGCACATCCTCGGCGCCGCCACTGGGCTCATCGCCAACAACTCGGGCCGTCTCGGCAAGACCCTGTGGACGACACGCAATGACGGCGATCCGGTCAAGGTGATCGGCGTGTGGGACGGCCCCGAGGAAGCCCGCCGCGTCGGCGAGGAGATTGAGGCCCATGTACGGAAGGACGGCAGCCTCGATGACACCGCAATCCTCGTCCGCGCGCAATTCCAAACACGCGAGTTTGAGGAACGCTTCATCTCGATCGGCCTCGCCTACCAGATCGTCGGCGGCTTCCGCTTCTACGAACGCGCCGAGATCCGCGATGCGCTGGCTTACCTGCGCCTCGTCGCGCAGCCATCCGACGATCTCGCCTTCGACCGCATCGTCAACGTGCCGAAACGCGGCCTAGGCGACAAAGCGGTGGCCAACATCCACCAGTTCGCCCGCGCCACCGGTCAGCCCTTGCTCCTCGCCGCCGCACAAATGGTCGACAGCGACGAACTCACCCCGCAGGCCCGCCGCTCCCTCGCCCGCTTCATCGGCGACATCGCCAGATGGCGGAACATGCTCAAAAGTTCCTCCCTCGCTTTAACGGGGGAGGTGTCAGCGCAAGCTGACGGAGGGAGTTCTTCAACTCCCAACCTCCCCCACGCCGAGCTCGCCCGCATCATCCTCGACGAATCCGGCTACACCGCCGTCCTCCAGGCCGAGCGCAGCGCCGAATCCGCCGGCCGGCTCGAGAATCTGACCGAACTGACCCGCGCGATGGAGGAATATGAGACGCTCGGCGCGTTCCTCGAACATGTCTCCCTGGTGATGGACAATGACGCCAAGCGCGGCGAGCC
>NZ_JANMLM010000067.1:0-14790 GCF_031372575.1 Sphingomonas sp. | reverse complement strand
AGGGCGCCGGCGCGGCGGGCCTGGCCTATATTCTCGCCAACCCCGGCCGCTTCGCCGGCAGGAAAGTCGGCACCATATTGTGCGGCGGCAATATCGACACGCATTTGCTGGCCAATGTGCTGGTCCGCGAACTGGTCCGCTGCGGGCGCATCGCGCGGCTCAAGATCAATGCGCAGGATCGCCCCGGCGCGCTCGCCGCAATCACTGCCAAGTTTCACGAATGCGGGGTCAACATCATCGAGGTCGAGCATCAGCGGATTTTCACCCGCCTGCCGGCCAAGGACACGTTGATCGAGGTCGAGTGCGAAGCCCGCGACGCGCAGGCGATCGACACCCTCGTCGACCGCCTGGAACAGGCCGGATTCACCGTCGAACGCGCCAGCCTAGACTAGCCCCGATCATCCCGCTTCGGGACACTCGCCAACCTTAACCCTGTTCGGCGCGTCACTAACTCTTTCCAACTGCGTTTACCGGTCGCATAAAGACTTTCGTAACCATTTGGAGGCCGTCGGGTTGAGCGCACCATTTCGCTTTCCCAAATTCTTTGTCACCAACCCTTCGCCATGCCCGTATCTGCCGGGCAAGGTCGAGCGGAAGGTGTTCACCGAATTATCGGGCCGCCACGCCAGCGAGCTTAACGAAGCGCTCGGGCGGATCGGTTTCCGCCGCTCGCAATCGGTCGCCTATCGCCCCAGTTGCATCGACTGCTCGGCCTGCGTCTCGGTGCGCGTCAAGGCCGATCAGTTCATGCCGTCGGCGACCCAGCGCAAATTGATGCGTCGCCACGCCGATCTCGAAGTCAGCGCCTGCCGGCCATGGACCACCGAGGAGCAATATGCCTTGCTTCGTCGCTATCTGGCGCAGCGTCACCCCGGCGGCGGCATGGCCGAGATGGACGAACATGACTTCGCCGACATGGTCGAACAGACCCCGGTCCGCACCTACGTCGTCGAATATCGCGAGCCGTCGGTCGACGGCAAGCCCGGCAAACTGGTCGGCGCTTGCCTCAGCGATCAGCAGGGCGACGGCCTGTCGATGATCTACTCCTTCTACGACGTTGATCCCGGCGCTCGCCGCGGGCTTGGCACCTACATCATCCTCGACCACATCATCCGCGCCGCGCGCGCCGGCCTGCCCTATGTCTATCTCGGTTACTGGGTCGAAGGCTCGGACCGCATGGCCTACAAGGCGACGTTCAAGCCGATGGAACGCCTCAGCCGCGAAGGCTGGTCGGACATGGACTCGGTCGACGCGCCGGAACCACCATCGATCGGCGATCAATTGCCCAGCCGAAGCCCGCGCCGGATCCTGGTCGACGCATAAGAAAATGGCGGAGCGCTTGCGCACCCCGCCATCCTGAGCCCCTGCTCATGGAACTGTTGGTTTTAAGCGACCGCCGCTTCGGGGGTCATCACGTCGCCTTCGACTTCGCGCAGCACATAGCCGCGGCCCCACACGGTCTCGATATAATTGTCCCCACCGCACGCCAGGCTCAATTTCTTGCGCAGTTTGCAGATGAACACGTCGATGATCTTGAGTTCGGGCTCGTCCATCCCGCCGTACAGGTGGTTGAGGAACATTTCCTTGGTCAGCGTGGTGCCCTTGCGCAGCGAAAGCAGCTCGAGCATCGCATATTCCTTGCCCGTCAGATGGACCCGGCTGCCGTCGACTTCAACCGTCTTGGCGTCGAGGTTGACCGCCAATTTGCCGGTGCGGATGACCGACTGGCTGTGGCCCTTGGAACGGCGGACGATGGCGTGGATGCGGGCGACCAGTTCGTCGCGGTGGAATGGCTTGGTGACATAATCGTCGGCGCCGAAGCCCAGGGCGCGGACCTTGCTGTCCATCTCGTTCATGCCCGACAGGATCAGCACCGGGGTGCCGACCTTGGCGACGCGTAATTTCTTGAGCACGTCATAGCCGTGCATGTCGGGCAGGTTCAGATCGAGCAGGATGATGTCGTAATCATACAGCTTGCCCAGATCGAGGCCCTCTTCGCCCAGATCGGTGGTGTAGACATTAAAGCCCTCGGTCGACAGCATCAGTTCGATGCTCTTGGCGATGGTCGCCTCGTCTTCGATCAACAGCACGCGCATGAGCAATTTCCCCCGATCCGAAAACCCTAGAGCTTCATTCGCCCTTAACGGTCCTGAAGCGTTCATTAACCATGCAATGTCTGAAGGCAAAAGGTTAATAACTCCTAAAAGCTTGGAATCCCGAGGAATCGTTGCGCCGGAGCATCAGTCATTGCGCCGGGTGGGCGGGGCTGACAGGATGGTGGGATGACCGAGCGGCAAGCAATGCAGACCGACAAGTTCAAGGACGCCGCCCGCGAAGCCGGGTGCGACGAGGATGAAGCGCGCTGGACGGAGCGGCTGAAGAAGGTGGCGAAGCAAGCGCCGGAGAAGCCGGAATGATCTTAGCGATAGTGCTCGCGGCTATGCAGGTCGCCTCGGTCGAGCGTGGCCCTGCAATCCTGCTAATCCAACGCGCCAATTGACGAGATTTTGTTCCGTTCTCGACGATGGCGCGATGCGATGCGGCCCGCAGGATGATAGAGCGCGAGGCCGCCGAAGTAGAACTGGCCAATCGGGCAAAGGGATATCGCACCGTTCCCGGAACCGAGCCGCGCTACCGCTGCATCCCCGGATAGGGTTGGAGTGGCCTTCCTGCCACCGTGTTTGCAAAAGGCATAATCACCAAAAGGTTGGAATCCCGAGGAATCGTTGCGGCTGGGCTTCGGTGCATCCTCGTCATTGCGAGCGTAGCGAAGCAATCTACATGCGCGAGATGGATTGCTTCGTCGCTTCGCTTCTCGCAATGACGGCAGATGGCCATGACCCTCGAAGACCTCATCCTGTTCGTCGACGGCGAAGCGATCGTGATCGACAAGCCGGCGGGCCTGCCGGTCGATCAGCCGCGTGCCGGCGGCGACAGCATCGAGGCGCGGATCGGCGAGCTGACGCTTGGCTTTGCCCGGCCGCCGGTGGCGATGCACCGCCTCGACCGCGATACCTCGGGCTGTCTGCTGTTCGCCCGCAATCACAAGAGCCGCGCCAGATATCAGCAGGCGTTCGAGGGCGGGCTGGTGAGCAAATCCTACCTCGCGGTGGTCGATGGCGAGACCCCGGGCGAGGAAGGCGTGATCGACCTGCCCGTGGCCAAGCGTTCCAGCGCGGCGCGGGGCTGGCGAATGGTGGTCGAGGACGGCGGCAAGCAAGCGGTGACCCGCTGGCGGCGGATCGGGGCATTAGACGGGCAAAGCCTGGTCGAATTCCTGCCCAGCACCGGCCGCACCCACCAGATCCGAGTCCATGCCGCGCGCGGGCTCGGCGCGGCGATTGTCGGCGATCCGGTTTACTGCCGCGCCGACGATGATGACGAGCCGGGCGACATGGTACTGCCCGACAGCGGATTGCTGCTCCACGCCTGGCGGATCGCAATGCCGCGCGAACCAAAGGAGCCGATCGACGTCACCGCGCCGGTGCCCGAGCGGTTTGGGCGCTGGCTGGACCTGCTGCCGTGAAACCCGAAGACGTCGTCATCCCCGACGATGCGCTGAGCGAGAAATTCCTCGCCGCGACCGGGCCCGGCGGACAGAATGTCAACAAGGTCGCCACCGCCTGCCAGCTGCGGGTCGATGTGTACCGGCTCGGCCTCGCCCCGCATGTGTTTCAGCGATTGAAGGTGATCGCCGGGACCAAGATGACCATCGGCGGCGAACTGATCATCACCGCGCGGCGCTTCCGCTCGCAGGAGTCGAACCGCGAGGATGCCCGCGTCCGGCTGGCGAAGATGATCGCCGATGCCCATATCGTCCAGGTGCGGCGCCGACCGACCAAGCCGAGTCGCGCCGCCAAGGCCAGGCGGGTCGATACCAAGAAGGGCCGGGCGACAATCAAGGCAGGGCGCGGGAAAGTGACGGATTACTGATGTTCGACCACAAGATCGATGCCGCCGACAAAGGCGTGATGTACCGCGACCTTGCCTCCGCCTTGCGCGGGCTGGTGAGCGGTGAGCCTGACCCGATTGCCAACATGGCCAATGCCGCGGCGTTGATCTGGGAAACAATCCCGGGGCTCAACTGGGCGGGTTTCTATCGCAACATTGGCGGCGAATTGGTGCTTGGCCCGTTCCAGGGCCGCGTCGCCTGCATCCGCATCAAGTTTGGCGAGGGCGTATGCGGCACGGCGGCCGCGACGCAATCGGTGCAGCGGGTCGACGATGTCCATGCTTTTCCCGGCCACATCGCCTGCGACAGCGCATCAAACAGCGAGTTGGTCGTGCCGATCGTTAGGCACGGCGAGCTGATCGCGGTGCTCGATCTCGACAGTCCCGAGCATGCGCGGTTCGATGCCGAGGATGAAGCGGGCTGTGTTGCGATCGGCGCCATCCTGGCGGAGGTGCTCTAACTCAAGCGCTCGAGCTGCTCGTCATTCAGTCCGCCGGGGATGATCATCACTGGGCACGGCAATTTGCCCGCATCATTGCCGGTGAAATTGGCAACCAGCACGCCGGGGCTGCCCGACGGCGCGGCTCCAAGCACGAGCGCGGCGATATCGCTGCGGGTGCCGATCAGTCCGCGTACTGCCGCGACCGGATCGCCGGGGCTGACGATGATGTTGGGCTGAATTCCCGCCGCGTCCATGATTTCGCCGACCGAGGCAGCGACGCTGGCTTCGATGCGCAGGCGCTGTTCCTCCTCGATCGCCGCCTGGACTCCGCCCCATTGGACGAAGTCCTGCGGTTCGACCACGGCCAGCACTTCGACCGCGCCATCGGTCTTCGCGGCGCGGCGCGCGGCGAAGTGCAGCGCGGTGCGTGCCTCCGGACTATCGTCGATCACCACCAGATAGGTGCGCTTTTCAATTGCCCCGCTCATCGCCGCAGTGCTGCGCCAAACCCCTTTCGTTGGCAAGCGGGCCTTGACCGGCGGGGTCGCTTTGGCGTTTGTGCCCGGAGACTCATTACCAGCCGGGAAGCCCCATGCCGATCGAACTCAAAATGCCCGCTTTATCGCCGACGATGGAGGAGGGGACGCTCGCCAAGTGGCTGGTCAAGGAAGGCGACAGCGTCAAATCGGGCGATTTGCTGGCCGAGATCGAGACCGACAAGGCGACGATGGAATTTGAAGCCGTCGATGAAGGCGTAATCTCGAAGATCCTTGTCGCCGAGGGAAGCGACGGGGTGAAAGTCGGTACCCCGATCGCGCTGATGGGCGGTGAGGGGGAAGCTGCTGGCGCGCCAGCGCCCGCAGCGCCTGCCAAGGGCGAGGCGCCGAAGAAGGAAGAACCTAAGGCTGAACCCGCACCGCCAGTAGCTGGCAGCGGCGAATCCCCGCCCGCGCCCGCCGCGCTGGTCATGCCAAAGCCCGATTCGACCGGCGACCGAATCAAGGCGAGCCCGCTCGCGCGGCGGCTGGCCGAAGCGCAGGGGATCGATCTCGCCTCGCTGTCGGGAACCGGCCCCGGCGGGCGCATTGTCCGCGCCGACCTTGGCGAGGGCGCTGGCGGGGCGAAGGCTGCCGCGCCCGCAACCGCATCTGCGCCGATGGCGAAAGCCGCGCCGGTCGAGCCTGGCGATATCCCGCACGAGATCGTCAAGCTCAGCAACATGCGCAAGACGATTGCGCGCCGCCTGACCGAATCGAAGCAGCAGGTGCCGCACATCTATTTGACGGTCGATATCCAGCTTGACCGCCTGCTCAAGCTGCGCGGTGAGATCAACGCCGGGCTGGCCAGCCGCAACATCAAGCTCAGCGTCAACGATATGCTGATCAAGGCGCTGGCGGTGGCACTGATCGAAGTCCCCGAATGCAATGTCAGTTTCGCCGGCGACACGCTCATCAAATACAGCCGCGCCGACATTTCGGTCGCGGTCAGCATCGCGGGGGGGTTGATCACGCCGATTGTCAGCGGTGCCGACGAGAAATCGCTGTCGAAAATCTCGACCGAGATGCACGACCTCGCGAGCCGCGCCAAGGAAGGCAAATTGCAGCCGCACGAATATCAGGGCGGCACCGCGTCGTTGAGCAACATGGGCATGTACGGGATCAAGCAGTTCGAAGCGGTGATCAACCCGCCGCAAGGCATGATCATGGCGATCGGCGCTGGCGAGAAACGGCCCTATGTGATCGACGACAGTTTGCAGATCGCGACCATCATGTCGGCCACCGGCAGCTTCGACCATCGCGCGATCGACGGTGCCGACGGCGCGCGGCTGATGAAGGCGTTCAAGGCATTGGTCGAGAATCCGCTAACGATGGTGGTGTGACATGAAATGGATCCCAGCCCTGTTCCTGGGCGCGATTGTCGGCTTCGTCCTGCCGATGCTGCTTGCCGGCAAGTCGGGGCCGTGGATGACCAACTGGACGAGCTGGGGCACGATCCGCCCGTTCGCCTCGTCGCCGGGATTGCTGTTCTCGGTCCCGCTCGCCGTGGGGTCGGGGATCGCTTTTCGACTGTTTTTCAGCTGGCATAGAAACTGAGCGATCCCTTGCCCGACCGGTCCCCGATGATCCGCGTCACCGCCATGCCGACCGACACCAATCCTTATGGCGGGGTATTCGGCGGGTGGTTGATGAGCCAGATGGCGCTTGCCGCCGGGAGCCTTGCGTCACGCCATGCCAAGGGCAAGTGCGTGGTCGTTGCAGCGGATGCGTTGCGGTTCACTGGCGCGCCCTCGGTCGGCGACGAAATTTCGGTCTATGCCGAACTTCTGCGCCAGGGCCGAAGCTCGATGACCATCGCCGTCGACGCCGAAGCCAGGGATCGCGATGGCGAGCGCGTGTTCGCGGTGGCGAGCGGCGAATTCACGTTCGTCGCTTTGGGCAAAGATGACCGACCGCGCGCGATCGCGGCGAATGGAGAATAATATGGCCGACGCTTACGACCTCATTGTCCTCGGTTCTGGACCCGGCGGCTATGTCGCGGCGATCCGGGCGAGCCAGCTGGGGCTCAAGGTGGCGATTGTCGAGCGCGAATTGCTTGGCGGGATCTGCCTCAACTGGGGGTGCATCCCGACCAAGGCGCTGCTGCGGTCGGCGGAGGTGTTTCACAATATGAAACATGCCGATGCTTACGGGTTGTCGGCGGAAAAGCCGTCGTTCGACCTGGCGAAGGTGGTGGGGCGATCACGGGCGGTGTCGAAGCAGCTCAACCAGGGCGTCACGCATCTGATGAAGAAGAACAAGATCACCGTATTGATGGGCGATGGTGCGCTGACGGCGGCGAACAAACTGACCGTCACGAACGACGGCAAGAAGACCGAACTCACCGCCAAGAACATCATCGTCGCGACGGGGGCTCGGGCGCGAGAGCTGCCGTTTGCCAGGGCCGATGGAAAGCGCATCTGGACGTACCGCACCGCAATGACCCCACCCGACATGCCAACCGAGTTGCTGGTCATCGGATCGGGTGCGATTGGGATCGAGTTTGCCAGTTTCTACAATGACATGGGGGCCAAGGTCACGGTCGTTGAAATGCTCGACCGGATCGTGCCGGTCGAAGATGCCGACGTCTCCGACGCGCTGGCCAAGAGCCTGGTCAAGCAGGGCATGACGATCCTCACCGGCGCCGGGGTCGAAAGCCTCAAGGCCGACGCCAAGGGCGTCGCGGCGAGCATCAAGACCGCCGATGGAAAAACCGTCGAGCAGCGTTTCTCGCATTGCATCGTCGCGGTCGGGATCGTTCCGAACACCGAGAATATCGGGCTGGAAGCGCTCGGCGTCGCAATGGACCGCGGCTTCCTCAAGACCGACCCGATGTGCCGTACCAATGTACCGGGCATCTGGGCGATCGGCGACATCACCGCACCGCCGTGGCTGGCGCACAAGGCGAGCCACGAGGGTGTGATCGCCGCCGAGGCCATCGCGCAGAGCCTCGGCAACAAGGATGTCCAGCCGCACGCGATGGACCCGCTCAACATCCCCGGCTGCACTTATTGCCATCCGCAGGTCGCCAGTGTCGGGCTGACCGAGGCCAAGGCCAGGGAAGCCGGCCACAACGTGCGCGTCGGCAAATTCCCCGCGATCGGCAACGGCAAGGCAATCGCGCTTGGGGAGGTCGAAGGGTTCATCAAAACGGTGTTCGACGCCACCACCGGCGAACTGCTCGGCGCGCACATGATTGGCGCCGAGGTGACCGAACTGATCCAGGGCTACACCATCGGCAAGACCGCCGAGCTGGTCGAGGCCGACTTCATGAACACCGTCTTCCCGCACCCAACGTTGAGCGAGATGATGCACGAGAGCGTGCTCGGTGCGTACGGCAAGGCAATTCACATTTAAGGGGGCGGGACATGCGTTTATTGATCGGACTGGTCGCGGTATTGTTCGCGACATCGGCATCGGCCGAAAAGCGCGTCGTTACCGCCGATCGCTACCTCGACGTCGCCACCGGGCGCTACGTCGAGCATCCCGCGATTTTCATCGGCGACGACGGACGGATCACCGGCATCGCCGACGCCCGCACCGTCAAATGGGGGGCGGACGTTCGCCACATTGATATGGGCGGCAAGACTTTGCTTCCCGGCCTGATCGATATGCACGTCCACCTCGATGGGCCGGCCGATATCGGCGGCTATCGCGGGCTCGAATTCACCGACAGCTTCTTCGGCATGGCCGCAGTCGGCAATGCCCGCGCCATGCTCGACGCCGGCTTTACAACGGTGCGCAATGTCGGCTCGTCCAATCGCAACGACATCGGGCTGAAACAGGCGATCGACAATGGCTATGCGATCGGGCCGCGGATTGTGCCCGCGGGCTATGCGCTCGGTGCGACCGGCGGTCATTGTGACAGCACGTTCCTTCCGCCCAGCCTGGAGAAAGACAAGAAGGAAGAGGGGATTGGCGATGGGGTCGAGGAGCTTCGCCATCAGGTCCGACGCCAGCGCAAGTTCGGCGCCGAGGTGATCAAGATCTGTGCCACCGGCGGGGTGTTCAGCCGCAACACCGAGCCGGGTCAGCAGCAATTATCCGAGACCGAAATGCGCGCCATCGCCGACGAAGCCCATCAATGGGGCATTCGGGTTGCCGCCCATGCCCATGGGGCCGACGGCATCAAGGCCGCGATCCGCGCCGGGATCGACACGATCGAGCATGCATCGCTGGTTGATGCCGAGGGAATCAAGCTGGCGCTGGCCCGCAAGCAGCCGGTGTGGTTCTCGATGGATATCTACAACACCGAATACACCCAGGCGGAGGGCAAGAAGAACGGCACGCTGGAGGATAATCTGCGCAAGGACCGCGAGATTGCGCAGGCCCAGCGCGACAATTTCCGCGCCGCGCACCGGGCTGGCGTCAGGATGGTGTTCGGGTCCGACGCCGGGGTGATGCCGCACGGCCAGATCGGGCGGCAATTCGCGACGATGGTGACCTATGGCATGACCCCGCTCGACGCGATCCAGGCCGCCACGCGCAATGCCGCGCAGGCGCTGGGCCGGGAACGCGACGTCGGGATGATCGCGGTCGGCCGCTATGCCGACATGGTCGCGGTCACCGGCGATCCATTGTCCAACATCCGCTTGCTTGAAGCACCGTCGGGCGTGATCAAGGGCGGGACGTTGGTCGCTCATGCCCAATGAGCGAGACGGGGCATAATAATCGCACCCTGCTGATCGCCTTCGCGGCGAACCTCGGCATTGCAGTGGCGAAATTTGGCGCGGCGGCGATCACCGGATCGTCTGCCATGCTGACCGAAGGCATCCACAGCCTGGTCGACAGTTCCAACCAGATGCTCCTGATTTACGGCCGCAAGCGGGCTCGCAAGCCGGCCGATGCGCTACATCCATTGGGCTATGGCCGAGAGGTCTATTTCTGGAGCTTCATCGTTGCCGTCCTCGTGTTCGCGCTTGGGGCGGGCGTGTCGATCTACGAAGGCATCATCCACATTCTCGAGCCCGAGCATGCGGTCTCGCCGATCGTGGCGTACGCCGTTCTTGCCATCGCACTGGCGCTCGAAAGCTGGTCGACTGTCGCCGCCTACAAAGAGTTTAAGGAGGCCAAGGGGTCGCTTGGCTGGTGGCAGGCAATCCGCGAATCGAAGGACCCGCCTGCGTTCATCGTATTACTCGAAAATGGCGCCGCGATGCTCGGTCTGGTGGCCGCATTCGCTGGCGTGCTGCTGGCGCAAATCACCGGCAATCCGTTCTGGGACGGGGCCGCATCGGTGGTCATCGGGGTGGTCCTGGCACTGACTGCTTACCTGCTGGCCTTTGAATCCAAGGGGCTGCTGATTGGCGAGCGCGCCGACCCCTTGCTCAACGAGCAGTTGCGCGCGCTGGCCGCCGGGCGGGAAGGGGTGGCCGCGGTCGGGGAGATCATCTCGATCCATTCCGCACCGACCGAAATCCTGGTGATCATGACGATCGACTTCGACGATGCGATCGGCGCGCGCGACGTCGAGCATATCGTGCTCGACATCGAGACCGACGTCGCCGAGCGCTGGCCGGAGATCAATCGCTTAGCCATTCGTCCTGAACATGGTGCCACTGAATGACCACGCTCCACGACACCTCGGATCCGCGTAACGCGTCGATCCTGATCAGCGTCAATGGCGTGCTGACGCCGCGCGGCGAGGCGATGGTGTCGGTGTTCGATTCAGGGTTCATGCTCGGCGATGGCATCTGGGAGGGGATGCGGGTCCATGGAGGCAAGATTGCGTTCCTCGAGCGCCACCTTAACCGCTTGTTCGAAGGGTCGAAAGCGATCGCGATGGACGTCGGGCTCGACCGTGCAACCATCACGGCGCGGCTCTACGAGACGATCGACGCCAATGCGATGATCGATGGCGGGCATATCCGGCTGATGGTGACGCGCGGTGTTCGTTCGACGCCCTATCAGGACCCGCGCGTGGTGGTCGGCAGGGCGACAATGGTGATCATCGCCGAATATAAGGAGCCGCCGGCAGCGCTGGCAGTGGAAGGCTTGCGGCTGTTCACCGTCCATGTCCGCCGCGGCGACCCGGCGGTGCAGGACCCCAAGCTCAATTCGCATTCCAAGCTGAATTGCATCACCGCCTGCATCCAGGCGGCCGGGGCGGGCGCGGACGAGGCGCTGATGCTCGACCCGCACGGCTTCGTCGCGACCTGCAATTCGACCCATTTCTTCATCGTCCGCAAGGGCGAAGTGTGGACTTCGTCGGGCGATTATTGCCTCGGCGGGATCACCCGCGAGAATGTCATCCTGATCTGCCGCGAGGCGGGAATTCCCGTGTTCGAAAAGAATTTCTCGCTGACCGAGGTCTATGGCGCACAGGAGGCGTTTTGCACCGGGACGTTTGCCGGGCTGACCCCGGTGCGAAACGTCGACGGGCGCGCGATCAGCGACGGGCGCGGGGCGATGGTCGAGCGGTTGCAACGGCTGTATGCCGATCGGGTTGAGGCGGACATTGCGGGGCAAACCCGCCCGTGACAATTCGCATCGCGATGTGGTCCGGCCCGCGCAACCTGTCGACTGCGATGATGCGCAGCTTTGGCAGCCGGGCGGATACGGCGGTGTCGGACGAGCCTTTTTATGGAGCCTACCTCAAGGATAGCGCCGATCCGCAGCCGATGGCGGACGACGTAATTGCCGCGATGGATTGCGACTGGGACAGCGTCGCACGGGCGATGGCCGGGCCGAGCCCCGATGGCGCGCCGATCTGGTATCAGAAGCATATGGCGCACCACATGGTCGGGCCGATCGCGATCGATGATCTATCCGGCCTGACCCACGCCTTCCTGATCCGCGACCCGGCGCGGGTGGTGGCAAGCTATGCCGCCAAGCGGGTGGCGGTTCGCCCCGAGCATCTCGGCGTGATGCGCCAGCTTGAGTATTTCGAGCGCGAGGCCGACCGCCTGGGCCATGCGCCGCCGGTGATCGACAGCGCGGACATCTTGCTCGACCCGGCGGGAACGCTCGCTGCGTTATGCGGCGCGCTCAGAATTGATTGGGATCCGGCGATGCTGTGCTGGGCGCCGGGGATCCGCGAGACGGATGGGGTGTGGGCACCGCATTGGTATGATGCGGTCGCGGCGAGCGAGGGCTTCGGCCCGCCCGATGGTCCGCTGCAGGTGATTGACGATGCAGCTCAAAGGATCGCGGAGGCGTGCCGCCCTGCTTACGAGCAACTCGCGGCGCATAAAATAACCGCTTGAAGTTGACCCAAGGTCAAGCGTTACAAGCGGCGCATGGATCAGCCACTCGACATCAAGGACGTCGTTCGCCTCACCGGGCTAACCAGCCGCGCGCTTCGTTTCTACGAGGCCAGGGGGCTGGTGACACCGCTGCGGACCTATTCGGGCCGGCGGCTGTACGGGCCGGGCGAGCTTGAGCGGATCAATCAGATCGTGGCGTTGAAGCGCGCCGGGCTGACGCTGGCGCAGATCGGCGCGCTGACGCTTGGGCGAAAGCTTGACCTCGGCGCGCTGATCGATGCGCAACTGGCGGCGCTCGATGAGAAAAGCACTGAATTGGAACAAGCGCGAAGCCTGCTGCTGACCGTCAAGTCTCGCATCGACCGCGGCGAGCCCGTCGATGCAGCGACCTTTTGCTCGCTCATCTCCAACGAGGAACTGACGATGACCAAGGAGCAATGGGATAAAGTGACTGATCGATACTTCACCCCCGAGCAAAAGGCCGAGTTTGCGGAACGGATGAAGGACGTGCCGCCGGGCTTCGACCAGGACGCCTATAATGCGCAATGGGCCGACCTTGGCAGGCGCGTCGCGGCAGCGATCCCGCTCGGGTCGACAAGCCCCGAGGCGCGAGCGTTGTTCGACGAATGGCAGGAATTGCTGAAGCCGTTCACCCAGGTCGCGTCACCGGCGATGATGTCGGGTGTGACAAGTTTCTACGAGAAGATGGGCGAATGGCAAGGTGACATGCCGCAGGCGCCGTTCAGCGCCGACGTGTTCAAGTTCATCCAGGAAATTGGCCGGGCGAAGACCGCCTAGTCGAGTTCGTGATAGTGATATTTGTCGTATTTCCCGCCGACGTTCGTGTTGGAGAAAGCGGCTCCCTGCCGCTCCGCATGGGCGTCGGCCATGAACCATTGGCGGATGCCAAGGCCGATCGCGCCGATCGGGATGCCGACGCCGACGAAGCCCATCGCCGGCATCAGGAAGTAAGCGGCAGCAAACCAGCAAATGCCGAAGCCGATCAGCCAAAAGTGAATCTTGTTCATCACGCTACCCCATTCAGTGTCGCTGGCGGTTATGGCGGGGACTGCCTAAAAATCGGTAAATCCGATGGTCTTGGCGGTGGTTCGCGGCGCTCCCCGTTGACCGCGCAGCCAATCGTCCGTATTGGGCCGCCTGTCCGCAGGGCTTTCGATTCTTATCGCACCCTGCCGGACAAGAGCTGAACATTGCTCGACAACGTGAAGGCCGGTGACCGCAAGGCTCGCCGGAGTTCGCGCATTCGCCCGTTCCACGGGTGATAGCCGAAGGGCAACAGTAACCGTCAGGGACTTCCTGACAATGAAAAGGTGAAGGCTTCATGCCGACGATTAACCAGCTGGTCCGCAAGGGCCGCGACCCGCAGAAGGCCAAGTCAAAGGTCCCTGCGATGGAACAGAATCCGCAGAAGCGCGGCGTTTGCACGCGCGTCTATACCACGACCCCGAAGAAGCCGAACTCGGCATTGCGCAAGGTTGCCAAGGTCCGCCTGACCAACCAGCGCGAAGTCATTTCGTACATTCCGGGCGAAGGCCACAACCTGCAGGAGCATAGCGTCGTGCTGATCCGCGGCGGCCGTGTTCGCGACCTTCCCGGTGTGCGGTATCACGTGCTTCGCGGTGTGCTCGACACGCAGGGTGTCAAGGACCGTCGTCAGTCGCGCTCGAAGTACGGCGCCAAGCGCCCGAAATAAGCTGGTATCGTCGGCCGCACCGCGTTGAACCGCTGGTGCGCCGCTCAAGATAAGGATTTCACTATGTCCCGTCGTCGTCGCCCAGAAAAGCGCATCATCCTTCCCGATCCAAAATTCGGGGACATGACTCTGTCGAAGTTCATGAACAGCGTCATGCTCGATGGCAAGAAGTCGGTTGCCGAGAGCATTGTCTACACTGCGCTCGAAACCGTCGAAGCCCGTCTCAAGAAGGACCCGATCGGCGTTTTTCACGAGGCGTTGGTCAACATCAAGCCGGGCATCGAAGTTCGCAGCCGCCGCGTCGGTGGTGCGACCTATCAGGTGCCGGTCGAAGTCCGCGACGTCCGCGCTCAGGCGCTGGCGATCCGCTGGCTGATCACCGCGGCCCGTGCCCGCAGCGAAAAAACCATGGCCGGCCGCTTGTCGGGTGAGCTGATGGACGCCTCGCAGAACCGCGGCAACGCGGTCAAGAAGCGCGAAGATACGCATCGCATGGCCGAAGCCAACCGCGCCTTCTCGCATTACCGCTGGTAGTCACTATATCCGGGGGAGACCGGTTCGCCGGCCCCCCAGCTTTTCAAGGAACCTGTCATGGCCCGCAGCCATCCGCTCGACCGTTATCGCAATATTGGCATCATGGCGCACATCGACGCCGGCAAGACGACGACGACCGAGCGCATCCTCTATTACACCGGCAAGTCCTACAAGATTGGCGAAGTGCACGAAGGCACCGCCACCATGGATTGGATGGAGCAGGAGCAGGAGCGCGGCATCACCATCACCAGCGCCGCGACGACCTGTTTCTGGTCGGGCGAAGAGGGCAATGGCCCCGAGCATCGGATCAACATCATCGACACCCCGGGCCACGTCGACTTCACCATCGAAGTCGAGCGTTCGCTGCGCGTGCTCGATGGCGCGGTCGCTTGCTTCGACGGCGTTGC
>NZ_JANMLM010000029.1:0-17757 GCF_031372575.1 Sphingomonas sp. | reverse complement strand
GCTTCCTCGATCACTTTTTGGTGGCGCCGCTGGATCGAGCAATCGCGTTCGCCGATGTGGATCGCCTTGCCTTCGCCGTCGCCGAAAATCTGGAATTCGATGTGGCGCGGATCGCCGAGATATTTTTCGAGATAGACGGTGGCGTCGCCGAACGCGGCCTTGGCTTCCGACGCGGCCTGCATCATCGCCGATTCCAGATGGGCTTCCTCCTCGACCACCTTCATGCCGCGACCGCCGCCGCCCGATGCGGCCTTGATGATCACCGGATAGCCGACCTCCGCAGCGATAACGCGCGCCTCGGCGACATTGTCGATCGGGCCGGGCGATCCGGGGACCAACGGCAGGCCGAGCTTGGCGGCGGTGCGCTTGGCCTCGACCTTGTCGCCCATGATGCGGATATGTTCGGGCTTGGGGCCGACCCAACAAATCCCGTGGCTTTCGACGATCTCGGCGAACTGCGCATTTTCGGACAGGAATCCGTAACCGGGATGGATCGCGTCGGCGTGGGTAATTTCGGCGGCCGAGATGATGTTGGCCATGTTGAGATAGGAATCTTTGGCGGCAGGCGGCCCGATGCAGACTGATTCGTCGGCGAGGCGGACGTGCATCGCGTCGCTGTCGGCGGTCGAATGGACCGCGACGGTGAGAATGCCCATTTCGTGACACGCACGATGAATGCGGAGCGCGATTTCGCCGCGATTGGCGATCAGCAGTTTCTTGATCGGCATGGGTGGGTTTAGCCGATGACGACGAGCGGCTGGTCGAACTCGACCGGCTGGGCATCGCTGACCAGCACCTGTTTGACCGTACCGGCCTTGGGCGCGGTGATCGGGTTCATCACCTTCATCGCCTCGATGATCATCAACGTATCGCCTTCCTTGACCGCCTGGCCGGGGGAGACGAACGCTGCCGCGCCGGGCTCGGGCGAGAGAAAAACGGTGCCGACCATGGGAGATTTTACGGAATCGACCGGAACTGCTGCCGGGGCGGTATCGGTCGCCGACGCTGCGGCAGCGGGGGCTGCGGCGGGGGCGGCTTGCGGGGCCGGGGCATACGCCATCACCGGGGCGGCATCGCGGCGGACCTTGATTTTACGATCGCCGTCCTCGACCTCGATCTCGCTCAAATCATTGGCGGCGAGCAATTCGGCGAGTTCGCGCAGCAACGCGCTGTCGACCCGCATTTTGTGCCCGTCCTTGCTGTCGGCCATCAATCACTTCCTGTCGCTAAAACGAAGCGCGCTCATAGTCAGAGGCGGGCCGCCGCGTCCAGTGCCCTCACGTAACCGCGGGTGCCCTGACCCGTGATGACGTGGGTCGCGGCGAGGGCGACGAGATCGATTTGGCGGAAGGATTCGCGGGTCGCCGGGTCGGTCAAGTGGACAAGAATGACGGGGGTGGTGATCGCTTTGACGGCATCGTAGAGCGCGACTGAGGTGTGGCTGTAGCCGCCGGGGTTGATGATGACGGCGTTGGCGCCAGAGCTTTGCGCTTCATGGAGCCAGTCGATGAGGTGGCCTTCGTGATTCGACTGGCGAATGTCGAGCGTGACGCCAAGACTGGCTGCATGGTCGGTGAGAGTGGCGGCAATGTCGTCAAGGGATTCGCGGCCATAGATTTCCGGCTCGCGCGTGCCGAGCAAGTTAAGGTTGGGGCCGTTGAGGACGAAAATTGTGCGTGCCATGTTTGCCTTCGCTGCTACCGCTTCCTATCTGCCCTAGTCGATATGACCGACACCGACATCATCCACGTCCAGATCAATGGCGAGACCCGGCCCGTGGCGGCGGGATCGACGATCGCCGCTTTGGTGGCCGAGATCGGGCTCGATCCGGCGCGGGTCGCGGTCGAGCGGAATCTGGAGATCGTGCCGCGCTCGAGCCTGGCCAGCGTGGAAGTCTCGGATGGCGATGCGTTTGAGATCGTACATTTTGTCGGGGGTGGGTAAGTGCCGGAGAACGCAAACGAGACTTGGACCGTAGCCGGCCGGACATTCACTTCGCGGCTGATCGTGGGCACGGGCAAGTATAAGGATTTCGCGCAAAATGCGGCGGCGGTCGAGGCGTCGGGCGCCGAGATCGTCACGGTCGCGGTGCGGCGGGTCAATGTTTCCGATCCGTCGCAGCCGGTGCTGATGGATTATATCGACCCCAAGAAAATCACCTATCTGCCCAACACCGCAGGCTGTTTCACCGCCGAGGATGCGATCCGCACGCTGCGGCTGGCGCGCGAGGCAGGGGGCTGGGATCTGGTCAAGCTCGAGGTGCTGGGCGAGGCGCGGACGCTCTACCCCAACATGCGCGAGACGCTGCGCGCGACCGAGGTGCTAGCCAACGAGGGCTTCCTGCCGATGGTCTATTGCGCCGACGACCCGATCGCCGCGCAGCAGCTCGAGCAGGCCGGCGCGGTGGCGATCATGCCGCTGGGTGCCCCGATCGGGTCGGGGCTGGGGTTGCAGAACCGCGTCACCATCCGGCTGATCGTCGAGGGCGCCAAGGTGCCGGTGCTGGTCGATGCCGGGGTCGGCACCGCGAGCGATGCGGCGGTGGCGATGGAATTGGGCTGCGACGGGGTGCTGATGAACACCGCGATTGCCGAGGCCAAGAACCCGATCCGGATGGCGCGGGCGATGAAGCTTGCAGTCGAGGCGGGGCGCGAGGCGTATATGGCCGGTCGGATGCAGAAGCGCCGCTACGCCGATCCGAGCAGTCCGTTGGCGGGGCTGATCTGACGCATTTTCGTGCGAAAAATCGCGAGACGCAGTAACCAGACATTCCATATTGGCGAATGATGGTTGACGAGTCGCGGGAGTTGACGTTGCGGAACCTGCTGTTCTTGGTCCCCCTGTTGGGCCTTGCCCCCATGGCGTGCAATGCATCGCCAACCGCCCGCGGCTCGTCACCAGCCACCGACCAGCGGGCATCCGATCCGGCCGCACTGCAGGCCGTGATGCTGAAAGCGGCGGACGGCGTGGTGGTCCACGGCGACTATTATTTGGCGGCGAACCCCAAGGCGCTGATCCTGCTGTTCCATCAGGCGGGGTCGAACAAGGCGGAATATGCAACCATTGCGCCGCGGCTGGCGGCGGCGGGTTATAGCGCGCTGGCGATCGACCAACGGTCGGGCGGAACGATGTTCGGCGCGACCAACGAGACCGTGGAAGCGCTCGGCCGCGAGGCGGACTATGGCGACGCGATCAAGGATTTGCGCGCGACGCTTGGCTGGGCTGCGGACAGGAAACTTCCGGTGATCCTGTGGGGCAGCAGCTACTCCTCATCGTTGGTGCTGCAACTGGCGTCCGAGAATCCCGGCAAGATCGCCGCGCTGCTCGCTTTTTCACCGGACGAATATTTCGGCGGTGGCAATCCGGTACGCCGCTGGGCGAGTGGGGTTAAGGTGCCGCTGTTCGTCACCTCGGCCAAGGATGGTGAAGAGATTGCGGCGGCCAAGGCACTGGTCGTGGCCTCGCCATCGGCCAATAAGCGGCAATTCGTGCCGGAAAGCGGCGGCGTGCACGGCTCGTCGACGTTGATCGCTGCGCGCAACGCCACGGGCGCGGAGGAAGTTTGGCGTGCCGTCATGGCATTTCTGGCCGACGTCGCGCCTTAACTCGCGCGCAATTTTTCGATCGTGGTCTGGTTGCTGATCACTTCGACATCGGTGACGCAGTGGAGCAGGCGGATGCCTTTGCGGGCGGCCGCGTCGGCCAAGGCGGGGGCGAAGTCGGCGGTGGCCTCGACTCGGATCGCCCAGCCGCCATAAGCTTCGGCCAGTTTGACGAAGTCGGGATTGGCGAGTTTCGTGCCACTGATCCGCGCCGGATAATCGCGTTCCTGATGCATCCGGATCGTACCGTAGGCGCCGTTATCGACCAGGATGATCAGCAAATCGGCACCATATTGCGCGGCGGTCGCGAGTTCCTGCCCGTTCATCAGGAAATCGCCATCGCCGGCGACACAGACCACGGTTCGATCCTTGAAGCGCAAGCTCGCGGCGACGGCGGCGGGGAGGCCGTAGCCCATCGTGCCGCTGGTCGGGGCGAGCTGGGTCGGCATCACGCCGTAGCGCCAGTAACGGTGCCACCAGCCCGAAAAATTGCCTGCACCGTTGCAGATGATCGTGTTGGCAGGGAGCGAGTCGCGCATCGCCTTGACGCATGGGCCGAGGTCGAGCCTCACGCCGTCGCGGGGTGCTGGTTCGCTCCATTGCAGCCAGTCGCTATGCGCTTCTTCACCCGATTTGAAGCGCACCAGTTCGGGGTCATGCCAGTCGGCCGCGACCTCGGCAAATTCGCCCATGTCGGCGCAAATCGGGAGGTCGGCCTTGAACACGCGACCAAGTTCGTTGGGGTCGGGGTGGACGTGGACCAGCAACTGGTCGGGGTGGTCGGGGGTGATGAGCTTGTAGCCGTCGGTGGTCGATTCGCCGAGCCGCGCACCGACCACGAGCAGCAGATCGGCGTCGCGGATGCGCTGCTGGAGCTTGGGGTTAGGGCCGTAACCGAGTTGGCCGGCATAGACCGAGCATGTGTTGGCGATTGCGTCCTGGCGGCGGAAGGCGGCGGCGGTGGGAATGCCGCGGCGCGCGGCAAAGGTCGCGAAATGATGCGCTGCGGCCGGGCTCCAGTCGGCGCCGCCGATGATCGCCACTGGGACGGTCGCGTCTTTCAACAGGTCGAACAATGCCCCCATCGCGCCAGCGCAAGGCGGCTGGACGAGCGGGGCGATGGCCGGGCGATCCTCGACCTCGGCTAGGTCGCGCAACATGTCCTCGGGGATGGCGAGCACCACCGGGCCGGGGCGGCCGGCGGTGGCGACGCGATAGGCGCGGGCAACATATTCGGGAATCCGCCGGGCATCGTCGATCCGCGCCGCCCATTTGGCGATCGGCGTGAAAAACGCCTGAAAGTCGATTTCCTGAAAGCCTTCGCGATCCTTGTCGGCGCGGTCGAGATCGCCGACGAACATGATCAGCGGTGTCGAATCCTGCATCGCGACATGGATTCCGCCACTGGCATTGGTCGCGCCCGGGCCGCGGGTGACGAACGCGACGCCCGGCCGCCCGGTCATCTTGCCATCGGCATCGGCCATGTACGCGACCCCGCCTTCCTGGCGACAGACGGTGAGGTCGATCTCCGGCGCATCATGGAGCGCATCGAGCACCGCGAGGAAGCTCTCGCCCGGAACGGTAAAAATGCGGTCGCAGCCTTGGATCTTGAGCTGCTCGACGAGGATCTGGCCACCGGTGCGTAAGGTCATGGATCGGCTCTAGCTTGTGTCACGCGGCTTGTGGAGTGGGAGCTTGTCACGCGCCCGAAATGAGTGCAAATTCCGGACGATTGTAAGCGTTCAATCGGGGCTTGGGGGAGCCAATGGACATCCTGATCGCGGCCATGTTGGCTGGCGCGGCCGCGCCGCCGCCCGTCGATTACCGCTTCGAAATCGGTCGCGCGCAAGGCACGCTCTACAATCCCTGGACACTGACCGACGACAAGGTTGAACTACGATCGTTCATCGGATCGGGGGCGAAGCCGGGCGATTTCGTTGCGCCGACAATCCGCGTCGCGCCCGGTCAGCGGCTCAACGTGCTGATCGACAACAAGCTCGAGCGATGCAGCAACGAACAGCGCGCTACGAATTTGTGCTTCAACGACACCAATTTGCACACGCATGGCTTGTGGGTCTCGCCCTCGGGCAACAGCGACAACGTGCTGATTTCGATCAAGCCTAGGGAGCAGTTCCAATACGCCTACGATATCCCTGCCGATCACCCGGCCGGCACCTTCTGGTATCATCCCCACCATCACGGCGCTGGCTTCGTTCAGGTCGGCAGCGGCATGGCCGGAGCGCTGATCGTCACCGGCGACCGGCTGCCGACGGCGACTAAGCCCGGCGATATCGACGTGCTCCTGAAAGATCAGCGCGGGCGGCCTTTCCCGGAGCGGATCATGCTGTTCCAGCAGATTCCGTACGGCTGCCTCAACGACAAGGGGCTGAACGAGGGCAAGCGCACCAAGGATGGTGAGCCGATCCGCCCGTTCACCTGCGCGCCAGGAAAAACCGGCGGCATCGAGGGCTTCGACAATGACTGGGGCTGGCGCGAGACGGGCCGCTACACCGGCATCAATGGCCGGGTGCAGCCGCAGCTTGCCGATGCGAAAGCCGGTGCGTTCGAGCGCTGGCGCCTGGTTAATGCCGGCACGGGCGAGGGGATGCGCCTGCGGCTCTACCGGCTCGATCCCGCCGCGCCGCCCTTGGCGTCTGTCAAGGCTGAAGACCAGATCGCCTGGCGACAGCGCTACTGCACCGGCCAACCGCTTCCAATGTGGCGAATCGCGATGGACGGGCTGACCCGATCGGCGGTGCAAAAGGTGGACGAGGCCATCCTCTTCGCCGGCGAGCGCGTTGACGTGCTGGCGCGGCTGCCGGAGCCGGGAACCTATTGCATGGTCAACGACACCAGTCGCATCGACACGGACAAGGACAACCCCAACCCGGCGCGCATGGTGGCGCTGGTCGGAGCCAGGGGCGCGGCAACTGGCGAGGGCGATGCCGGGGCCATGCTTCAATCCATGTTGGTCAAGGCGGCGGAGAAGGCGCTGTCCGGAAGGGAGCGTGCTGCCGTCCGCGACCGTGTCATCGGCGAGTTGAACGATGGACTGAAGCTCACCTCCTTCACCTGGCACAAGCCGATCCCGACGACCGAGGTCGCCGCCTGGCGCGAGGTCATCCTCAACATCGTCGGCGGCCCCGAGGAAACCGCGTTCCGGGTTAATGGCCTGTCCTATGACCATAATCGGATCGATGCGGTGCTGCCGCTGGGCAAAGCAGAGGAATGGCGCGCGACGTCGCTGACCATCGGCCACCCGCTGCACATCCACGTCAACCCGTTCCAGATCATTTCGATCCACGATCAGGAAGGCCGCGATTTGAGCGACCCGAAGGGCCCGGCCTTCGATCCCGACTATGCCGGGCTGACGGGCGAATGGAAGGACACGGTAATGATCAAGGAGGGTGTGCGGGTCGCGTTCCGCACTCGCTACGAGCGCTTTACCGGCGATTTCGTCATCCATTGCCACATCATGTTCCACGGCGACCACGGAATGATGCAGAATTTGCGGATCGCAGCAGAAGGGGTGCCAGTGCAAGCTTCGCACGCGGTGCATTAGCGATTGATTTCGGCGACGCAGGACGGCGGCGCAAAACTATGCTAGGGATGCCGCATCACTCGACCTTGAACCTCAAAAAGCCTCCTGTGACTGAGAGACCGTGCGCTCTCGCTTTTCCAATCAGGAGACTATCCATGAGCCGAGTTCTTTTTCTCAATATGAGCGAAAACGCCGCCGTCGATTATTGCAAGGGCAAGGACGTCGGCGTGTCGGCGATCGAGAAATTGTCGTCGGGCGGCGTGCGGCTGGTGTGCATGAGCAGCGACGGCGCCGAAAAAGCGCGCACCGGGCTGAAAAGCAAGCTGATCAAGGGCGATGTCGTCCGCAAGGAGCATCGCCCGAGCAAGCCGCTTTGGTGATCGCCTAGCGGGTGGCGAACAATAATAGCATTGTCGCCGCTCCGCCGAGGATGGTTCGGACCCAATGCAGCCGGCCCCACCGATTGAGCAATTGCCGGGTTTCATCGTTCGCCGATTCGGACGGGGTTGCCTCCAACCGATGATTGACCGGCATCATCACGATTAGCGTGTAGGGCCAATTGGCAAGAATCGTGATTGCGCCAGCGAGCCATAAGGGGCCGCCTTCGATCCACCACATGATCAGTCCGCAAGCGCCTGATAGGACCGCGATGCTTGCCTGCATCATGAAGCCGCGCTGGTAAGATGGCTTCCACTCGGCGAGCGTCGCTCCGACCGGAAGGCCCTGCCGCGCCGGATGTTCGGCAATCGACAGATAGAATGCAGCGCCGAAGAATATCGCTGCAAAGGTTATGGCGAGTGACCCGATCATCATCTTAACCCCCCGATGAAGAGCATACGCCTAACGATGCATATTGACCATTAGGGGCGAATGTGGCGCCGCGCCGATCGTAACCAGCGCGCGGCTAATCCAGAACAGCCACGACCGACGGTTTGGTTTGGCCGCGGATCAGGCCAAATGGATCGCCTTGACCACCTGATAGGTCTCGAGCCCTTCCTTGCCGCCTTCGCTGCCGAAGCCCGAATCCTTAACCCCGCCGAACGGCGCGTCGGCGGTCGAAATGGCGAAGGTGTTGATCCCGACCATCCCGCTTTCGATCGCGTCGCCGAGCAAATTGGCACGGCGACCATTTTCGGTGAAGGCGAACGCGGCGAGCCCGAACGGCAGGCGGTTGGCCTGTTCGATGGCGTCGTCGAAGCTCTTGAAGCTGGCGCTGACCGCGACCGGGCCGAACGGCTCCTCGTTCATGATGTCGGCATTGATGGGGACATCGCCGAGCAGGGTCGGCTGGAAGAAGAAACCCGAATCGCCGCGCTCGCCGCCCGCAAGAACGCGAGCGCCCTTGGCTGCGGCGTCGTTGACCAGTTTCTCGATCTCGTCGGGGCGCCGCGCATTGGCGAGCGGACCCATCTTGGTTGTGGCGTCGAGCCCATCGCCGATCTTGACGTGCGCGGTCCGGGCCGCGAAGCCCTTGAGGAAGGCGTCGTAAATGCCCTCCTGGACGTAGAAGCGGGTCGGCGAGACGCAAACCTGACCCGCGTTGCGGAATTTCTGCGGTACGACCATGTCGAGCATCTTTTCCAGATCGCAATCGTCAAAGATCAACACCGGCGCGTGGCCGCCAAGCTCGAGCGTGATGCGCTTCATATGATCGGCGGCAAGCTTCATCAGATGCTTGCCGACCGGGACCGATCCGGTGAAGCTGGCCTTGCGGATGACGGGGGACGCAAACAGCGCCTCACTGACCAGCGCCGCCTTGCCGTGGACCAGTTGCGCGACGCCCTTGGGGATTCCAGCATCGTCCAAAGCGCGGAACAATTCGCCGGTGCAGCCGGGGGTTTCCTGCGGCGGGCGGCTGATCACCGGGCAGCCAGCAGCGAGCGCGGCGGCGATCTTCTTGGCGAGCAGGTAAATCGGGAAATTCCACGGCGTGAAGGTCGCGGTCGGGCCGACGGGCTGGCGGATAACGATCGACCGTTGACCGGTGGGGCGCACCAACGTGCGGCCATAGTCGCGCTTGATCTCGTCGGCGTACCAGGTGAACATCGACGCTGATCCGGTGACTTCGGCCTTGGCCTCGGCGAGCGGTTTGCCCTGCTCCTGCGTCAGGATGGCGGCAATATGATCGGCGCGTTCGATCAGCAAGGCGGCGGCCTTGTGGAGGATCGCGGCACGCTTCTCGACTTCGGTCGCGCGCCACAACGGCCAGGCGCGTTCGGCAGCGGCGAGCGCTTCCTCCAGGTCGGCGGCGGTGGCCAAAGGCACCTCGGCGATGCCCTCGGCGGTGACGGGATTGATGACGGTAAAAGCGTCGCGGCCTTCGCCGCTCTTCCAGTTTCCGTCGATGAACAGCTTCAGCTCTGCGTCATAACTCATGACGGGTGAGATAGGCGTTGAGACGCTTGTCGCCAACCCACCCGCTCGCTAGATCGGTTTTCAATCGAAACAGGAGCCGATCGCATGACCAAGACCGAACTCGCCGCCAAGATGAACGACGTCGGCGCCGTACTGCCGGGCAAGACCGTCAAGCTCGACTTTGGCGACCAGGGCACGATCATGCTCGACGGCGTCGGCAACACGGTCAGCGAAGACGATGGCGCGGCCGACACGACGATCAAGATTGCGTGGGACGACTGGCAGGCGATGGCCGACGGCCAATTGGACGGCATGACCGCCTTCATGACCGGCAAGTTGAAGGTCGAGGGCGACATGTCCAACGCGATGCAACTGCAGGGCGTGCTGTCGAAATTGAAGGGCTGATCGGTCATGGCGGGCGAGCGCGACCTGACGCGCCTGCTCGCCGACCTTCGACCGCAACTTGGTGCCGCACGATACGCGTTCGAGCGGGTCGAGCGATTGTCGCTGGGAGAGGGTGATTTTGCCCTGATTCGCGAGGACGGTGGAGTCACCGCAATCCGCGAACGGGCCGATGGTGCGTGGGCGCGGATCAGTCTGGGTGTTCACTCGAGCCTTGAGGCGATCGGCCTGACGGCGGTCCTGTCCCGTCGTCTGGCCGACGCGGGGATCAGCGCCAACGTGGTCGCGGCACTCGATCACGATCATTTCTTCGTTCCATGGGACCAGCGCGCCATCGCGCTCGAAGCGATTTCAGGTGTCGGCGCGGCTGGCGCCACATGATCGCAGCAAGGAGCAGACGATGACCGACACGCGCTGGGCTATCGACATTGACCGGGACGATATTGCGAAGGCTGCGCTTGTCGATGAACCGGCAATCGATCTCGCCCCGGGCGAGGTCGAGGTGCGGGTCGAGTGCTTCGCGATGACCGCCAACAATGTGACTTATGCTGCGCTGGGTAAGCCGATCGGGTTGTTCCCCAATGGCAAGGGCTATTGGGACTTCTTCTCGCCCGGTGGCGAGGGACCGGGGCGGCTGCCGGTATGGGGTTTTGCGACCGTCACGCGGAGCGCTGCCGAGGGGGTAGACGAGGGCGAGCAATTTTACGGTTTCTATCCGATGGCGAGCCATGTGCGGCTGACTCCGGGACGGGTAAACGCGGGTGGTTTCATGGATGTCGCGGCGCATCGGGATGCGATGCCGGCGGTGTACGACCATTATCTGCGCGTGTCGGCGCTCGGCGATTTCGTCGAAGCGGATCGCGACTGGTGGCCGGTCTTTCGCCCGCTGTACCTGACCGGCTGGCTGATCGCCGACCAGTTCGAGGATGAGGCCGACTTCGGCGCGGCCCAGGTGCTGGTCGCCAGCGCCTCGTCCAAGACCGCGATCGGCTTTGCCCATGCCATGAATCAGCGGGGCAACCGTCCGAAGTTGATCGGGCTAACCTCTTCGCGGGGCCGCGATTTCTTAGAAGGCGCGGGCCTTTACGACGATCTGATCCTCTACAACGATATCGCCGCGCTCGACCCCGCGATCCCGTCCGCGTTCGTCGATATCGCGGGCGATTGCGGATTGACCGCGGCGCTTCACTACCACTTTGGCGAGGAGCTCAAGCTCAACCTCGTGGTCGGCAAAGCGCATTGGGATTCGGCCCCGGCCGCGCGGGTCCCCGCGGTCGGTTTCTTCGCGCCGGCGCGGGTCGCCAAACGATCGAAGGAATGGGGCCCGGGCGGCTTCCAGTCGCGCATGGCAACCGCCTGGACCGCTTTCCTCAGCGATGCGCGGAATCTGTTCCGCATTGAGGTTAGCGATGGCCCCGACGCCGCGCTCGCCGCTTATTGTGATGCGGTCGCTGGCAAGGCCGATCCGCGCGCCGGAATTCTGGTCCACCCGTAACCCGCCTTGCCGCCGCGAAAGCGCCTGCCTAAGGACGCTGCATGGCCCAGAAAATCTATCTCGACGCCGCCGCCGCCCTCGACGGGTTGCTGTTCGACGGCATGACCATCGCCGCCGGGGGCTTCGGCCTGTGCGGCATCCCCGAGCGGCTGATCGACGCGATCGTAGCGAGCGGGGTCAGGGATTTGACCATCGCCAGCAACAATGCCGGGATCGACAATGAAGGGCTCGGCAAATTGCTCCGCACGCGGCAGGTGAAGAAGATGATCAGCTCCTACGTCGGCGAGAATAAGGAGTTCGAGCGGCAATATCTGGCGGGCGAGCTGGAGGTCGAATTTTGTCCGCAGGGGACACTCGCCGAGCGGATGCGAGCCGGGGGCGCGGGCATTCCCGGTTTCTACACCAAGACCGGTGTCGGCACGCAGGTCGCCGAGGGCAAGGAAGCGAAGAGCTTCGACGGTGAGGAGTATATCCTCGAACGTGGCATCCGCGCCGATTTGAGCATCATCAAAGGCTGGAAGGCGGACGAAGTCGGCAACCTCCTGTTCCGCAAGACCGCCCGCAACTTCAACGCCCCTGCCGCGACGTGCGGCAAGATCTGCGTGGCGGAGGTGGAGGAGATTGTTGCGGTCGGCGCGCTCGATCCGGACGCGATCCACCTGCCAAGCATTTACGTCAAACGCATGATCGACGGCTCGCCCTACGACAAGAAAATCGAGTTTGTGACCACGAGGGAGCGCGCGGCATGAGCTGGGACCGCAACCAGATGGCGGCGCGTGCCGCGCGGGAATTGAAGGACGGCTATTACGTCAATCTCGGCATTGGCATTCCCACGCTCGTCGCCAACAATATTCCCGACGGGATGACGGTCACCTTGCAGTCGGAAAATGGCATGCTCGGAATCGGGCCGTTTCCTTACGCGGACGAGGTCGACGCCGATCTGATCAACGCCGGCAAGCAGACGATCAGCGAGCTCGACTCATCGTCTTATTTCTCGAGCAGCGACAGTTTCGCGATGATCCGTGGCGGGCATATCGACCTGACCGTGCTCGGCGCGATGGAGGTCAGCGAGGGCGGCGACATCGCCAACTGGATGATCCCGGGCAAGATGATCAAAGGCATGGGCGGGGCGATGGACCTGGTTGCGGGGGTCAAGAAGATCATCGTCGTGATGGAGCATAATGCCAAGGACGGCAGCCCCAAGTTCATCCCCAAATGCACGCTGCCGCTGACCGGGAAGAATAGTGTCGACATGATCATCACCGACCTCGGCGTATTCCACCGCCCCGATCACGCATCGCCGTTCAAATTGATCGAGTTGGCACCTGGCGTCACGGGCGACGAGATCCAGGCCAAGACCACGGCGAATTACATCGCCTAACAATAGGAGCGTCGGCATGAAGGCAATTGCATATGTGGGCATAGCAACCGCATTGGCGTTGAGCGCGGGTGCCTCGGCCCAGCCCGGGCCCGCCGCCAAACTGTCGATCGTCCGGCTCGATTGCGGCAATGCGACGGTCAAGAATTTCGACGCCTTCTTCTCCGACACGCATGAATATCCGGTCGGGCCGCGGAAAATTACCAGCAGTTGCTACGTGGTCCGCCATGGCAGTGACGTCTTGCTGTGGGACACCGGTTTTCCGGCCGCGCTGAAAGGCAAGTCAACCGACATGGGGGCATTGATCGTCCGGGTCGATCGAACGATCCCCGACCAGCTCGCGACTCTCGGCCTCAAGGTCTCGGACATCGACATCGTCGGGATCAGCCACATGCACGGTGACCACACTGGGCAGGCGGCGGACTTTCCGCTGGCGAAATTGCTGATCGGCAAGAAGGATCTCGAGGCGACCACGGGACCCAAGGATCCGTTCGGCCCGTGGCGCAGCGTCGATGCCAAGGTGCAGGTGATGGCCGGCAGTGACATCGACGTGTTCGGCGATGGCAGTGTCATCGTGCTCAACCTGCCCGGGCACACGCCAAGCCACATCGCGCTGTTGGTCAAGCTGGCCAGCGGCAACGTGATGCTGAGCGGCGATCTTTATCATTCGACCATGGCTCGCCAGCTGAGGGGCGTGCCGCCGTTCAACACCAGCCGCGCCGAGACATTGGCGTCGATCGACCGGTTCGAGCGGCTGGCGCGAAGCTATCGCGCCAAGGTAATCATCCAGCATGAACCCGCCGATATCGCCAAGCTGCCCGCCTTCCCGAAAGAAGCGCGTTGAAGGCGCTATTGAGCCACGCCCCCGGCGGTCCTGAAACGCTGACCGTTGACGAGCTTCCCGATCCCGTCGCTGGCCCCGGCGAATTGCTGGTGCGGGTCCGCAGCGCGGCGATCAACTATCCCGATGTGCTGATCATCGAGGACAAATATCAGTTCAAGCCGCCGCGCCCGTTTGCGCCGGGCGGGGAGATTGCGGGGGAGGTCGCGGCGGTCGGCGACGGCGTAACCGGCTGGGCGATCGGCGACCGGCTGATCGCGGTGCCGGGCTGGGGCGGGCTGGTCGAGAAGATCGTGATCAGCGCCAAGACCGCGTTCCGCCTACCCGACAGTCGCAGCTTCACCGATGGCGCGGCATTGCTGTTGACCTACGCCACCTCGATCCACGCGCTCTACGATCGTGGCGACCTGAAGGCGGGTGAGACTTTGCTGGTGCTCGGTGCGGCGGGCGGGGTCGGGCTGGCCGCAGTCGAGCTTGGCAAGGCGCGCGGGGCGCGGGTGATTGCGGCCGTGTCGAGCGAGGACAAGGCCGCGGCGGCGCGCAAGGCGGGCGCAGACGCGGCAATAATTTATCCGCGCGGTCCATTTGATAAGGACGGATCAAAGGCGCTGGCGCAAATGTTCAAGGAGGCGGTCGGGCCAGCGGGCGCGGATGTGATCTTCGATCCGGTCGGGGGCGATTATGCCGAGCCGGCGCTGCGCTCGATCGCGTGGGATGGGCGCTATCTGGTGGTCGGCTTCCCCGCCGGCATCCCCAGGCTGCCGCTCAACCTGACCTTGCTCAAAAGCTGCGACGTGCGCGGGGTGTTCTGGGGGGCGTTTGCGGCGCGCAATCCCAAGGCCAATGCGGCGCATGTCGAAACCCTGTTCCGGCTGTGGGACGAGGGCAAGATCGCACCCGTCGTCAGCGCCACTTACCCGCTGAACCGTGGCGGGGAGGCCATTGCCGCACTTGCCGCGCGCCGCGTCATCGGCAAGGTCGTGGTCGAACTCTAAGCGGCGATCGCGCGAAGCGCGGCGAGGCATTCGGAGTCGATTGCCTTGCCCTCCTCGGCGGTCATCAATGCCAGCGCTTCGTCAATGCTCATTGCCGCCCGGTACGGCCGGTCGGAGGTTAGCGCGTCAAAATAATCGCACACGGTGATGATCCGCGTTTCACGCGTGATCTGCGCTTCGTCGAGGCGCAGCGGATAGCCCATGCCGTCGAGCCGCTCATGATGGGCCGCAGCGATCGGTGCGATGTCGGCGAGGGCGCTAATCCGGCCGAGGATCGCCTGGGTATGGGTGGCGTGGCCGCGCATTGCTTCCCACTCGCGCTCGTCGAGACTGCCGGGCTTGTCGAGGATGGCGTTGGAGACGCTCAATTTGCCGACATCGTGGAGCAAAGCCGCGCGGTACAGCCAGCGTTGCCGCGCCGGAAGCATACCCATCGCCAGGCCGATCTGCGACGCAAGCGTGGCGACGCGGGTGGAATGGCCCGCCGTGTAGGGGCTTTTGGCATCGATTACCTGGCCAAAGGCGGCGGCGATGGAGTCGAGATAATCGTCGTCGACCGCGATCGCTGCACCGGCCGGAGCCATCGTCAGCAATCGCGCGTCGAGCAAGGGCGACGCCAGGTCGGACCAGAATCGCGGCTTGTCGGCGACTCGCGCGAAGGCAGCGCACAGATCGGGGTCGAGCCAGGTGCCGGCGCGGCGCGACACTTCGTCGATCGCGGCACTGGCCCCGGCGTGGGTATGAAACACGTCGGCGACCTGCGCCAGCAACGCGATCTGGGCGAACAACGGGATTGCCTTGCCCCGCAGGCGTCCCGGCCGGCCCGATCCGTCCCAATGCTCATCGAGGCGGTAGATGCCGTCGCACACCGCCTCCGAGAAGCGCAGCGAGCGAGCGATATCGGCCCCGCGCGTGCAGCGCGACAGGATCATTTCCTGCGCGATCGAATCGCCATTCTTGAAGATATTGCCGATCGCTGCGACGCGCTTGTGAAGCGGGGCCGAAGGCGCAGTCTTGGCGACGACGAAGCGGAGCGTTGCCGCAAGATTGGTACCGACCGTCTTGAAGCCCTGCTTGAAGGCGCGATCATCCGCCTCGTACAATTCGCAGATCCGCGCGGCGTTGCTCGAACAGCCCAGATCCTTGAGCAGGATAGTGTAGTACAGGTCGCTCAACTCGGCCGCGTTGAGCCCAAGCTCGCGCCCGACATGGCTGCCAATCCAGCAGGCGCGGATGCAATGGCCCGCCGGCTGCCCCTCGGTCAGGTCAAGGGCATAGCTGAAGGCACCGACCAGTTCGGGCAGTGAAACGACGGGCGTGGCGGTGTCGGCGAAGGATTCGTGGCGCATGCCCAGTCGCATAAACGAAAAGGGTTAAAAAAGTTGTCGAGTCAGAAAGACGCGGATTGTCATTAATCTCGATTAAGGATAAACTGCGTATGTTGCACATTAAAAACAGGGGTTTTCAATGCGATACGTAGTTTTGGCGGCGCTGGCCGCAACGTCGCTCGCCTCGCCGGCGATGGCAGTGGATAAAAGTTGGTATGCCGGGATCGAAGGCGGCCTTCTTTTTCCCAAGGATGAAACCATCAGCGCCGACGGCTTCGGCGACATCATCGATGTGGATTACAAGACCGGCGTCGATCTCGATGCCATTATCGGTTATGATTTCGGCCTGTTCCGCCTTGAAGGCGAGCTTGGCTACAAGCGTGCCAAGCATAGCGGCTATGAAGTCGCGTTCTTCAATGTTGAAAATTCGTTAGCCCAAGAAGGTCCGCCGACCACAAATCAGGTCGTCAATGGCGTCCAGGTCGATGGCAATGGCAATACACGCGTCTGGTCATTGATGCTCAACGGCCTGTTCGACTTCAATGTGTCCGATCGTTTCGCGCTCTACGCGGGTGGCGGCGTCGGCTATCACAATACGCGGATCAAGCTGGATTTTGGCAATCAGTTCGACTCAGGCTCAGCCAAGGATAAAGGCTTTGCGTGGCAATTGCTTGCGGGCGCGCGCTATGCGGTCAGCGACAATGTCGATCTCGGGCTGAAGTATCGTTATTTCCGCACCGATCGCCTGAAGGACGACGGTCTTAATACCCGCTTTTCGTCGCATTCGGTGCTGGCCAGCCTGATCTACAATTTCGCGCCGCCGCCACCGCCGCCTCCGCCACCGCCGCCGCCACCCCCGCCGCCGCCGCCGCCGCCACCGGCGACGCAGACGTGTCCGGACGGGTCGGTGACCCTGGCGACGGATGCGTGCCCCCCGCCGCCGCCGCCGCCGCCGCCACCGCCGGAGCCCGAACGCGGCTAAGCGTCGGCTGATTGCTGGATAATCGGAAGGGCCGGGCTCGCTGATGCGGGGCCGGCCCTTTCTTGCGTGTGGCTCGCCCTAGCGCGCGCGTGAATCATTGCGCCGCTGCGTGGCTCCGCCTATCTGGCCATCAACGATCATCCATGAGGATAGACAATGAGCCAATTTAACGACCGCGAGCGCGCTTTCGAGACCAAATATGCGCGCGACGAGGAAATGCAGTTCCGGATCATCGCCCGGCGCAACCGCCTGCTCGGCGAATGGGCGGCGCGCCTGATGGGCCTGTCGGATACCGAGACCGAAGGCTATGCCAAGGACGTGGTCCGAGCCGATTTCGAGGAAGCCGGCGATGAAGACGTGATCCGCAAGGTGCTTGGCGATGTCACGGCCGCCGGGGTCGAGTGCGACGAGGCCACGATCCGCGAGGCGCTCGGCCACAAACTGGTCGAGGCCCGCCGGCAGATCATCGAAGCCTCCAACTGATGGCGATGGCTGCGCAGGAGATTGAGGCAATGATCCTTGCCGCCATGCCCGACGCGGCGGTTGAAATCACCGACCTTGCCGGGGACGGCAATCATTATTCGGCGCGCGTCATCAGCCCGTCCTTCGCGGGGATGAGCCGCGTGCGCCAGCACCAGGCGGTCTATGCCGCGCTTCAGGGCAAGATGGGCAACGAGCTCCACGCACTGCAGCTCGAGACCGCCATTCCATCGGGAGATCACCAATGAGCGACGTCCAGCAGCAGATCAGCGACATGGTCGGAAAGAGTGACGTCCTGTTGTTCATGAAAGGCACCGCTTTGTTCCCGCAATGCGGCTTTTCGAGCCGCGCGATCGCT
>NZ_JANMLM010000025.1:0-3543 GCF_031372575.1 Sphingomonas sp. | reverse complement strand
TCGACCAGGCCAGCGGCCTTGACCGCAGCAACCAGGGTCGTGTGATCCTTCGAATTGACGGCATTAGCGACGATGTTCTTGTTCGAATACATTGCGGCACCGCCGACCATCGGATTCTTGGCCGACACTGCGGCGGGCGCTGCGGCGACAGCCAGCGCGGCGGCGATCAGTGCGAAAGGCTTGTTGGACAACATGGAATGATCCTCTTCTTGCGAGCCCGTCGGGGGCTGCTTGTGAAGAGATACGGCGGCATCGTTGCCGCGGATGCATTACACCTTCGACAAGGTGCCAGATGCAATGACCGGCCCAGTCGGAAGCCCGGTTGGCGATCCGCCGATCGGCTCAATCGAAATGGCAAGCGTGGTGCCGGGTGCAATCACCACCCCCACCTTGGCTTCGACGACATAGATGCCCGGCGCGCTTTCACGGAAGATCCCCAACGGAACCGGCGCCTTATCCCCTTCGATAGCCCATAATTGCGCGCTTCGCCCTTGCGGGATCGACAATGCGCCAGGAATTTTCACTGTTCCGGCCGCCGCATCATATAGCGCTGGTTGGCCGGCAGAGCCGTCGGCTGCCGCCATCGCCGCAATCAACGGCGCCGTCGCCACTGGAACCGTCGCCACCGGCACCGGCCGCAATGCCACTGCCGTCATCGCCAGCGCCGCAATCGATGCGGCGAGTGCGGCCGGCTTCCACGGATTGCGAGGCCGGATTGCAACCACCTCTCGAACGCCGCCAATCTTCGCTTCAACCCGTTGCAACACGCCGTCGGGCGCAGCGAACTCCGCAACGCCTGCATACAATATTCCAAAGTGCGCCCGCCACTGTTCGACCTCGCGCGCAAACGCCGGCTCGGCGATCAGTCGCCGCAATGCCGCACTGCGCTCGTCGCCGTCGAGCACGCCCAGCGCCAGCTCGGCGGCAGACGTGTCTTCAGGGCTGGCAGGCTCAGTCGTCACGCAGGCAATCCTTCAATCGCATCAGGCCACGGCGGACCCAGCTTTTCATCGTTCCCAGCGGCACGCCTTCGCGCTCCGCCAGCTCGGCATAGGTCAGGCCGTCGAAGAAAGCGGTGCGAATGGCTCCGCGCTGCTTGTCCTCCAGCTGATCGAGGCACAAATGCAGCCGCTGATCTTCGTCGTTCGTCACCATCCTTTGTTCCGCCGACGGCTCGGGATCCGCCACTTCAGGCGCCTCGTCCAGGGTCATCGCTACCTTGCGGCCCGCTGACCGCCGCCAGTCGATCGCCCGATTGCGCGCGATCGTCGCCAGCCAGCTGATCGGGCTTGCACGTCCCGGCTCATACGCGCCTGCGCGCCGCCAGACGGTCAGATAAACCTCGCTCAAAACATCCTCCGCCGCCTGCCTCTCCCCACAGATACGCAGGCAGACGCCAAAAAGCTTCGCCGAGGTCAGTTGGTAAAGAGTCGAGAACGCCGCGCGGTCCTCCGATCCGGTCGCCACCAATGCTTCAACCAGCCGCATCCGGGCGGCATCGCTGGCGGGTTGAGGGGGAAGCGGCTGGTTCACGAAGCGAGGCTTATGGCGGTCGCGCTCGCAAGGCAATCGCCGAGTTGGCCGTCACCCCGGACTTGAGCCGGGGCCCGCCTTCCTTCACTATCGCGCAATGACCGATCCAACCATCCTGCTGACCATCGACCATCACATTGCACGGATCACGCTCAACCGCCCCGACCGGCTCAACAGCTTCACCAAGGCAATGCACGCCGAGCTTGCGGCCGCGCTCGATGCAGCCGCCGGCGCCCGGGTCATCATCCTCACCGGCGCGGGCCGTGGCTTTTGCGCGGGGCAAGATCTGAATGATCGCGCGGTGGCGCCGGGCGAACCAGTGGATCTCGGGGAAACGGTCGATGCCAGCTGGAACCCGCTGATCCGCCATCTCGCCACTTTGCCCCAGCCAGTCATCGCCCGGGTCAACGGAGTCGCCGCTGGTGCGGGCGCCAACATCGCGCTCGCCTGCGATCTGGTCATCGCCGCCAAGTCCGCCAAATTCATTCAGAGTTTCGCCGCTTTGGGGTTAATTCCCGATAGCGGCGGCAGCTGGCACTTGCCGCGACTCGTCGGTCAGGCCCGCGCGCGCGGCCGCGCGCGAACCGGCGAGCCGCGCCCCGCCGTGACCGCCGCCGCCTGGGGCCTGATCTGGAAATGCGTTGACGACGATGTGCTCGATGCCGAAGTCGATGCGCTGGCCGCGAAACTCGCCTCTCTCCCCCCGCTCGGCCTCGCTGCGATCAAGTCGATCATCCGCACCAACGGCAGCCGCACGCTCGACGAGGAGCTCGACCTCCAGCGCGACGAAATGCGCCGCCTCGGCTTCACCCGCGACTATCGCGAAGGAGTCGCCGCCTTCCTCGAAAAACGCCTCGCGACTTTTGAAGGCCGTTAGCCGGCACCGTCTGTCGATCAAGCACTCTATTGCGCTTCCATTGTAGGATTTCGTCTGCCAGCGTCGCTCTGCGCGACTCGTTTGTGCCAGCTCTTTCACATTGCTGGGCCAAGCGCGCGAACTTGCCGCGGGATCGCGATTTTGTGCGGTTTGCGGACTTTTGGATGCGCATTTTGTATGATTGCGCCGCACAATCGCCGCGACATTGGCGGGTTTCTAGGGAAAATAGGACAATTGGTCGTTCAGGCTTGGTCTTTTGCGACCTTTGAGACTTTACCGGCACCCGCCTGACCGGCCATGACCGCGTGATGAAGACCACCGAATTGCTCAATTACGCCCGCGATCAGTGGGTTGCCGGCTCAGGCCAGCGCGCCGACATCCCGTCTGCGATCGACGGCACCATCGTCGCTACCACTGGCTCGGGCGGGATCGACTTTGCCGCCATGCTGCATCACGCCCGCACGGTCGGCGGCCCGGCGTTACGTTCCCTCACCTTCCACCAGCGCGCGCGAATCATCAAAGGGCTCGGCCTCGCCATCCTCGCCGCCAAGGAATCGCTCTACGAGCTTAACGTGGCCACCGGCGCAACCCGCAAGGACGGCTGGATCGATATCGAGGGCGGCGCGGGCACTTTGCTTAGCTTTTCCTCCAAGGGTCGCCGCGAATTGCCCGACGCCCACGTCCTGCTCGACGGCGATCTCGAGCCACTGTCCAAGCGCGGCAGCTTCGTCGGCCAGCATATCTACACCCCGCTGCAAGGCGCCGCGGTGCACATCAACGCCTTCAACTTCCCGGTCTGGGGAATGCTCGAAAAACTCGCCCCGACCCTGCTCGCCGGCATGCCAGCGATCGTCAAACCGGCCAGCTCGACCGCCTACCTCTGCGAAGCCGCCTTCCGCGTCATGATCGATACCGGCCTGCTGCCCGACGGCGCGGTCCAACTGATCGTCGGCGGGGTCGGCGATCTGTTCGACCATCTTGGCGGGCAGGACGTGGTCAGCTTCACCGGCTCGGCGGCGACCGCAGCCAAATTGACGTCGCACCCCGTCGTGCTGCGCGAGTCGGTCAAGTTCGTCGCCGAGCAGGACAGCCTCAACGCCTCGATCCTCGGCCCTGACGCCGCGCCCGGCACC
>NZ_JANMLM010000096.1:0-14583 GCF_031372575.1 Sphingomonas sp. | reverse complement strand
GGCTGGCGAAAGTCGCCTGCTCAGCCCCGGCGATGCCCGAGAAGCTCGAGATCGCCCATTGATTGTTGACTACCGCGAGGATCACCGGCGCCTGGTAGACTGCGGCGAAGGTCAATGCCGAGTGGAAGTCGCCTTCCGCCGTCGCGCCATCGCCGACCCAGCCCATGGCGATGCGACTGTCGCCCTTGATCGCACTTGCCATCGCCCAGCCGACCGCCTGCGGATATTGCGTGCCGAGATTGCCCGAGATGGAGAAGAAGCCGTGCGTCTTGTCCGAATACATGATCGGCAATTGGCGGCCGTGGAGCGGATCGCCGGCGTTGGAGTAAATCTGGCACATCATCGTCACCAGCGGATAGCCGCGCGCGACGAGCAGACCTTGTTGGCGATAGGTCGGGAAGTGCATGTCGTCGGGGTCCATCGCGGCGGCGGCGGCGACCGCAATCGCTTCCTCCCCGGTGCACTTCATGTAGAAACTGGTCTTGCCCTGCCGCTGCGCGCGATACATCCGGTCGTCGAACACGCGCACCGTCTTCATGTCGGTCAGCATCTGGCGCAAGGTGTCGGCGTCGAGCTTTGGATCCCACGGGCCCACCGCGCGGCCATCATCATCGAGTACGCGGACAAGATGGGTGCAGAGCGGAAATGTCTCCTCCGCCTTGGCCGCGACATCGGGGCGCGGCGCGGAGCCGGCGGCGGGAACCGCGATCGACGAGAAATCGGGCGTGTCCCCGGGCCGATATTTCGGCTCGGGGACATGCAGGGTAAGCGCCGGTCGATTGGCGCGGTCATTGGGAGTCTTGGTCATTGCCGACCGCGCTTAATGCGGCGCGAGCGGACCGGCAATGGTGATGCGTTTGACGAACGACGCGGCGCGGGGGTAGGGCGCGGCTCATGACCAGCAAAACCGCCAAAGCCGACACGCCGCCCGATCACCTCAGTCTCGATCCGCGCAGCGCGCATTTCGACCAGGCGACCCTCGAACGCGGGATCGGGATCCGGTTCAACGGCAATGAGAAGACCAATGTCGAGGAATATAGCGTGTCCGAAGGCTGGATCCGCGTTGCCGCCGGGCGCAGCCGCGATCGCTTCGGCAATCCGATGACGATAAAGCTCAAGGGGACGGTCGAGCCGTACTTTGAGGATATTGCGGCGGCGGACGACAAGCCCGCCGCCGAGTAAGCTTATACGCCGGGGCGAACGTCGCCCGGGAAGCCCGGTCCGCGCTTTGCCTTGCGCCGGTCAAGCATCTTCTTCGCTGCCCAGCCCGCGCCAAGTGCCAACCCGAGCGGGCCGAGCCCGCGCCGTGCCAGTGCGGCTACGCCGACACCGATCAACGCGCCCTTGGCGCCCGACTGGCGGCCCGCGATCCGATTGCCGATGATTGCGCCTGCGATTTTGCCAAGCATGTCCATATCCTTCCTGAAATTACCTTGGGTCAAAGCGTCCGACGCCACGCTTCGTTCCCAACATGAACAAATGGTCAGCTTTCCCAACTGGTGGTGGGAAATTCCGCCAACTGCACAGCTTTTCTGCCCGCGCTGCATCATAATTGGCGGAATTTTGGGATTGGCACGCCTCTTGAATAGTAGGCTGCATGGATCGCCGAACATTGGATGGCGGTCCAAAAAGGGAGAATGACAATGTTTAAGTCGAACCTTCAGCGCAATCTGGTTGCTGCCTTCGCAGCAGTCCTGATGAGCACGGTAGCGGTCGGCGCGGCCGTCGCCCCGGCGACCCACGTCGCCATTCCGTCGGTGACCATCAGTGCATAACCTTGAACCGATCGTGGCCACGGTGCCGACCCGCACCGCGCGGATGGCAGGCCCGGCGGACCAGCCCGCAGCAGTGACCGAAACGGTCCGCTTCGCGCCGCTCGCCGGCCTGTTGTCCGGCCCGATCTTTACCCGGACCCGCGACATCATTGCCGCGAATGTCACCGAATTGCTCGACCGGTCGGAAGATCCGGCGCGGATGATCCGGATGATCATCGTCGAAATGGAAGAGACGTTGGTCGAAGTGCGGGCG
Organism: Sphingomonas sp.; assembly: GCF_031372575.1. GTDB lineage: Bacteria > Pseudomonadota > Alphaproteobacteria > Sphingomonadales > Sphingomonadaceae > Sphingomicrobium. The sequence continues at coordinate 12,555 of NZ_JANMLM010000096.1, read as the reverse complement.
ACCGCCGCCCGGTCGATCGCCGACATGAAGGAAATGCGGCGCGCCATCGGCCGGCTCGACGATATCCAGCTGAGCTGGACCGACAAGGCCCAGCTGGCGCTCGAGAAGGGCCGCGAGGATCTGGCCCGCGCAGCGCTCGGCGAAAAGCAGCAAGCGGCCGAGATGGCGGCGGGGCTGCGTGAGGAGACCGCCCAGATTGAAGCGGTGCTGCGCGGCTACGAAGCCGATATCGCCCGGCTCCAGGCCAAGCTGGCCGAAGCGCGGGCACGGCAGAATGCGATTGCCAACCGGATCGAAAGCGCGGTCAGCCGCGCCCGGTCGAGTGAATTGCTCAACGGCAGCCGGACGCAGGATGCCTTTGCCAAGTTCGAATTGCTCGAACGCCGCGCCGACCTTGCCGAAGGCTATGCCGACGCGCTGGGGATGACCGGGCCGAAGAGCCTCGAGGAAGAGATTGCCGAGCTTCGCGCCGCCGACCAGGTCGACGCCGAGCTGGACGCCATGAAAGCCGCGCTCGGCGCGACCAAGTAAGGAAAGAAACGGGGACATGTCATCACGCTATTCACTCGACCGCCGCGACAAGAAAGTTGCGGGCGTCTGCTCAACCCTGGGCGATGTGTTCAACATCGACCCGACCTTCGTCCGCATCGCCTTCGTCGCGATCGCGCTGATGATCAGCTTCAAACTGGCAATCATCGCCTACATCGGCAGCGGCATTTACCTCTACACGCAGAAGCACCGGGCGAATAAATTCGGTGACCGCAAGTCCGACTATGAGCGGATGGGCGAGGTCGGCACGGTTCGCCCCTCGGTCCATGCGATGCGCACCGAGCTGGATGAGACCGACCGCCGGATGATGGCGATCGACCACCATATCGCCGCGCAGAAAGACCATGACCTGGCGCGCGAGATTGAAGCATTGCGGGAGAAGAGCGATGGCTGACCCACTGTCCACCGGATTGATCGCGGCGAGCATCATGCTGGCCATCGGGATCGCGGCCTTCGCGTCGCTCAGGGGCTGGCAGGGCTGGCTCGACCTCAAGCGGATGGAGTTGGTCAGCGGACGAGGCGACGTCATGCTGCCCCCGTCGGGCGGGCGGATCGAGATCGCCGACCTCAAGGAACGCGTCCGCAAACTCGAAGCAATTGCCGACGGGATCGACCTCTAGCCCATCGCCAACGACCCCCCCCGCAGCATGCTGTCCCCGACATGCTGCAGCCCAGGCGGCCCGGAACCCCAAAGTCCGGGCCGCTTTTGCGTTTCGCGGCCAATCGCTTGACGCCCGACCGCCGCTTGCTATCCGAAGGTAATGAGCGCGGGTCACCATCACGCCGGACATGATCACGGGACCGGCGTCAGTTTCGGTTCGGCCTTCATCATTGGCATATTGCTCAACCTCGGCTTCGTCGTGGTCGAGACGATCTATGGCTTTGCCGCCAATTCGATGGCGCTGCTGGCCGACGCCGGGCACAATCTGTCCGACGTGCTCGGGTTGGTGGTGGCGTATGGCGGGGCGCTGCTGGTCAAGCGGCGACCGAGCCCGCGCTTCACCTACGGGCTCAAGAAAAGCTCGATCCTTGCCGCTTTGATCAACGCCCTGCTGCTATTGGTTGCGGTTGGCGCGATCATCGCCGAGGCGATCCGGCGACTGATCGAACCCGAGCCGTCGAACGGAACGACGGTGATGGCGGTCGCGGCGGTGGGGATTATCGTCAACGGCATCACCGCGTGGCTGTTCGCGCGCGGGCGGCACGGCGACATCAATATCCGCGGCGCCTTCCTCCACATGCTGAGTGATGCGTTGGTGTCGGCGGCGGTGGTGATCGCGGGTTTCCTGATGCTGCGCACCGGCCTGCCGTGGATCGACCCGGTAATCAGCCTGATCGTCGCCGGAGTGATCCTGTGGGGGACGTGGGGGTTGCTCGCCGAATCGACCTCGATGACGCTCGCCGGAACGCCCAAGTCGATCGAGACCGACCAGGTCGCGCGCGCGCTGGAGAAATTGCCCGGCGTGGTGGGGACGCATCATCTCCACATCTGGTCGCTATCGACCACCGAAACCGCGCTGACGGTTCACCTGCAGGTCGACGCGGCTTGCGACCGCGACCTGATCCTTCGGCAGGCCAATGCCTACGTCCACCAGATGTTCGGGATCGACCATTCGACCATCCAGGTCGAGCTATCGGCACCCGCGGCTGCCACCGACGATTGCCACGGCGACGATTGCGGGCATCACTGATGTTCATGACCCATCTCGAATGCTCGCTCACCGGCGAGCGTTACGCCGCCGACCAGTTGCACAATTTGTCCAAGGCGGGAAAGCCGTTGCTGGCGCGCTACGATCTGGCGGCGGTGGCCAAGGTGCTCAACCGCGAAGTGATTGCCGCGCGGCCGGCGGGGATGTGGAAATGGCGCGAATTGCTGCCGCTTCCCGAGGGCAAGGATCCGGTCAGCCTGGGCGAGCCTGAAACGCCGTTGATCGCACTCGATGGCATCGCGCGGATGCAGGGCACGCGAGCGCCGCTGGTCAAGGATGAGGGGCGGCTCCCGACCGGATCTTTCAAGGCGCGCGGGCTGGCGATGGCGGTCAGCATGGCCCGGCATTTCGGCGTGAAGCGGATCGCGATGCCGACCAACGGCAATGCCGGCGCCGCGCTCGCGGCTTATGGCGCCCGCGCGGGGATCGAGACGATCGTTATCTGCCCCGCCGAAACGCCGCAGATCAACATCGACGAGACTGCGGCTTATGGCGCCAAAGTCTATATCGCCGACGGGCAGATCGACGAATGCGGCGCGTTAGTGGGGAAGGGCGCGGCGGAGGGGCGCTGGTTCGACTTTTCGACGCTCAAGGAGCCATACCGGATCGAGGGCAAGAAGGTCATGGGGCTCGAACTGGCCGAACAGCTCGGGTGGAAATTGCCCGACGCGATCTTCTACCCGACCGGCGGGGGCACCGGGCTGATCGGGATGTGGAAGGCGTTCGACGAGTTGGAAGCGATCGGGATGATCGGTCCCGAGCGGCCGCGGATGTTCGCCATCCAGGCCGAGGGCTGCGCGCCAATGGTCCGCGCGTTCGAGGCGGGCGAGGAATATGCGGAGCGGTGGGAGGGCGCGGCGACGATCGCGACCGGGATCCGCGTGCCAAAGGCGGTCGGCGATTTCCTGATTTTGCGCGCGGTGCGCGACAGCGGCGGGGCGGCGCTGGCGGTGAGCGAGGAAGCGATTGCCGCAGGCGTGCGCGACGCGGCGGAAGCGGACGGAATGCTGCTCTGTCCTGAGGGCGGCGCGGTGCTGGCGGGGTGGCGGCTGGCGCTCGAGCGCGGATTGGTCAAGCCCGAGGAGCAGGTCATGCTGTTCAATTGCGCGAACGGGAATAAATATCCGCTGACCGATCGATCGCGGCGGATTGAGCTCGGGAACGTGCTGCCTGCGGAGCTCTAGATACAAGTAAGCCCCGGAAACCGAAGTTTCCGGGGCTCCATGATTCGCCTCCGAAGAGTTGAACCACGAAACCATAACGGCGCACCCCGCCGATGGTTCCGCGCGATGTGCAAAAAAAACTGAAACAGTTTCGAGCAGCTGAAGGGCGGTCTTTGCTCCGACCTTAGCCGCGCCGTTGCGACCGTCGTTCACAGACGACAAAAAGGCCCCGCCAGCGAACGCCGGGGGGGCCAGAAATGGGTAAGCCCAGGATACCGAAGTATCCGGGGCTCCATGGTTTGGCTCTGCAGGCCTCCACACTTTGGTCCTAGTACCGCCGTACTTCGATCCGAAGACCGCAACCACCTGATTGTTAGAGCAGCATCCAAACCGATTCGCTAGGGGTAAAATGGGGTGCCGTGGCGAAATGCGGGGGCGATTTGGTGCATAAAGCTGTGGATAAGTGGGCGGTTCGGGCGCTCGACCTCGCTTCGCTCGGATCATCGTGCTCGATAGTCCCCCGGACTATCTGCGCGCGATCATGGTGCCGGATGCAGGAATCGAACCCGCGACCTTCGGTTTACAAAACCGCTGCTCTACCATCTGAGCTAATCCGGCGCGGGTCGCGCTTTAGCTTCGCCGGAGGTGCCGCGTCCAGCGAGAAGCGATTGAGGCGCCCTCCATATCCTGCTTGATAGTCGGCGTGGAACAGCACGGGGACTTTGCGATCGATCGCGGCGGGACGTTCACCGACATTGTCGCGCGCTGCGCCGACGGCCGCCAGCGGGTGATGAAACTGCTGTCGGAGAATGACCGCGCCTACGCCGACGCCCCGCTGGAGGGGATGGCCCGCATCCTGACTGAAGAAGGCGGCGTACTCGGCGCGGTGCGGATGGGGACGACGGTGGCGACCAATGCCTTGCTCGAGCGCAAGGGCGAGCGAGTCGCGCTGGCAATTACGCGGGGGTTCGGCGATGCGCTGCGGATCGGCACCCAGGCGCGGCCGGACATTTTTGCGCGCCACATCGTGCTGCCGTCAATGCTGTACGAGGCGGTGGTCGAGATTGACGAGCGGCTTGGCGCGGACGGGGCGATCGTCCGGCCACTCGATGAACACGCCGCTCGCACCGCATTCAGGCAGCTTCGCCGCGACGGGTTCGAATCGATCGCCATCCTGCTCATGCATGGCTGGCGTTACCCCGACCACGAAGCCCGCCTCGCCGCGATCGCCCGCGAGCTCGGTTTCGCCCAAGTCTCGGTCAGCCATGAAGTCGCAGCGTTGATCAGGCTGGTGCCGCGCGGCGATACGACCGTGGTCGATGCCTATCTGTCGCCGATCCTGCGCCGCTATGTTGACCGCGTCGCGACCGGACTGGCGGGGGCGCCGTTGCAATTCATGCAATCGAATGGCGGGCTGACCGACGCGGCGGCGTTTCGCGGCAAGGATGCGTTGCTGTCGGGCCCCGCGGGCGGGGTGGTCGGGATGGTCGCGGCGGCCAAGCCGCATTTCGCCGAGGGTGAGCCGCTGCGGCTGATCGGGTTCGACATGGGCGGCACCTCGACCGACGTGTCGCATTATGCCGGGCGGTTCGAACTGGCCGACGAAAGTGTTGTCGCCGGAGTCCGCGTGCGCGCGCCGATGATGCAATTGCATACCGTGGCGGCGGGGGGCGGGTCGATCTGCCGGTTCGACGGAATGCGGTTTCGAGTCGGGCCGGAGTCGGCTGGCGCGCAGCCGGGACCGGCCTGTTACCGCGCTGGCGGGCCGTTGACGGTGACCGATTGCAACCTCGTGCTCGGGCGGATCGATCCGGCGCATTTCCCGAGCGTGTTCGGTGCGACAAGCGACCAGCCGATCGACATCGAGGCATCGCGTGCCCGCCTCGCCGATATCGCCGACGCACTTGGCGATGGCCGAATGATCGAGCAGATCGCCGAGGGCTTCATAGCGATCGCGGTCGACAATATGGCCGCCGCGATCCGCAAGATCTCGATCGCGCGCGGGCATGATGTGACGCTTTACACGATGGCGTGCTTCGGCGGCGCGGGCGGGCAGCATGCCTGCGCGGTGGCCGACGCGCTGGGGATGACTCGGGTGCTGGTGCATCCGCTCGCGGGCGTGCTGTCGGCGCACGGGATCGGCTTGGCGGATGTGAAGGCGATCCGCGAGGCGAGCTGGATTAAGCCGCTCGATGTGGATTTTGGCGGGGCGCTGGCGGGGCTTGAGGCGGCGGTGGTCAACGATTTGCTTGAACAGCGGATCGAGCGCGACGCGATCCACACGGAATACCGCGCGAGGCTACGCCTGCCGGGGAGCGATTCGACGATCGAGCTTGATGTCGGCCCTGACATGGCAGCGGCGTTTCATCGGGAGCATCGTCGGCGGTTTGGGTATGCCGAGCCTGACGCGGTGCCGGTGGTCGAGGCGCTGGTGGTGGAAGCGGTGGCGGGGTCTGAGAACCCCTCAGCCAGCTGCGCTGCTACCTCCCCGGGAAATCTTGGGGAGGAAATAAGCAGCCCCGCGCTCATCTTCGACGACACCTCGACCATCTACATCGCCCCCGGCTGGTCCGGCCGCCGCGCGTCGGACGGCACCCTCATCCTCACCCGTTCCACCCCCGCGATCCGCGCCCACGCGCCCGGCACCCACGCCGACCCTGTGCGTCTGGAAATCTTCAACAACCTGTTCATGGCAATCGCCGAGGAAATGGGGGTCGCGCTGCAGGCGACGGCGACCAGCGTCAACATCAAGGAGCGGCTCGATTTCTCCTGCGCCCTGTTCGACGCCTCGGGCGCGCTCATTGCCAATGCGCCGCACATCCCGGTGCATCTCGGATCGATGGGCGAGAGCATCCGCGTGATCATCGAGACCCGGGGTGAAGGCAGGGACGGGCGCGGGATCCGGCGCGGCGACGCCTATGTGCTCAACGACCCCTATCGCGGCGGCACGCATCTGCCCGACATCACGGTTATCCTCCCGGTATTCTACGACGGCGCGGCCGCCCCATCGGCCTTCGTCGCGGCGCGCGGGCATCATGCCGATGTCGGCGGGATCGCGCCCGGGTCGATGCCGCCCGACAGCCGCTCCATCGCCGACGAAGGCGTGCTGATCGACAATGCATTGATGGTCGACGAAGGCCGCTTCCTCGAGCCCGAAATGCGCGCGATCTTGGCCACCGGCGACCACGCCGCGCGCAACCCCGACCGCAATATCTCCGACCTGCGCGCCCAGCTCGCCGCTTGTGTGCGCGGGGCCGAGAGTCTGGTCCAGACCGCGCGCGAGCAGGGCGCGGATGTGGTTGCAGCCTACATGGATTATGTGCTCGCCAATGCCGAGGAATCGGTGCGGCGATTGCTCGGCCGACTGGACAATGGCGAATTTACCTATGCGATGGACAATGGCGCCGAAGTTCGCGTCGCCGTCCGTATCGACAAGGCGGCGCGTGCTGCGACGTTCGACTTTGCCGGTACAAGTCCCCAGCTTGCAGACAATTTCAACGCCCCGCGATCGATCGTTCGCGCCGCTGCGCTGTATGTGGTCCGCACGCTGATCGACGACGTCATTCCGATGAACGACGGCTGCCTCAAGCCCATCACACTCATCGTTCCCGACGGTTCGATGCTTTGGCCGGCCTTTCCCGCCGCGGTGGTCGCGGGCAATGTCGAGACCAGCCAGGTGGTGACCGACGCCTTGTTCGCCGCCACTGGCCGCTTGGCGCCAAGCCAGGGGACGATGAACAATTTCACCTTCGGCAATGCGGCCCACCAATATTATGAGACGATCGCCGGCGGATCGGGCGCTGGCCCCGACCATGACGGAACCGACGCGGTGCAGACCCATATGACCAACAGCCGGCTGACCGACCCCGAGATTTTGGAGACGCGGCTGCCAGTGCGGCTCGATCGGTTCGCAATCCGGCGCGGATCGGGGGGTAAGGGTGCGCATCATGGCGGCGACGGGGTGGTGCGCGAAATCACGTTTCTCGAACCGATGCGCGCCAACATCCTCGCCAACCGCCGCGCAGTCGCGCCGCGCGGGATCGCAGGAGGTGGGGACGCGAAAGCCGGGCGCAATTGGGTCGAGCGGGTTGGTGGAAGCATCGAAATGCTAAGCGCTACTGCGTCGGCTGAGATGCGGGTTGGTGATCGGTTCGTAATTAAGACGCCGGGTGGCGGCGGGTTCGGGGAGGAGGAGGCATGATCAATTACTGGCCATTGATCGGGATATTGTTGGTCGTGATCGGCTTCGCGCTCAGGCTCAACCCGATGCTGGTCGTGACCGCCTCGGCGCTCGTCACCGGTCTGATCGCGGGGCTGGGGCCGGTCGAGGTGGTCTCGACCTTCGGCAAGGCGTTCAACGACAATCGGATCATCGCCATCGTGTGGATCGTGCTGCCAGTGATCGGCAGTCTCGAGCGGTTCGGGCTGCAGCAACGCGCGGCGCACCTCATTCGCTCGATGAAGGGGGCGACCGTCGGGCGGCTGCTGATCCTCTACCTCGGCTATCGCCAGATCATCTCCGCCATTGGCCTCCATTCGACCGCTGGGCACCCGCAGACGGTGCGACCCTTGGTCGCGCCGATGGCGCTGGCGGCGGCGGAGAAGAGCCACGGCGCCCTGACCGAAGCGGAAGGCGACAAGGTCAAGGCAATGGCTGCGGCGACCGATAATGTCGGGCTGTTTTTCGGCGAGGACGTATTCATCGCCATCGGCTCGATCGTGCTCATCCAGCAAACGCTCGCCACCTATGGCTACAATCTCGAGCCGCTCCAGCTGGCCTTGTGGGCGATCCCGAGCGCGATTGGGGCGTTTTTGATTCACGGGTTCAGGCTGTGGCTGTTCGAGCGCAGCTTGCGGAGGGCGGCCAAATGATCACCCTCCACTGGCTGTATATTCTCGCCGGGCTGATGTTCGCGGCGTTCGCGATCCTCAGCGTCACCGATCGCCACCACCCCAAGCGCTTTGGCAATGCCGCCTTCTGGGGGCTGATGGCGGTGAGCCTGCTCGCCGGCGACCGGATCGGCGATTTCGGCAATGGCCTGCTCGTGCTCGGCCTGGCCGGACTGGCTGGGTTCAATTTCCTCGGCAAGAGCCACCCGCCGACCACCAGCGAGCCGGCGCGAGAGGCGTTTTCGGCGCTTCATGGCAACCGCTTGTTCCTCCCCGCCCTGATCATCCCGGTCACCGCCTTGGTCGGCACCCTGGTCTATAATTATACCCCAATCGGCCGCGCCGGATGGATCGAACCGAAGCGCGAGACCTATGTGTTCCTAGCGTTAGGTGTGCTGATCGCGCTGGCGGTGATTTACGCGTGGCTGCGTCCGCCCGCGCTGGCGCCATTGCAGGAAGGGCGGCGGCTGATCGATTCGATCGGCTGGGCAGCGGTCCTCCCGCAAATGCTTGCCGCGCTCGGCGTATTGTTCGCCGCGGCGGGGATCGGCGATGCGATCGGCTCGCTCGCCGGGATGGTCATTCCGGAGGGCAATCTGCTCGTGACCATCATCATCTTCACCGGCGGCATGGCGTTGTTCACGATGATCATGGGCAATGCCTTCGCCGCCTTCCCGGTGATGGCGGCGGCGATCGGGGTGCCGCTGCTGATCGTCCAGCATGACGGCAATCCGGCGGTGATCGGTGCGGTCGGGATGCTAGCCGGGTTCTGCGGCACGTTGATGACCCCGATGGCGGCCAACTTCAACCTGGTGCCCGCCGCGTTGCTCGAACTGAAGGATCAATATGGCGTGATTCGCGCGCAGGTCATGACCGCGCTGCCGCTCTTGGTGTTCAACACAGCACTCATCGCGCTGGTGGCGTTCCGGTGAGGCTCGATCAGGCGTTGGCGTCGCGGATGGCGGCGATCGCGCTCGGGCATGTCGCCCGCGAATATCCGCACAAGCTCGACCATGTGCTGGGCGGGGATGGTGATGCACGCACCCCGCGCGGTCTCCACCCGATGTTCTTCGGCAGTTTCGACTGGCACAGCTGCGTTCATGGCTGGTGGACGCTGCTGACGCTGCGGCGGATGTTTCCGGATATGGCCGAGGCGACGAGGATCGACGAACTGGCGAGCGCGAGCTTCACGCCGGACAAGGTGGCTGACGAACTGGCCTATCTCGACCGACCGCTGTCGGCGGGGTTCGAGCGACCCTATGGCTGGGGCTGGCTGCTCGCCTTGCATCTCGAGGCGAGCCGCCACCCGATGCTCGCCGAATCGCTCGCCCCGCTCGCGCACGGCTTTGCGTCGCGGTTTGCGCCGTATCTCGCCAAGCTGACTTATCCGATCCGCACCGGCACCCACGCCAACACCAGCTTTGCGCTGATCCTCGCGTTGGAGTGGACAGAAACGTTCGACCCCGGACTGGCCACAACCATCCGCGCCTGGGCGTCGGAAAAATTCGCTGGCGACCGCGATTGCCAGGCGTGGGAGCCCGGCGGCGATGAATTCCTCTCCACGGCGCTGACCGAGGCGCTGCTGATGCGCCGCTGCCTCGGCGACACCGCCTTCGCCGATTGGTTCGCCGCCTTCCTCCCGCGCATTGCGACCCGCGACCCTGCGACCCTGTTCATCCCCGCCACGGTCAGCGACCGCAGCGACGGCAAGATCGCGCATCTCGACGGGTTGAACCTCAGCCGCGCGTGGTGCTGGCGCGGCATCGCGCCTGTGCTTCCGCCCGCCGCGCAAGCCATCGCGCTATCCGCCGCCGACGACCATCTCGACAGCGCCATGCCGCACATTGCGGGGGATTATATGGGCGAACATTGGCTGGCGAGCTTCGCGTTGCTCGCGCTGCTGGCCGACTAGACGATCCCGAAGGTCCAGCCTTCGGCCCGAGCGATTTCAGGTGTTAGTCCCGGTGGATCGAAGGCGTTTGGATGCGCGAGATGGGCCAGCATCCCGGCTGCGGTGACCAGTGCATCTGTCTGATGATCGGTCGGCGTTTTGCGCAGCTTTACGGGGTGCGACCCCAATGAAGCGAGCGCCACGTTGAGCTCGGCGGTCGTGCGGATTTTCTTGCCCGACAGTCCTGCGTTCAAGATGTAGATCCGCGTGTAAATCTCGACCACCGCGCTGTGGCCCTCGCGCAGGTCGTCCATCGGCCAGATCGCCACCGTTCCGTCCAAGGCGTGCAGCAACCGCATTCCCGAGAAGCTCGCCTTGGCCACCTGTGCCGCGCCGATTGCGTCATAGGCGCTGGCAGTCTTCCGTCCGCCGAGCGCATTCAATCGTTGGTCGCACTGGCGGAAGAAGACGAAGTCGGCCTTCACCCCGTCGGCGATCCCGAAGTAGAAATGCTTGCGGTGCGCGACTTCGAGGAAGCTGGCCGCGCCAAAGTCCACGTCATCCGCGACCCCATCGACATAGGCCCAAAAGTCGCGGGCATTGGTTGGCACGCCCTCGCCCGGCAGATACGACCCGCGCTCGATCAGCGGTGGGGCGAAGCTGAAATCGAAGCCGAACAGCGTCGGCTCCTTCGCCGCTTCAGACGCAAGCCAATGTGCCACCTCGGCGCGCGACCAGACATGCTCAGGCCGGACCAGCCGTGGCGGCAATCCAGGGCGCGCCTCGGCGATCGCAATCCCCTTGTGGCGGCTGCCCTTCGCCCCCGACCAGTCGATCGCGATGGTGCGGGTGAAGTGCCTCACACCAACGGCGGCTGGCCGTCGTCCTCGGTCGCCACCGGTTGCTTGAGGCGCGGCGGGATGCGGGGTGCGGGTGGGGCGTTGCTATCCTGCCATTGCTCGAGCGTCCGCGCGGCAAAATCGCGTCCGCCGAGCCCGAAGGCGATGGCCGTCGCGACCGCAGCCGAGCCGAGGATCAGCCCGAACGCGATCATCACAATCTCATTGGCCAGCCCCATGAAGGTCAGTCCGATCGCGGTGAACAGAGCGACGATGGCATATTTGACGATCGTCTGGGCGTAGCCCGCTTCGCCGGTCGAACTGCCGACCAGTCCGGCCAGGATCCGCGCCAGGAACAGGCCGACGACGATGATCACCGTGCCGAAGATCACTTTCCCGCCAAGCTCGGTGATCTGGAACAGCAATGCCGCGGTCGAATCACCGCCGATCTTGCGGGCCGCTTCCATCACCCCAATGATCAGCAGCGCCGTCATGGCAATGCTGCCCACCACCCTGGAAGGCGAGGTCGAGGCTGGCATGATGTTCAGTGCATGAACCGACCGATCGAACCCAAAGCTCGGCAGGACGGCTTCGATCAGCGACTTGAAATATCGTCCGATGATGAACGTGAAGGCGAGGATTGCCAGCGCCGCAAGAATGTTGGGGATGGCATTGGCGATGGTGGTCAGCATTGCCGTGGCGGGATCGGCGATGGCCGAAATCTGCAGGATATTAAGGGCGGCGATGGCGGCGAAGATGATGATTACGGCTGACGCGGTCATGCCCAACGCCTTGGCAATCGAGCTTCTGTCCTCGGAAACGCCGGGCGCTACGGTGCCTTCTTGATCGACCGCTAGCGGCGGCTCGGAAATGCTCATCCCGACTCGCCCGAGCAGCCGCTCTATATTGATCGCGCCGAACGCGGCTTCGATCACGTGCCGGACAATCCGTGCCAGCACCACCCCGGCAAAGAACAGGATGCCAGCGCCGACCATCCGCGGGATATAGGCAAATATCTCATTGGTCATGCGCGTCAGGGGGGTCATCACTTCGCTCAAGCCCAGCGGTTGCAACGCCGCGATCAGCCCGACCAGCCACACCAGCCAATAGGCCAGCCGCCCCAATTCCTTGCCGACACTATCGCCGCCGACACCGGGATCGCGCTTGAGGATCGGCATCTTGTCGACCAGTTTGGCGATCGCCCATTGCACCGCCTTGGCGATGAAGTGGGTCGCGACGAGGATGACGATCGCGAGCAACACCTTGGGTCCCCAAGACATCAATTGTTCGCGCCAATAAGCTGCCGGCTGGGTGTTCTGGTACATCGCCATCTCCTCGATCAGTCGTCTGGTCGCTTCTCTCGCCGCTTTTCATCCCAGAACGCAAGCCGCTCGCGCAGCTTGACCTCGAACCCGCGGTCGACGGGCTGGTAATAATCCTGTGGGCTCATCCCGTCGGGCCAGTAATTGGCACCCGAAAAGCCATCCTCGCTATCATGGTCATAGGCGTAGCCG
>NZ_JANMLM010000062.1:0-6368 GCF_031372575.1 Sphingomonas sp. | reverse complement strand
CGCCGACCCGAAAATTGCCGTGCCCGACGAGGTTGCCGAGGCGGTGCGGACCTTGATCCGCTGGGCGGGCGACGATCCGGGCCGCGAGGGTTTGCTCGATACGCCGGCGCGGGTGGCGCGGGCGTGGAAGGAATATGCGCGGGGGTATGAGGAAGATCCGTCGGTGCATCTGTCGCGGACATTCGACGAGGTCGGCGGCTATGACGAGATCGTATTGCTCAAGCATATCCCGTTCCAGTCGCATTGCGAGCATCATATGGCGCCGATCATCGGCACCGCCTCGATCGCGTACCTCCCGCGCGACAAAGTGGTCGGGATCAGCAAGCTGGCGCGGGTGCTCCACGGCTTCGCGCGGCGATTGCAAGTCCAGGAGCGGCTCACCGCGCAAATTGCCGACTGCATCTGCGAGCATCTCCAGCCCAAGGGCGTCGCGGTGGTGATCGAGGCCAGCCACGCCTGCATGACCGCGCGCGGGGTGGGCACGCCGGGGGTGATCATGACCACCAGCCGGATGATGGGGCGGTTCCGCAGCGACGAAAAGTCGCGGCGGGAGGTGCTCGCGCTGATGGGGTATTGAGGGAGCAACCACGACAGGGAGGCCATGATGACGAAGCACAGAAGTTGGCGAATATCGGCGCTCACGGTGGGCGCGGCGGTCGCGCTGGCGGGATGCCAGTATCAGGAGACGGCCGATCCGCTCACCAATGTCGCGGCCCCGATCGATGCCGCCGCGTCAGCCAGCACCGCCAATGCCGCTGCGCCCGCCGCAGTACTGCCGGTGGCAAGTGAAGCACCGCTGGTCAAGGCAGCGAGCGACCCCGCGCTCAAATGGGGGCCGTGCCCGGCGCCGTTCCCGACCGGGTGCGAGTTGACAATGCTCCACGGCAATCCGGCCAAGCCCAATGCCGACGTGCTGCTACGGATGCCCGGCGGCTATATCATTCCCGCCCATCGCCACAGCTCGGCCGAGCGGATGATCCTGGTCAGCGGCCAGCTCGAGGTGAAATATCAGGGCGCGCCGGCGGCAACGCTCAATGCCGGTAATTATGCCTATGGCCCCGCCAGCCTGCCGCACCGCGCGACCTGCATGGGGACGGCGCAATGCCATTTGTTCGTCGCCTTCGAAGGGCCGGTGGATGTGATAGCGGTCGAGGGGAGCGTCGACTAAAGCGAAACGAGCGAGGCGAGGTTGGACGTCGGCCATTTTCGCGGTGCTGAATTGCTCGCTTAAATGGCCGGTTGAAGACCGCCGGCAGCACGGTTCGTTAAGCAGTTTGGCGTAGGGCCAAGGTCCAGAGATTGGACGGAGTGACCGGACCGGTGAAATGTTGGCTTGCGATGGCTGGATCGCTCGCGATGGCGGGTGCGCTTGGAGCGTGTGATGCGTTCAAGCCCGGGCGCGTCTACGACAAGCCGTTCGACCGCGCTTATGCCGATTTGTCGTCGATGGCGGTCAATGATTATTTCGACGAGGGCGAAACCGGCCCGCCGGGAAAAGATACGCAAATCGTGTGGGCGACGGTATCGCGCGGCACCGATGCGATCGCGTGGGACCTGAACATCGGCACCGCCAAGATCGCCCGCGTCACTGCCCGACTGACCCCCGCCGGGCCAGGTCAGACGCGGGTCGCGGTCGAGCATCAGCCGGCCGACGGCGGAAGTGGCAATGCGGCAAAGCGCGGTCCGAACACCATCCTGACCGATTTCACCCGTGTTGCGATGACCGAACTGATCGACGCGCGGCTGCACGATCGCGTGCCGACGGCCAAGGCGATCGGCGTGCGGATGGCCGTAAACACGATGCTTCGTCCGCGCCAAGCTGGCATGGTGGCCACCACCATCGTCGGCGGCAGCGCGGCGGCGGCTAGCGGCATTAATGATGAACTTGAGCAATCGAATCGAAGGAGATGACGGTGATACGGGGATTATGGATCGGTGCGGCAGCAGTTCTGCTGGCCGGGTGCGGCGGTGGTGGCGAGAAATATCCGGTCTCATCCGATGCGGCTTATGCGTCGCTGGCCGGGCTGAGCGGATCGCCCGCAGTGTCGCCTTTACCCGATGGGCTGGAGGATCTGACGGTCGAATTCGAAGCCGTGCCATCCGCCAATGCGGTGCGCTGGTCATTCAATCACCGGCTTGGCCAAATTTCGACCATCACCGCGACGGTCGCGCCGAGCGGCAAGGCGGCCAGCGTGGTCACGATCGATTATGCGGACGGGACCGCGGAAGGATCGTGGTTCATCACCGATGTACGCATTGAGATCAGGGACAAGTTGAAGCAATCTATCGCTGAGGCAGTCGACTCTAGGCTCGATAATCGCGCGTTCGACATGGCGCTTCGCGACCAGGTGAATGCGGAAATAGCGACCGACATGTCGAGCAGGGTTGCGGCCGGGATCGGCGGCGCGATGCAGTCCGCTGTCGACCGCCAGTCCAAGCGCATCCGCCAGAAAGCGGTCGGAGACCAAGGATCGCAGCAAGTGAATGATCCGGCGTCGGCAACCGAGCCAACCACCAGCCTGGAAAAATTCCAGCGAAACTGACGGCCGCTGCCGAGACGTTCCTCGCATTAGCGTCATTGGCGCGACAATTAGTGTTCGGCGGTGTTCGTTGGGTCTATGACCTTTATGTTGTGGAAGACGAAAGCGCGATAGCGCGCATGGCCGGGCGGTTTGCGCCGGTGGCAGTTTGAAAGGCGACACATGGTTGAGGCACATTGGAACGGACGCGTGATTGCGACGAGCGACGACACGGTTGTGGTCGAAGGCAATCATTATTTCCCGGCGGATGCGGTCGATGCGAGCCTGCTGAAACCGAGCGCAACGACCAGCGGCTGCCCGTGGAAGGGGACCGCGCATTATCATTCGCTGCTGGTCGACGGGCAGGAGAATCGCGACGCGGCGTGGTATTATCCCGAGCCGAAGGATGCCGCCGCCCAGATCCGCGGGCGAATCGCGTTCTGGAAGGGCGTCGAGGTTCGGTAGCGCCGTGGCGCTTGCCTTTTGCGCGCCACTCGTCTCCCTAGCGGCGATGAAGGCCGCGCATCATCCGTACGAGCCCGCGCGCCTCGCCGCGCTGCGGGCCTATGACATCCTCGATACCCCGCGCGAATCCGATTTCGACGAGATCGTGATGCTCGCCTCGCGGATTTGCGAGGCTCCGATTTCGGTGATCAATCTGATCGATGAAAACCGCCAATGGTTCAAAGCCGAGACCGGGCTTGGCGTGCGCGAGACGCCGCTCGAGACGTCGATCTGCGCGCATGTCATCCTGGAAGAAGAGTTTGTCGAAATCCCCGATACGCGGGCGGACAGGAGGATGGCCGACAATCCTTTGTGCCTCGACGAGCCGGGCCTGCGATTCTACGCCGGGGCGTTGCTCAAGTCGAAAGATGGCTATCCGATCGGCAGCCTGTGCGTGCTCGATCACCACCCGCGAACGCTCAATGCGCTGCAGCGTGATGCGCTGCGGATCCTTGCCGACCAGGTGATGACCCAGCTCGATCTGCGCGCGGTGATCGCAGCTGAGAAGGTGTTGCGCAGCGAGATCGATCACCGGGTCAAAAATAGCCTGCAGGTGGTCGGCGCGTTCGTCTCGCTCGAGCGGCGGGTGTCGGAGAATGACGATGCGCGCGCTTCGCTCGAGCGGGTCGCGCAGCAGATTCACACGGTTGCCGCGCTGCACGACCAATTGGCGATATCGGGGACCATTGAGCAGGTCGATCTGGGGCCGTATCTGAAACAGGTGGTGCATTTGATCGATCAATCGCTGAGCGGCGATGTAGCGGTGACGGGGACGTTCGAGCCGATTGAGGTGTCGCCGCGCGAGGCGTCGATCGTCGCCACCATCGTCAACGAACTGGCGGCCAATGCGGTCAAGCATTCGCTGCGGATGGCGTCGGGGACGGTGCGCTTTGGCGGCGAACGGGTGGGCGGCGGTGGTTATCGTCTGATGTGCAGCGACGACGCCGGGCATGGTGCGGACGAGGAGGATGCGGCGGCGCCGAGCGGGCGGACCGGGCTGGGGCTGAAGATCTTGCAGGCATCGGTGCGCCAGCTGGGCGGGACGATGGCGGCGGGGCGCGACGACGCAGGCTATTCGACGCGGATCGAGTTCAACTTCTCCGACAAGTGAGACGCAACACCGTCGACAATAAGCTCCAAGCCAGCGCGCGCACTGGGCGGCTCAGCGGTAAGCCGGCAGATCGATCGCCGGATGAGTTGAATCATAGCTTGCCCGGGCCGGATCGACCGGGGGGTCGGACGGCGGCGCACTGTCCGAGGACGAGCTCCAATTTTGGGCATCGCGGATCGTCTTGGCGTCCATCTGCGCGCTGGCCTGGCCGAAACCGGCGAGCGTGGCGGACAGGGGCTGATGCGCGTTGCCGGCTTTGGTCGGATAGCCATTAACCTGCGTCGCAACGTCGTTCATCGTGTTCCGGATCGTCTCGCCATAGGCTGTGAGATCCTGCGGGTGCGAAGTCATGTAGGCGGCTAGCCGGGTGCCATATTTCACCTTGTCGAAGGCGCGGTCCTCAAGTTCGGCGGCGACCTGTTCAGCCATCGCCTGCTTGCCGATGTTGAGGATGAAGGCGCTGTTCAGATAAGGGCCGGCAATCTTGTCGTCGCTCTCGGCAACCTCCACAGTGACCGAGACGCGGGTGTGGCCGGCATCTTCCTTCGATAGATAAGCAGTGAAGGTCGCGCCGCGGTTCGCCGTATCGCCGAACTGCCAGACGATCGAGCCCGCATTACGGATGACGCGCGGGGTCGAGCCAGGGATCATATCGGCGACCATCGGCGGGATCGGGGTCGCGGCAAGCTCGGCATAAGCGACGTCATAGGGCTTGGCGTAAACCGCGCCTGGTTTGAGCACGCCGCTGACCTGCACGCCCCCGGCGACAAGGGCCGTGGCACCGGCAATGGCCAATGGAATTTTCATGCGACACTCCCCCTCGGACAAGCATTGATAGCCGCGCCGTGCCTAACGAGGCGTAAAGCCGCGACGGTTGGTGTTGGCGCACGCTGGCCCGGCGCCGGACAGGATGAAAGGGGTTGTCATTGTCAAAAGAGCGATGATATCATGTCACGACATGATCCGCTTGCTGACCTTCCTGATGATTGGCGCGCTGTTCCTTGGGCAGGGATTTTCGGCGGGTGCGGCAATGTGCGTTCACCGCAGCGCGGCTGAGCATGCGCGGGCGCTGGAAAGCCGGATCGGCGTCGTCGCCGCGGTTGCCCAGAATGAGGATAGCGCCGTATCGCTGCAATCGAAAAAGGCGGCACCGTCGGTCTCGGTCGGGCTCAATTGGGTGGCGCATCTGGCCGCTCCGTCGGCAATCGTGCCGCCGCTTGCAGTGTCGGACCGGGTGACGGTGTCGCTGACCGACGCACCCGCCTTGACGGGCATTTCGACCGCGCCGCTGCTCAGGCCACCACACAGCATCGCGTAGCCATGCCCGCCGCGGCATGACGAGGTTGCCGCCCCGCGGCGCCTGATGCTGGCGACCATCCCCGACGCCAGCTTTCCCGCACCGGATCATCCCGGAACACGCGCGCCCCGAGGGCGCAGACTATCTGCCTTTGCAAGGGCAGCAACGATCGGAATATTTCATGAATCGCCTCGTATTTCTCGCTGGAACCGCGCTGGCTTTGGTGTCGCAATCGGCTTCTGCCCAGGACGCTGCGACCGACGGCCAAGCGGCCGCTGCCCCCGCTGCTGACTCCGCGCCGCCCGCCGAAGCTGCGGCGAAGGACGCGCCCAAGACGGCGGAAAAAGCGATCATCATCACCGGCAAACGGCGGCGCGACGATGTGCTGGGCGATGTGTCGGTGCTGAGCGGCGACGCGCTGGCCCGCGATATCCGGCCGACGATCGGCGAGACGTTGATCAAGCAGCCGGGGGTCAGTGCCGCGGGATCGGGGCCGAACGTGGCCAAGCCGGTGCTGCGCGGGCTAAGCGGCGACCGCATCCGCATCTTGACCGACGGGATCGGCAGCCTGGATGTGTCCGCCTCATCGAGCGACCATGCGGTGGCGATCAACCCGCTGACCGCGCAATCGATCGAAATCCTCCACGGCCCGGCGGCCTTGGTGTTCGGATCCTCGGCGATCGGCGGGGTGGTCAATGTGGTGGATTCGCGGATTCCGCGCCGGGTGCCCGAAGCGCCGCTCGGACTGAAGGGCATCGCCGGATATGGAACGGCCGCCAACGAGTGGATCGTCAGCGGGGCGATCGACGTGCCGCTGGCGGCGAATTTCGTCGCCCATCTCGACGCCAGCCGGACCAGGAATGACGATCTCGAAACCGGCGGATACATCCTCGCCAAACCGCTGCGGCGGCAGGCGGCGCTGAGCGGCGACCCGGCG
>NZ_JANMLM010000073.1:0-3077 GCF_031372575.1 Sphingomonas sp. | reverse complement strand
TTCCCGAATGAGGGAATGGCGCGAGTGACGGGACTTGAACCCGCGGCCTCCGGCGTGACAGGCCGGCGCTCTAACCAACTGAGCTACACCCGCTTAATTTTCGGCGTGGGCGGTCAACTAGGGTAGCCCCCAGATGCTGTCAACGGCCTCAGGCGGGTTTTTCATCCTCCTCGCCGACATGGGTCAAGTTCCCGTCCTCGAACAGGAAGCCGGCGATATCTGGCGTTCCTGCGGCCGCGAAGATGGTCTTGAAAATGATCAGCAGCGGCACTGCCAGCAAGGCGCCAACCGTGCCCCAAACCCACGCCCAGAAACTCAAGGAGACAAGTATCAGCAGCGGGTTCACCTCGATCTTCTTGCCGACGATCATCGGGGTAAGGGCATTGGCCTCGACGGTGTGCATCGCCAGAAAGATCGCCGGCGGGAGCAACGCCGACCAGGCGTCGGGGAAGGACATCAGGCCGCCGACGAACAGCAACAACGCCGCGACCACCGGGCCGAGGTAGGGAATGTAATTCAATACGGCGACGATACCGCCCCACATCAGCGGCGAGGGCATACCAAGCATCCACAGGATCAGCGCGGTCAGCGCGCCCAGAGTGACGTTAATGAGGGTGATCGTACCGATGTAGGTCGAAGTCGCCTCGACCACTTCCTGGATTACGCGAGCAGTCGTCAGTGCCCCTTCGAAGCTGCCGCGGCTCTTGATCGTGCGGCGGCGCATCGAGGTCCAACCCGAAAGGAAGAAATAGATCACCAGCAGCGCGAAGAATAATTGGATGGCGGCATGGGGAGCCGACGCGGTGATTATCCCCAGCATCGAATTGGGGGTCGCGATTCGCACTTCGCGGCCGGCATTGGCGCCGGACATGCTGATCTGCGACACCGTCTTGTCGACGAATTGTTCGAGATTCTTATACAGGTCGAGCAATGGCGCGAGGGTTACTCGAACGCGGTCGATCCGTTCGGGCACCATCGCCACCCAGTCGATCGCCGGCATTACGATCGAGGCGATAGCGAAGGCCGCGGCGAAGAGGAAAATGATCACGCACAGCACGGCGGCGAGCCGCGGACCAACCCCGCGCCGCTCGAACCATTCGAGCATCGGCACCAAGGCGATTGCCACGACCATCGCCGCCGTCACCGGAAGAAAGAACTCGGCCCCGGCGCGAAGCGCGAACGGCAGCGCAATGACCAGGCCGACCCCGCCCAGCAAAACGAGCGAGGCAAGCAGGCGAACCCGTTTCGCCTCGAGATTCTCACCCTCGATCGGAATCGCCGGCACGGCGGACTTGATCCTGGTCTTGCGCGGTACAGCCATCAGCCATGCTTATCGAGCGTTGAACAGATCGACCAGCCTCACCGATTATTTTCTGTCAGCGACGAGCTTGGGCACGCGCTGCCAGAGCTAGTGACCGATACAAAAGGATCGGGTCAGGCCGCCGAGCGCGCCCACGCGCGAAGCTTGCTGGCCAACCCCTCCATTGCCGCCATCGCCGCTAACTCGTCGGTCGTTGCGCAGCGCGCATTAACGATCGTGACCAGCTGGTCGAAACAGAAACCGGGATTTGGCCGATCAACCAGTTCGACCGCATCGCCAGCGCTTAAAATCCCCTCCTCGATCACGCGATAATACCAGCCGGCGCGACCACTGCGAACCATCGCCTTGGGCAATCTATTGTCGTTGAAACGGAGCGCGAACTTGAAGCAGGGCTGGCGCGGCTGGCAGACTTGAAGGTGCGCGGTGCCAATGCGGTGAACATCTCCAACGCATAAGTCGGCCTCGACCCATCCGTCGATGGTCAGATTTTCGCCTACTCCTCCGGGAATGAATAATGCAGCATGCTCGGGATGCTCCGCGGCCCAGGCGGGATAATGCGCGGCGGAATAAGCATAGACCGCCTTTTCAGGACCACCGTGGACGCTGAGGTCGGCTGTCTCGTCGCCAGCGAGGCCAAGGCTAGTGACGGCGACTGGGCCATCGATTCGAGATTTGACGAAACCGCTGGGCACGCCTTGGGGCCCGAGTGGTGCAATCCGGCCGAGCTGGACCGAATGAAGGCGTGCACGGATTGTCATGGTTGCAGCCTATCACGGGGCCGGGCGCAGGCCACGCCAAGATGATCATGGCTGCGAAGATCGAAACAGCGCCATGTCGCCTTCATCGCAGCAACTTGGGCCGCTTTGTCAGGGCCGTAGAAATAAATCAGCCCGTCGCCGCCAAGCAGGTCGGTGCTCCACCGTGGAGTAATCGTCCGCTGATCCCGAGCGAAGGCGTCAGCCAGCATTGCTTCCATCTGCGCGCGATCATGGATTTTCGAACCGCCATAATCGATCATCCAAGTCACCTCTCGAACATCGGACAGCAGACGCGCCGGCTTTTCAAGCCCGTAATTGGCCTGCTCATCGAGCTGTTTCGCCAGACCGACCATCCCGCCCATCGTTGCGAAATACCAGATTGCCATCGGCAAATAGCCCGCTGGCCGGATCGACGCGGCGACCGCAAGCAAGATCGGCGGCGCAAGCGGCAGCAGATAGCGGCCGCTGAACACGGGCGCGATCAGCCCGGCGCTAATCAGCAATAGTGCCGACAATGCTGCGAGCGCGGCGACGGCGAAGACATTTGGAGCTGGCTGTGGTCGCAACCGGAAAACCACGGCGATAAGGATAATTCCGGCGCCGATGAACAAGGTGCCGCCGACCGGCCAGAACAACAGGTTGGGCACGTCGGACAGCCGAAGCTTCTCGTACCAGCTGATGCCCGGCTGCGCATACAAAATCAGGCGGGGCAAGTGGACCACAAACCATGCAAATGCTGGCAATGTCGCGAGCATCGCCGGCCAGCAGCGGAGGGCACGGCCGCGATAACGCCAAAGGAAGTAGAGCCCCTGCACTATCGCCGGGATCGCGGCGAAATAATGAGTCAGGATGGCCAGTGCCGCGAGCCCGGTCCACGCTGTCGCTGGCCGAAGCGTGGGCTGGTCGAGGAGTTTGAGAAAGGCAATTGTTTGCGCCGTGCTGAGCAGGGCAAGCAGCGCATAATAACGCGCGTCGATGAACAAGGTCACGCCTGGCTG